>NZ_NPFX01000008.1:0-34597 GCF_002259335.1 Rhodococcus sp. 14-2483-1-1 | reverse complement strand
CCACCCAACCCCGCCCACCCTCGCCAGCGTTCGCCCCGCTCGCGTGAATGGGCCATTGCATCGCCGAGACGTGTGCAGTGGTTCATTCACGCGCGGGGCATCGCTGCGTGAATGAACCCTTGCACTTCTCAGACGTATGCAGTGGTCCATTGACGCGGCGGGGGATGGGCCGGGGAGAGGGGAGGCCAGTGCTAGATCAGCACCGCACCGTTCGAGGCCGATCCCACCAGCTTCGAGTACTTCGCCAGCACTCCGCGGGTGTAGCGCGGCGGCAGCGGAGCCCAACCCTGTGCGCGGGACTCCAGTTCGGCTGCGTTGACCAGGAGGTCGAGTGTGCCCTTGCCGACGTCGAGTCGGATTTGGTCACCGTCGCGGACGAAGGCGATGGGACCGCCGTCGACTGCCTCGGGAGCAACGTGTCCGACGCACAGGCCCGTGGTGCCGCCGGAGAACCGTCCGTCGGTGAGCAGCAGGACATCCTTGCCGAGGCCCGCGCCCTTGATCGCTCCGGTGATCGCGAGCATCTCACGCATTCCCGGACCGCCCTTGGGGCCCTCGTAGCGGATGACGACGACATCGCCGGCGGTGATGGTTCCGTTCTCCAGAGCATCCATTGCCGCGCGCTCGCGTTCGAAAACTCGTGCGGTACCGACGAATACGTCGGAGTCGAAGCCTGCGGACTTGACGACGGCCCCGCCCGGAGCAAGTGAGCCCTCGAGAATGGTGATGCCGCCGGTCGGGTGGATCGGCTTGTCGAGTGCGCGCAGCACCTTGCCGTCGGGATCGGGTGGTGCGATGTGAGCGAGGTTCTGCGCCACGGTCTTGCCGGTGACCGTCATGCAGTCGCCGTGCATCAGGCCGGCGTCGAGCAGAGCCTTCATCACGACGGGTACTCCGCCGATGGCGTCGACGTCGGTCATGACGTGCTTGCCGAACGGCTTGACGTCCGCGAGGTGGGGAACCTTTGCGCCGACGCGGGTGAAGTCGGCCAGGGTCAGCTCGACCTGCGCTTCGTGGGCGATGGCGAGGAGATGCAGGACGGCGTTGGTGGAGCCACCGAAGGCCATGACGACGGCGATGGCGTTCTCGAACGCTTCCTTGGTGAGGATGTCGCTGGTGCGGATGCCGCGTCGGAGAAGGTCGACGACGGCCTCGCCGCTGGCGTGTGCAAATCCGTCGCGACGACGATCCGGGGCAGGCGGAGAAGCGCTGCCGGGCAACGACATTCCCATGGCCTCGGCTGCGCTGGCCATCGTGTTGGCGGTGTACATTCCGCCGCAGGCACCTTCACCGGGGCAGATGGCGCGTTCGATGGTGTCGACGTCGGCCCGCGACATCAGTCCGCGTGAACAGGCCCCGACCGCTTCGAATGCGTCGATGATCGTCACCTGGTGCTCGCTGCCGTCGGACAGGGTGGCGAAGCCGGGCAGCGTGGAACCGGCGTAGAGGAACACGCTCGCCAGATCCAGACGTGCTGCGGCCATGAGCATTCCGGGCAGAGACTTGTCGCACCCGGCGAGCAGGACCGAGCCGTCGAGGCGCTCGGCGCTGATGACGGTTTCGACGCTGTCGGCGATGACCTCACGGGAGACAAGCGAGAAGTGCATGCCCTCGTGGCCCATCGAGATGCCGTCGGACACCGAGATGGTGCCGAATTCCAACGGGTACCCGCCGGCCGCGTGAACGCCCTTCTTGACCTCTTTGGCCAGCCTCTCGAGCGAGAGGTTGCACGGGGTGATCTCGTTCCACGACGATGCGACACCGATCTGGGACTTGACCCAGTCGTCGTCGCCCATGCCGACGGCGCGGAGCATGCCGCGCGCTGCCGTCTTCTCCAGTCCATCGGTGACGTCGCGACTACGCGGTTTGACGTCGATGTCGGGGGATTGCTTTTCCGAGGGATTCTGCGGGGTCGTCATGACTCTCCTGAGCGGTCGGCGGACGCGCGTCCTCAGGTTCCGCTCCTGAGTCGCATTCGTCGTCAACACTAAACCTGTGGTTGCCGCCGTCTATCGGCCTGCACCCAACTCCCTGACCGGAATGCCCTCCATCAAGTGACGAATGGCCCTGTCGAGCACCGCGAGCTCGGGGCGACAGTGGGTGCAGCCACCGCGTCGGGGTGGGAGGTCGAGGAGAGTCGATGAACGATCAGCCGGATACGGCCGTGGTGGAGATGCTGGTGGAGCTCGCGTGTCGGGCACCGTCGGTGCACAACAGTCAGCCGTGGCGGTGGACCTACTCCTCACGCGGACTCGATCTGTACACCGACAGCTCACGGTTGCTCGGGGTGATAGACCCGACCGAGCGACAGATGGTGTTGAGCTGCGGGGCAGCGTTGGACCACCTCGAGAAGGCCGCCGCGGCGTTCAGGTGGACGACCGAGATCGATCTGCTGCCCACACCGGGTGCGCCCGATCATCTGGCGCACGTTCGCTTCGTGCACGACGCACATCCTCGCTCGCACGAGTTCGATCTGTTGGCTGCGATCAACCGCCGCCACTCGGATCGGCGGGCGTTCGGACCGGTGCCGAGCAATCGTATTCTGACTCGGTACCTCCGTCAGGCGCAGTACGGCACGGAGATGACCGTCCTGTCGGCAGAGTCCAAACAGACGTTGGCGAAGGCCTCGACACTGAGCGCGAGCGTGCGAAAGTACGACGCGACCTATCAGGCAGAGATCAGATGGTGGGCCGGGCACTCGTTCCGCTCGGGAGGAATTCCGCCGGAGGCGCTGACGAACCGGGCCGAGACGTCGAGGGTGCAGGTCGGCAGGCAATTTCCCGAACCGCATCGGGTCGCCACAACGGTCACGACCGAGCCGGTCGAGGACGAGTCCACGGTGGTGTTGCTCGGCACGGCATCGGACGAGCGCCTCGATTGGTTGCAGTGCGGCCGAGCCATGTCCGCATTCCTGTTGGCCGCGACCGCGGACGGGCTGGCGACATGCCCCCTGACGCACCTGACGGAACAGTCGGGAAGCAGGCACCTGGTCGAGTCCCTGGCCCCGCGAAACGGTCTGACGCAGCTGCTGATTCGAGTCGGCACACCCATGATCGGCTCGCCGCCACCCCGAACCCCTCGACACGCCGTGGCGTCGGTGCTGTCTGCGCCCGCCCGTACACCGAACAGGAGACAATCGTGATTCTTGCAGCTCATCAGAGAATCGTTGTGGGCGTGGATGGTTCGCCGAACAGTGTCAGCGCTGCTCTCTGGGCGGCGACCATCGCGGAGAGATTGGGTTCTCCGATGCACATTGCCGGAGCCGTACAGCAGCCCGCGTTCTACCTGGGCGAGTCCGCATCGGTGATACCGAGGGACGTGTGGGACGAGCAGCGGCACACGGCCGAACGCGTCGTCACGGACGTTGCTGCCGCTGTGCTGGCCCGGCATCCGAACAGTGCAGTGACCACCTCGGTGGAGGAGACGTCCGCATGCGCAATGATGGTCGAACTCTCTCGTACCGCGCGCATGCTCGTCGTCGGCAATTCCGGTTCGGGTCCGATCGTGTCCGCATTGTTCGGGAGTACGACGCAAGAGATCTCGAACGTGGCCCAGTGCCCGGTGATCGTGTGGCGGGAGGGAGCCGAGACCGTCGACGCACCGATTCTCGTCGGTATCGACGGCAGCGCGACCAGTGAGGTGGCCGTCGGACAAGCCTTCGAGCTGGCCTCGTTGTTCGGCGTGTCGTTGATCGCCGCGCTTGCCTGGAACTCGTTGTCGCAGGGGGCGGCGCTCTCTCTACCCGGATCACCCGACCCCATGGAGTTCGAGCGTGAACAGCGGATGCTGATGTCCGAATGTCTGGCCGGGTGGGCCGAGAAGTATCCGGATGTCAGCGTCGAACATATTGTGCAACAGGGAAACCCCGCGCATTTGTTGGTCGACCTGTCCAAACGAGCCGGTCTGGTGGTTGTCGGCAGTCACGGTCGAGGAGTGGTGGCCCGGGCACTGTTCGGGTCGACCAGTAGCAACCTCACGCGGCACGCCCACTGCCCGGTGATGATCTGCAGAGACTCGACTACAGAAGGAGCCCGGAGATGACGAACGACGCACGAGTGATCGCAGGCACCCGGCGGATGGAGACCGATTCCATCACGGTCGACAGACCGGCATCGACAGGATCGGCAGTCTTTCCGGTGACCACTGCGTCGGCCGACGGAACTGTGTACGCGGTGATGATCGCGGAGTCCGGACCTCTCGCCGGAACGTCGCCGGATGGGCACGATCTGAGAACGGCGGTACTCGACCGGTGGCCAGGGGTGCGCGTGTTCGAGCGACGCAGCACCGGCGTGAGCGGGGCCGACCCGCGCGGCTACGAGACTTTCTACGTCGAGCTCGAATCGAGCGGATGCCGCACCGATATCGACACAGACGCGGTAACTGCCCTGTTCCGCCCCTGACCGACCCGACGGCAGCATCATCGAGACAGGAACACATCATGAGCAATTCCACCGACCGAGTGCTTCCCATCCTGGTGGGCATCGACGGCTCCACCGAGGCCGATACCGCAGCGCTGTGGGCGGCCACCTATGCGTCGAAGACACATGCATCAGTTCGGTTGATTCACGCTGTCCCCGAGGGGGATTGGTACGGATCGGCAGCGTTCGTCGACGGCGGTGCGCTCGAGCGCGACCTCCGCATCATCGGGCGAAAGCACCTCACTCGTGCGGCCGGTGCGATGCACGACGCGGCACCCGAGGTGTCCGTCGATATCGTCACCGTCGATGGGACGATCGCGTCGTACCTGTCGAATGCCGACGCAGAATTGATCGTGCTGGGATCGAGGAAATCGAGTGCACTACGCGACCTGACCTTGGGTAGCAACACCCTCCGGGTCGTCACACACGCGCATTGCCCCGTGCTGCTCGTGCGTGGTGGTGGGGAGAGCGCCGATCCCGCCAGGCCCATCGTGGTGGGTGTCGACGGGAGTGAGCAGTCGGATCGAGCGTTGAGTGCCGCGCTCGAGTTCGCGCACACCGTCGGTGCACCGGTGGTTGCGGCGAACTACTGGGGATTCGCGGCCCAGCCGGGTCTGGGAACGGGATTCGAGGGCATCGACTGGGTGAGCGTCCGGGCACACGAAAAGCATTGGCTCGATGCGCATGTGGAGAAGATGCACGAGAAGTACCCGGAGGTGACGCTGACGACCGTGAGCACCCAGTCGAGCCCGACACGAGGTCTGCGTGCGATGTCGGCGTCCGCGTCGATGATCGTGGTGGGTTCTCGGGGGCGAGGTGTCCTCCGCGGTGCAATTCTCGGATCGGTCAGCCAGAATCTCGTGCACCACGCCGACTGTTCGGTGCTGATCGTCCGCTGAGTCACGCGCTCCGACGCGGTGCCATCGGTGGTGACCCCATGTCGCAGTGCGGTGGGCAGTTCGACGTGTCGCCGGTACCGCGGATCAGTACCGCCGCGATGACGGCACCGATCAGCAACAGTCCGGCACACAGGAGCATCGCTGTGTGGAAGCCGGCCGAGAACACCTCCGGCGCAGAGTAATCGGAGCCGGCGATACCCGCGAGGGCAGGCAGGGCAGCCACAGCCAGAAGTTGGCTGGTGCGGGCCACGGCGTTGTTGACCCCCGACGCGATGCCGGCTCGATCGGTGGACACCGCACCCAGTACGGCCGCGGTCAGCGGGGCGACGAGCGCGGACAAGCCGAGACCGAACACGACGACCGCAGGCAGAATGTCTGCGACATAACTGGATCCAGGACCGATGCGCAGCATCAGCAGCAACCCGAGAGCCGACAGCAGTGGCCCGACCGTCATCGGAATTCGTGGTCCGATACGCCCGGCCACTCGGCCCGCGCGGGCAGACAGTACGAGCATCAGGGCTGTGATCGGCAGCGTCGACACTCCGGCCGCGATGGGCGAGTAGCCCACGGCGAACTGCAACTGCAGCACCAGAAGGAAGAACACGCCGCCCAGGGCCGCATAGACGGCGAAGGTAACGAGGTTGGCCGCCAAGAACACTCGGGAAGCAAACAGTGACGGTGGCACCAGTGGATCGTGCGAGCGGCGCTCGATCACCACGAACACGCCGACCGCGACAACCCCGAGTACCAGCGCCATGGTGTGCGACTCGATCAACCCGTACGTGAGCAGACCCAATGCCGCCGCGACCGTCACCGCGCCCGGCACGTCGAGGCGACCGGACGCGTGCGGATCTCGGCTCTCCGGAACATGTTTCGCAGCCACCGACACGACCACGACAGCGAGTGGGATGTTGATCAGGAACACCGCACGCCAGCCGACGGCGTCGACCAACCAGCCGCCGAGCAGTGGACCGATGGCCGACGCGACGCCGCCCAGACCCGACCAGAGCCCGATCGCCGCGCCCCGATCCTCGGCCTTGATGGACGCCGAGATCAGTGCCAGCGAACCGGGAGTGAGCAACGCCGCTACCACGCCCTGCAGCAGCCGAGCCGCGATCAGCACCTCGATGTTGGGAGCGAGGCCACACAGCACCGACGCGGCCGCGAACCAGACTGTGCCCCAGATGAACACCCGTCTGCGCCCGAGTCGGTCACCGAGAGAGCCGCCGAGCAGAATCAGCGAGGCGAGCGCGAGGGTGTAGCCGCTGAGAGTCCATTGCAGACCGGTGACGCCTGCACCGAGGTCGCGGCCGATCGCTGGTAACGCGATATTGACCACGGTGGCGTCGAGCATCGCCAGAGCCGAACCGAGCACGGTGGTCGCAACGATCCACCGCCCCCTGGCGCTGGAGAGTGCGATGCCCTCAGCGGTCACAAGCGTTCTACGCAGACGACGAAGTTGCGGGTGTCTTTCTCGTATCCGTAGAGAGCAGGGTCGGGGCAATCGTCGACCGAGGAGGTGCCCTGCAGGATCGTCACGACGCGGCGAGTGTCGGCACCGGGAGTGGCGCAGTCGACGCGCTGGGCGAACTCACCGACGATGTCCATGCATCCGCCGACAACCCAGTCGATGTCGAGGCACAGGGCTCCCTGCTCGATGTCGAAGTAGGTCTCGTAGTAGTACTGATCGGCGTCCGCGGGACATTCGGCCGAGGTGGGCGTCTTGGCGAAGACGACGTAGTTGGACTCGGGCGATCCGCACGTCGCATTGGCGATCGTGGCCTCGTCGACCGTTCCGCCGAGGTTCACGCACTCGCCGATCTCCACATCGATGTCGACGCTGCCGCCGTCGTCGATGTCGGGGGTTGGAGCAGCGGTGGTGCGAGGAGCACTCGTCGTGGTGGGCGCGATGGTGGCGCCCGAGATGGCGACGGCGGTACCGGACACTTCCGAGGCACACCCGGCGAGTATCAGGGCCGTGCACGCCGTCAACGCGAGAACGAGAGCGCGGACCGAACGGTTGGATGACGCCATGGTGAGTCCTGCCCTCGTGAATTCAACCGTGCTGTGTGCATCGATCGTCTGTGTGTAGAAAATATCGGACTCGGTTGTCGGCCGCATGAGGCAGGATGATCTGCGTGGATCTTCCTCTTGCCGTGCCGGTCGCGCCGATGCTCGCCAAAGCAGCCAAAGTGGTGCCCGCCCAGCCCGAGGACGGGCCACCGGTGTGGTCCTACGAGCCGAAATGGGACGGGTTTCGCGCCATCGTCTTCCGCGACGGTGACGAGGTGGTGCTCGGTTCACGCGGGGGCAAGGACCTGGCGCGGTATTTCCCGGAGTTGGTCGAGGCGGTCAAGGCCGAGCTGCCGGAGAAGATCGTCGTCGACGGTGAAATCGTCGTTCCCCGGGAGAAGAACGGTTCCACTCGCCTGGATTGGGAGTCGTTGTCGGAGCGAATTCACCCCGCGGCGAGTCGGGTGACGATGCTGGCGGAGAAGACACCCGCGCAGTTCATCGGATTCGACCTGTTGGCCGTCGGCGACGAGGACCTGACGAGCGAGTCGTTCTCGACACGTCGGTCGAGATTGCTCGACGCGGTCGGCACCGGCGGGCCGAGCTGCTTCGTCACCTCCGCCACCGATGATGCGGCGGTGGCCGAGGATTGGTTCGAGCGGTTCGAAGGTGCCGGGCTCGACGGTGTGGTGGCCAAGAAGCTCGACGGGCTCTATCTGCCGAACAAGCGCGAGATGGTCAAGATCAAGCATGCCCGCACTGCAGACTGCGTCTTGATCGGGTATCGAATTCACAAGTCCGGCAACGGTATCGGATCGCTACTGCTCGGTCTTTACGATGGTGACGATCTGCGGATGATCGGCGGTGCGTCGGCGTTCACCGACAAGCGGCGACTGGAGTTGCTCGAAGAACTGGAGCCACTTCGACTCGGCGAGGACGTCACGTACGACGGGGAGGCGACCCGCTGGAACTCGTCCAACGATCGCAACTGGATTCCGGTGCGCATCGAGCGGGTCATCGAGGTGGCCTACGACCAGATGGAAGGTGCACGGCTACGGCATGTGGCCCGGTTCCTGCGCTGGCGACCGGATCGCGAGCCGCGCTCGTGCGCCTACGATCAGCTCGAGGTTCCGGTGCGCTACGACGTCGCCGATGTCATTGCCGGAGGGCGATAGCCATGGCCGCAAAGACGCCACCGGCGTTCGTGCAGGTCGGCGAACGCGAGGTACGAGTATCGAGCCCCGATCGCGTGATCTACGAGGCGACCGAGCGCACTCCCGACATCACCAAACTGCAGGTGTGCGAGTACTTCGCCGCCGTCGGCGAGCCGTTGATGCGGGCGATCGGCGACCGCCCCACCGCTATGGAGCGATGGCCCGACGGCTATCGCGAGGGCATGCGATTGGCGCTCGGCCCACAGGACAAGGAGGGCGACGGCTTCTATCAGAAGCGATTGCCCAAGGGCGCGCCCGAGTGGATCGAGACGGTGAAGATCGCGTTCCCCAGCAAGCGCACTGCCGAGGAGCTGTGTCCCTCCGAGCCGGCTGCGCTGGTGTGGGCGGCTCAGATGGGCACGCTGACCTTCCACCCGTGGCCGGTGCGGCGACCGGAGGTGGACCATCCCGACGAGTTGCGTCTCGATCTCGATCCGCAGCCGGGCACTACGTTCGCGGACGCCCTGCGGGTCGCCGACGTGACGCGAGAGCTGTTGGAAGAGTTGGGCTTACGTGGCTATCCGAAGACGAGCGGTAATCGGGGAATTCACATCTACGTCCGCATCGAACCCGAGTACACCTTCGAGCAGGTGCGCCACGCGGCCATCGGACTGGGCCGAGAACTCGAACGTCGCGACGACGGGGTGACCACGAACTGGTGGAAAGAGGAACGTGGAGAACGCATCTTCATCGATTACAACCAGAACAACCGTGACCGGACGATCGCCAGCGCATGGAGTCTGCGGGCTCGGCCGGGTGCACCCGTCAGTACTCCGATGACGTGGTCGCAGTTGGCCGACGTCACCGATCCGCGTGAGTTCAACCTCGTCACGGTGCCGGAACTGGTGCAGGACGGCGACCCGTGGGCCGACATGGATTCCCAGGCCTACTCGCTCGAACCCCTTCTCCACCTGTGGGAAACACTGCCGGGCGGAGAGCTGAACTTTCCACCCGACTATCCCAAGATGCCCGGCGAGCCGCCGCGAGTGCAGCCGTCGAAGAAGGTCGCCGAGCATTGGGATGCGGAGGGAAACCGCACCGAGAGCTGACGGAGCCGGGCGAGGTTGCACACTACGACGCTCTATCGACGGGATCCGGTCGGCGCGGACGCGTTCGGTGCAACCCGGCCCACCCTCACATGGATTCGAGTTCCCGAATCAACGTCGCTGCATCGTATGGTCCGACATGTCGGGTCAGGTTCTTGTCGCCACGGCCCAGGTAGAACGTCGGAGTGCCGCCCACATCGGAGGAGGTGGCGTCGAGTTCGTCGTCCTCGACACGCACTACGTAGTCGCCGGTGCGGATGTCGTCCTCGAATCTGTCCATGTCGAGGCCGAGTTCGCGTGCGTAACCATCGATGTCGTCGGGTTCGAGGGCGTCGCTGTTGCGGAACAACACGTCGGCCATCTCCCAGAATTTGCCCTGCGCTGCGGCAGCCTCACTGGCGTACGCGGCGTAGCGGGCATGCGGGTGATAGTCGTCCAGTGGGAGGTGGCGGTAGACGTACCGGAGGTCGTCACCGAAGTGCTTGCGTACCTCGGCGACGCTGCCGGTTGCCTTGCTGCAGAACGGGCACTCGAAATCGGCGTACTCCACGATCGTCAGCGGAGCGTCGACGGGGCCGCGGATGTGATCGCGCTTGGCGCTGACCGGACGCAGAATACGAAGTGACGCTTCGGCTTTCGGTGGGTGGATCCTCGCGTCGATGCGGAACAGGATCCAGCCGAGCAGCGCGGCGATCACCGACGCCGCCAACACCCCGACGCGGGCTTCGTCGGCCAGTAACGGGTCGTCGAGCGCGAGGTCGATGATAAACAGTGAGATCGTGAATCCGATTCCGGACATCGCCGCACCGCCCGCGATGTGCGAGAGCGTCAGGCCCGGTGCCAGCGCCGAGGGCCGTAGTTTGGCGAAAATGGCTGATGCGCCGGTGATTCCGACGAGCTTGCCGAGGACGAGACCGGCGATGATGCCCCAGGTGAGCGTCGACGTCGATGCGGCCTTGAGGGTGTCGGAGCTCAGCACCACTCCGGCGTTGGCGAGCGCGAAGATCGGCACGATGATGAATGCCGTGTACGGCTGATAGAGCCGCATCAGCCTCTCGTTGACCGAGACAGCTTGATCCAGACCCAGTCTCGCTGCTCGCGCGTACTCGGGATTCGGTGATTGACGGAAGGCGCGGGTGAGGTCCGATGCTCGCTCCACCTCGGAGCGGCGCGGCGGGTAGACCGGAAGAATCAGCGCGATCATCACGCCGGCCAGCGTGGGGTGAACCCCCGACTCGTACATCGCGACCCACGTGAACAGTGCGACGACGAAGTATCCGACACCGCGCCACACCTCGAGCCGTCGGAGTAGGAAGATCAGTCCGAGCCCGATGAACGCCAACACCAACGGCACCACATCGAGATCGTCGGTGTAGAAGAACGCGATGATCGCCAGCGCGCCCACGTCATCGGCCACGGCGAGGGTGAGCAGAAAGATCCGCAACCGCGCGGCCTTCTTCGGGCCGAGGACGGCGAGTGCCCCGAGCAGGAACGCGGTGTCGGTGGAGATGACGACACCCCACGCCTGGGCTGCCGGGCCGGAAGGGTTGAAGGCGAGGAACAGCAGCGCGGGTGCGGCCAGTCCGGCGAGTGCAGCCACGATCGGGATGGCGGCGCGTGATCGGTCGGTGAGCTCACCCATCGCGAACTCTCGCTTGACCTCGAGACCGACGACGAAGAAGAACAGCGCCATGAGCCCGTCGTTGACCCAGTGGGCCAGATCGAGAGAGATGCCGTGCTCGCCGACGGTGACCGAGAGCTCTGTGTGCCAGAACGACTGATACGTCTCACCCAGGGGTGAGTTCGCCCAGATCAGGGCGATCAGGGTGGCGGCCAGTAGGAAGCCTGCCGCCAAGGTCTCGCTGTTTCTCTCGCCGCGAGCCCGCGAGATCCGTTCGACGAAGCGTGCCATCGGCCGGTTCGTCGGCGTGATCTGATCTGCCATCTGCAGCCCGAGTCCTTCCGGAGAGTGTTGTGAAGCAGTCTGTACCAACACCGTCGTCTGCGCTTTCCTTCCACGTACTCGAGTAAGGTTGTCGGGCCGCGGGCCGGCAGCGCCGAGAGAGATATGCACGACATATTCGACAATCGGCATTAGTCCGCGGATAAACGGGAATACGAGCCCGACTCACCCCTGCCACGAAGGAACATCCATGCGTGATTTCATCTGCCGCAAATGCGGACAGAAGCTGTCGTTCGAGAACTCACTGTGTCTGAGCTGCTCGAGCGCACTCGGCTTCCATCTGCCGAGCAGGGCGCTGCTGGTGCTCCCGGACAAGGCCGACGACGGCGTCGCCGAAGCCGAGGTGGACGGCACGACGTGGAAGATGTGCGCCAACCTCAACACCGCACGGTGCAACTGGTTGGTCGACACCGCGGACGCCGACGAGCTCTGTGTGTCGTGCAGGCTGACCCGAACCCGCCCGGCCGACGACGATGTCGATGCGATGGCCGCCTATGCCGATGCCGAGACCAACAAGCGGCGCGTCGTTCTCGAGCTCACCGAACTGGGCCTGCCGATCGTGGGACGAGACGAGGACCCGTCCACGGGTCTGGTGTTCGATCTGCTCTCCAGCGCCAATCAGCAGGTGATGACCGGCCACGACAACGGTCTGATCACTCTCGACCTGGCCGAGGGCGACGACGTGCATCGCGAGCAGTTGCGGGTGGCGATGTCCGAGCCGTACCGCACTCTGGTCGGGCACTTCCGACACGAGATCGGCCACTACTACCAGATGGTGCTGGTCGGAGACGGTGAGCATCGAGCAGCGTTCGAGGAACTGTTCGGCGATCCGGATTCGAGCTACCAGGACGCTCTCGATCGCCACTACAGCGAGGGTGCACCCGACGGCTGGGAAGACAATTACGTCTCGTCCTACGCCACCATGCACCCCGCCGAGGACTGGGCCGAAACCTTCGCGCATTACCTGCACATCCGCGACACCCTGGACACTGCTGCGGCGTTCGGGATGGCGCCGGCCGGTTCGACGCTGGAGAGCCCGTTGCCCGGTGACGTCGGCTTCGATCAGATCGTCGACTGGTGGCTGCCGCTGTCGTGGGCACTGAACCAGATCAACCGCTCGATGGGTCATCAGGACCTCTACCCGTTCGTGCTGCCGCCGACCGTCGTGAAGAAGATCGGGTTCGTGCACTCGCTGATCGCGCCCAGCACTCTCTGACGCTCCGCTAACGGTTCTCGAGCTTCGCTGCCTGGGGCGTATCCTGTGGTGTCGGCATTCCGCCGATGTCGGGATGCGCCCCTGTTCAGCGGCGGGAGCAGTGCAGCAGTAGGACGAGGTGACCACCATCAGCGAGCAGACACTGAACGCGTCGGGGGCAATCCCGCGGGTTACCGACTTCCAGCTGAGTCGACGGCTGGCCGAGGTGGCCGAGAAGCTCCGGCGTCAACATTCGGATCCGGATCGGGTTCTGGCCGTCATCACCGAGTCGGCAGTGGCCAATGTCCCCTCTGCGGAGTTCGCGTCCATCACCACCGTGCTGCAGGGCAAGTTCGTGCACAGTGCTGCGCTGTCGGGTGAGCCTGCCGGCCACTGCGACAAGATTCAGGAGCAACTGGGCGAGGGTCCGTGCCTCGAATCGGCCATCGAACAGAAGACCATCAGAATCGACGACATGGACAGCGACACCCGCTGGCCACTGTTCGCAGACGCTGCGTCCGCGCTCGGGGTCAAGAGCATGATCTGCTTCCAGCTCTACGTCGAGGGAATCAACTTCGGCGCTCTGAACCTGCATTCCACCCGCAAGAATGCGTTCTCGGACGAGGCCGAATCCATCGGCTCACTGTTCGCTGCTCACGCCGCCATCGCGTTCTCCACCGCACGCGAGGAGCAGCAGATCCGGGCCGCGTTGACGAGCCGGGACATGATCGGTCAGGCCAAGGGCATGTTGATGGAGCGGTACAACCTGAACTCGCAGGCAGCATTCGCGTTGTTGGCCAAGCTTTCTCAGGACACCAACGTCAAACTCGCCGACCTCGCCGAACAGCTTGTGATCGACGCGGCGAAGTCCACCGACTGAGCCGTCAGCGTACGTCCAGGCCGTCCGTACTCGCGACCGACACCGCTGGACCGTCCGAGGCCACGAAGACCTCGATGCGGACATCCTCGTCCAGGTAGCGGCTGAGCAATGCCAATCCTGGTGTTGCGGCGATTATCTCGTGTACTCGATCCCCCGAGATCGGATAGTCGTCCACGTCGTGACGCCAGTGCGCCGCCACGAGCGTCCCGCCGATCTCCAGATGATCGACGACGCGTTTCATGGCCGACGTCAGATCGGCCGCATCGAGGTAGTAGCCGACCTCGGAGACCACGATCAGATCGAAGGGCTCCTTCGCGTCGGGCAGGGCCGACCAGTCGTCCGTCAGAGACCACAGCGCGAATTCCACTGCAGCCGAGTCCTGTACGCGGGTCCGAGCAGAGTCGAGGGCGCTCTGCACCACGTCGGTCGACACCACGTGCTCGCACCGGGCGGCCAGCTGTTCGGTGAGTACACCGATCGAACAACCGGGCTCCAATGCCCGCCGGTACTGCGGCTTGGGCAGCGACGCCATGGTCAGCGCATACTTGCGCCGCTCGTACCACTTGCTGTCGAGCATGAACGGATCGTCCGCGGCCGCATAGACATCACGAAAGTACTCGGCGCTGAGGCTCGTTGGAGAATTGGGGCTCGTTCGAGAATCCTGGCTCATGCGAACACCACCTCGAACGGTCGTCGGTAGCGGGCCAGGATGTGCGGCGGCAACACAGCTCGATCCGCGGGGTGATCGGACAGGGGCCGGATCTGAGAGTCGAACTGCTCGATGGATGCTCGCTTGGCTTCGAGGGTGTGCGGGGGAAGATCGATGCGGCGACACCGCGTCCACGGCACCGCCGGATGCTCCGGAGTTGCCCAGTGCCACATCCAGATCGGGTACTCCACCACCGGTATCCCCACCGCGTTCGCCGCCGTGAGACAGGCTCTCGCGGTGGCCTCGTGATCGGGATGGCCGTCCCCACGCCACGGCGTCAGGCACCAGGTACCCGGGGTGGCGTCGAGCAGTGGCATCAACGCGTCGGCCACTGCACTCTCGTACTGCTCGACGGCACCGTCGGTGACGTGCAGACGCGTCGGAGAGTGGTCGATCCCCAGCTCGGCAAGTGCGCGTTCGGACTCGACGGGGCGTCGCGCACGCAGGTCCTCGGCCGTCACCGTCGGGGAACCGGGATGCGAGCCGTCGCCGTCGGTCACCGCGACCACCCGCACGTCGACGCCTGCCGCGGCCGCCAACGACAGCAATCCACCGACACCGAGAATTTCGTCGTCCGGGTGTGGGGCGACGACGACCATGGTGACGACGTCATTCCACTCGAGGCCGGGGACGGACCAGTCGGCCGTCATCCAGTCCGATTCTGCGGTGCCGAGATCGACTTCGGCGTCGAAGGCGTTCTCTACCATGGGTTGTCTTCCTCGGCGATGTCGCGGCCGAGGGCTTCGAGGTCGCGCTCGGCGTGGCTCTGCCGCAGGTAGACAGTGAGGTCGGCGACGCGTCCTGCATGCTCTGCATCACCGCACAGGGGGCCGGCGCCGAGAGCCCGACCGACGCGGTCGATGCACTGCGTGGCCGCATCCTCGACGACAGCGCGCACGATCCGGGCCCGCGTTCGAGCGCGACCGGAGCGGTCGAACGGATCTGCGTCCACCTCGGCCGCCGCGGTGGTCAGCGCGCTCGATGCCGCACCGAGTGCCGCCGCGATGGCACCGAGATGGGCCGCGCGATGTGGATCCGGACGCTCCCGTACTGCAGCGTGCAGGGTGTCCGCGACAGCGCACGCGCTGCCGAACCAGGCCGCTGAAACTCCGATCGCCCCGTGCCAGAAGCCCGGTCGAGTCAGGTAGTCGGTCGGACCTCCGACGGTGACTGCGGGGACGGCATCGAAAGCAACCGAACCCGAGTCGCTCTCGCTCATGCCCACGGCATGCCATGTGTTCGGTACCGGTGCGACGCCCTCATGTGTCAGATCGACGGCGAACAGCCGGGGACTTCCGTCCACGCGGGCGGTCACCAGTGCATGCGTGCACAGCGACGCGCCGGAGCACCACGGCTTGGTCCCAGTGAGAACCCAGCCCGAATCCTGCTGTACCGCTTCGAGGATCGGTGCCGGCGGTTCCGCTGCCCACACTCCCCAGATCTGACCGCGCTCAGGCGTCGGGCCGTCGAGTTCGTGCAAGATCGCGATCGCATCGGTGTGCGCCTCCGACCATCTGCCGAGAACGGTGTTGTGCCGACTGAGGGCGGCGAGCGATTGCCATCGCAGGTCTGTGTAGCCCGACCCGGGCAGGGCCAGGTCGAGACGCCCGTCGGCCTCGAAAGCCAGGAAGGCGGCGCGCAGCCCCGTGTTCTGTTTCGGGGTGTCGAGCGATTCGCGGAATTCGGTGTCGATCATGCGGAAGGCTCCAGAGAACGTAGGAATTCGGCCATTCCGTCGGGCGCTCTGCCTCGCAGGCGGCCCGATGTGGTGACCGAGATGTCGCACACCCGACGGCACGCGATGCCGCCGAGTTCGAGGCGTCGGACCAGGTCGTGATCCTCGCCGGTGGCCAGCGGCGCGAATCCGCCGACGGAGAGGTAATCCGTCGCTCGGATGCCGAGATTGGCGCCGTGTACGTGTGGATGGCCGAGTTCGTGTCGGTAATGCGCGTCGTACGTCGATCGCAGCCGAACGTCTTCTTCGACACGGCCCTCGAACTGGACGGACACCGTGCCCGCTACCGCCCGAGCGCCGTCGGTGGCGTGCCGAAGATGGCCGAGCAGCCAGTCCTCGCCCACCCGGGTGTCGGCGTCGGTGGTGGCGAACCAGGTGGTGGCTGCGAGTTCCGAGGTGTAGTTCGCGAATCCGGCTGCCCGGGCCGCTCCGACGTTGCGGTGCGCGACTGCCACGGTCGACACCGACGGGTGACGAGCGGCGATCGAGGCGGAGTCGTCGGTGCACGCATCGAGCACGACGATCGTCGATACGGTCACCGGGGCCACCTCGACGACGCGACGCTCTGCCCGCGACAGTGCCGTCAGGCAGGCGTCGAGCAGATCCTGTTCGTTGTGCGCCGGTACGACGACGACGATGTGACCGACGGGGGTACGGCTGGGGATGTGGGAAGAAACTTCGACGACCACGGTCCACCCTTTTCAGACACCGGACTGGAGAACAGTCCGCGAACGGGAAACCGCCGGTGTCTGGACGGATGAGGTTCCTTCTCTAGTACCCGTTCCGGGCCTGTCGACACATGCGCTCTGGCCGGCTGAGACAATGTCGGGGTCGGGTTGGCGCAAGGTACTCGTACTCGGGGTTTCTTTCGGCCGTTTCGGAAATATCCGATTAGCAAATGTCCGAGCGGTATGTGTTAATGGGCGTTGCCCCGTGGCAGCACTGCTGGTGGGCATCACGACGCAGTACGAAGGATGGTCGGGTCACATGGCATCACAGGTTCGCGCTCGCAGGTTCGCCCGTATCGGGGCAATCGTCGCAGGTACAGCCCTTGCTGCATCTGCAGCATTCGGGTCGGCGCAGGCCGCACCGCTGTGGCCGGGTGGCCCGGATGTCTCCATTCCCGGCTTGCCCGGATCCTCGGATCCCGCAGCCCCCGCACCCCAGCCGCTCGTTCCGCAGCTCGCACCTGCCAACTTCGCAGATCCGAGCATCAGCCCGTCCGGCGGCGAGGTCGTCGGAGTTGCGCAGCCCATCGCAATCCGCTTCGACGAGGCCATCGGCGATCGCGATGCCGCGCTCCGGGCCATTCGCGTCACCACGAACCCGTCCGTCGACGGCCACTTCTACTGGATCAACGACACCCAGGTGCGGTGGCTGCCCAACGAGTTCTACCCGGCGCATACCCAGGTGACCGTGGAAGCGGGCGGCGCGAAGGCGGAGTTCTCCACCGGCGACTCGATCATCACCACGGCCGACGACAACACCAAGCAGATCACCGTGACCCGTAACGGTGAGGTCGTCAAGACCATGCCCACCTCGATGGGCAAGGTCGGACACGAAACTCCGAACGGCACCTATATCGTCGGCGAGCGATTCCGCGACATGTACATGGACTCGTCCACCTACGGCGTCCCGGTGGACTCAGAGGAGGGCTACCGCACTTACGTCGAGTACGCCACGCGCATCTCCTACAGCGGCATCTTCGTGCACGCAGCCCCGTGGTCGGAGTCGCAGCAGGGTTATTCCAACTCCTCGCACGGCTGCCTCAACGTCAGCACCGAAGACGGCAAGTGGTTCTTCGAGAACGCCCAGAAGGGCGACCCCGTCATCGTCGTCAACACCGACGGCGGCACCCTGAGCGGATCCGACGGACTCGGAGACTGGAACCGTTAGAGCGGCTTCGCCGCACGTGCATGGAACTTCGACCCCCACTACGAAGTTCCGCTCACATAGGTTGGTCTCCGACTCGGTTCGACCAGCCGATCCTCAACAGCTGCGGACCCCCGTCCTTCCATCAACTGACCAACACTTGCTCCCGAAGGATGTCGGCGTGGCCGCAGTGGTGAGCGAGTTCGCGAAGAACCTGTAGATAGACCCACCGGACCGTACGCGGCCCAGCACGGTGGCCGGTGACGACCGCATCGAGAGAGAAGTCTTCTACTGCGGCCCGGGCACGTTCGCACGCAACCCGGTAGCTCTCCATCACAGTGGACACGGTGTCTGCGGAGTCGAGGCGAAAGGACTCCTCCGGGCTCTGTACCAAACCGAGTTCCAGACGCGACGTTCCGCCGATACATTCCTCGAACCACACCCGCTGCATCCATGTGACGTGTTTGACCAACCCGAGCAACGTCGTTGCGGACGGCACCAAACGGATGCGGGCCTGCTCTTCGGTCAGACCATCGAGAACTACCCCGAGATCGCTGCGGTACTCCTCGACGAACTCATCGAGCTGCGTCCGCTCATCGGCAAGTCCTACGTCGAACGAGCCCACCATCTTCTCCCTTCATGTTCAGAACCAACGACACTCGCTGGGCACGTTACTGCACCACCGCGCAGCATTTGGCCTGCGCGACGGTGAGCGTTGGGGCTCAGTTCACCGTTCGTTAGTCGGGACTGAGCACAGTCCTCGCGGTGAGTGCAACAACCGAACGAGTGCTGCCCACGGCACGCAACAAGAGCGTTTTCTCGCGGCCGTGGACCGATTACGCACTGTTCCTGATTCTCGTGGGCCCCAACCTGGCCTTGCTGGCGGTGTTCACGTATCGGCCGCTGGTGGAGAACTTCCAGTTCTCGTTCTTCGACTGGAACCTGTCCTCACCCACGTCCACGTTCGTCGGCTTCGAGAACTACCGCGAGTGGGCCTCCCGCGACGACACCTGGCAGATCGTCGGCAACACCGTCGTGTTCACGGTCGCGGCCGTCGTCGGCTCGTTGGTGCTCGGTCTGGTGCTCGCGCTGCTGCTCGATCGAAAGCTGAGGGGCCGCAACTTCGTTCGCTCCGCCGTGTTCGCCCCGTACGTCATCTCCGGCGCAGCGATCGGCATCGCGTTCCAGTTCGTCTTCGACCCCAACTTCGGCTTGGTGCAGGACCTGATGCGACGCTTCGGCCTCGGCACCGTCCCGGATTTCTATCAGGACCCCAAGTGGGCGATGGTCATGATCACCGTGACGTACCTGTGGAAGAACCTGGGCTACACCTTCGTCATCTACCTCGCGGCTCTGCAGGGTGTGCGCAAGGAACTGATGGAAGCAGCCGAGATCGATCAGGCGAGCCGCTGGACCACGTTCCGCAAAGTGCTTCTACCGCAACTACGTCCGACGACGTTCTTCCTGTCGATCACGGTGCTGCTCAACTCCCTTCAGGTCTTCGACATCATCAACGTCATGACGCGCGGTGGCCCTCTGGGCACCGGAACCACCACGATGGTCTATCAGGTCTACGAGGAGACGTTCCGCAACTTCCGAGCCGGGTACGGTGCCACCGTCGCGACGATCCTGTTCCTCGTGCTGTTGATCGTCACCCTCGTGCAGGTACGAATCATGGATCGGGACGATCAGCGATGACCTTGGTGAGCAAGCCCGATGCAGCAGTGCCGGAGAAGGTTTCACGCAGTCGCGACCCGCAGCGCACGCGCCGAAGCGCGAACATCCTCGGTTACGCAGCCATGGTCGCCGTCCTGCTGATGATCGGGCTGCCGCTGTTCTGGATCCTGATCACCTCGTTCAAGGACCGCCCGGATATCTACGTGCAACCGGTCACGTGGTGGCCCAGCGCCTTTCATCCGCAGAACTACGACGAGGCGACGACGGAGGTGCCGTTCTTCACCTACCTGCGCAACTCCATCATCATCACCACGGCCGTGTCGTCCATCAAGTTCGTCCTCGGGGTACTCAGCGCTTACGGTCTGGTGTTCCTGCGGTTCCCGGGCAAGAACATCGTCTTTCTCGTCATCATCGCCGCATTGATGGTGCCCAATCAGATCACCGTCATCTCCAACTACTCGCTCATCTCCGAGTTGGGCTGGCGTAACTCGTTCCAGGGCATCATCATTCCGCTGGCCGGTGTTGCCTTCGGTACCTTCCTGATGCGCAACCACTTCCTGTCGTTGCCGCCGGAGATCATCGAGGCCGCGCGCATGGACGGTGCCGGGCCGGTGCGGCTGATGTTCCGCGTCATCCTGCCGTTGTCGGGTCCGACGATGGTGGCCTTCGCCATCATCACGATCGTCACCGAATGGAACGAATATCTCTGGCCGTTCCTGATGTCGGACGACTCGTCGGTCGCGCCGCTCCCGGTCGGCTTGACACTGCTGCAGAACAGCGAGGGCTACACCAACTGGGGAGCGGTGATGGCTGCGACGGTGCTGACCATTCTGCCGATCCTTCTCGTCTTCCTCGTCCTGCAGCGCCACATGATCAAGGGCCTCACCTCCGGTGCGGTCAAGGGCTGATCCACCTCACTATCAGGAGTCGAACACCATGGCACACATCATCAATCGGCGTGGCTTCCTCACGCTCACCGGTGCGGCTGCGGCCGCCGCAGCCCTCGCGGCATGCAGCGGCCCCGGATCGGGCTCGTCCGGCGGCGGCGGTGTCGAAGGCGATGCGAACACCATCAACTTCTGGTCGAACCACCCGGGCAAGTCCCAGGAGTTCGAGAAGGAGCTGATCTCGCGGTTCCAGGCTCAGAACCCGGGCCTGACGGTCAATCTCATCGACGGCGGCAAGAACTACGAGGAGGTGTCGCAGAAGTTCAACGCGGCACTCTCGGGCGACGATGTGCCCGACGTCGTCGTGCTTTCGGATGTCTGGTGGTTCAACTACGCACTCACCGGTGCGATCGAGCCCCTCGACAAGCACTTCTCCGCGGCCGGAGTCGACCAGTCCGATTACGTGGATTCGCTTCTTGCCGATTACAACTGGAACGGTAGCCACTGGGCGCTGCCGTATGCACGCTCGACGCCTCTGTTCTACTACAACAAGGCCGTCTGGCAGCAGGCGGGACTGCCCGATCGCGGACCGGCCACCTGGCAGGAATTCGACGAATGGGGCCCGCGCATCCAGGCCGTCGTCGGAAACGGCAAGCTCGCTCACGGTTGGGGCAACGCTGTCGACTACCTCGGGTGGACGTTCGAGGGGCCGATCTGGACATTCGGCGGATCGTACTCCGATCAGTTCGAGCTGAAGTTCGATGACCCCAATACCATTGCGGCAGGCAAGTTCCTGCAGAACATGATCCACACCAAGAAGTACGCCGCGGTGTCGAACGACATCGCAAACGACTTCGCCGCGGGCATCCTCGCCTCCACGATCGCCTCCACCGGCGACCTCTCCACGATCAAAGCCGGTGCCGCCTTCGAGTTCGGCACCGCGTTCCTGCCGGCCACCGAGGGCACACCGGGCTGCCCCACCGGTGGTGCCGGCCTGGCCGTCCCCGCGAAGATCTCGGACGAGCGAAAGGTGAACGCACTCAGGTTCATCGACTTCGTCACCAACGGTGCCAACACCGCCTACTTCTCGCAGAACACGGGCTACATGCCGGTCCGCAAGTCGGCGCAGCAGGACCCGTCGGAGATTGCATTCCTCGAGGCCAACCCCAACGCGAAGACGGCCGTCGACCAGTTGGCGCGCACCCGCTCCCAGGACGCTGCCCGGGTGTTCGTACCCGGCGGCGACAAGATCATCGGTAGCGGACTCGAGCAGATCGCACTGCAGAACGCCGATGTGGCAACAACATTCGCGTCCATCTCGGAGCAGCTGCAGCAGATCATCGACCGCCAGATCACCCCGAAGCTGCCGAAGTAATGGCCGCCGTTCACTACGCCGGCGTCTCGCACCGGTACCCGGGAGCCGATTCGCTCGCTGTGGACAGCCTGGAACTCGACATCGCGGACGGTGAATTCATTGTCCTGGTCGGGCCCTCGGGCTGTGGAAAGTCGACGAGTCTGCGCATGCTCGCCGGCCTCGAATCCGTCGAGAGCGGTCACATCGACATCGGCGGAGTGGACGTCACCTCGTTGGCACCGCGGGCCAGGGACGTCGCGATGGTGTTCCAGAACTACGCGCTCTACCCCAACATGACCGTCGGGGACAACATGGGCTTCGCACTGCGCAACGCCGGAATGAGCAAGGCGGACACCGCAGCACGGGTGCTCGACGCGGCGAAGATGCTCGAGCTCGAGCCGCTGCTCGGTCGCAAACCCGGCAAGCTGTCAGGTGGTCAGCGTCAGCGTGTAGCTATGGGACGCGCCATCGTGCGTCAACCCAAGGTGTTCTGCATGGACGAGCCGCTGTCCAACCTCGACGCCAAGCTGCGAGTATCGACCAGAGCCCAGATCGCCGGCCTACAGCGACGATTGGGCACCACCACGGTGTACGTCACCCACGATCAGGTCGAGGCCATGACGATGGGTGACCGGGTCGCGGTACTGCTCGATGGCAAGTTGCAGCAGATCGCCGCTCCGCGGGAGCTGTACGACAACCCCGTCAACACGTTCGTCGCGGGGTTCATCGGGTCACCCGGCATGAACCTCGTCGACGCTCCTGTGCGCGACGGCGCCGCCGTACTCGGCGAACTGCGCATCCCGGTCCCGTCCTCGGCACGTGAGCGCGTGGTGGTCGGAATTCGTCCGGAATCGTGGGACCTGGTGGGCGACGGCACCGGTTTGCAGCTGACCGTCGAGCTGATCGAGGAACTGGGTGCGGAGTCGTTCGTCTACGCATCCGCACCCAGCCTCGACGGTGGGTGGACGACGCCGTCCGGGCGCATCTCGGTTCGGGTCGACCGCAAGCTGTCCATCGCACTGGCCGAAACCGTTCGGCTGGTGCCCAAGCTGGACGAGTTGTTCTTCTTCGACTCCGCTACCGGCCTGCGGTTGTCGTAGCGGGCTCACCGAGGTCGATCGGCAGGGTGGCCCATCCGTGCAGGACGCGGGTGTTGCGACGGGTTCCCTCGCCTGCGGAGCGCAGGTGCGGGAACCTGTCGAACAGCGCTTTGAGGCCTACTTCCGATTCGGCCTTGGCAAGTGCTGCGCCGAGGCAGTAGTGGCGTCCGCCCGAGAACGACAGGTGCTTGCCTGCGTTGGCGCGGGTGACGTCGAATCTGTTCGGATCCTCGAACACCAGCGGGTCTCGGTTGGCACCGGCGAGCACGAGGATCACCAGTGATCCTTCGCTGATCGGCACGCCCTCCACCACGACGTCGTGTTTGGCGGCCCGTGCGGTCAGCTGCACCGGAGATTCCATCCGCAGCATCTCGTCGATGGCAGTGGGCCAATGTGACGGATCCTGCTGCAGCACAGCGAGCTGATCGGGGTGATCGAGCAGCAACCGGATTCCGCTGCCGAGCAGGTTGACGGTCGTCTCGAATCCTGCCGCCAGCACCAATCCTGCGGTGGCCCTGAGCTCTTCGTCGTTGAGGCCGATGCCTTCGTCCTTCGCGGCGATCAGCTGGCTCATCAGATCGTCACCGGGAGTGCGGCGCAGCTCGGCGATGTGCTGGGAGAGCCAGGCGTCGAACCCGATCAGCCCACGTTCGACCTGCTTGAACTGGTCCCAGGACAAGCCGATATCGAGGCTCGGTGCGGCCATCTCACCGAATTCGAGTACCCGTTGGTTGTCTTCCACCGGAACGCCGAGGATCCGCCCGATCACCGCGACCGGCAAGCGGGCGCAGTAGCGATCGACGATGTCGACCACCGGAGAACCGTCGGACAGCTCGTCGAGCAGTGCATCGGCGGTTTCCTGCACCTGATCGCGCATCTGCGCGACGGCCCGAGCGGTGAACACCGAGGACACCAGTTTGCGGTACCGGGTGTGATCGGGCGGTTCGACGGAGAGAAGAGACGGCGGCAGAATCGGGTGCAGGGCACCGGATCTGGTGTGTCGTTCGATCCACTGCAGCGGTGCGGGCAAGGTGCCGCCCAGCCGGGTGACTCGAAAATCGTCGGAGCGCAGCAGGTCGAAGGCCACCCGATGATGCACGGTGATGTTCGAGATGCGGGTCTTCACCAGCGGAGCCGTGCCGCGCAGCTTTTCGTACACCGGCGTGGGATTCGCCCGCGTCGCGGGATCGGCCACCAGCATGGCCTGCGGATCGCCCGCTGCCGCTGCTCGTCTGGCCGCGAAGCGAATGACCCCGTGCGCTGCAAGCCATCGTACGAATTCCCTCATCCGAACACCCTCCCCTTGTCCTACCCGGTACTACCAGATCTTGACGCGCTCATCCGGCTCCAAGTACAACGCATCTCCGGGCTGTACGTCGAATGCTTGGTGAAAACTGTCCAGATTGCGGACGACGCCGTTGCAGCGGAACTCCGGTGGCGAGTGCGGATCGACGGCGAGACGACGGATCGCCTCGGCATCTCGTGCCTTGGTGCGCCATACCTGCGACCAGCCGAAGAACACGCGCTGCAACCCGGTCAGGCCGTCGAGCACCGGCGCTTCCTCGCCCTCGAGCGAGATCTCGTAGGCCGCGACTGCGATCGACAGGCCGCCGAGGTCTCCGATGTTCTCACCGATGGTGAATTCGCCGTTGACCTTGTGCCCTGGCAGCGCCGCGGGCTCGAACTCGTTGTACTGCTCGATCAAGGCCGTCGTGCGCTTGCCGAACTCGGTGCGGTCGCTGTCGGTCCACCAATCGACCATGTTGCCGTCGCCGTCGTACTTGGCACCCTGGTCGTCGAATCCGTGGCCGATCTCGTGGCCGATCACCGCGCCGATGCCGCCGTAGTTGGCCGCGTCGTCTGCCTCCGGGTCGAAGAACGGTGGTTGCAGAATGGCCGCAGGAAAGACGATTTCGTTCATGCCGGGGTTGTAGTAGGCATTGACGGTCTGCGGCGTCATGAACCACTCGTCGCGGTCGACCGGACCGCCGAGCTTGTCGAGATCACGCTGGTGGTCGGCGGTGTAGCCGCGGCGGTAGTTACCGAGTAGGTCGTCGGCGCTGATCTCCACGCCCGAGTAGTCGCGCCAGCGATCGGGGTAGCCGATCTTGGGGGTGAACTTGTCCAGCTTGTCCAGCGCCTTCTCACGCGTCTCCGGACTCATCCATTCGAGCTCGGAGATGTTGCGGCGGTACGCCTCGGTGAGGTTCTCGACCAACACCTGCATCCGCGCCTTGGAGTCGGCGGGGAAATGGCGTTCGACGTACAGCTTGCCGACGGCCTCGCCGAGAACGTCCTGCACCAGGGAGACTCCACGCTTCCAGCGCTCCCGGTTCTCCTCGGTGCCGGTCAACGTCGTTCCGTAGAACGCGAAGTTCTCGTCGACGATCTCGCTCGTCAGGAAGGGCGCGCGGGAATGTACGACGCGCCAGGCGAGCCACGCCTTCCAGGCTTCGATGTCCTCGGAGGCCCACAGTGCAACGAAGGTGCTGAGGAACGACGGCTGCCGCACGACGATCTCGGCAAACTGTTCGGTGGTGGCTCCGAGACCGGAAATCCATGCAGCCCAATTGAATCCGGGCTCGTTCTTGACGAGGGTATCGAATTGGACGAGGTTGTAGCTCTTCTCGGCGTCACGCCTGGCGACGACATCCCAGTGGCCTGCCGCGATTTTCTTCTCGAGGTCGAACACCGTCTGCGCGTCGTACTCGATACCGCTGAGCGCGAACATCTTCGAGATGTGCGCGACGTAGCTCGTGCGAATCTCTGCGTATTCGTCCTGGCGGTAGTACGACTCGTCGGGCAGACCGATACCGGACTGGCTGAAATGCACGAGGTAGCGATCGGACTGCTTGGCGTCGGTGTCCACGTACTGGCCGATGCCACCGCCCACGCCGGTGCGCTGCAGTGAGCCGAGAACCTCGGCGAGGGTGACGAGGTTCGCCGCGTCGGCGATGGCGGTGAGCTCGTCGGCGATCGGGGTGACGCCGAGCTGCTCGGCGCGGTCGGCATCCATGAAGCTCGAGAACAGGTCGCCGATCTTCTGCGCGTCGCTGCCGGCGGGGGGGTTCGAGGAGGCGGACTCTTCGATGATCGTCTGCACGTCCACTTCGGCGCGGTCGTACAACGTCCGGAAGGCTCCGTCGACGGCGCGGTCGGCCGGGATGGCGTAATCCTCGAGCCATTTGCCGTTGACGTGCACGAAGAGGTCGTCCTGCGCGCGTGTGTTCTCGTCCTGGTAGCTGAGATCGATGCCCGAGTTCACTACTGAAGTCATGCGTCCATCTTTACACTCTTGCGCTTGATTGAACGGGTGTTTAATGTGCTGTACATGCGTACAGCAACCGAGGATCTCACGACCAGGGCACGGATCCGCGATACCGCGATCGACGTCTTCGGCGCACAGGGCTTCACCGCCGGGTTGCGGTCGATCGCCACGGCGGCAGGCGTCTCACCTGGGCTCGTCAACCACCATTTCGGATCCAAGGAGGGTCTGCGAACGGCCTGTGACGAGCACGTTCTGCGGGTGATCCGGGAATCGAAGACTGCGTCGGCCGGCCCCGCCGGGATGATGGAGCAGCTCGCTCGCATCGACGAGTACGCGCCGCTCGTCGCGTACATCGTGCGCAGCTTCTCGGCGGGCGGCGCACTGGCGCGAGAGTTGTTCGAGCACATGGTCGACGACGCCGTCCGCTACATCGACGACGGTGTCCGCGACGGCCGATTCACGCCCAGCCGAGACCCCGCGGCACGCGCCCGATTCATGACCAGACAGAACGTGGGCGGCCTACTGCTGTACGTGCAGATGGCCGGCCCCGACGTCGACTTCCGTGAGGCTCTGACCGCGCTCGGTGACGAGGTCATGCTCCCGGCTCTCGAGCTCTACACCGACGGACTGTTCACCGATTCACAAGCTTTGGACGCGTACCTGGAGGCCAAGAAATGACCGAGGCAATCGAAGTCGACGGATTGGTGAAGACGTTCGGTTCGGTCCGGGCGCTCGACGGACTCGACCTACGCGTCGAAACCGGGGAGGTGCACGGCTTCCTCGGTCCCAACGGAGCAGGAAAATCCACGACGATTCGCGTGCTGCTCGGGCTCGTCCGGGCGACGTCCGGCACCGTGCGACTGCTCGGCGCGGACCCATGGGCCGACACCGTGGCGTTGCACCGACGTCTGGCCTACGTCCCGGGCGATGTGACGCTGTGGCCGTCGTTGACCGGCGGTGAGGTGATCGATCTTCTGGGCCGAATGCGCGGCGGCATCGACGCCACGCGCCGCGCCGAACTGCTCGAACGATTCGCTCTCGACCCCGGCAAGCGCAGCCGAACGTACTCCAAGGGCAATCGGCAGAAGGTTGCATTGATCTCGGCTCTGGCATCGAACGTCGAGCTGTTGATTCTCGACGAACCCACATCAGGACTCGATCCGCTGATGGAACAGCACTTTGCCGACTGTGTGAAAGATGCTGCCCGACGCGGAGTCACGGTGCTGCTGTCGTCGCACATCCTGTCCGAGGTCGATGCGCTGTGCAGCTCGGTGACCATCGTCAAGGACGGTCGAACGGTGGATACCGGCACGCTAGCATCGATGCGGCACCTCACCCGCACGACGGTGACCGCCACCGTCGATCGAGTACCGGACGACCTCGCAACACTCGCCGGAGTCACTGCGGTCGACGTGGACAGATCCACCGTCACCTGCACCGTGGAGAACGAGGCCCTGGCTGCGGTGATGCACGTTCTGGCCGATGCGGGAGTGCAGAGCCTGGTCAGCTCCGCTCCGACTCTCGAGGAGCTGTTCATGAGGTACTACGCATGAGCGGCCTGAGCGGGACGGGGGCACTGCTGCGGTTGTACCTGCGCCGCGATCGCCTGGTGGCGCCGATATGGGTCGTTCTGCTCGGAGCACTCCCGCTGCTGTACGCGGTGAGCTTCGAGGGGCTGTATCCGACGGCGGCAGACCGTCAATCGTTCTATATCGGCACCGAGGCAGTGCCGGCACAAGCGGCGCTCGTCGGACCGATCTTCGGCAGCGACCTCGGTGCCCTGGTGGCGTGGCGCGCCGGCCTGATGCTCACCCTTGTTCCCCTGGCGGCGATCCTTACCGTCGTTCGGCACACCCGCGGTGAAGAGGATGCGGGGCGCACCGAGCTGATCGGGTCGACTGCAGTGGGCAGATACGCAGGGCTGACAGCGGCCGTGCTGCTCGCCGGCGGCGGCGTTGTGGCGACGGGAATGTTGTCGTTCATCTCGCTGTGGGCATTCGGTCTACCGGTGACCGGGAGCCTCGCGTTCGGTGCCTCGATCGTCGTCGTCGGTGCGGTGTTCGTCGGCTGTGCGGCGCTGGCGGCGCAGGTGGCGTCCGGGGCGCGCGTGGCTCGCGGTTACGCCCTCGGCGTGTTGGCCGCAGCGTTCGTTCTCAGAGCGATCGGCGACATCGGCTCGGGAACCCTGTCGTGGTTCTCACCGATCGGTTGGTCGGCGCAGGTGCGGCCGTTCGCCGACGAGAGGTGGTGGCCGCTGCTGCTGTCGCTGGCGGCTGCAGCAGCGTTCTGTGCCGCGGCATTCGTGGCAGCCAGTCGACGCGATCTCGGCAGTGGTTTGAGGGCCGAGCGCCGCGGCCGGGTGGCTGCCGTTCCTTCACTGTCCGGTCCCGTCGCCCTCGCCTGGCGACTCTCTCGCGGAACCGTCGTAGTCTGGACCGTTGGGCTCGCCCTGTTCGGCGTCGTCATCGGATCGTCCACGGACGGGATCGGTGACCAGCTCGGCAGCAGCACTGCAATCAGTGACGCGCTCGGAAAATTCGGCGGCACCACACTCGAACAATCGTTCATTGCCGCAGTGCTGAGCATCGTCGGCATCATGGTGGCGGCCTATTCGGTATCGGCGCTGCTGCGGCTCCACAGTGAGGAAGAGGCGGGCCTGGCCGAGATCGTGCTGGCCACCGGTACCTCGCGCCTTCGGTGGCTGGCAGGGCATCTGCTCCTCGCCGTTCTGGGACCGGCGTGGCTGCTGCTGGTCGTCGGTCTCACCGTCGGGCTGACGTACGGCTCGGCCACCGGCGATATCGCGGGCGAACTGCCGTCCGTTCTCGGCGGCGCACTGGGTCAGCTTCCGGCCGTGTGGGTAATTACGGCCATCGGCGTGGCGTTGTTCGGTGCGGTCCCTCGATTCGCGACTCTCCTATGGGCCGTCCTGGGCGGCTTCGTCGCGCTCGGCCAGATCGGGTCGGTGGTCGGCTTGCCGCAGCCGTGGCTCGATCTGTCGCCCTTCACCCACGTGCCGCGATTGCCGGGAGGGGCCTTCTCGCTCGAGCCCTTCGGATGGCTCCTCGTGGTCGCCATCGTCGTCGGTGCCGTGGGGTCGGGAGCATTCCGCCGAAGAGACATCCGAGGGTGACGACGGTCGAATAGCATCGAGGGTGGCCGATATGTCCGGCCCGGCCCGGCGGTGAAGCGTCCGGTCCGGTGGATTCAGGGCCGGAACGCGCTGGAGGTTAGGTGCAATCGACATTCCTGCGCACATGGTGGAACCAGCCGCACAGCTACGAGTCGGTGGTGAGCTACCTCGATCTGCACGGTGCGCTCGTACCGTATCGACTCGCCGCATCACTGAGTACGTTCTCCTACGGACTCGGTGCAGCCGCACTGTTGCTGCTCACCGATTCTCCGCCGACCTCTGCGATCGGTAGGTCGATCTTCGTGGTTGCGATCGTGTCGACGCTGTTGGTCGGTGTCGCCTGGCTGAAGGCTCCGTGGCCGTCGAAGCGCGTGTCCCTGATGTTCGCCGGGTACTCGGACATCGGAGTGACGCTGGTCCTGTTGTCCTACGGATCGCCTCAGTCTGTCTTCTTGGCTCTCGCGATGCTCGCCGCCAACAGCGTCTACGTCCAGCTCTTCCACAGTCCGAGAGTCATGGCGCTGCATCTCCTGTGGGCCGGATCGGCCGTGACGCTCTTCTTCGTGCTGATCCTGCTGTCACCCGACACCGATCATGGATTGGCCGTCGCACAACTCGTGGTGCTGATACCCATCACGTTCATGGGCCCGACGTTCTTCCAGTACCTGCTGCTCAAGCTTCAGGTACAAGCCCAGGCGGCCAACTTCGACCCACTCACCCAGGTGCGCAATCGTCGAGGCCTCGACGAGGCACTACCGGTCTACTTCCTCGGTGCAGACAACGTTGCAGTGATGGTCGTGGACGTGGATCGATTCAAGTCGATCAACGACCGATTCGGCCATCACCAGGGCGACACGGCCCTGCAGCTCGTCGCGCGTCGGTTGACGAAGGACGGTGTGTTGGTCGCCAGGGTGGGCGGTGAGGAGTTCGCGGTGGTGACCAAGCTGGCCGAGAACGAGGCCAGAGCGTTGGCCGAGGAATATCGACATGCAGCGCACTCGGCGGGGGACTCCGCGCCGCTGACGGTGAGCATAGGTGTCGCGCACTGCACGTACCCGAGTTCCGAAGGCTCCGGTATCGGTGCGGACGTCGTCGCGCTCACCACGCGATTGTTACGACGAGCAGACGCGGCGATGTACGAGGCAAAGCAGCATGGCGGCAATCAAGTGGTGGTGGCGGACCTGTCGGCCCGAGGTGATCTGACTACCTGAGGCGACCGGACTGGCTGAGGCACCGATACGCGAGTGCCTCAGCCCAGAATCAGTTCGGTGTCGAGTCGTCGTACTGGTTCTCGACGTTCTGCTGGAATTCGTCGGCACATTGCTGTTGCGCAGCAGTATCGCTGCCTGCGTTGCTGATGCAGTCGGTGAAGTCCTGTCCACCGACGGCGTTGAACAAACCGATGCCGACGACGACCAGAATGATCGACAATGCTGCAGCCACGACACCCAGGATGATCGCGATCAGGGACACGGTGCCGTTGGTGGCGACGCGCTTCTTGTACCTGGACCGCCCGACGAACCCGAGAACGATGGCGATCAGGCCGAGGACAACACCGCCGACGATGGTCCAGGAGAACAACACACCCAGAATCGCGAGAACCAGAGCCACTGTTCCGATCGTGTTCTTCGGTGCTGTCGGCTGGTCCTGGTACCCGCCCTGTTGCGGATACCCGCCTTGCTGGGGGTATTCGCCGGGTGAAGGGTAGTTTCCGGGAGGGGGATAGTCACCCGGAGGCGGATTCTGGTTCGACACGTTGAGTACCTCCGAAGTCGGCGATCGCGAACGCTGGGAGTGTATGCGGGTGTCTGCCCTGCGCACACGCCCCACGTGTTCCCGTGATCAACTTGTCATCGAACGTTTATGTCAGCCGCCGAGACGCGAATGCATCTCCCAGATCAGCACCTCGGCCGGCTCGGTAGCGGTAATACGTTGTCCGCCAGTCGAACTCATGCGGACGGCATCGCCCTCGTACAGTTCACCGACGCCCTCCATCGAGACGGTGCCGCGGGCGACGAAGACATGGACGAAAGGCGCGTCGGGCACCGTTACCGATTTCCCGGGCAACAACCTGGCTGCGTGCAGCGCCGCCGACTTCTGTGAGATGCCGATCGCGGCCTCCCCACGGTGCTTCTCCATGCCCGACGCCACGGTGACCAGCCCGCCGCGCAGCAACTCGTCGCCGATTTCGAGTTGTTCGTATCCGGGCGTGGTGCCAGGACTGTCCGGCAACACCCACATCTGCACGAAGCGAACGGGTTCGGTGTGCCGATTGCCGTCGATGTTCCAGGAGTCGTTCTTCTCCGAGTGCATGATGCCTCTGCCCGCGCTCATCCGTTGCGCGAGTCCGGGATAGATGATTCCGGAATGGCCTATGGAGTCCTGATGCACCAGCGAACCCTGCACCACCCAGGTGACGATCTCCATGTCGCGATGCGGGTGCGTCTCGAAACCCTGACCGGCAGTGACGATGTCGTCGTTGTTGACCAGCAGCAGTCCGTGATGGGTGTTGTCGGGGTCGTAGTGCTGGCCGAAGGAGAACGAATGTTTCGAGTCCAGCCAGGACACACGGGTTTTCAGTCGATCACCTGCGCGGTGCACATCGATGTGGGCGGTCAGTGAAGCGGACATGTGACCACTGTACGAGCATGTCGGTGCACCGGCGTACGACCTGCATAACGTTCGGGTGTCGTTGCCGTCGGTGTGTGAGCGGCGCCGGGAGTGGGTAGGTTTCGCTTCGTACGGTCACAGCTCCGCAAACTCCCACGAAGGCGGCGAGAGATTCTCATGGTCGGTTCCAGCTCGAGTGCTTCACGCACGGTCGAACCTCAGCTCACGGAGGCGCTGGCGACATGGCTACCGGCGCAACGGTGGTTCGGTGCGAAGGGGTCGACCGTGGATTCCGTGCAGATCCTCGAACGCGAAGTTCTTCGTGACGAACCGCATTTCGCGGCCGAGCACCTGCTGGTGGAGGTGCGAATGACACAGGACGGCGCGGTGGTGACGCAGACGTATCAGGTGCCGCTGGGCTTCCGCACCGAGCTGACCGACGAGCTCCGGCCGTGGGTGCTTCCGGTGGTGGGCGAGGTGGCCGTGTTCGACGGTTTGCGAGACCCTGAGATCATCGGCCTGTACGGCGACGCCTTCGCTTCCGGAAATTCCACGGGCAGCATCGAATTCAAGATCGTCGACGGTTCGAGTGTGCCGAGCGGTCTGCCGGGTCGGGTTCTGGGGGCCGAGCAGTCCAACACCTCGGTGATTCTCGGTGATCTGCTGTTGCTCAAACTGTTTCGACAGGTTCCGCCGGGCGTGAGCCCCGATGTCGAACTGCATCGCGCCCTGGCGGAGGCGGGCAGTGCCAACGTCGCTCCGCTGCGGGGCTGGCTGGAAGCCGTCGTCGGCGGTGAGCCGACCACTCTTGGCATGATTCAGGACTTCGCTGCGAACTCCACCGAAGGCTGGACCGCAGCATTGGCAAGTGTTCGCGAGGTGTTCGATTCCCCCGATACGCCGATCGAAGAACTGCCCGGCGATTTCGCTCGGGACGCGCACCGCATCGGAGCAGCCGTCGCGCAGGTGCACCACGACCTGGCCTCGGTGCTGGGTACCGTCGAACGCTCGGTCGAATCGACCGCTGTCGAGGAGATTCTGGCTCGTATCTCGGGTGTGGCGCGGGTGGTGCCGGAGATCGCCCAGTACATCCCGGCGGCGACGGCCCTCATCTCGCGGGCAGAGGCGTCGAACAGCACCACCGTGCAGCGCATCCATGGTGATCTGCATCTGGGGCAGGTGTTGGGGACTCCCGAGCGGTGGCTGCTCATCGACTTCGAGGGCGAGCCCGCCAAGACCTTGGCCGAGCGTAGACAGATGGACAGTTCCCTACGTGACGTCGCGGGAATGCTTCGCTCGTTCGACTACGCAGCGAACCATCTGCTGGTCGATCAGCCCGAGGACTCGTCGACGCGAGAGCGAGCCGACCAGTGGGCTGCGCGGAGCATCGCCTCGTTCTTCGACGGCTACGCCTCGGTGGCCGGGCACGATCCGCGCGACGAGGCCGACCTGCTGCGCGCATACGAACTCGACAAGGCCGTCTACGAGGTTCTGTACGAGGCGCGCAACCGGCCGACCTGGTTGTCGTTGCCGATGCGTGCTGTGGAGCGGTTGGTGAGCTGATCGGTGAGCTGGGGGTGCACGTCGACGGGCCCGTCTATGACAAGTACCGTATTGCCTGACACGGGAGGCAGGACATGAACGGTATTTTGGCAATCTTCGGCATCGCGGTGGTCGTCATCACCATCCTCGTTGTGGTGGTGCTCGTTGCGGTGTTGTTCGTCGCGTCGATCAAGCCCAACAGTCTCAACATCGACCTGGACCGCAAGAAGCGCGCTCGGGAAGAAAGTTCCTCCAAAGCCTGAGACGTCCGTCACGTCCGAGACCGATGTTCCCGTGTTCGGAGTTGTATCGAAGCGAAGCGCCGATCGACGCTTTCGGTTCTACAACTGGAGATCACGTGAGCACCTCGCTGAAAGCCTCGGCTACGGCTGGGCCGTCGGGCTGTGCGCCCCGTATCAAGTCGAGGATGCTCGGAGAGTCGGTTCTCGCTCAGTTCACTCGGTTCGTGATCGTCGGGGTATCGAGCAACGGTGTGTACGCCCTGTTGTTCGTTGCCCTTGCATCCCTGGGATCGTTCACGGCCAATCTCGCGGGTGTTGCTGCCAGCACTGTCCTGGCCAACGAGTTGCACCGCCGTCACACCTTCCACGCGGCCGGCCGGGTCGGCTGGTTCCAGACGCAGTGGGAAGCCGGCGGGCTCGCTCTGATCGGTCTCGGTCTGAGTACCGCCGCACTGGCCACGATGCACGTCCTCTTTCCTGGTGCAGCGGCCTACGCCCAGGTTGTGGTGGTGATCGCTGTCAGCGGTCTCTTCGGGGCCGCCCGTTTCCTCGCCCTTCGCGGGTGGGTCTTCCGCGCACCGAACTTCTCCGGCCTCGAACCTGTCCAGCAATGACCTGTGAGGTCGCACCACTCGGTGTCGGCGTCGGTTGCTACCTCTAACAGAATCTCGGCGAGGCTCCACACCCGTCGCACTCTTGGCTCTAGGCTCGTGAGCTGACGTCGATGCGAGGAGACATGCCAATGGCGAGGGATCTGACACAGCTCGAGCTTCTGCAGGAGCTGGTACCCACTGCCGAAGACAACGTGAACCGTCACATCACGATGGCGCGCGAATGGCA
>NZ_NPFX01000004.1:0-52246 GCF_002259335.1 Rhodococcus sp. 14-2483-1-1 | reverse complement strand
TGCCATTCGCGCGCCATCGTGATGTGACGGTTCACGTTGTCTTCGGCAGTGGGTACCAGCTCCTGCAGAAGCTCGAGCTGTGTCAGATCCCTCGCCATTAGATCGCCTCCATAGATTGCGTACGACCGGTCCAGCTTACGGCACCGTAGGTTCGGTGTGAACCGTGTCGCGCCTGTTCACTTGCTGTTCCGGCAGTCGTGATGTCCGGTGTCGACCGACCCGAATCCCCCGAATGTCGATCGACCGGTCGGCCTGTCGCGACTGTTGCAGTTCCCCCTGCACGTCGCTTCGTCTCGGCCGATCGTTACTCCCGAGTGTACGTACCGGGCAGGTGTGATCCCTGTTACCCGGGATGTGTGTGGTGCCCCCAGTAGGACTCGAACCTACGACCTGCGGATTAAAAGTCCGTAGCTCTACCAACTGAGCTATAGGGGCGCGGCTCGAAAGTGTAACGGGCCGCGCAGCGCCGACGGCATGTACCCCCGACACTGCTACCGATGGGTCAGCGTCCGAAGCTGCTGCACCCGCTCGGCGCAGGAATGCCGGCCAGACGGTCGTCGATCCAGGCGAACGCACCGGGTATTCCGGTCACCGCGACGACGAGATGCTCGCCGACGTATTCCTCCAATCGGACGCTCGCGCCGTTGGCGCACCACTCGTCGTACAGGTTCTCGGCCCCTTCCGCGGGTACCCAGAACTCTTGCTGCCCGTGATAGATGAAGACGGGGACGGTCGGTGTCCTGTCTCCACCCATGCGTGTCGACGCGATGATCTGCTCGGCGATCGGCGTCCGATCCACGTCCGGAATGTCCGAAAGAGCTTGTGCTGGAATGGGAGCCACCAGGCCTCCCGGGGCGGTGAGATAGATGCACATGTCCTTGGCGATGGTGGCCAGGCGGAGACCGTTGGCGTTCATCAACGAGAACATCTCGGGATACTCTCGGGCGACTCCGAGCGTGGCCGACAGGAACAGTGTCGACCCCACCGTTCCGTTGAGCGAGTGCAACAGAATGCGGTAATCGGTGGGTGCACCGCCGAACGCCACGCCGACGAGATTCACGTCCGGGGCGTAGGTGGGAGCCAGCTGCGCGGCCCATCCGGAGGCGATGGCACCCCCGGAATATCCCGTCGCGGCGATCGGAGACTCTGCGGGCAAGCCCAGCTCGGGCAGTTTCACCATCGCGCGGAGGGCGTCCAGGATGGCGTGGCCCGCCATCGGTCCCGCCGCATATCCCTGGCGCGGCCCCTGATGATCGGTGACGACGACGGCGTAGTTCTTCGCCAGGAAGGACTGCACCGGAACGATCTCCGGCGCGATTCCGCGAGGGAGGGTCCACGACGGAGCGCAGGTGTTTCCGAGTGAGTCGATGGCCATGTTGTACGCCACTACCGGCCGGCTACCGGGTCCCGTCCACGGTGCCGAGGGCACGATGATCGTGGTGACACCCGCGACCGGCCGATCCTTGGAATCGTTGGTGCGGAACAGGATTTGCGTCGACCTGACGGGGGTGAACAGCGGCCCGACGGTGACCTGTCGGGTTGCCAGGACGGACCCGGGTGGTTGCTGTTCGTAGCCGTCGGGCGGATCGAACCAGGGCTCGCCGAGCGGGGTGGGCAAGTAGAGGGCAGGGTCGGGAACGGGGGCCACGAAGTTGCCGAAGGGATCTGCGATCGCCGTGCTGGTTGTCGGGATCAGCAGAAGCGAGACAGCGAAAAGTGTTGTCATGGAACGAAATATTCGGACCGATCCCCTCATGGCGTGCACTCGTTTCCGATAGGCAGAGCCGGATGTGTGATGCAGCTCACAGTAAGCCGATGTGATCGCGAGGGATGTGCGATATGGCGAAAGTGTCGAAAACGTTATCTGCTGGTCTCTTCGATATCGATTATCCAACTTGACATTTGACCGCAGTCGACAAGATTGTGTGCGTAAGGCGCTGGTGTGCAATAGATTTGACACGCTAACGAGATTGGCGAACCAGTTGATCTCGAGACTTGTTATGGGCAAATATAATTCGGCTTTCAACTGAAAGCGAGGCAGGTGCCCGAGACTGTGTCGGGCAACGCGTCGACGGTTTCGTTCTCGAGGTGTCGATCGGGCGATGCGCGCGCTTTCGGCCTCGGATCCGGTGACGGCACGGGTGGTCGCGGTAGAGGTGCGGCGCGGTGGAGGTGTGATGAGGACAGGTGGTTGTCGATGGGTGGTACCCCGGTAGTGAAGCGGCTCGAGTGCGCACCCCCTGCAGCGCACTCGAGCCGCGCAGACCATACCATCAGGCTTGTTTTGGTTGCCTAATCAAATTTTCTGTCGGCAGTGCCCGTCGAACCGAACCGCTGGTGAGTCGACTCGTGTGTCGTTCGGGTGAAGTACTCTCTATCTGTACTACCTGTGGATACGCAGGGCGCTTGGGCTCGGAGGCACGAAGTAAATGGCACAACAGGAGCGCGCACGGCGGACCCGGGCGGCCATCGTAGAGGCGGCGGCGGCGGAATTCGCCAAGCGTGGATACGCAGCAGCATCCGTCAACACCATCTTGGAAGGCTCGAACGCCACCAAGGGTGCGATGTATTTCCATTTCCAATCCAAGGAGGATCTGGCCAGAGCGGTGCTCGCGGCCGGGTTGGATCGGTATGTGGCGATAACGGAGAAGTGGGCCGACACCACCGCACACCCCTTCTATGTCATCCGGGGCATCGTGGACGACATAGCGCAGAACTTCCAGAACGACGTGATCGTGCGTGCCGAGTTCCGGCTGATAGTCGAGCCTGAGTTCTACGCCGAGGTGCATTCCGGCGGCGGTCGAGTATGGGGAGCGCAAGGTCACAAGCAGGCCGAGCGTGCTCTGGCGATGGGGGACCTCAAGTCGGAGTTCGACGCGGCCAAGTTCGTCCGCGTGCTCGCTGCGTCGATGGCAGGCCAGCGCTACATGTCCGATCTGGTGGCCGACAACGCGGATCTGCGCGAGCGGTTCGAGGAGTCCGTCGAGGTCGTTCTCTTGGCCATGGCGTCCGAGCGTTGGCTCGCGGAATTCAAACTGCACGGGTGGGAGCACTACGGCGAAAACTGCGCGAAAACCACCTCTGACCTGCCGGTTTGAGATTTACAGCGAAAGTGTCCTAAGCTATCCCAGCTCCCAACGGAACGCCGTTGAGGGTAACGTCGAAGCAGTTCGGCGGGCCCCCTTCGTCTAGCGGCCTAGGACGCCGCCCTTTCAAGGCGGTAGCGCGGGTTCGAATCCCGTAGGGGGTACGTAGGAAGAGATCGGTTTGACAACCCGGTCGGCAGTACAGCAGTCTTCGTCTCGCTCTTCACGAGGTGCGGATTTGCAGTTCGGAGAGTTACTGCGCTAGAAATAGCGCGGCAACAACAGCAAGGCCCTGTGGCGCAGTTGGTTAGCGCGCCGCCCTGTCACGGCGGAGGTCGCGGGTTCGAGTCCCGTCAGGGTCGCAACATCGGTGCGAAATCACCGACATTGCGATGGCATTGTTTTACCGGTGCCGCCCGGCCAGGTAGCTCAGTTGGTACGAGCGTCCGCCTGAAAAGCGGAAGGTCGCCGGTTCGATCCCGGCCCTGGCCACCACGGTTTTGGATCGACATGCACGATGAAAGCCCCTTCCGGCATCCGGGAGGGGCTTTTTCGTGGTCATGACGCCTCCGTGCCGAGACGACAGCACTCGTCGAGCGATATGGTCGACGCGTGGACGTGATCGATCGAGCGCAAGAGGATCTGGCGCGTGGAGACACCATCGGTGCTCGGGATCGGCTCGTTCGCGCCCTGCATCGGAACCCGGCCTCGCCGGGCATTCTAGAACTGCTCGCGTACACCCATCTTGTGCTCGGCGACCGCGCGGCCGCAGGCGCAGCATGGTTCCTCACCGACAAATCCGACGACGATCCAACGGCGTCGGCTGCATTCGCCGCACTGCAGAGGCAGTACCGGTCACCGTTGGCCCTGGCCGAGGCTCTTCCCATCCACGCGCCCTCGGACTGGTATCCGGGCCGGGCTCGGGTCCGCCTCGAACGACTCGAGGCCGCCGTCGAAGCCAACGGTCAGCGCTGGGTGCCGCCGCGTGACGTCGTCTACTTCGACGAGGACGGACTGAACTCCGACGACTTCTACGGCTCGGACGGCGATCAGGTCGACTCGGACTACGACCGCGCAGGGTCGAGTTACCGAACGGTGCGGCAGCGCGCGATCGCGGCGACCATCGTCATCGCCATTGCTGCCACCTCGGCATCGGTGGTCCTGGCGCTCGTCTTCGGCTGATGCCGGTTCACGGACGAACTTTCCGACGCCGGGCGTAGAGTCGCGAAAGAATTTCCGGCCGACGATCGAGGGTGACGAGTTTCATGGGCACAGCGAACGGCGCGCCGTCACCGGCTCCGCGAGACGACAACTATGCCGTCAACCTCGAACAGGCGAGGGTCTTCGCCCGAGGATTGGCCGAACACATCCAGACGTGCTCGGCGTCCATCGAAAGCGCACAGTCCAAGGCATTTCGAGCACGCGCGGACCGCGCAGAATCCCGAGCCCGAGCGTTCGAGTCCGAGGCGTCGACGCTCCGGGCCGAGCTCTACGAGATGTATCGCCACATCGATGCGATGACGGCCCGGTTTCCGGAACTGCGCACCGACCCGGCTGTGCGCGGTTAACCGGTCTGCGTGGGTCAGACCGCCGCGGAATCGGTGACCGAGCCGAACGTAGCCTCGGCACCGCGTCGGCCGAGGGCCGAGCCCCACACCGCGTACACAGCATCGGTGGTCGAGGATCGCTCGATATCGCGGCCCTCGGCGACGGTGATGAGCGTGCGGGAGAGCTCGAACAGACTGACCCGGTGATTTCTCGCGGTCGTGAACAGCTCGTCGATGGCGTCGGCAACGGATCCACCGTGGATGCCGATGAGCACTCCGGTTGCGATGTCCACGTGGGTGCGAGATGCAGGCGATTCGGGAAGTCTGTCGGTCATCTTTTTCCTCGAGATGGTGTGGTCGGTGCGGATGACCGAAGCGGATCCTGGCGTCGAGCGGGCTTCACTGTCTCACACCGACATGACATTTCATACCGTCGGTTTCGCCCGCACGTGCATGCGCTCGCCCTGGGGTCCGAACAGGCTCAGCAGTTCCACCGGCCGGTTCCCGACGGCGCCGAACCAGTGCGGTACCCGGGTGTCGAATTCTGCTGCCTCACCGGGTTTCATCGTCAGATCGTGCTCGCCGAGAATCAGCCGCAGGGTGCCGTCGAGCACGTAGAGCCACTCGTACCCCTCGTGCGTTCTGGGGCGAGGCTCGGAGTCCTCGGGTCGGACCAGAAGTTTGTAGGCCTGCAGTCCGCCAGGGCGCAGAGTCAGGGGAAGAATTGTCACGTGTTCGCGTACGGTGGCCGTCGTACGCACCCGAGGGTCGGCTACAGGCGGCGCGGTCACCAGATCGTCGAGCGCCATCTGATGGGCCCGGGCTATCGGCCACAGGAGTTCCAGGCTCGGTTTGCGGTCGCCGGATTCGAGACGTGAGAGCGTGCTGATCGAGATTCCCGTGGTCTCGGACAGTGACGCCAGGGTGGTGTTCTTCTCCATCCTGATGCGTTTGAGGCGGGGACCGAGGCCCGCGATGACCTCGTCGAGGCTTGCCGCTGCTTCCTTCATCCCTGTATTGCAGTTTCAGCAAACAAATTTGTCAAGTCTCGCAGGGGTGGACCGTCGAAAACTGCCCGTGGACGTCGGCGGACGGCACATACTCGCTTCATGACCGCTCGTGCTGGGCGCGTACGACGTAGGGGCGTGATTCGCGACGCCTACGGTAGCCCCGCGTCCGAGGCCTTCATGGTCGTGGCCATTGCGACAATTCTGATCACCAGGGCGTACCTGGAGGCGACCCATTACCCCCAGGTCGGTGGCAAGTCGCTGCACATCGCGCATGCCCTGTACGGCGGCGCTGCGATGATGTTGGCTCTGCTGGTCGGCTGGATGTTCATCGGGTTCGGCGTTCGAGTGTTCACCGTGCTGCTCGGCGGTGTCGGGTTCGGGTTGTTTCTCGACGAGGTGGGCAAGTTCGTCACCAAGGACAACGACTACTTCTACGGCCCGTCCTCGGAAATCATGTACGTCCTGGTGGTCCTGCTGTTGGTGTTCAGCAGGATCGTTCGCGAGTTCCGTCGGCCCTCCCGGGGCGAGTCGCTGGCCAACGCGGCAGCGATCGCCGCCGATGGCGTCGGGCACGGACTCCCCGATCACCGCCGCGACTGGGCGCTGCGGATGCTCGTGCGGGCCGAGGCGGAGGGAGCCGATCCGGACACCGTGGCCGGCATCAGGATGGTGCTCGGCACCTGTGGTCGGTCGACGTCACGCACCCATTCCTTGCGTCAGTTCGTTCCCCGGCTGATCCCGGCGTTCTTCACCAGTGCCCGGTGGGTTCCCGTCGTCGGCTGGGGACTGGTTCTGATCTCCGGTGCAGGCGTCGTGTTCGGGATCGTCGAACTCGTTCTCGGAGACCTGCACATCGATCGCCGAGACCTGACGATCGACGTCGACGGAATGGGCATCGCCAGCGGAATCCTGTTCGTCAGTGCGTGCATCACGTTCGCCTCGGCGCTCCCGGCGATGCTGCGCTTGCGGAAGGACGGTCCGCTCTGGCCGCTGCGCACCCTCCGCGTGTCGGCGTTGATCTTCACCTTGCTCAACGCGTTGGTGGATTTTGCCCAGGAGGGTTTCACCGCGCTGGGGAACGTGGCGATCGGACTGTTCGCGCTCGCGGTCATCTCGCATCGCATCACGGTGCGCACCACCGAGATCATGGAGAACTCGGTTGTGCTGCAGGAGGATCGAGACTCCGATTGCTCTCGAACCGTCGGATCAGACCAGTGAGGGGATCGACGAATTCGATCGAACGGGCCAGCAGCCGGAGCGGATCGGAGTAGTCGTCGCCGGCGACCTCACGGAACGAGGGATAGAAGTTGTCGCCGACGATCGGAATACCCAACGAGCACAGATGAACCCGAAGTTGATGCGTCTTCCCGGTACGGGGGTGCAGTCGATACAGGCCATAGGACCCGACGGTGTCGATCAGGTCCACGAGTGTCTCGGCATTGGGTTCGCCCGGTACCTCCACGGCCTGAAGAACGCCGCGCTCCTTGACGATTCGACTGCGCACCGTCAACGGGAACCGGAGTTCGTGAGCGAGTGGGGCGATCGCCTCGTACTGCTTGGTGATGGTGCGTTGAGCGAACAGCTCCTGGTACGGCCGGCGAGCCTGCTGACGCACGGTGAACACCAGAACCCCCGCGGTGAGCCTGTCCAGACGGTGCGCCGGGCTCAGCTCGGGCAGGTCGAATCGGCGTCGGAGCAGAACGAGGGCCGAGCGAGCGACGTATGCGCCGCGCGGAGTGGTGGCCAGAAAATGCGGCTTGTCGACCACCAGTAGATTCTCGTCGCGATGGAGGACGTCGAGGGAGAACGGAACCGTCGGCTCCACCGGCGGGTCGCGGTAGAGGTAGATGTCCGCACGTGGCCTCGCGACCGTCGCCGAATCGATGTGTACGCCTGCCGCGTCGACGATTTCGCCGCCCGCCACCTTCTCGGTCAGCCTCGCCGCGTCCTGCGGAAACCGTGCACACAGGTACTCGAGCACGGTGGCCCCGGTTGCGATCTCGGGCATCCGGACCCGAGTGGGGTCGAGGCCGTCGCGCAACGGCAGGGGAGCGGCGGGCATGGTCACGACTGTAATCGGTCGACATGGAAACACCCCGGCCGGAAATTCCGGCCGGGGTGTGGTCTGCGGTGGAACCGTTCGGGTCCGACCTAGATGGTGACGACCATCTTGCCGGTGTTCTCGCCCTTCATCAGACCGATGAACGCCGAGGGAGCGTTGTCGAGACCGTCGACGACCGTCTCGTCGAATTCGATGGCACCGCTGCCCAGCCACTCGGTCATCTTCGTGCGGAACTCCTCGGTGACGTGCGCGTAGGAGCCGACGATGAAGCCCTTGAGCGTCAGCTCCTTGCCGATCGCCAGCGCGAGGTTGCGCGGAGCGGGAGTCGGCTCGGTGGAGTTGTACTGAGCGATGGCTCCGCACATGGCAATTCGGCCGTACTTGTTCATCGAACCGATGGCGGCTTCGAGGTGCTCGCCGCCGACGTTGTCGAAGTACACGTCGATGCCGTCCGGTGCCGCCGTGCGGAGCTGCTCGGCAACCGGGCCGTCGTGGTAATCGAATGCTGCGTCGAAACCGAGCTCGAGCAGGCGGGCGACCTTGGCGGGAGATCCGGCACTGCCGATGACGCGGGAAGCGCCGAGCGCCTTGGCGATCTGGCCGACGAGTGACCCGACTGCTCCGGCAGCGCCGGAGACGAAGACGACGTCACCCTCCTTGAACGAGGCGACTTCGGTCAGCCCGGCGTACGCCGTCGTTCCGGTCATTCCCAGTGCGCTCAGGTAGGCGGATGCTTTCGCGGCCGAGAGGTCGACCTTGCTCGCTCCCTTGCCCGGGACGATGGCGAGATCGCGCCAGCCCTTGCCGTGCAGAACCGCGTCGCCCACCGCGAAGCCCTCGGCCTTGGACTCGACGATCTCGCCGACGGCACCGCCGTCGAGCGGGGCGTCGATCTGGAACGGCGGGACGTAGGACTTCACGTCGTTCATCCGACCACGCATGTACGGATCGACCGACATCACGATGTTGCGGACGAGGATCTGCCCGTCCGCGAGCTCGGGGAGATCGACGACCTCCGCGCGAAAGTTGTCTTCGGTCGGCCAGCCTTGTGGGCGGGACGCGAGGTGAATTTCGTGTGCCTTCATGGTGTTTCCTCTTACTCGTCTTCGGTGACTGTGACGGTGACGTCGATGTTGCCGCGGGTGGCGTTGGAGTACGGGCACACCTGATGGGCCTTGTCGGCCAGGGCCTGCGCGTCGTCGCGGCTCAGGTTCGGCAGCGTCACCTCGAGGGTGACGGCGAGCTGGAAGCCGCCTGCGTCGTTGGGGCCGATGTCGACACGAGCGCCGACGGCCGAATCGGTGACGTCGGCCTTGCCCTGGCGCGCCACCATCTGCAGTGCGGAATGGAAGCACGCGGCATAGCCGGCGGCGAAGAGCTGCTCGGGGTTGGTGCCGTTGCCGCTGCCGCCCATGGCCTCCGGGATGGCGAGGTCGAGATCGAGACGTCCGTCGGAGGTGCGGGCGTGGCCGTTGCGGCCCTCTCCGGTCGCGAGGGCTTCGGCGGTGTAGATGGTCTTCATGATTCTCCTTCTGTCGTGCTCGAATCGGGGTGATGCAGAGCGCTCGTCAATGCGTCGAGCGCTTCTTTGAGTCTGACGAGATCGTCGATTCCCATGCCGGTCTTCTCGGCCAGCTTGCGCGGGATGTCGAGTGCCTTGGCGCGCATGGCGCTTCCGGTCTCGGTGAGGTGGATCTCGACGCGGCGTTCGTCGGTGCTCAACCGTCGACGCTCGATGAAACCGAGGCCTTCGAGTCGCTTGAGCATCGGTGAGAGAGTGCCGGTGTCCAGGTCGAGTTCGGCGCAGATCTCCTTGACGCCGCGCCCGTCCTTCTCCCACAGCACCAGCAGCACGAGGTACTGCGGATACGTGACGCCGAGCTCGTCGAGCATCGGGCGATACACCGCGGTCGTAGCCCGCGATGCGGAGTACAGCGCGAAGCACACCTGACGGTCGAGTGCGAGTTCGTTGGTCACGTCAAGAACAGTAGTGCACGGTTAAGTTGTGCGCAACCTATCTCGCCGAGGTGCATGGAACTTCGTAGTGGGCTACGAAGTTCCATGCACATGGGGATCAGCCCTGCAGGGCGCTCTTCAGGCCGTCGAGCACGATCGTTGCCGCAGTCGGGCCTGCATTGAGGTACCACGGGTCGTCGTCGACGCGCACGATGTGGTTCTCGGTGGCTGCGCTCATGCCGGTCCAGAGCGGGTTGGTGGTGTACGACGCGGCGCTCGAATCGGCTCCCGCGTCCTGGCTCGATACGAACACCCAGTCGGCGTTCGCGAGCTGAATTTCCTCCTCGCTGAAGTCCTGCGAGGTCTTGTCGAACTGCTGACTTTCCGGCCGTGCCAGACCGGCGTCCCAGGCGATGTAACCGGCGAACGAGGGGACGCCGAACACTCGCGCTCGATCCGCGGTGAAGCGGACGAAGGAGACCGTAGGGGTGCCGCTGGTGCCGGCAACCGAGTTACCCAGTGCCGCAGCGTCGGAGGTGAAGGTGTCGATGAAGGTCTGCGCCTGCTCGGTTCGGCCCAACGCGTCGGCCAGCAGTAGGAAGTCCTGCTTCCAGTTCACTCCGGTGCCTTCGGTGAGCACGGTCGGCGCGATGGTCGACAGCGTCGGGTAGATGTCCTCGGAGCCGGTCTTGTTCGCCAGGATGAGGTCGGGTTCGATGGCGGCGATGGCCTCGATGTCGACTTCCTGTCGATTACCCACATTCACGAATTGCGTCATCCGGTCCGCGTACTGGGGGAACGAGAAGCTGATGTAATCGGGCACCAGTTCGGCTCCGTCGCCGTACGCGACTCCGGTCGGTACGACGCCCAGTGTGAGGGCCGCGTCGAGCTGACCGGTGGCGATGACGACGACCTTCTTCGGTTCGGCGGGGATCTCGGTGGAGCCGCCGAAGTGGCCGACGGTGCGTGGGAACACTCCGTCGGCCGCTCCCGAACCCATACCGTCGGGGATGCCTGTCGGCCCCGGTGCGTCCGTCACGGCGTCGACGGTGGCAGATTCTGCGCTGGTGGAGGGCGAGGCTGTCTGCTCGGCGGTGCCGCCGCAGGCGACAGTGGTCAGCGCGGTGACTGCGGCGATCGTGGTGGCCAGGAGTAGACGTTTCACTTCGTTCTCTTTCACAGGACGGGCGTAGGCAGGTAAGCCTAGCCTGTACCTCGCGACCGAGGTGAGCGGAACTTCGTAGCAGGGGTCGAAGTTCCGCTCACCTGGGGTCAGCGCAGCGCGGCCGCCGCCTGCACCATGTTTCTCAACGACCGCTCCACCTCGGCCACACCGCGGGTCTTGAGTCCGCAGTCGGGATTGACCCAGAGTCTTTCGGCAGGAACGGCTTTCAATGCCGCACGTAGCGATTCGGTGATCTCGTCGACGCTCGGCACCCGCGGTGAATGGATGTCGTAGACGCCGGGGCCGACACCGAGGTCGAATCCGACGGAGTTCAGGTCGTCGAGTACCTCCATGTGCGAGCGGGCCGCCTCGATGGACGTCACGTCGGCGTCCAGGTCGACGATCGCGTCGATGATCTCACCGAACTCCGAGTAACACAGATGCGTGTGAATCTGAGTGTCGTCGGACACGCCGGACGTCGAGATCCTGAACGATCGCACGGCCCACTCCAGGTACGCCGCTGTATCTTTCGAGCGCAGCGGGAGAAGCTCACGAAGGGCAGGTTCGTCCACCTGGACGATGCGAATCCCCGCTCCCTCCAGATCGATCGTCTCGTCGCGAATCGCCAGGGCGATCTGGGCTGCGGATTCGGCCAACGGTATGTCGTCTCGGACGAACGACCACGCGAGAATCGTCACCGGGCCGGTCAACATGCCTTTGACCGGCTTGTCCGTGAGCGACTGCGCGTACTCGGACCAGTGCACGGTCATCGGTTTCGGACGCGAGACGTCGCCGTACAGAATCGGCGGTCGGACGCATCGAGATCCGTACGACTGGACCCAGCCGTTCGACGTGGCCGCGAAGCCACTGAGCTGCTCGGCGAAGTACTGCACCATGTCGTTTCTCTCGGGTTCGCCGTGGACCAGCACGTCGAGGCCGATGTTCTCTTGCAGTGCAACGACATCGGCGATCTCGGATTGCATCCGGGACACGTATTCGGCGTCGTCGATCTCACCGGTGCGCAGGGCTGCCCGAGCGAGTCGAATCTGCGTGGTCTGCGGATACGAACCGATGGTGGTCGTCGGCAACGACGGCAAGTCCAGTCGCACAGCCTGAGCCCGGCGGCGTTCCTCGGCCGGGGTGCGGTCGACGGAGATTCCCGCGTCGAGACGTGCCCGAACGGCCGCGTCGTGCAGACGGGGGTCGGTGCGACGAGTCTCGAGCGCGGTCCTGGCCTGCTCGAGCTCGGACGACACCGATTCGGTCCCATGTCGTAGTGCCCGGGCGAGGACGGCCACCTCGGCAACCTTCTCGGCACCGAAGGCCAACCAGGATCGGAGCGGATCGACGATGTCGGTTTCTCCGTCGAGGGTGTACGGAACATGCAGCAGCGAGCACGAACTCGACACCGCAAGCGTGCCGGCACTACCCAACAGGCTCGCCAACGTTGCCAGCGCCTTGTCGAGATCCGTCCGCCAGATGTTGCGCCCGTCCACGACGCCCGCAACTATGTGCTTGCTCGCGAGCGCAGGTACCACGGCAACGTGCTCCACGGTGCCCGGCACCGTCAGATCGATCGACAATCCCTCGATGCCGGTCGACGCGAGCACGGGCAGTACGGCACCGAGGTCACCGAAGTACGACGCCAGCAATATGGCAGGCCTCGTCGACACCGCGCTCAGGTAGTCGTAAGCCTTCTTCGCACAGTCGATCTCGCTCTGGGTGCGATCGGCCACGAGCGCAGGTTCGTCGAGCTGGACCCACTCCGCCCCGGCATCGGCGAGGTTGGTCAGCAGCTCCGCGTACAGCGGCAGAATCTCGTCGAGGCGGTCCAGTAGCGGGGCGCTGCTGCCGACTGCCTTCGACAGCAACAGGAACGTCACCGGTCCTAGGACGACCGGTCGAGCCGGGACATCGAGCGCGCGAGCTTCTTCGAGCTCGGCGAGCACCTTCTCGGGGTGCAGGGAAAAGGTTGTCGCGGGGGAGATTTCGGGCACGAGGTAGTGGTAGTTGGTGTCGAACCACTTGGTCATCTCGAGTGGTGCGACGGTCTCGTTGCCTCGGGCGGCGGCGAAACAGCGGTCCAGCTCGCTGTCGATGCTCCGAACCCGCTCGGGTAGTGCACCGAGCATGACCGCGGTGTCGAGCACGTGGTCGTAGTACGAAAAGGTGTTCACCGGAACGGAATCGAGTCCGGCGGCGACGAGTTCTCGCCAGGTGTTCTCGCGCAATGTCCGCGCAACGGATTCGAGTGCGGGTGCGTCGAGCGTTCCGGCCCAGTAGGATTCGACGGCTTTCTTCAGTTCTCGGTTCGGTCCGATACGGGCCGCGCCGAGCACGGTGGCGGTGAATTCGATACTCACGGTAGTTCTCCAGTTGACTGCTGCATCGATGGCGCACCGCCTTCTCGGGCGCGCGCATCCCGGAGAGCCCCACGAGCAGCCGTACCAGGGTTACGCGCCCATTCCACGAGGCGGTGAACCGCTGCGCACGGCGTGCACAGCACAGACGGCAGGTATTCGGACTCGCGGGCACGTGGACGAAGAGCCCACTCCTACTGGCCGTCGCTTCCCGAAGAGGCCTCTTCAGTGCTGTTGACGGCGGTCGTTCCTGCATACCGCTGCGGGACAGTCCCGGATTCTCACCGGGTTCCCTCTCACGACGCGCCGGAACTTCCGCGCATCGCTTCGGCGCCGTGGTGAACTTCGGGGCTCCTCATGACCACCTGGCGAACCGACTGCAGGGACGAGCATAGATGCATCGTCGGCGCGTCTGTTACGGTGCTCTCCATGCAGCGCACGTATTTCTGGTTTAGCAGGCCGGCCCCGGGTGGGTCAGCCAGCGACGCCATGCGCTGACCTCCACCCCACGAGCCGGATACAGACCGGCTCGAAGTGCGCGTGGAGCATGCTGAGTCGGCCTGGGAACAGGAAACCTCTCATGACGCTCTCTCTGGACACCCCGTCACTCGATGATCAACGGACGATCAGTATCAGTCCGCTGGTTGCGCCGTCGGTGTTGCGCCGCGAACATGCCGTGGACGACGCGATCTCCGCGACGGTCCGCTCCGGACGCTCCGGCGTGGTCGACATTCTCGACGGCCGCGACGATCGACTGATCGTCGTCGTCGGCCCGTGTTCGGTGCACGACACCGATGCTGCCCTCGATTACGCGCGGCGCCTCGCTGCCACGGCAGCCGAACTGGGCGATCGACTGCACATCGTCATGCGGGTCTACTTCGAGAAGCCCCGGACGACGCTGGGGTGGAAAGGACTGATCAACGATCCGCACCTCGACGGCAGCTTCGACATCAATTCCGGACTACGGGTGGGACGCCAACTGCTGCTCGATATTTCGGCGCTCGGCCTGCCTGTCGGATGCGAATTCCTCGACCCGATCACTCCGCAGTACATCGCAGATCTGGTGAGCTACGGCGCGATCGGTGCACGGACCGCTGCGAGCCAGGTTCACCGCCAGCTGTGCAGTGCGCTGTCGATGCCGGTGGGGATCAAGAACTCCACCGAGGGCGACGTCCAGGTGGCGGTCGACGGCACCCGCGCCGCCGCGGCGAGCCATGTCTTCCCCGGCACCGATCTGGACGGCCAGGCAGCGCTCGTTCGGACCGTCGGGAACCCGGACTGCCACGTCATTCTCCGCGGGGGCGTCGACGGCCCGAACTACGACGCCGAATCGGTCGCAGATACCGTTGCGCGACTGCGGAAGTCGGGTCTGCCGGAGCGCGTCGTCATCGACGCCAGTCACGGCAACAGCCGCAAGGATCACAACAAGCAGGTCGACGTGGTCACCGATGTGGCAGGCCGAGTCGCAGCAGGCGAACACGGCATCGTCGGGCTCATGCTCGAAAGCTTCCTGGTGGCGGGCCGTCAGGATCTCGAACTCGGCCACCGCGACGACCTGGTGTACGGGCAGTCGATCACCGATGCCTGCCTCGATTGGGACACCACGGCAACACAATTGAACGTGCTGGCTGCGGCGGTCGAGGAGCGTCGGAACTCCCGAACCGCTCGTTAACGAACCCCGCGCGGTCGGAACTGCACGCTGATGCGTGGGCCGATCGCGCGGGTGGACTTGGGAATCGCATGCTCCCACGTGCGCTGACACGAGCCTCCCATCACCACCAGATCGCCGTGCCCGAGCGTGAACTTGAGCGACGTACCGCCGCCGCGAGGCCGAAGCATGAGTTGTCTTGTCGCACCGAGTGAGACGATCGCCACCATGGTGTCCTCGGTCGCGCTGCGGCCGATGTTGTCGCCGTGCCAGGCGACGCTGTCGGAGCCGTTGCGGTAGTAGCACAGCCCTGCGGTGGCGAACGACTCACCGAGTTCGGCGCGGTAGTGGTCGTCGAGCGCGTCACGCGCCTCGTACAGTGCCGCGTGCGGCCAACGCTCGCGTTCGGCGTAGAAGCGGACCAGGCGTGGCACATCGACTACACGGTCGTACATCTGCCTGCGTTCGGCGCGCCAATCGACGTCGGTCACCAGCGAGTCGAAGAGACGGGTATCGGACAACCAGCCCGGACGCACGTCGATCCAGGCACCGAGCGTCAGCTCTCGTCGGGTGACGGACTGCAGCGACCCGACGCCACCGTCGTCGTCACCGAACAACGAGCCTTGCATCGCGAGCGACATGCATCGACTGTATCGAACAGGTGTTCCCATTTCCACTGTGCGGCGGTATCTTCGTCGCATGGGCTATCGATTTCAGGTCGTCGTGGACAGTGCCAACCCTCATGCGCTGGCGAAATGGTGGGCACAGACGCTGGGTTGGCAGTCCGAACCCAGCAACGAGGACTTCATTCGCGAGATGGTCGCTGCGGGTCATGCTCGCGAGGAGGACACGACCACCTTCGAGGGCGTTCTGGTGTGGCAGGCGGGCGCGGGAATCGTCGATCCCGACTCACCCGGCTCCCCGCGGGTGCTGTTCCAGTCGGTAGCCGAGCCGAAATCGGTGAAGAATCGGTTGCACCTCGACATCCGCGTCGGTGACGAGCGTGAGTCGGTGGTGACGGAACTCGAAGCGCGGGGTGCGGCGGTACTTCATCGGGGAACTCAGGGTCCCAGCGTCTGGATCACCATGACCGACCCCGAGGGCAACGAATTCTGCGTCAGCTGAGACGGTACGAGCCGGGAGTCTGACCGGTCCAGCGCTTGAAGGCACGGCGGAACGCGCTGGGCTCGGAGAAGCCCAGACGAGCCGAGATGTCGTCGACACTGTCGCCGCGGCTCAACCCGGAAATCGCTGCATCGCGCAGCACTTCTTCGCGCAGTTGGTTGATCGAGGTGCCCTCCTGCCGAAGCACACGTCGAAGGTGCGGCGGGCTGATGTTGAGCATCGCCGCGATGTCCTCGGTTCCCGGTGCGCCGCCTTTGAACCCGGTTTCGAGCGCCCGGCGAACCTGGCTCGACGCGGTGCTGTCGTAGTCTCGGGACGAGAACAGCAGATTGGGTGACTCGGCCAGATACTCGGCGAGGGTCTCCTCGGTCTGCACTATCGGTGCTCGCATCACCGCGCTGTCGAATTCCAGTGTGGCACGGTCGGTTCCGAACTCGACGTGCGTCCCAAAGATGGAGTCGTACATCTTGCCCGCCTCGGGCCCGGGAAGCGCGTACGGCAGCTGCACCGACAGCAGTTTGACGCGGTTGCCGATGAGCCACGCCGCGAAGCGGTGCAGCAGAATCAACAGGAAGTCGGTGAGCAAGCGTTCGGCGAGGGCGTTGGCTTCCGGGCTCAGATGAGTCGTGGGCGTGACGTGGACCGTCAACACCGTGGACTCCTCGGTGCGGTCCAACGTCATGGGGCGAACCGGAATAAGCACCCGCATGGTCTCGGACATCCTGATCAGAGCCGCCCAGAGGTTCTCCGAATGAATCAGGGTCTGACAGATCACGCGAAAGCTGCCGCGCCGCACCGGTACTGCGGCAAGGCCGAACAGTTCGTCGCCGGTCATCGCCCAGACCGCCTGGGTGAAGGCCGTGACTTGGCGGGTGGTAAGCCGTTCCGCCGGGTTCCCGAGAATGGTGGGCCCGATCCCGGCCATCGACAACGGGTACGTCAAATCCATCCCGCCGCTCGTCGCGAGGTCGACGGCCTGTCGGACGAAATACGCCGGGATCGTCGGTTGCGGAGTCACAATCTCCGTAACCTCTCGGCTGCGTCGGCGAGTACCTCGTCCTGCTTGCAGAAAGCGAAGCGTACCAGGGACTTCCAGGGAGCTGGTTTGTCCACGAAGGCCGTGACCGGAACCGCTGCGACGCCCACCAGATCCGGCAGGGAGCGGCAGAATTCGTACGCGTCCCCACGCCCGATGGGCGCGACGTCGGCGCACACGAAATATGTTCCCGCGCTGTACTTCACGTCCGCGCCTGCGGCGTCGAGTGCAGCCGAGAGCGTGTCCCTCTTGCGCTGCAGGCCGTCGCGCATCGAGGCGATCCACGGCTGCTCGTGCTCGAGGGCATAGGCGACGGCAGGTTGGAAAGGGGTACCGCCGACGAAGCTCATGAATTGTTTGGCGGCGCGCACGGCATCGATCAAGTGGGCCGGGCCCAGCGCCCAGCCCGTCTTCCACCCCGTTGCGTTGAAGGTTTTCGCCGCACTCGAGACGGTGACGGTGCGCTCGAACATCCCCGGCAGTGTCGCGATCGGCGTGTGCACTGTGCCGTCGAAGGTCAGGTGCTCGTAGACCTCGTCGGTGAGGACGAGCAGGTCGTGTTCGACGGCGATCTCGGCGATGCGGACCATGGTGGCGCGGTCGAAGACGGTACCGGTGGGGTTGTGCGGGGAGTTGACGATGAGCATGCGTGTTCGGGGACCGACGGCACGATCGAGGGCCTCGGTGTCGACCGTCCACCCGTTGCCGTCGGGAACCAGCGGCACGGCGGTACGGGTCGCTCCGGCAAGGGCAATGGCGGCCGCGTAGGAGTCGTAGAACGGCTCGATCAGCAGCACCTCGTCGCCCGGCTCGATCAGGCCGAGCAGTGATGCCGAGATCGCCTCGGTGGCACCGACGGTGATCAGTACCTGCGAGTCGGGGTCGTAGTGCAGCCCGAATCGCCGTTCCCGGTCGGCGGCGACGGCGTTGCGCAGCACCGGCATACCGGGGCCGGGGGAGTACTGATTGAGTCCGCTCGCGATGGCCTCACGTGCGGCCTCGAGCATGGCAGGCGGCCCGTCGGTATCGGGAAAGCCCTGACCGAGGTTGACGGCATTCTTCGCCACCGCGAGAGCGGTCATTTCGGCGAATATCGTCGATGCGAACGGGCGCAGGCGCGCCACGGTGCGCGAGGGCGGCATCTCGGACATTCGTCCAGCGTAGTTCACCGGCCGGAACCGGTCTTTCGCCCTGCGTCTGTACTGTGCCTGTCATGCGATTCGGATTGTTCGTTCCACAGGGTTGGCGCCTGGATCTGGTCGGTATCGACCCCGCCCGGCACTGGAATGTGCTGCGTGACCACGCGCTCGCCGCCGAGGCCGGTCCCTGGGAGTCCCTGTGGGTGTACGACCACTTCCACACAGTTCCCACCGCAACCGACGAGGCGACCCACGAGGCATGGTCGCTGATGTCCGCACTGGCTGCGAGCACCTCCCGGATCAGGCTGGGGCAGATGTGCACTGCGATGTCGTACCGCAACCCGGCCTACCTCGCCAAAGTTGCTGCCACGGTGGACATCATTTCCGGCGGACGCGTCGAGATGGGCATCGGCGGCGGCTGGCACGAGCACGAGTTCCGCGCCTACGGCTACGGGTTTCCCTCTCCGGGTGAACGATTGGGTCGGCTCGACGAGGGCGTGCAGATCTTCAAGCAGGCATGGACGACCGGCGAGGTGTTCCTCGACGGAAAGCACTACCAGATCGACGGTGCCGTGGTGCGGCCGCTGCCGCTGCAGGAGGGTGGAATCCCGCTGTGGATCGCGGGCGGGGGCGAGAAGGTCACTCTGAAGATCGCCGCGAAGTACGCCAACTACACCAACTTCGATGGAACCCCCACCGGATTCGCCGCCAAATCGGCTCTGCTGCGCGAGCATTGCTCCACCGTGGGTACCGACTTCGATGCCATCGTCCGCTCGGCGAACTACAACGTCGTCATCGCGGCGACCGAGTCGGAAGTGGAAGACAAGCTCCGCGCCCTGGAGAGTCGGCTCACCGATTACGTGGGTGCGGACAAAGCCGAAGGAGCCCTGACGGCGTTCCGCGGCATGCCGGCCGTCGGAACCCCGGAACAGATCGCCCGGAATCTGACGGCGCTGCAGGAGCAGGGGATGACGTACGGAATCTTCTACTTCCCGGAAGCTGCCTACGATCGCTCCGGAATCGAACTCTTCGAGCGCGAGGTCATCCCGGCTCTCCCGTAGCTCGTCTCAGGTCGTCGGGAAGATCTGCCGGATCGATGAGCAACTGTTGGTTCTTTGCCTTGCGAACCTTCTCCGACAACCCGATGTTCGCGTGCAACAGCGCCCACTCGCCCTCGGTGATCTCGTCGGTTGCGCGCGCGAGAACCGTGGTATCGGGAGTGCCCCAGGCGATGGGCATCGCCGAGACCAACTGCCACGTTCGCCCGCCCGTGTTCGCGCCGCGGTCGGCGAGAACCGACACCGAGGGCACCTTCGCTCCCCGCTCCATCGCGTGGCCGGGCAATGCTCGCACGACCCGGGTGATCAACACGTAGTGCGGATCTTCGACACCCGGCTTCGCGATGTCGACCAAGGCCAGCAACAGCGCTCCGCCCGGTAATTTCTCGGCCACCATCGCAGGAACCAGATCGCCTGCAGCATATTGCGATTCGATGGACCCCATCTTGCGCGGTGCCCACAGCATCACCCACAGTGAGGTGGCCGCACCGATGCAGAACACGGCACCGAGGATGTACGACCACGGGGTTGCGATCCAGATGAACCACACCCCCAGGGCAGTCAGGATAACGGCAGTGAGCGCCGCCGAGGCGCGCAGCCGGCGAAGCTCGGTGAACGTCTCGTTCACCGACTTCGCGTGGGCTACGTCTACTGGGAACTGGAATCGGCGCACACAACTATTCCTAGCACGCCGCCCATGCCGACAGAAGCGTCAGATCGCCGGACCGAGCAAGTCGTCCGCGTCGGTGATGCGGTACGCGTACCCCTGCTCGGCCAGGAAACGCTGACGGTGCGCGGCGTACTCGGCGTCGAGAGTGTCGCGCGACACCACCGAGTAGAAATGGGCCTGACCGCCGTCGTGCTTGGGTCGGAGCAGTCGGCCCAGTCGCTGCGCCTCCTCCTGTCTCGATCCGAATGTGCCCGAAACCTGTACTGCGACAGATGCTTCGGGTAGATCGATCGAGAAGTTCGCCACCTTGCTCACCACGAGCGTCTGAATCTCGCCCTTGCGGAACGCGTCGAAGAGCACTTCACGTTCCTTGTTCTTGGTCGAACCCTGAATGACCGGAGCGTTCAGGGCCTCACCGAGCTCGTTCAACTGGTCGAGGTACGCGCCGATCACCAGCGTCGGAGCGTCCTGGTGTTTGGCGAGGATCGACTTCACGACGGCGATCTTGGTATGAGCCGTCGAGCACAGCTTGTAGCGCTCTTCGGGTTCGGCCACGGCATACGACATGCGCTCGGCATCGGTGAGAGTGACGCGAACCTCGATGCACTCCGCCGGTGCGATCCACCCCTGCGCCTCGATGTCCTTCCACGGCGCGTCGTATCGCTTCGGGCCGATGAGCGAGAAGACGTCACCCTCGCGACCGTCCTCGCGGACGAGCGTTGCAGTAAGACCGAGACGTCGACGCGACTGCAGATCTGCCGTCATGCGAAACACCGGGGCGGGGAGCAGGTGGACCTCGTCGTAGATCACCAGACCCCAGTCGCGGGAATCGAACAGTTCCAGGTGCTTGTATTCACCCTTGGTGCGACGCGTGATCACCTGGTACGTGGCGATTGTCACAGGGCGAATCTCTTTGCGCTCTCCCGAATACTCGCCGATCTCCTCCTCGGTGAGCGAGGTGCGCGCGATCAGCTCGCGCTTCCACTGCCGACCGGCGACGGTGTTGGTGACCAGAATCAGTGTGGTGGCCTTGGCTCGTGCCATCGCCGCTGCGCCGACCATCGTCTTGCCCGCGCCACACGGCAGTACGACGACGCCCGAGCCTCCGGCCCAGAACGAATCCGCCGCCATCTCCTGGTAGTCGCGCAGCGTCCAGTTGCCGCCCTCGGTGTCGAGTTCGATGGGGTGAGCTTCGCCGTCCACGTATCCGGCGAGGTCCTCGGCAGGCCAGCCGATCTTGAGCAGCATCTGCTTGAGGTGGCCGCGCTCGCTGGGATGGACGATGACGGTGTCCTCGTCCACCATGGCACCGAGCATCGGCGCAATCTTCTTGTGGCGCATCACTTCTGTGAGCACAGCGCGGTCGAGACTGATCAGGGCCAGGCCGTGGATCGGGCTCTTGACCAACTGCAGTCGGCCGTAGCGTGCCATGGTGTCGACGATGTCGACCAGCAGCGGCTGCGGCACCGCGTAACGCGAGAAGTTCACCAGCGCGTCGACCACCTGCTCTGCGTCGTGGCCTGCAGCGCGCGCGTTCCACAGGGCCAGCGGGGTGATGCGATAGGTGTGCACGTGCTCGGGGGCACGTTCGAGCTCCGCGAACGGTGCGATGGCCGCCCGCGCTGCACCCGCGAGTTCGTGATCGATCTCGAGCAACAGCGTTTTGTCGGACTGAACGATCAGCGGGCCGTCGGTCACGGTTCCTCCTAGAGACTTCCGCCGCGCCCGAAAGAGCGCAACTTCTCCATTGTCCACAGGTAGGGGCGCGCGTGCACGTGAGCGTCGAACTACTCGACCAGAGCGACCGACGTTATGCGATGCAGGGTGAAGCGGCGAACCCCTCCGGTAGCGGGATCGAAGGCGTCGAGTTGGCCGCCGCCGATGCTGATCGGATCGACGATCCGGTGGGTCGCGACACCCTGTGCATCGACGTAGCCGATGCTGACGCTGCGTTTGACCTTGGCTGCGGTCTGCAACAGCGTCATCGTCGCGGTGCTGCTGGCGCGAGACCCGTCGGCGCGCACCACCGTACCGCCGTTGCCTGCCGCCCGGTCGGCCGCGCGCATCCCACGCACCAACGAACCCAGCTGTTCCTCGGTGGGAACAGCCGGAGTTCGGAACGTCTGGCGTGGCCGCCGCGCCGATACTCGCGACCCGCGGGCGCGCAGATCGACGATGGTTCCGGACGAGTCCTCACCTGCAGGCGCGAAACCGGCCCCGGCCAGCACCGTGAGCACCTCGGCGAGCGGGGCCTGCGAGATCGCGACGGTCGGGGCGAGGGCTCGAAGGGCCAGCGATTCCGCCGCCGGGGACGCCATCACCTCCGCCAGCAACGCCGGATCCTCGCATCGGACGAACGACGCGGCGACGCCTGCCCGCAGCCGACCGTGTCGACGCGCCACGTCGTCGATGAGATAGGTCAAGGCCTGCGGCACCGGTGTGCGTGAGTGGGTCGCGAACAACGCGTGCAGCTCGGACGCGCTCAGTCCCACATCGAGGGCGCGTCGCAGGCTCGTGTCGCTGATCCGGTACATCGTCGCTGCGCCTGCGGATTCGACGTCGGCGACCAGTTCGATCCGATCGTGCAGGTCCGGCTCGAGCGGACCGGGTGCCACCAGCGTGAGGTCTGCCTGCACCAGGACGTAGTCGATGGGCTCGGGCAGGGCCGCGCGCATGTCGGCCTCGGCGTTGCCGTCGTGCAGCAGCGATCGTCCCGGGGTCGACATCGCTCCGCGGCCGACGATTCCCAGCGCGGTTGCTTCGGCGATGACGTGTCCGACGGGTGTGACGCCGAAGCGTCCGGACCATCGGGGACGACGCCACGCCAGGATCCGGGCGAGATCCGCCGGCTGGGCCGAGTGTCCGCTGCCGAGTTCGGTGAGCAGTTCCAGGATCATCCGTCGATCCCGCGGTGCTGCCGGAGAGCGAACTTCCTCGGACAGGGCGGCGATGGGCTTGTCGTTGGGGTCGCGCATACCGATGACCCACGGCGCCCGCGGCACCTCGAGCCAGGCGGAGGCGAGCGTGTGCCAGCGGGCCGCCGGGGCAGCGGTGAGCCAGGCATCGACCGCCGGTGTGGGAGCCCAGTAGTCGTCGCCGGTGTCGGATGCGGGAACCGGATCCGGTGTTCCGCTGGAGATCAGATTCGCTGCCGCCAGCAGTTCGGCGAGGATGCTGACTCGGTCGTCGTCGAGGCCGGTCGCCTTGGTGATCTTGCGGAGCTCGCGCACGCCGAGTCCGCCTGCCTTGAGAGCAGGAGCAGGCGACGCGGAGAGGGCTTCGATGATCAGGACGCAGTGCCTACCCAATTCGAGGGCCTCGCCTGCGGCAGCGGCATCGACGTCGGTGAGCGACTGTGTCGTGGTGGCGAGCTTCGGCTCGGCGAGCGACCGTGGATCGGACATCGGCTCGCCGCGCAGAATCTGCCCCACCTGGACGGGCAGTTCGACGGTTTGCTCGTCCAGCCAGATCAGCAGGCCGGCGGCGAGCAGCTTCTGGACCGGCCGGTCGGGCGGAGTGCCCGGTGCCGCGTCTCGGGTGCGGCCGGTCGGGGACGATCTGGCGAGGGTGTCGAGCAGATTGCGTTCCCCCTCGCCGAGTTCGGCGAGAGCTGCGGTGATGTGCGACTCGGTGAGATTGTCGACCGGATCGAGCGCGCGTCCGATGCGCCACGGCACGGCGTCCGCGGCGGTCGCGCTGATCCGGAGGCCGGACGCGTCGCCCCACACCAGCAACCGCTCGCGGAGCTGGGCCAGCGCCTTGTCGACGCTCTTGGCCGGTGCCCGTTTGGCCACGACGGCCAGTAGTGCGGTGCGAGTGACCGGCCGTTCGTAGGCCTCCTCGATGGCGAGGATCTCGAGGACGGTCAAGGCGAGTGTGTCGAGGGTGTCCGCGGTGTGCAGAATCGACCGTCGCTGCTCGGCCCGTCCGGCGAGTACGGCCAGGGAGGCGGGCGGCGGAGCGGTCAGATCCGGACGCAGCGACATGGCCTTGATCAGCTCGGCGTCGGAGCGAGCTGCGATCCACTGCGGTAGATCGGGGGGCGTGTCGGTGTGTCGAGGCACAGTCGTGTCGGTCATCGTCTATCAGATTAGAGACCTGGGCTGGTGCTCGCCGCAGTGCAGGTGTCAAAATAGGCGCATGGTGAACAAGTCGAAGAAGCCCTATGTCGATCCAGGCTGGCCGGACACCGCTCGCGGTGACCACGCGGTGACCGAACTCTCGTCCGCTCGATCGGGTGGCTTGTCGCCCTTCGGCGAGGACACGGAGTTCCCGCTGCCCGTCGAAGACCTGCCGTACGCGCATCCGGTGACCGTGGTCAACCGCTAGCAAAGGCCACGCAGTACCGAAAAAGCCCCCGACGATGTCGGGGGCTTTTTTCGTACGAGATGCGAACCGTCGCGGGCGCTTACTGGGGCAGGAATGCCTTGTTGGCCTGGTAGAAGTTCACGACCTGCGGATCGAGCTGAATGCCCTGCGCTGCGTTCTGGACGAACGAGGCGATCGCCGGATCGTTGGTGAGGTTCTGGACGGCGGTGACGATGCCGTTGACGACCTCGGCCGAGCTGTCGACTGCCGGGATGGACGACAGATCGGGAAGTGCGGGAACTTCCGGTGCCTTGGGGGTGACCGGAACGCTGCGCTCGGTCGGCGCGCTGCTCAGGCCGAGGCTCGAGGAGCAGGACGGCCATGCGCCCCAGCCCTGCGAGTCGAGGACCTTCTCGGCGACTGCGATCTGCTCTTCGCGGCTGGCCTGGTTGGCCGTGGCTGCGTACTGCTGGCCGCCGTGTGCGTTCCAGGTGCTGGGGGAGAACTGCAACCCGCCCTGGAAGCCGTTGCCGGTGTTGATGCCCCAGTTGCCGCCGGCTTCACACTGTGCAAGGCGATCCCAGTCGGAATCCGGTGCCGCGTTCGCGGTGCCGGTGAAGGCGATGCCCGCGGTACCCATGATGGCTCCGGTGACAGCAACCTTCGCGACGGTCTTGCCAGTGGTGCTCGGCTTGCGATGACGTCCGCTCATACGAGTTGAAATCCTCTCCACACGCGCCTGCGAGGTCAGCTGTCGGGTTCGGGCTGAGAGGTAGCCCGGCCTTTTCGCTCATTCGTCTCGAATGGGCAATTGGGCTTCACCCCAAGGGAAGTCGGTGCAACTTCGTGAGTTGCGACAACTTCCCGGTTGTCCGTGGAGGACGTGGGTCCCCCGTCCTCGTCCCCTGGGTGATCGTCGAGGGTGTTCCGGTATCCGCGGGACGAGGTTTGGCGCTGCGGACCGGAGTTCGGCCGAACTTTCCGGCCGCTGCTGACCGTACTGAAATTCCCGGCCTACGTCACTATTTGGTAACTGTCGATTTCGCGGCGTCGTCCCGAGCACATTTCGTACCTCTTTCGGGCCTCTCGCGTCCGCCCAGCTAGTGGGCGTTGCGGGCAGTGAACCCCGGTCCGTTGCCGGCCTGTTACCTCAGCGTTATGTGATGGAAGTCACAGGCAGCGAGAGTCGTCCGGAAAGTCACCGAACGGCAACGATGTCTTTGCCGAGGGGCATCAGAGATACGGGGATCAACTTCAGGTTCGCGATCGCGAGTGGAATGCCGATGATGGTGATCGCCATTGCGACGGCGGTGACCACATGAGTGAGCGCCAACCACCAGCCGGCGAGGATCAACCAGAGCACGTTCCCGACGAGCGCACCGGACCCGGACCCTGGCTTGTCGACGATCGTCGACCCGAACGGCCACAGTGCGTACACGCCGATACGGAACGACGCGATGCCGAACGGGATGGTCACGATCAGGATGCACAGCAGGAGGCCGGCGAAGAAGTAACCGATGGCCAGCCACAGCCCACCGAAGACCAGCCAGATGATGTTCAGGATCAATCGCATGATCTACCGAGCCCGCCGTCCGGACGCCAGCGCGTACACCAAAGCCAGCACGAACCCGGCCGGTGCCGAGAACATGGCCGTCAGATACAGGCTCAGCGGGGGCTTCGAGTCGGAGAAGATCGGAAACAGCAGGATCGCGACGATGGCGACGAGGCCTATCGCGAACAGTGCGAGCGCGATGCGCAGCAGAACGGTGCTGCTCTTACGGGTCCTGCTTCGTCCATGTGTCGTGTCCACGTGCACCACGGTAATGCGAAGTGCGGGGTGCGAAGAACTCGAATGCTTCATCGGTACTCACCGCGCTAGACTGGTGTATTCGCGTCCTACGTTTTCGTGGGGCGCGAAATTTGTGCAGACCGCAGGTCCGAACATCGGGCCGGCGGACAACGAAACGACCGACAGCAACAGATGAACGGGTGAGCTCAGTGCCGACCGGCAAGGTGAAGTGGTACGACGTCGACAAGGGATTCGGATTCCTCTCTCAGGAGGAAGGCGAGGACGTCTACGTGCGTTCGTCGGCGTTGCCGGAGGGCGTCGAGGGCCTCAAAGCCGGTCAGCGCGTCGAGTTCGGAATGGCCGCGGGCCGTCGCGGACCACAGGCGCTGAGCTTGAAGGTGCTCGAGCCTGCACCGTCGGTGCGGCAGAACACCGGCAGCACGCGCCGTGAGCCCGTCGAGCGCAAGCACACACCCGACGAGCTGCACGGGATGGTCGAGGACATGATCACACTGCTCGAGGCGACGGTGCAGCCCGAACTTCGTAAGGGGAAGTACCCGGATCGCAAGATCGCGCAGCGAATCTCCGAGGTCGTTCGGGCCGTCGCCCGTGAGCTCGACAGCTGACATCCACCGAAACTACGGGCGGGTGCCGATCGACCAGATGGCGTGGCTGACGAACCCTTCCTGATTGGTATCGGTGTCAATGATGCCGGTGGGCAAGCGCACCTCGATGCCGAGCAGCGTCCGGTTGCTGTCGTCCTTCGTGGGAACCGTGACGCTCAGCTTGGTGTCCGGCTCGTTGAACTCGGTGTTCTCCACCACGTCGCCACTGTCGTCGCCGTAGACCACGGCGAGCACCCACGGGGCTGAGTAGATGGGGGCGGGCAGCGAGAGCTGCACCGTCCTGGCGTTGCCGACCTGGACCTCGGTGGTCTCACCGACATTGGTGCACAGTGGGTCGCTGACAGCGCAGTACAGGTACGGCTCCACCACGACGGCGCGACCGTTGGCGTACGCGGTGACGGTCGGTTCCTTCTCCGGTGCTCTCCCGATCAGCAAGGCGAGCACCGCAACGAATGCGACGGCGATGACGACGAGACCGGCGACGATGATCGCCGCGATCTTCTTGGTGCGGGGAGCGAGATTCACTTGGTCACGTTTTCGCCGAAGGAGCCGTCGGACATTTCTTGTTCGACGTGATCGGGGCGGTTGCCGCCGAAGCCGGGTAGGAGCGATCTGCCGCGGTAGGTGAGGAAGGTCTGCACGAGGCCGATCGTAAGCAACACCGACACGACGGTGAAACCGAGCCAGTATTCGGTGGGGAGCAGCACCCCGAGCGTGCCGCCCAGAACCCAGCACAACTGCATGACGGTTTCCGATCGGCCGAATCCCGACGCGATCGATTCCGGCGGCAGATCGGCCTGCAGCGACGCGTCGAGGGAGACCTTGGCCAGCGCGCTGGCACTCGACGCCACCAGCGCTGCCACGGCTGCGGTGAGCAGGCTGTCGGTGATCGCAGCGACGACTGCCACTACCGTCACCGCGATGGTGCACCGTAGGACCACCAACGACGGCCGGCCGAGCTTGATCCTGGCACCGAGCGCGTTACCCGCGAAGTTGCCGAGACCGGCGGCGGCTCCGACGAGTCCGAGCATCGCGGCCTGCTGCAGCGGCTCGTGTTCGGTGCGGGATTTGGCAACGAACGCGATGTAGAGCGTCAGGAAGCCGGTGAGGATGCGGATGGTGCCGTTTCCCCACAGTCCCACGATGACGGCCCGTCCCAGGGGCTGTCTACGGTTCTTCGCTTTGCTCGGCGGCGTGCGGCGCAGATTTTCTGTCGGGGCACTGCTCCCGGCGAAGTCGCTGCCGTTGTGCTGGTCGGCGTGGTAGCTCAGGGTGGCCGGCACTTCACCCTCGGTGATCTCCACCCAGGACGGGATCTGCATGCTGAGGTAGCCGCCGAGCACGGTGATCGCGGCGACGAACCACAGCGCGCCGGGTGAGCCTGCGAAGAAGGCGATACCGCCGGCGACGGCCCCTGCCGCGATGGTGCCACCGAGCAGGCCGAAGACGGTGAGCCGAGAATTGACGCGGACGAGGTCGATCTCCGGCGGTAGCACCCTCGGTGTGACCGCACTTTTGAGGACTGCAAAGGACTTGCTGAGTACGAGCATCCCCAGGGCGGCGGGGTACAGCACCCAACTGTCGAAGTTGAACACCAGCACTACCGCCAGCACGGTGCGCAACCCGAACGATGTGGCCAGCGCGATGCGTCGACCGTGTTGAAGGCGGTCCAGTAGCGGTCCGATCAACGGTGCGATCAGCGCGAACGGCGCGATAGTGATGACGAGATACAGCGCGACCTTGGTCTTGTCCTCACCGGTGGCCGCAGAGAAGAAGAGTGTGTTGGCCAAGGCGATCGCCAACGCCGCGTCCGACGCGAAATTGGCCATGGTCGCGTAGGTCAGTGCCGTGAGCCCGGACTTGTCCGCACCGTCTGCTTTCGCAGCTCGCTGAAACGACGCGATGCCCTTGCCGGTCAGCTCGCGGCCGCGCATGGCGGCAACGCGAGTGACGGTCAGCTTCTTCGGCATCGGCGGGGGCTTGCGAGTGCCGGACCGGCCACGCGGAGCGGTGATCTTCTCGGTTCGCGGCGGATGCAGCGGCGGCAGCGGTTCGCGGCGACTCGGAACATGGGCGGAGTGAGCAGGTGCGGGCGGGTAGTTGGCCAGACCCGGATGATCCGAGTGATCAGGAGCGGAGCCTGCGGAGTGACCGGACACGCCGTTCTGTTCGGGGTCGTCCGCACCCGGTGGGGTGTGGGGGAGACGGGGATCGGTCACGGGGTCAATTCTGTCCTACGGGCGCGGTATCGGTGAATCGCACCTCGAAGATCTTGGGCCAGAATTTTCCGGTCACGAGGAATCGGTCGGTACCCGGAATCTGTGCGATGCCGTTGAAGACGTCGGCTCCGCCTCGATCGGAGTCGGACATCGAATTCCACAGCGGTGTGCCGTCGATGACGGCCGTCACTTTCCCGGTCTCGGGGTCGATGCGCATGATGTCGAATGTCTGCCACACATTGGCGTAGATCGAGCCGTCCTCGGCACATTCGAGCTCGTTGAGCCGTTCCACCGGATTGCCGTCGAGTGTGACGTCCACCGTGTCGACGGCGTCGAAAGAGGTGGGGTCGCGGAAGGTCAGGGTGGATGTGCCGTCGCTCATGACGAGGCGGTCGTCCGGTGTTCCTCGACCTTCGGTGCAGAGTCCCCAGCCTTCGCCGTCGTAGTTCACTCGACGCTGCTCGGTCAGGGTGTCCCGGTCGCGGGCGATGGCGACTCCGTCTTGCCAGGTGATCTGCCACAGGGTGTCCCCGTCGACGGTGATCCCTTCGCCGAACAGGTCGGACGGCAGATCGACCCGCTCCAGCTCGGTCATGTTCTCGAGTGAGGTGCGCCTGACGAACGACGAGCCTTCCAGCCCGGTGCCCTCGTAGAGCACGTCACCGTCGATCTCGAATCCTTGAGTGAACGCGTCGTCGCCGCGGTCGTATTCGCGCACGACGTCTGCAGTCAGGGTCGGCACCGAGTCCGAGGTCGTCGGAGCTGCGGTCGTCGATCCCGATGGCGACGAGCAGGCGGTGACCGCGAGTGCAGAGATCAGGACGGCGGCGAAGGTGCGAGCGCGGACGGTCATTGCATCCATGATGGCAGCCCGAACTGGGCGTCACCGAGTCGATGCGGCAAACTGAATGTGTGAGTTTCGTATCTTCTCCAGAGCTCGATTCCATCCGCCCCGTCTTGGCCGATGCCGTGGACCTCGCGCGGCAGGCTCTGCTCGACCTGGGAGAGGGAGGTGTCGGCGAGTATCTCGGGGTCACCGTCGAGGACGCCAGCGCGGCCACTCACCGGTTCGCCAGCGATCTCGAGGGCTACCGAGGGTGGCAGTGGGCCGTCGTGGTCGCGGCTCCGGAGGACGCCGACCGCGCCACGGTCAGCGAGTTGGTTCTGCTGCCGGGCCCCGACGCTCTGGTGGCACCGTCCTGGGTGCCGTGGGACGAACGTATCCGTCCCGGCGATCTGGGACCTGGCGATCTGCTGTCTCCGCGGCAGGACGACCCACGACTCGTGCCGGGCTACGTCAGCTCCGGTGATCCCGCCATCGACGACGTTGCCGGCGAGATCGGTCTCGGTAGAACGAAGGTCACTAGCCTCGAAGGACGTCTCGACGCCGCCCAACGCTGGCACGACGGCGATTTCGGTCCCGATGCCGAGATGGCCAAGGCTGCGCCGTCGACGTGTGGGCTCTGCGGCTTCTACCTGCCCATCGCCGGATCGTTGTCGGCCGCATTCGGAGTGTGCGGCAACGAATTCGCCGCCGACGGGCGCGTGGTGCATGCGGAGTACGGCTGCGGTGCGCATTCCGATACCGAACTGCCCACCGGAGCAGGATCGCCGCAATTCGAGCCGTACGACGACGCGGCTCTCGACGTCACCGCAGCGCCGACGCCTCCGGCCGAGACAAGTACTCCGGTCGAGGCGAGTGCGTCGGACGAGACAAGTACTCCGGTCGAGGCCGCTTCCACGGGCGAGACCACCGACAGTGTGGACGGGTCCGACGGATCGACCGAGGGAACAGAAACGTCGGCCGAGGCCGAGCAGGTGGAGGCAGTTCAGGAAGCAGACGTACCGGCCGGTGAAACGGCTCCGGTATCTACCGAGTCTGTGGAACCCGAGGTGGCCGATGAGACTGAGCACGAAGAGGATTCGGTATCGCCGAGCTGATCGACCCGTTCGATACCGGGTCGCTGCGCGAGTCGATTCTCGCGGCCTGGGGTTCGTCGCCCACGCGACTTCGTGAGGATTCGGCGTCCGAGTCGGATCTGGTGCGCGGAGGCTACCGCGATCGGCTGTTGACCGAGCTCGCGCAGAACGCCGCGGACGCGGCGTCGCGGGCGGGTGTTTCGGGACGGTTGGCTGTCTGGACCGATGACGCCGGTTCCATTCACATCGCCAATACCGGTGCTGGGCTTGATGTTTCCGGTGTACATGCACTGACGGCCCTGAGAGCGTCGGCCAAGTCCGCTGCAGACGGAGGCGTCGGGCAGTTCGGAGTCGGTTTCACCGCGGTGCGATCGGTGTCCGACGAGATCGAGGTGCGATCGCTGGGCGGCGGGGTGCTGTTCAGTGCGCGGCGCACCTCGGCTGCGCTGCGCGAGCGCGGGATGGCCATGCCCGAGGCGGGCGTGCCGGTATTGAGGTTGGCGTGGCCGGTGGCGGAACCGCCCGCTGCGGGGTTCGACACGGAGATCGTGTTGACGCCGCGAACGGATGCGGACGCGGACTCCTTTGCGTCCGGATGTTCGGACGAGGCCGTGGATTTGCTTCTCGAACTCGAAGCGCTGGACTCGATCGAGATCGAGGGCGTTGTGATCGACTGTGTCAGAACGACACTCGATGCCCGGAGTGCCGACATCGCGATCGGATCGCGAACATGGCGACAGTTCACCACCCCTGCCGCGCGCTGGCTGGCTCCGGTGGTCGACGGTCTACCGGTTCCTGCGTCACCCGACGTGTTGCGGGCTCCCACCCGATCGGACGAGCTGTTGTCGTTGCCCGCGTTGGTGATTGCCGATGTGCCGATGCAGCCGGACCGGCGGCGCGTGCTGCCGGGTGCCTCGTTCGATGCGGTGGCACGCGGGTACGCAGAATTCGTAGCGTCACTGCCTGCGCCGTCGCGGGTGACGTTCGTGCCCGAGGTCGGATTCGCTCGAAGCGAGGTCGATGGGCAGTTGCGAGAGCTGATCTTCCGCCGATTGTCCAGTGCGCCATGGCTTCCCGGTGCACACGGACGCGACCTCGTGCCGGAGCGGTCGAATGTCGTCGCGGACGCCTCCGAGGAACTCGCCTCGGTGCTGATCGACGTCGTACCCGATCTGGTCGACGCGACGCTGTCGGGAGCGCGCCACGCGTCGGCGCTCTCGGCAGTGGGGGTGCACCGGATCGGATTGGCCGGGCTGGCGGAGATGCTCGGTGGTCTGGATCGCGAGCCGCAGTGGTGGCAGCAGTTGTACGACGCGTTGACGCCCCTCGTCGTCGACGGTGTTGCTGCGGAAGAGCTTGCTGCCCTGCCTGTTCCGCTGGCAGATGGCCGCACGGTGACCGGTGCGCGAACAACGGTGATCGGCTCCGACGCCTCGGCAGCGGTGACGTGGGTGCGTCTGGTGCATCCGGGTGCAGTGAGTCCGCTGCTGACGCGGCTCGGTGCCCGCACGGCAACCGCATCCGAATTGCTGACGGACCCGGCCCTCGAGGCGGCGCTCGACGATCTCGACTGGGACAGCCACGACGACGTCGAGACTCTGGTGAATGCCGTTCTCGCCCTGGCCTCGGAGGCGGGTGAATTACCCGGCTGGATCGGCGGCCTGCCACTCGAAGACGAGCACGGCGAGCTGCGCAGTGCCGACGAATTGTTGCTTCCCGGAGCGCCGTTGGCGAAGCTGCTGGTGCAGGATTCACCGTTCGGCGTACTCGCGCCTGCGGTGGTGACGAGGTTCGGTGAACGGGCGCTGCGCGCGGTGGGCGTCGGGTGGGGTTTCTCGGTGGTACGCGACGAGCTGCCGACGGGGCCCGATCACGACCTCGACGACGAGTCGGCGTGGTGGTCCGGCCTGTCCGCGGAACCGGACACGCTGCTCGCAGTCCGAGATCTCGATCTCGTTCGTTCGGACGCATGGTCCGAGGCGTTGACCGTTCTGCTCGACGATCCGAGTACCCGTGCGGCTCTGACCGATCGGGACGGCTACACCGCGTGGTGGCTCAGGCGTCATGCGCGAATGCAGAGGGTGCCCCTGAGTGCGTTCCGTGCGCCGTCCGACGAGACTTTCGCAGGCCTGCTCGATCCGCTGGATCACCCGCGCGCCGACGAGTTGGAGGCGGTGCTCGCCGCGCCGAAGTGCGAGAGCGTCGAGACAGCTCGTGTACTGCTGCAGGCTCTGTCGGATCCGCAGAGGCATCCGAGTCCCGCGGTGATCGCACGTACTCACACGCTGATCGCGACCGCAGTTGTCGACGGGCGCATCGACGTCGCCGACATCGATCCACCGGATCGAGTTCGCACTCTCGGCGGAGCCGTCATCGACGCGTCGGACGCGTTGGTGATCGACACGCCGTGGCTGGCAAGCGTCGTACCGCCGGAGGTTGCAGTTCTCTCGGACATCCCTACCGCGGCCGCTCTGGCGGACGTTCTCGACATCAGGCCTGCGTCGGAGGCGATCAGCGGAGAAGTGCTCGGAGTCGGACGTGTCAGCTCCTGGGACCGCGAACCTGGAGCTGTATTGGCCTGTGCAGTAATGGGATTGCCGCTGCCATCAGGAGGGGTGGTGGTGCACCGGGAACTGGTGGTCCGATCGACCGGGGACGTCAGTGGTGACCACGCCGTGCCGTTGTGGGTTACCGCAGACGGTACCGTCCATTGTGCGGCGAGTTGGGAGCGACCTCGTGGGCTTTGACGCGACAGTGCTGGACTGGATGGTCGGGCATCGAGTCGACTGGCTCACCACAATGTTCTGGATCATCACCACACTCGGCAACACGGTGTCGATGTTTCTGTTGTCCGCGGTGGTCGTCGTTGCGGTGCTTCGCGTCGGACGCAAATCGGATGCCGTGGTCGTCGCGGGGTCGATGCTCACCGGCTGGGGTCTGATGAATGCGCTCAAATTCGCGTTCGCGAGGGAGCGCCCACCGATGCCGGAGCGGCTGGTGGATATTGCGAGCCATTCGTTTCCGTCGGGCCACGCGATGATGTCGATGTTGCTTGCCACGGTGGCGATCGCGGTGATGATGCGATCGCCGCATCCGTGGCTGCATCGGCCGGTACTGCGTGCGCTACCGGTGGTCGCGTCCCTGCTGATCGGGTTCTCTCGGATCTATCTGGGTGCGCATTGGACCACGGACGTACTGGCCGGCTGGGTGTTCGGTGCCCTGTGGGGGCTGGGATGGATCTATGCCGTCAGGCTGATCAGCGCGAGAAATCCGAGCGCTGGGCGATGACGAGCAGCTCGTCGCGCATGGCCGGGCTGGAGACAGCGTTGGCGCGTGCGTAGAGGGCGCGGAGCGAGCGGACGTGGTTGCGACGGTTGCGGTACTGAGAGACGAGCTTCATGGCCTGGCTTTCGTGGATCAAAGAGGTTGATTAACTGACATAACCCATGGTCCACGTTAACTTTGTGTTACTCAACCGGCTGAGGGGTTAGTTTGCCCACGTCAGGGGCGGTGTGGTGATCGGGCTAACGTGATGCTGGTCTCAATCGAGGCCGCGCTGGGCGGTTTTGCTCCCACGACGTGACGCGGCTCTCTGCATCAGGAAGATTCCGAACCCTACGGCACCGACCGCAATGCCGGACCAGCACGTGGCGAGCGCATCGCCGGTGCGGTCTCCGGTGGCGGTGAACACGACCAGCGCGACGATCCAGCCGAGTATGCCGATCGCCAACACCGGAACCGGATCGGTGAGGCTGCGCGGGATCTGGGGGAGGTCGGCCACAAAATCACGCTACGCCACCATATTTCCCCAAGTCTCGCAGTGTGCTTTATCGTTCGCTCATGCAATTGTCGTCGCGGCTACTCGACAACTACTTCAAGATCACCGAGCGCGGCTCGACGGTGGGGTCCGAGGTACGGGGAGGCGTGGTCACCTTCGTGGCCATGGCCTATATCGTCGTCCTCAATCCGCTCATTCTCGGCAGCTTCTCCGCCGACGACGCAGCGGCCAAGACCGACGTGCTCGGCAACATTCTGCCGGTGGCCCAGGTTGCCGCTGTGACAGCGCTGGTGGCCGGGTTCATGAGCATCGCCTTCGGCATCATCGCGAACTACCCCTTCGGTATCGCGGCAGGCCTGGGTATCAACACGCTGCTCGCCGTGACCATCGCACCTCAGGTGACGTGGCCCGAGGCGATGGGGCTGGTGGTCATCGACGGCATCATCATCGTGTTGCTGGCTGTCACCGGGTTCCGCACGGCGGTCTTCAACGCGATACCGGCGGAGCTGAAGGCAGCGATCGCCGCCGGTATCGGCGCGTTCATCGCGTTTATCGGGCTGGTCGACTCCGGCTTCGTGCGCCGTATCCCCGACGCCGCAGGTACGACGGTTCCCGTCGGGCTCGGCATCGACGGGTCGATCGCGTCGTGGCCGACGGTCATCTTCGTGTTCGGGCTGCTGCTGATGGGTGTACTGGTGGTGCGCAAGGTCCGCGGCGGACTGCTGATCGGCATCGTCGTCACGACGATCTTCGCGGCGATCGTCGAGGCCGTCACCGATGTGGGACCCTCCAACGGCGTCGACCCCAAGGGGTGGAATCTGTCGGTGCCGCAGTTGCCGAGCCAGTTGGTGCAGTCTCCCGATCTGTCGCTCGTCGGCAACGTCGATCTCTTCGGAGCGTTCACACGCATCGGCGTGCTGGCGGCAAGCCTGCTGGTGTTCACGCTCGTGCTCGCCAACTTCTTCGACGCGATGGGCACGATGACCGGCTTGGGCAAGGAAGCGAATCTGGACAAGGACGGGAAACTGCCGAACATCGGTAAGGCTCTGGTGGTCGAGGGTGCCGGCGCGATCGTCGGTGGCGGTGCGTCGGCGTCGTCGAACACCGTGTTCGTGGAATCTGCGTCTGGAATCGCCGAGGGTGCCCGCACGGGGCTGGCCAACGTGGTCACCGGATTACTGTTCTTGCTGGCCATGTTCTTCACTCCGCTCACGGCCGTCGTCCCGATCGAAGCGGCCGCTCCGGCGCTGGTCGTGGTGGGTGCGCTGATGATCGGGCAGGTACTCGACATCGACTTCCGACGCTTCGATTACGCGCTGCCCGCCTTCCTGACCATCGTGGTGATGCCGTTCACCTACTCGATCGCGAACGGGATCGGCGTCGGTTTCATCACCTGGGTGGTACTCGCGGTCGGATCCGGCCGTGCGAAGTCGGTACATCCCCTGTTGTGGATTGTTGCACTGCTGTTTGTTGCATATTTCGCGGTGGGACCCATCACCGAGGCGGTTACATGACGCGCGGTCGGTACCAGGGCGTATTCTCTGCGCTGTGACGTCGGGAAACGTAGTTAAAGACAACCGGGAATTGGCAAGCGATCTGTCGCTTGCGGTGGTGAGGCTGACTCGCCACCTTCGAGGTAGGCGAGTGGACTCGCAAGTATCACTGACGCAGCTGTCGGCTCTGGCCACGCTGAGCCGGGAGGGCGACATGACGCCCGGTGCGTTGGCTGCGCGGGAGAGGGTGCAGCCGCCGTCGATGACGCGAGTGATCGCGTCGTTGGCCGAACTCGGCCTCGTGGTGCGCACTCCGCACCCCACCGACGGACGCCAGGTGATCGTCTCGCTCTCGCCTGCCGGTCAGGAGCTGATCGCCGACGAGGCGAGCGCGCGCGAGGCGTGGATGACCGCCCAGCTCGCGGGCCTCACAGCCGAGCAACTCGACATCCTGCGTGACGCGGTGAACATCATCGGTGCCCTGGTGAGCGACTCCGAGTAGTTACCTAGGTTTATTATCTGAGTGGTGGCCCCTGCTTCCTCTACATCCGGTTCGTCGATGTTCGCTGCTCTGAAGACTCGCAACTACCGATTGTGGGCGTCGGGGCAGATCGTCTCGCTGGTGGGAACGTGGATGCAGCGGGTTGCCCAGGACTGGCTCGTGCTGACGCTGTCCGGCGGCAACGGCTTCGCCGTCGGCATCGTCATGGCCCTGCAATTCGGGCCGACGCTGTTTCTCTCGGTCTGGGGTGGGGTACTGGCAGACCGGTACGACAAGCGCAAGCTCCTCATGATCACCCAGGTGTTCGCCGCAGTCTGTGGTCTGGTGCTCGGCGTGCTCGACGTCGGCAACATGGTCGAGCTGTGGCACGTCTACGTCATTGCCTTCATCCTCGGCTGCTCGTCCGCCATCGACGCGCCGGTGCGGCAGTCGTTCACCATCGAGATGGTCGGCAAGGAAACTCTCTCCAACGCGATCGCGTTGAACTCGATGACGTTCAACATGGCGCGGATCGTCGGGCCTGCGGTGTCCGGAGTTCTCATCACCCTCGTCGGTACCGGCTGGGTGTTTCTCATCAACGCGGTGTCGTTCGCCGCGGTGTTCGGTGCCCTGGTGGCGATGAACGTCGGCCAGCTCTTCCGTGTCGAACCGGCCCCGCGAGCCAAAGGGCAGGTGCGTGAAGGCTTCCGGTACGTCTGGGGACGGGGAGACCTTCGCGTGCTGCTGGCGACGGTGTTCATGGTCTCGACGTTCGGACTCAACTTTCCCCTGAGTCTGTCGGTGTTGGCGCGCAACACGTTCGGCAGCGGAGCCGACGCATACGGATTGCTCTCGACCACCCTCGCGGTCGGCACGTTGGCGGGAGCGACCCTGGCGGCCCGGCGCGCCACGGCCCCGCGATTGCGGCTCTTCATCGGTGCCGTCATCGCGTTCGGGCTGTTCGAACTGCTCGTGGGGTTGATGCCCAATTACGTTCTGGTGGCCATTCTGTTGGTGCCCACCGGCGCGTTGACGCTGACGTTCACGACGTCGGCGATGAACATTCTGCAGATGTCGGTACCGTCCGACATGCGCGGGCGCGTGATGGGCATCTACATGCTGTGCTTCCTGGGTGGAACCCCGCTGGGCAGCCCGGTGCTCGGCTGGCTCGCCGACGTCCTCGACCCTCGCGCACCGCTCGTGTTCGGCGGCGTCATCTCACTGGCGACGGGTCTCTTCGCAGCCGTGTATCTACTGCGGCACAACAACTTGCGGATCACCGTGGTGCCGCCTGCAGACGGTCACCGGCTGCCCACTCTCGACACGGTGGCCGTCGGAAGCAAGGTCTGACGCTCGTCAGATCCACCCGTGGCGTCGGGCCAGTGCGCAGGCCTCGTGCCGGTTCGCCGCCCCGAGTTTCGCGGCCGCCGCGGACAGGTAGTTACGAGTGGTCCCCGGCGACAGATGCGCGCGCTGTGCGATCTCCGCGATCGACGCGCCGTCGGCGGCGAACTCGAGCACATCGGCCTCACGCGGTGTGAGCGGTGAGTCCCCGGCCCCGATGGCTTCTGCGGCGAGTGTCGGATCGACGTAGCGCCCGCCGCCGTGCACGGTGCGCACCACCTCGGCCAGGGTGGCGGCCGAGGTGGTCTTCGGCAGGAACCCCCGCACGCCTGCTTCGAGCGCCTTCTTCAGGTAGCCCGGCCGACCGTGACTGGTGACGATGATCGACGCGCAGGCGGGCAGTGTCTCGGCAATCTTCTGGGCCGTCTCGATGCCGTCGATCCCGCCCATCTGCAAGTCCAGCACCGCCACGTCGGGTGTGTGGGTGGCCGCCACGGTCAGTGCCATCTCGCCGGAGTCGGCCTGGCCGACGATCTCGATATCGTCCTCGAGATCGAGCATGGTCGCCAGCGCCGATCGAATCAGATTCTCGTCGTCGGCCAACAGGACTCGGATCATGGTGTGGTCCTCGGGTTCTGGGGCAAAATCGCCGTGAGGGTGAAGTCGTCGCTGGTCTGTTCCGCGGTCACGGTGCCTCCGACTGCGACCAACCTTTCGCGCAGGCCGCTCAGACCGGTGCCGTCGTCGCGACCGGTCGATGGTTGCGGATGATCGTTGATCAGTCGAATGCCGTTGTCGGTCAGCTCGATCCGGCAGTAGGTGGCCGCGGAATGTCGCAGAATGTTCGTCACTCCCTCGCGGACCACCCAGGCGGCCGCCTCGGCCGCACGCTCGGACAGGACCGAGGTCTCGCCGACCAGTTCGGTGGAGATGCCTGCCGCGGACAGCAGTGATCGAGCTCCGTCGAGTTCCGACGCCACATCGACCGATCGGTAGCCCCGGACCAGCTTTCTGGCGTCGGCCATGGATTCCTGGGCCAGAACGCGAACCTCGTCCATCTGGCCGGCCGCTCGGTCGTCCCCCCGACGAGCCAGTGTCGCGGCGAGTTCGCTCTTGACGGCTATGGCCGAGAGTGCGCGTCCGACGACGTCGTGCAGATCTCGCGAGAATCGCAAACGCTCCTCGGCCACCGAGAGGGCGGCGGCGGCGTCGCGGGTGGCGTCGAGTTCGGTGACGATGCGCAGCAACCACGCCGACAGTTGCACGGTGAACGCCATGAAGGCGATGAAGATGCCGAGAATCAGGGTTTCCACTGCGGGGGTTCCCAGAGCCGCAGCAAGCGCCGCGGCCGCCACGGCCGCGGCCAGGGACCATCGCAACGGAATCAGGGTCGCGACCGCAGTGGTGACGAGTACGGCGGCCCACAGTGCGTTGCTCGTGGTCCCTCCGGCAACCAGCACCACAGCGGCGACGGCCATGATCGCCAACGGGATTCGTGGGTTGGCCGTCGACTCGCCGCCGAGTGCGGGGGTGCGCTGCACAACTACGAAAGCGGCGGCGGCACACACTGCTGCTGCCGCCGCCGATAGATAATCGTCGTACTGAAGCGTTGTCAGCATCGCGCCGCCGGCAATACCGACGGTGATGAGCAGGAAGGACTGGCGGGTGTAGACGCGTACCTTGTCCACTGCACTGCTGTCGTTCCAGCCGTGCAGTGGATTGAGGTACTCGTACAGCTTCATGATCTCCAGCCTCGCAGACGGACGGCGACAGGTGCGATCTAGGACCGCGGTTCCCAGCGGAAGTGCGTACGGGCGATCAGGACGCTCCCGACGATCCAGGCGAGCATCACCGCGAGAGGCATAACGGCCTCGCCGAAGGTGCCGGCGAATCCGATCGACGTGTCGCCGGGCGTGGTGGTACCGAACCAGCCCAGATTCAACAGGTCCGACACGGCCGCCATCGGAGTCAGTTCGATGACCTTGCTCAGCGAATCCGGAAGTACGTCGCGCAGCAGGGACGAACCGGCCATGGCGATCAGGATGACCGGCAGGCTGGTGATCTGCGCCGCTTCGGCGTTGCGGGTGAAGGCAGACGTGATCAATGCCAGAGCGGCGAACAATGCGGCACCGCCGAGAAGGGCAACGGCGACGAGCAAAGCATTGGTGGGAACCGGGCCGCCGAAGGCCACCACAACGGCACCGACGATCAGACCGAGTGCGACGGTGAGAATCAGCGAGGGTATCGCCGGTCCGAGAAGGATCTGAACGTCCGAGCTCTCCCCGGTACGAAGTCGCTTGAGCACCAACTCGTCTCGACGTGTGGCGTAGATCGAGAGCATGTTGTAGTAGACCATGAACACCAACAGGAACAGGGCGAAGATCTCGAGCGCCGCTCCGACGCCGGTGTCGGTCAGTCCGTCGTCGCCCCGGCTGCCGACGATCAGCAGCACGACGGGGAAGATCAACGGCATGACGACCGCGTTGAACAGCAGTACTCGGTTGCGTCCGAGCAGCGTGAACTCTGCTCGCGACAGGGCGGTCATCGTGTTCATGCGCTCATCACCTTCTGGTCTGTGAAGTCCGGCTTGTCGAATTCATCTGCGATGGAAAGGAATACGGTCTCGAGTGATGCCGCTCGGGCGTCCAGGCCGTGGAGCGTCACCCCGCTGGTGCGGGCCCACAGCAGCAGATCGGTCAGCGTCTCCTGAACCGAGGACGTCTGGATCGAGATCGTGTCACCCGAGACGTCCATCGACGTGCCCGGCAGCGACGGCAGTGCCGTGCCCGGGGCCTTCAGTTCGATCTTCGCCGGATGGTCGGCGACCACCTCGTCCACGGTGCCACTGCGAACAACCCTGCCGCGGTGCATGATCGCGAGTCGATCGCACAGCGACTCGGCCTCGTCCAGGTAGTGCGTCGTCAACATGATCGTCACGCCGGAGTTCTTCAGCTCCTGAATCAACCGCCATGTGTTGCGTCGACTTTCGGGATCGAGACCGGTGGTGGGCTCGTCCAGGAACAGGATGCGCGGACGGCTGATGATCGCGCAGGCGAGGTCCAGCCTGCGCTGCTCGCCGCCGGAGAGAAACTTCACCCGAGTATCGGCGCGATCGGCCAGGTCGACGCGACCGAGTACCTCGGTCACCGGCAACGGATCGCTGCAGGTGCCGGCCCACATTCGCAGACTCTCGGCGGTCGTCAGATCCTGTGGCAGGCCACCCTTCTGCAACATGATGCCCAGAGCCGGCCGCACCTTACGGCGATCGGCCACAGGATCCATTCCCATGATCCGTACCGTGCCCTTGCTGGGCCGCGAAAGGCCCTGAATCACTTCGAGAGTCGAGGTCTTGCCGGCACCGTTGGTGCCCAGTAATCCGAACAGCTCACCCTCGGCGATATGCAGATCCAGAGCCTGGACGGCCTCGTACGCATTCTTGCCCGAGCCGTAGCGACGCGTCATACCGTCGACGTCGATGATGGTCATGATTGCTTTCCCCACTGGCGCAGTCCGATGACGAACCGGACGCCCATGAAGGCGACGATGACGCCGAGTGCGACGAACGCCGGAAGCGACGTACCGACGATCGCGAACAGCACAGCGATAATCGCGAGACTGATGACGATGACGACGATCTCACGCGCCATGGTCGGAGCCGGTCCGAGCTCCATCAGATCGGTGAACAGATTTCCTTCGTCTGGTTGCTTCATGACTACGAGTCTGCTGCGCCCGAACCACCGAAAACAGTGCAGCGCATCATGACCTGAGATGACACCGTCACGGTCCAGCCATGACAAAAGTCATGGCTGTCGTTCTCCACCCGATCTCCACCCGTGGGTCGATTCGCCACCACCGCGATCTTCGTAGCGTTACTGCCATGAACATTGCAACGATTGCTCTCGTAGTCCTCCTGGTCGGATACCTGCTGGTGCGGCGCATGACCGGCCAGCTCATGGAAGCCCGGCGCATGCTGGTGCTGCCGGCGATTCTGGCGCTCGTCGGGTTGGCATCACTGAACTCGACGGACCTGTCGGCCACGGCCATCGGGTTCCTGCTCCTCGGCTGCATCGTCGGCGTGGGCTTCGGCGTGATCCGCGGCTACACCGTCAGAATCTCCGAGCGGGACGGGACGGCCTGGATGCGGTACTCGGTCGCGTCGATCGGCCTGTGGATCGCCGCCATCGCCGTCCGCGTGCTGCTGATTCCGGTGGAGAGCGCCATCGATCCGACCGCGGCGTCCGTCGCCGGTCAGGCCACGATGCTGGCCGTGGGCATCGGATTCCTCGCCGAGTCGATCGCCGTTCTCTACCGCGCCATGCACTCCGACGCCACCATCGTCTGGCGCGCCGACAAGTCGGGTCACCACACGATCTCGCCTACGCTGTCCGACATGCACAATCGGGTTCGCGGCGGAGGAACGAAGATTCGGTGACATCGGCACCCAACCCCGACGTACGGTTGCCCACGCTCGACAGCCTCAGGCTGTCGAGCCGGCCGTATGTCGCGGCCGTCGTGATCGTCGCGGCCTTTGCCACCTCGGACCTGAGCAATCCGATTCTGCTCGCGCTGCTCGTCGTCAACAGTGCCGTGCTGCTGGCATCGGCGATTCCGCGGCGGTTCGTGGGTCCGCGTTCGTCTCTGGTCGGTGCGGGTGTCGCGCTGGTCGCGTCTGCAGCGATGCTTCCCCTCGGGGGCACCACTGCGGCAACGCTGTTCCCGTTTCTGTTCGCGGGACATGCGGGGTGGCGATTCAAGCCGTCGATCTCGTTCCCGTTCGCGATCGCGCTCAGCGTGGCGTGCGCAACCGCGCTGTGGATCGCCGAGCACAATGGTGTCGACGGATGGCCATGGGCTACAGGGCTGTTCGCGGGTTGGCCGGTGCTGATCGGGTACTCACGGCGCAGTCGGCTGGACGCACTGCGTAATGCGCGCCGCGCCACCGATGCCGAACTCCGCGAGCATGCCCTGGCCGAGCGTGCCCGCATCGCCCGCGACATTCACGACGTACTCGCTCACTCGCTGTCCGGGGTCAACATGCAACTCGAAGTCGCCGACGCGTTGCTCGACGCCGGCCGCGCCGAGGAGGCCAGAGCGGCAGTGGGCAAGGCGCAGAGTCTCGTTCGGGAAGGACTCACCGAGACCCGCCGTGCCGTACAGACTTTGCGTCAGGATGCGCTGCCCCTCGTGCCGACGTTGGCCGCTCTCGTGGGCGAGGACGCGAGCTTCCGTGTCGACGGCACGGCGTGCGATCTCGATACTCCGCAGGCCCAGTCCATGGTTCGGTGCGCGCAGGAGGCGATGACCAACGCACGCAACCACGCCCCCGGGGCTGCTGTCGATGTAGTGCTTCGGTTCGATGCCGGATCGGTCGAACTCTCCGTGGCCAACGGCCCAGCCCTGTCGCCACCGGACCCGGTCGAGAGCACAGGAATGGGGCTTGTCGGTATGCGCGAGCGCGCCGCGCTCGTCGGCGGGTCGGTCACTGCCGGTCCCGACGGGCGCGGTTGGATCGTGCGTGCCCGGGTTCCTCTGCACAACCGCGCAGAACCGGATACGGAAACGAGAGCATGAGCATTCGGATAGTGATCGCCGACGATCAGGCGTCGGTGCGTGAGGCGCTGGCCACGATGTTGGACCTCATCGAGGACATCACCGTGGTTGCGACCGCTGCCGACGGAGCGAGCGCGGTCACCGAGGTGACCGCGGCGATGAGCGACGATCCCCTCGACGTGGTGCTGATGGATCTGCGGATGCCGGGAACCGACGGAATCGAAGCCACGCGAATCCTGAAGGGGCGCTTCCCCGACTTGCCCGTGGTGGTGTTGACGACCTTCTCGGACGAACGCTCGATACTCGATGCACTCGGCGCTGGCGCACGCGGATATCTCACCAAGGACGCCGGACGGGTCGAGATCGCGGCGGCATTGCGAGCGGCAGCAGCGGGGCAGGCGGTGCTGAACCCGGAGGTCCAGGCACGATTGCTCGGAGCCGTCGAAGCGCCTCGCACGCAGCAGATCCCGGCCGGGTTGACGCCACGCGAGCTGGACGTCCTACGCGCGATCGCCGCCGGCCTCTCGAATCGGGAGATCGCTCAGCAGATGTTCGTCAGCGAGGCGACGGTCAAAACACATATCAATCATCTGTTCGCCAAGGCACAACTACGTGACCGGGCTCAGGCCGTGCACTTCGCATTCACCCACGGTTTGGCGGGATAAGCGGCTCACCTGCGGGAACGCACCTGTTCGGGTACTTTCAGCTCGTGAATCGCACCGACCCGGCGAGGCCGGCAGTTGGACCCGGCCGTCGTACACAGATGCGCGTCATTCTGGTGGGCTCGGTGCCCAACCTCGTGCAGTGGTTCAACCTGTACCTCTACGCGACGTTCGCGCCGTACTTTCGGACCGAATTCTTCGATCCGGCCTCGACGAACTCACTCGTGTACGTCTACGGACTCTTCGCACTGACCTTCGTCGTGCGCCCGCTCGGCTCCTGGCTGTTCGGCAGGCTCGCGGACGTTCGAGGCCGACAGTTCGCGCTCGTCGCGGCGGTCACGCTCATGTCGGCCGGATCGGTTGCTCTGGCGGTCACTCCCACGATCCACGACATCGGTGCCTGGGCAGCGGTGATCCTCGCGGTCGTGAGCATCGTCCAGGGCATCGCAACCGGTGGCGAGTACGCGGCGGCGACGGTGTTGCTCTCCGAGTCGGGCACCCGAGGTCATCGCGGATTCTTCGCCTCGTTCCAGGCCGCGACCATCGTCGGCGGCCTTGTGCTCGCGCAGACGTGCCTACTCGTGCTGCTCGCGAGCACCGACCGTGCGGCAATCTCCGAGTGGGGCTTTCGCCTCGCGTTCGCCGCGGGAGGCGCGGCCGGCCTGGCGTCTCTGTGGTGGGCGCGCGGACTCGATCGCGCCCCGCGAGAACCGACGGCACCGCAGGCGGACCGGGACGCCACGATGGGTGCACTGTTTCGCGATCACTGGCGTCCGCTGTTGTGGGTGTTCCTGCTGACCGCGGGAGGAAGCGCGGCGTTCTACACCTACACCGTCACGGCTCCCTCGATCGTTCGCGAGACGTTCTTCGCCGCGGACGGGGCCAGGGGAGAGCTCACCGCGACCGGCCTCGTACTCGCGGCCTTCGTTGTGCTCATGGTGCTGCAGCCGGTCGGCGGTGCACTGAGCGACCGCATCGGCAGAAAGCCCTTGCTCGTCGTATTCGGGGCGCTGGGGATACCCGCTACCGGGGCGTTGGTGCTGGCCACCACCCGGGTCACGTCCCCGCCCGCGGTCTTCGCAATCCTGGTGTGCGCGTTCTTCGTGCTCACCTGCTACCTGTCGGTGAACGGCATCGCCAAGGCGGAAGTATTTCCCCCTCACATCCGAGCGCTGGGCGTCGGCTTCGGCTACGCCCTGGCGAACTCGCTCTTCGGGGGCACGGCACCGTTGATCTACCACGCCACGAGCGGTCACGGCAGTGTCGAATTCATCGCCTACATGACGGTGCTGCTCGCGGTGACGCTGTACGCCGCCCTCCGGATGCAGGGCGGCTCGGAGACTGCGCTCGACAAGCCGAACGGGACGGTCTAGAAACCCCAACCCATGACGGCCGGGCGTGCTGTTCCGAACGTCAGATCCAGCGCATGCAGAGATTCCTCGTTGCGGGCGGTGAGGCGATTGGCCGCGGCGAACAACCTGGCCCGGTGCGCGCCGAAGTAGATGCTGGCGAGCACATCGATGTCGAGTTCGATGTCCGGTTCGGATTCCACCCGGGTGCAGGTCGCTGTGCCATCGGTCACGGTGAACGAGTAGGTACCGCCCGCTTCGAGGAACGGATCTCGCACGGCGATGATCAGAGACGTGTCGAGAGCGTACGTGCGCGCCTCGAGCGCTGCCTCGACGTGCATGATGCGGGCCCACAGAGCGTCGTGGTGAGCCGTGACCTTCGGTAGCCGGTTGTTGGTCAGCAGGAACGGCAGTGCTTCGTCCTTTGCCTGCCTGACCTCGATGGTGTCGACCAGGTCGACCCCCACCAGGATCTGCCACAGCGCGGCGTACGCGTCGTCTGTCACGGCAATGAATTCCTGCACCACCACCCGGCTTGGATTGCGTCCGCGGCGGTAGGCGACGTAGCCGTCGGCATGGACGATGAAGAACAGTGCGGTCAATCCGTCGCGTCGGTTCTCGCGATCGGCGAAGAAGCGCTCCCAGCGGATCGGCGGCTTGGGCTGGGCACCTGCGGTCTGCTGCTGCCACCGGTGGTAGATGTCCGGGAGCAGCTCGGTGGCCTCGGCCGATTCGATCAGCCGCACACCCGTCGCCGGGGGAGCGTCCTTGCGGAACTGCGCGAACCGGCGGTCGATCGAGACGCTGATCTCCTCGGTCACCGGCCCGTACCCGAAGCGTCCGTAGATCGTCGCCTCGCTGGCTGTCAGCAGAGACAGCGGCGCACCCGCGTCGTTCAGAGCGCGGTGCTGCTGGGTGAACATCGATCGCAGGATGCCGCGTCGGCGATGCGTCGGTGCGACCGACACCCAGGACACTCCGGAGGCCTCGACCTGCGCGCCGCCCGGAACGGTCACCGACATCGGGAAGTGCATGGCGACACCCACCGGGGTCTCGCCGTCCCATGCCAGGTACACGTGCTCGGACTTGGTGAGGATCTGCGTCTCGGCAAGATCCTCGGCGTTCTGGTGCTCGCCGAACGCGTGGGCGTCGAGTAGCGCGACGGCATCCCAGTCGTGGTCGGAGGCGGTGCGGATGGTGATCGATTCGTCGGTAGTCATCGCTCTTTACTTTTCCATACAGATGTAGGCCTTCGCCGACGGACTGCCGGAAAGGCCGGGTGACAAGATGAGCGGGTGGTTCATGTAATCGATGTCGACGATCCTCTCGACCCCCGGCTGGACGATTTTCGCGACCTCAACTCCTCGGACAGGCGACCCGATCTGCCCGAGGGCAAGGGTTTGGTGATCGCCGAGGGGGTGCTTGTCGCGCAGCGCCTGTTGACCTCGCGTTTTCCGATGATCAGCCTGCTCGGCGTGGATCGACGACTCGACGCGTTGCGCGACGATCTCGCAGAATCGGATGTCCCGTTCTATCGGACGTCGGCCGAGGTGATGGCCGAGGTCGTCGGCTTCCATCTCAATCGTGGAGTGCTGGCGGCGGCGAACAGGCCGCAGGCCCTCGAACTGGACGAGGTGCTGGCCGGCGCGAACACGGTGGCGATTCTCGAGGGGGTCAACGACCACGAGAATCTCGGGTCGATGTTCCGGAATGCGGCCGGCCTCGGCGTCGATGCCGTGCTGTTCGGTGCCGCGTGCGCCGATCCGCTGTACCGGCGGTCGGTACGGGTGTCCATGGGGCACGTTCTGCGCGTGCCGTTCGCGAAGGTGCCCGAGTGGCCGCGTGGTCTCGATCGTGTTCGCGCGCACGGTTTTCAGCTGATCTCACTGACGCCCAATCCGGAGGCCGTGTCGCTGGCCACGGCGATGACGGGGGAGAAGGTCGCGTTGCTGCTCGGCGCAGAGGGTCCGGGTCTGACCGAACATGCCATGCGCGCCACAGACATTCGGGCTCGTATCCCGATGGCACCGGGTACCGATTCACTCAACGTCGCGACGGCTGCGGCAATGGGATTCTACGAACGGGTGCGTCTGACGTGACCGATCGAGACCCGGGTGTTCGCTGGACAGGTCTTCCGATCGCCCTGATCTCGGCGACACTGGTGGCAGTGGCACTGACGGCATTCGGGCTGGAACTGGCCAGAATTCAACCGCTGCTCGCGATCGGCTTGAACATCATCGTCGTGGCAGGCGCAGCCCCGACGGTCCTGCGATGGATCGCCGTCCCGGTCTGGCGCTGGGCCGTCTACGGTGCGAGTGCCGGTGCGCTACTGAGCTTCGTGGCACTCGCGGCCCTGGCCTTCTGACTCGCCTATTTGCGCGAGAACCAACGCTTCTTCGGTCGCGGTGCCGTCTGGTCCGAGGCGTCCGGCATGGGGGCCTGGCCACTCGATCCGTTCGAGCCTCGGCTCTGCTGGTTCGGCGGCGGTGGCTCCTGCCCGGGAACGTACATCGTGAAGCCGCAGACCGGCAGTGTGGCCGGATCGAATTCACCGGGGTGCGGGGCACCGGTGTAGCGGAATCCGAGCCATTGGGCGTTGGCGGCCTCGGCGAATTCCTGCGGGTGAAACGGCAGAGACTGAGGATCCGGCATCACTCCGGGGGGATAGATCAGCGGATGCTCACCGGCCCAGAACGACCGCTCCCACACCAGCGGTAGGCCCGCGTCCTCGTAGATGTACACCGGAGTAGCGCTGAACGATCGACGAAATTCACCGCGTTCCCAGTAGGCGAAGGCACCCCACGCGTGCTGGGGATCCGATGCGACGAGATAGGTGTGCTCGGATGCCAGAGGGCGAGTGAAGGATTCGGGAAGCGTCGACGGTGTCGGGACCGAAATATTGGACCCGCACACCACGGTCACGCCCGGATAGCAGCCGATGAAGACGTGATCGTCGTCCACACCCGCCGATGTCGATATCGGACCCTGAGCGAGGGGCACAGCGGTCAGGTGGGGGTACAGACGGCCGACGAGGGCCGTCGCAGCATTCCAGTCCGAGGTGGTCGCCTCTCGGAGGACAGAAATCGGATCCGGTGTGTCCACGTACCAGATCGTTGACGCTTTGGCCCCCACTGCCGGCACCTCTCTCTCCGTAAGCTTCGTCGGAAGCCTACGGCGTGAGCGTCGGCAATTTGTCACCGAGCGGTAAATCGGTCATTCGACGAAGTCAGTTGTGCATCGACGAAGTCAGTTGTGACCGCTGCTACGGACGCCGAGCAGGACGTCTTCCCAGGACGGCATAGCCGGTTTGCCGCGTTTGTCCTTACCGCCGTGACCGGGTGCAGCTTTGAGCGCGGGCTTGGGGTCTCTGGCCACCGGCTCGTGCGGCTGATCGACTTCGGGGGCCGGGGTCTCGTCGGCCTCGATCTCGACCGTCTCGGCGTCGAGTTCGCTGTCCGAGGTGGTTCCGTAGTACTCGTCGAAGCTCTGCTGCGAGGCTTCGTCGTCTGCCGATGCGGGCGCGAGGGCGCGTACCGGAGCGAGGCCGCGTAGCTGACGTCCGAAGTCGGGGTCGATCAGTTCGTGTGCGGTGTCGTCGAGCGGCGCGATGGTGCCGCCGTGTCCGTCGGGCAGGAACTGCCAGTGCGCCTTGTTGGTGGTGCGTCCCGCCTGCCACTTCAGCTGTGCGACCCACTTGTTGTCCTCGTCGCGCCACGCGTCCCACTCGGCGTCGTCGAGATTGTGGCCACGAGCGCGGAAAGCAAGGGTGACGATGTCGAGCAGAGTCTGGACGGCGGGTCCGTCGTGGCGCAGCGGATGACCGGCCTGAGCCATCGACGCGGCCTGCGAGCGCTCGAGCAGAACGGGGTGAGCGAACACCTCGACGCGGCTGACGGCCATTCCGGAATCGGCGGCGACCTGTTCGATGGTCGCTCCACTCCGAATTCGAGCCTGGATTTCCTTCGGCCGAAGCAAGCTGTCCATTTCGATCTCAATCTGTCCTAGTCGAGCGATGTCGCCGCGTGAGGCCGCGCGGAGTTTGTCGTCGGCCGGAAGCCGGAATCTGTCGCCGGTCTTGGGATCTGCGCACACGACGAACTTTCCGTCGGCACCGAGACCCACCACGTGTAAGTCTCGCACTGTGACCTCCTCATCGCGCCGGCTCGCGATACCGTCGAATTCGACCCTAGTTCACCGGGTGTCCTCGGTGGGTGTTCGACACGCATCGCTGCGCCGGCGATCGTTTCTCCATCAGAGAGTAGACAGCTGCGGGCTCGGCTGCACTCGATCGGCCGATGTTGCGTCAATTGTCTTGTGACGCAACATCGATGCGTCCCTCTGTAAGTACAACGTGCCCAGGCCGAGGCCGATGCTCAGGGCGACTGCGTGTCCGACGGCGGTGAACGACGGGTTCGATATTCCGCTGACGGCGACGACCGCGATCCAGAGCGCGGCCCAGCCCAGCCGCCACGGCATCGGTAGGTAACGAATCATGGATCCGGCCACCGCTGCAGCTGCGTAGCTGACCCCGACGTCGACTGCCATTGCCAGTGAGTCGGCCAACCAATCGACGCGTATGCCGATGAACAGTCCGACCGCAACCAGAGCCGTCGCGCCGATGTGGCCGGCGCTGAACGTGACCAGGAATCGTCGCCAACCGGATATCCATTCGGCGACGGCGAACAGGAATGCGACTCCGGCGAGCCACAGCCAATTCACCCGACCCTCGGTGAGAAAGACGCTCGTGACGAGGGTGGCGAGGTGGCCGTCGGTCAGATTGTGGAGGTTGGTACTCGCCGCATGCAGCACGTGCCACCGGTCGTGCGGCCCGATCTGGCCGAGCGCTACCGTGCCTGCCGCCGCGAGGATGCAGTAGACCAGCGTCACGCGAATCCGCAGCGCGAATGCCAGGAGCCTGAACATACGAGCGCTCCCTCCGAGGTCGTTACGCTTGCGTACTTGAATGCAAGTGTAGGCCTCGAAGGGAGCACCCCAGCTGGGAGCTTGCTGGCAACTAGCTCACAGCGCGGAGACGACCCAGTCGATGCTCTTCGTCAGTGCGGTGATGTCGTCCGGCTCGATGGCCGGGAACATTCCGACGCGCAACTGGTTGCGGCCGAGCTTGCGGTACGGCTCGGTGTCGACGACGCCGTTGGCGCGCAGGATCTTGGCGACCTGAGCTGCGTCGACCTTCTCGTCGAAGTCGATGGTTCCGACAACCTGGCTGCGGTGATCCGGGTTCGTCACGAACGGTGTTGCGAACTCGCTCTTCTCGGCCCAGTCGTACAGGCGCGAGGACGAATCGGCGGTGCGCTTGGTGGCCCAATCGAGGCCGCCCTTGCCGTTGAGCCATTCGATCTGATCCGCGAACAGCAGCAGTGTCGCCACCGCCGGGGTGTTGTACGTCTGGTCCTTGCTGCTGTTGTCGACGGCGATCGGCAGAGACAGGAAGTCCGGAACCCAACGGCCGCTGGAGGCGATCTCGTCGACGCGGGCAAGCGCGGCCGGGCTCATCAGCGCGACCCACAGCCCACCGTCGGCGGCGAAGCATTTCTGCGGTGCGAAGTAGTAGACGTCGGAATTGGCGACGTTCACCGGAAGACCGCCCGCACCGGAGGTGGCGTCGATCGCGACGAGGGCGTTCTCGGAGCCCGCCGGACGGCTGACCGGGATGGCCACGCCCGTGGACGTCTCGTTGTGTGCCCACCCGATGAGGTCGACGGACGGGTCGGAGGTGGGCTCGGGTGCACTGCCCGGCTCGGCCTTGACGACGATGGGATCGCCGATGAAGGGGTTGTTCTTGGCCACCGAGGCGAACTTCGAGCTGAACTCGCCGTTGGTGAGGTGCAGCGACTTCTCGCGAATGAGGCCGAACGCAGCGGCATCCCAGAACGCGGTGGTGCCACCGTTGCCGAGCACTACCTGGTAGCCGTCGGGGAGCGAGAACAGGTCCTTCAAGCCACTGCGTACGCGTCCGACGACGTCCTTGACGGGCTTCTGTCGGTGGCTGGTGCCGAACACGGACGCGCCGACGTCGACCAGGGATTGCAGCTGCTCGGGGCGAACCTTGGACGGGCCGCAACCGAAGCGTCCGTCGGCGGGCAGGAGATCGGCGGGAATGATCGGCAAATCGGCCATGGAGTAGCGCGTCCTAGCGTCGATGGAATATGGCACCCATAGGCTAGTCGGGTGCCGCCGCGGCTTCGACTACCGGATCAGTTCCCAGCCGTCGACGGACTCGGGGGTGCGGGGTTCGGGGCCGGTGTACAGGGCGGCCGGGCGGACGAGCTTGCCGAGGCGTTTCTGTTCGAGGATGTGGGCGCACCAGCCTGCGGTGCGTCCGCAGGTGAACATGGCGGGCATCATGTGGGCGGGTACTTCGGCGAAGTCGAGGATCACCGCGGCCCAGAATTCGACGTTGGTTTCGATGGCGCGGTCGGGGCGGCGTTCACGTAGTTCGGTCAACGCGGCTTGTTCGAGGGCGGCAGCGACCTCGTAGCGGGGTGCGTTCAGTCTCTTGGCGGTGGCGCGTAGGACGCGGGCGCGGGGGTCTTCGGCGCGGTAGACGCGGTGTCCGAAGCCCATGAGTTTTTCTTTGCGGTCGAGGATGCCGGTGATCAGGGCGCGGGCGTCGCCGGTCTTCTCGACGTGTTCGATCATCGGTAGGACGCGGGCGGGGGCGCCGCCGTGCAGGGGTCCGGACATGGCGCCGATGGCGCCGGAGAGGCAGGCGGCGACGTCGGCTCCGGTGGAGGCGATGACGCGGGCGGTGAAGGTGGAGGCGTTCATGCCGTGTTCGGCGGCCGAGACCCAGTAGGCGTCGATGGCGGCGACGTGGGCGGGGTCGGGTTCGCCTTTCCAGCGG
>NZ_NPFX01000022.1:0-502221 GCF_002259335.1 Rhodococcus sp. 14-2483-1-1 | reverse complement strand
TCGTGTCCAGAACGTCGTCACGTCAGGAACGTTCAGCCTCGACGGCGGCACCTGGGATGTCGAGAACAACATCTGGCTGATCGGCGACGACGACGAGGTCGTCATCGTCGACGCCGCCCACACCGCAGCCCCGATCATCGACGCCGTCGCCGGCCGCACGGTCAAAGCCGTCATCTGCACGCACGGACACAACGACCACGTCACCGTCGCCCCCGAGCTCGCCGACTCCCTGGATGCGCCGATTCTGCTGCATCCCGCCGACGACATGCTGTGGGAGCAGACCCACCCGGGTGTCGGTCACTCGACCCTCGAGGACGGTCAGCGCATCACCGTCGCCGGAACCGACATCCTGGCGCTGCACACCCCGGGGCATTCACCCGGATCGACGTGCCTGTATCTGCCCGAAGCGGGGGAATTGTTCACCGGCGACACCCTGTTCTCCGGCGGTCCGGGAGCCACCGGACGCTCGTACTCGGATTTCCCGACCATCATCGGGTCGATCCGCGACCGACTCTTCGCCCTCCCCGCCGACACCCGAGTCAACACCGGACACGGAGACGGAACCCGCATCGGCGACGAAGCACCACACCTCGAGGAATGGATCGCCCGCGGCAGCTGAATTCCGACACCGCGTTAGGCCGCCTGCCGCATTCGAGGTGGTCGGAATGAGACAGTGGTGGGACGCCGGAGCGTGTGCTGCGGCGTCCCATCGACCCGAAGAGGACGTCTTGTGAGCCCCGCCGCACGCAGAACCCGCCTGTCCATCGCCGCGACCTCGGCAGCGATCGCAGCTCTTGTGCTGGTCGGTTGCAGCTCCACCGTCACGGGAACCCCCGAACCCAGCGCCGGCGTTACCACGTCGTCGCAGCCGGGAACGGATCTGAACACGCTGCTCATCGACCCGTCGAGTTTTCCGGCACCGTACGACGCCCTGGTGTTGCCTCAGCAGGCCATCTCGCAGGCGGCCCCCGACCTCAGCGGAATACCGGCCGGAGCCGAGGTCAGCCCGGCCGGATGCAAGCCGGCCGATCAGGATTTCGGCCCCACCGGCACGGCCATGATCGTCGGCACCGACAACGACAGCCGGTCGACCATCTCCATCGAATTGACAGCAGTCGACGAGCCGCTCTCGACCCGAATGGAGCAGCTCGAACAGTGCGGCGAGGTGACGGCCACCAAATCGGGCGCAACCTCGACGGTGACGTCCACGTTGACCCCTGCACCTCCGATCGATGCGGACGACACCTTGGCCGTCCGGCAGACGGTGGCGTCGGGAGCCGGTGGCGACGCGGTCACTCAGTCGATGCTGACGCTGATGGCACAGATCGACAACGTGCGGGTGTCGGCCACCTTCATGTCGTTCGGTTCCGAGACGCCCGACGCGATGACGCTGGACGAGCTCTTCACCGCGGCGGTGCAGAAGGTCAAGCAGGGGTGACGCGCGCCTAGCAGGAGGGGCCGACAGAATAGGCCCACAACTGCGCGTGCGGGACGGTTCGTCCACAGAAGGCTCGTTCTCCACAGGGCAGTACGGAAGCCCAGCTCACGCTGCGTTCCCCGACGAGAGCGCCGCGAGAATTTCGGGTCATGTACACACCGACGAATTCTCACGACAACTTCCACTCTCGCCGCGTGCGACTCGGCGATGCCAGCGATCTGATGGCAGCGGTACCTGCGATGCTCGGCTTCCATCCACACCGTTCCATCGTGCTCATCGCGGTGAAGGACGGCGGCGCGACCGTCGGTCCCACGATGCGTCACGACCTGGTGCTGGCAGGTGAGCACATCGATCGACGCGCCGGCAGCGGCACCCGGGCGACACCGGAGATGCTCGACGTCATCGGCTATCTGGCCGGCTACTGCGCCTCGGAGAACGTCCCCGCCGTCATTGCGGTGTTCGTCGACGACCGACTCGACCGGACCGTCAGAGGTGCGCACCTGCTCGACGTCGAGGCTGTGGTGGGGGAGCTGGTCACCACCCTTGCGGCGTTCGGGATAGAGCTCAGTGCGGCCCTTGCGACGGCGGAGATCGCCGATTCCGCTGTGTGGTGGTCGGTGTCCGGGCCGCAGCGGCACGGCCGAATATCCGATCCGTCGACGTCGCCGCTGACCGTCGCCCGCGTTCTCGACGGATACTCGGTACGACGGTCGAGGCGCGAGTTGGCCGAGACCATCGCGCCGGGCCCCGAGGGCACGGTACGGGCCGTGGCCGCCGAAATCGCGCGCCTCGGTCGCCGCGGACGTTCTGGCACCGACGAGTTGACGACCGTCCTGTCGTACGTCGCGCGGGCCCCGTACGACACAGAACTGGACCCGGTCGACATTGCTCGGATCGCGGTCGCGATCCGCGCGGTTCAGGTTCGCGACGCGTTGCTTGCCTTGACTCTCGGCGACGATGCGGGGTTTGTCGAGGAATTCTGGGCGATGATCTCCCGTGTACTTCCACGGCGCGAGAGAGCCATCGCTGCAACGCTTCTGGCGTTCAGTGCGTACGTTCGCGGCGACGGACCGATGGCCCGTATCGCGATCGATGCGGCCCTGGAAGCGGACGAGAAATACAGCCTGGCGCGATTGCTGGACAGATCGCTCAGTGCCGGTGCCGGCCCGGAACTGGTTCGCGAAGTCGCCGAGAGTGGATTCGCGTGCGCGCGTGCATGCGGCGTTCGGTTACCCGGCGATCCGTTCGGTCGACGCTGACGGCGCTGTGAGCGCGTCAGTGTGCGGCGTGGGAACGATCGCCGAGCTGTTGCAGAAAGGCCCAGGCGTCGGCGACGATTCGATCGAGATCGGTCAGCTCCGGCGACCACTTCAGCTCCTCCATCGCTCGTGCACTGGAGGCGATGAGAACGGCAGGATCGCCCGCGCGTCGGGGAGCGTGTTCGACGGTGATGGGCAGGCCGGTGACCCTCTCGCAGGACGAGATGACCTCGTGTACGGAGAATCCGGTACCGCTACCGAGGTTGTAGATGGTGTGCTCACCCGGCTGCGCCGCGTCGACCGCAAGGATGTGCGCCTCGGCGAGGTCCGCGACGTGGATGTAGTCCCGGACTGCGGTGCCGTCGGGGGTGGGCCAGTCGGTGCCGAACACCGAGATTTTCTCGCGTTGCCCGAGCGCAACCTGCAGCACGAGCGGAATCAGATGGGTCTCGACAACGCGATTCTCACCGAAGCCGTTGTAGGCACCGGCGACGTTGAAGTAACGGAGGCTGGTGGCGGCGAGACCGTACGCCGACGCATAGGACGTGATCGCGTGGTCGATCGCGAGCTTGGTGGCACCGTAGGGATTGGTCGGCCGGGTAGGAGCGTCCTCGGTGATCGGTGTCTTCTCGGGTTCGCCGTAAGTGGCAGCGGTCGAGGAGAACACCAGTTTCGGAGTTCCGGAAGCCCGCATCGCGTCGAGCAGGGCCAGCGTGGTGACCACGTTGCCGCTCCAGTACTTGTCGGGTGCGACCACCGACTCGCCCACGAGCGACTGCGCGGCGAAGTGCAGTACGGCGTCGAACCCGCCGCCGTTCAGCACCTCCGCGGCAACGTCTCTGACGTCACCCTCTACGAACGTGGCACCACCGGGCACAGCGTCCCGGTTCCCGGTGGACAGGTTGTCCACGACGACGACGTCGTGGCCGCGCTCGAGGAGCACGGCTGCACAGACACTGCCGACGTATCCCGCACCACCGGTAACCAGAAGCTTCACTGTTGCTCTCCCTCACACGCTTGCGGCACCGCCGGCAGTGTGAGGTCAGACCCTCTTCACCTGGACGGCGTGTGCCATTTCATCGGATATGTCGACACCGCTGTGCCCTGGCACGGTGATCGTGACGGACCCGGGCTTGGCTTCGACTGTAACCCGAGCGTCGGGAACAACGCCCGCTTCACGAAGCTGTGCGATCACCTCGGGGTCGGACTGAACATGCTCGGCCAGACGGCGTACGACCACTGCGGTCGGCTGGCCGACCGGCACATCGGTGAGACGGATGAGAGCCTCGGGAGCAAGGGTCGACTGACCGAGACCGAGCTCGGCCAATCCCGGGATGGGGTTTCCGTACGGCGATGTGGTCGGGTTGTTCAGCACGGTGACCAGACGACGTTCGACTTCCTCGCTCATCACGTGCTCCCAACGGCACGCCTCGGCGTGTACGTCTTCCCAGCGCAGACCGATGATGTCCACCAGCAGTCGCTCCGCCAAGCGGTGCTTGCGCATGACGGCGACCGCCAGACTGCGACCCTTCTCGGTCAGCTCCAGGTGCCGGTCTCCCGCGACGGACAACAAGCCGTCGCGCTCCATCCGCGCGACAGTTTGGCTGACGGTGGGACCACTTTGTTCGAGCCGCTCGGCGATTCGCGCGCGGAGCGGAATCACACCCTCTTCTTCCAAATCGTAGATCGTCCGGAGGTACATCTCCGTGGTGTCGACCAGATCCTTCACACTCAACCCCTTCGTCGGGCTCGATCCTACCGTCAGCGCCCCGAAATCGGCGCTGCACCCAACCGGCACGGGCGCGGCGCACCACAACGGCGCTCATCGATTCCCGTGGCTTCTCACAGGGGGACATACGGCACAACACCGGAACCGTGCCACACCATTCCACCCGACAACGTAGTTTTGTCCGTATGTCTGACAAGGCGACACGCGCCGCCGAGTACATCCCGAACCGCCCCGAGGACATCGTCGTGTGGAGCGAGGACTACCTCGGCTACCGGTGGAGCGACGACCACCCGATGAACCCCACTCGACTCGATCTGACCATGGCACTCGCCACCGACATCGGAGTGCTCGCGGGAGTCGAACTCGTCGAGCCCGCTGCCGCCCCGGATTCCGAGCTGCTGCGATTTCACACCAGCGCCTACATCGAGGCGGTCAAACAGGCACCGTCGCAGGGCCCGGCTCTGCGTGACCCCGACGACGTCGTCCACGGGCTCGGTTCCGACGACAACCCGGTGTTTCCGCAGATGCACGAGGCGAGCGCCATGCTGGCCGGCGGTTCGTTGGCCGCAGCCCGCGAGATCGCGTCGGGTCGTGCCCGCCGCGCGGTGAGTATCGGTGGCGGCATGCACCATGCCATGGCCGACTGGGCCTCGGGCTTCTGCGTCTACAACGATGCCGCGATCGCCATCTCGTGGTTGCTGGACAACGGATTCGACAGAATTGCCTACATCGACGTCGACGCCCATCACGGTGACGGCGTCCAGGCAGCATTTCTCGGCGACCCCCGCGTGCTCACCGTCTCCCTGCACCAACATCCAGCGACGTTGTGGCCGAACACCGGTTGGTCGACCGAGGTGGGAACCGAACGCGGCGAAGGAACCTCGATCAACGTCCCGTTGCTGCCGGGCACCGCGGATCGGTTGTGGTTGCGCGCGTTCCATGCGATCGTGCCCGGTGCCGTCGGGGCGTTCCGGCCCCAGATCATCGTCAGCCAATGCGGTGTGGACAGCCACCGCGAGGATCCCCTCGCGGATCTCGCCCTGACCGTCGACGGCCAGAATGCTGCGTTCCTGGCCATGCGCGATCTCGCCGACAAGCACTGCGAGGGCAGATGGTTGGCCGTCGGCGGCGGCGGATACGGCCTCGTACGTGTGGTTCCGCGGGCGTGGACGTACCTCATCGCCGCCGCGCTCGGCCGCGAGATCGATCCGACATCAGCGCTGCCGGACACCTGGCGTGACCGAGTGCGGACGATGGCTCCGAGTGTCGATCTCCCGCAGACCATGGGTGACGGGGGAGACGTGGACTATCCCGCCTGGGACGGACCCGGTGGGTCTCTCGCCGGAACCGACGGCACCGACCGGGCGCTCGAACGCGTCGACTCGGCGATCACAGCCACCCGCCGGGCAGTGTTTCCGCTGCTCGGCCTCGATCCGGAGGACCCGCGTGACTGATCGGACCGGCACCTCGTCGTCGAACTCCTCGTCCGACGAACCTGCCGCGGAGCCCAGCGCGCAGGACCTGGCACGAGAGCGCGCGGAAACGTCGTTCCCGCGCCACTGGGTTGCCGACGTACTGACCTCCGACGGTGGCGTCGTGCATCTTCGTCCCATCGTCCCGTCGGACTCCGAGCGGATCGTCGCCTTCCACGGTCGACTGTCCGAACGGACGAGGTACCTCCGATATTTCGGTCCGTACCCCACAATGCCTCAGCGGGACGTGCTCAACTTCACCACCGTCGATCACCACGACCGCGTTGCGTTCGTGGCCGTACTCGGCGACGACATCATTGCGGTCGGCCGATACGAACGTCTGCCCGAGGGCGACGGCAACTCGGCCGAAGTGGCCTTCGTCGTTGCCGACGCACACCAAGGCCGCGGACTCGGACCGATCCTGCTCGAGCATCTCGCCGGAGCCGCCGCCGAGAACGGGGTCAACATGTTCGTCGCCGAGGTGCTCGCCGAGAACCGGAACATGGTCACGGTCTTCCGGGAAGCGGGCTACCAGGTCAGCAGGTCCTTCGAGGGTGGGGTGCTGCGGCTGGAATTTGCCATCGATCCGAGCGAGGCACTGCTCTCGGTGCGCAATTCACGTGAGCGCGCCGCCGAGGCCCGCAGCGTACGCAACGTGCTCAGCCCCCGGTCGGTGGCCGTCATCGGAGCGTCGACGGACAGCTCGAAGGTGGGCAACGCGGTGCTCGCCAATCTCCTGGCCGGCAACTTCACCGGACCGGTCTATCCGGTCAATGCAGACCACCGGTCGGTCCGCGGCGTTCGTGCGTACGCCACGGTGCACGACATTCCCGACCCGGTCGACCTCGCGATCGCAGCGGTTCCGGCCGACGCCATCGACGCGGTACTCGACGACTGTCTGGACAAAGGTGTGAAAGCACTGCTGGTGGTGTCGGGTGGATTCGGCGAGACGGGGCCTGCGGGGCAGGAGAGCGAGCGCAGATTGGTACTCGCAGCGAGGGCGCACGGGATGCGATTGATCGGGCCCAATGCGCTGGGAGTGGCGAACACCGACCCCGAGTTCGGGTTGAACGCCACTCTCGCTCCGCATCTACCGACGCCCGGCAACGTCGGTTTCTTCTGCCAGTCCGGCGCTCTCGGCATCGCGATCCTGGACGAGGCCGCCAACCGCAGGCTCGGTCTCTCGACATTCGTCTCGGCAGGCAACCGAGCCGACGTGTCCGGCAACGATCTGCTGCAGTACTGGGACTCGGACCCGGCAACCGAGGTGATTCTGCTGTACCTCGAGAGCTTCGGTAACCCGAGAAAGTTCACCAGAATCGCCCGCCGGGTGGCGCGCAGCAAACCCATCATCGCTGTAAAGAGCGGACGCGGAGCCGTTCCGCCAGCACATGCGATCGGCGCCGATATCGACGATTCGATCGTGCGCGCTCTGTTCGCACAGGCAGGTGTCATCCAGGTCGATACCATCTCGGAATTGTTCGACTGCGCAGTCCTGTTCGGTAATCAGCCTCTGCCGGTCGGACCGAGGGTCGCAGTCGTCGGCAACTCGACGGCGCTCGGTGTGCTGGCGGTCGATGCTGCGCGGGCCAAGGGGTTGCATGCGAGCACCCCGATCGACGTCGGCCCACAAGCCGGTCCCGAGAATTTCGCCGAGGCCGTCTCGGCGGCATTGGCTGCGTCGGACATCGATGCCGTCATCGTCGTGTTCGTACCTCCGGTTGCCGTCGAGGTCGAACCGTTCGCGACAACTCTGGGAAACGCCGTTCGTGGATCCGACAAGCCCGTGCTGTCGACGTTTCTCGCCACCGAGGGGATTCCCGACGTACTGGCCGTGCGGGGACCGAGCGGTCATCCGATTCGTGGTTCGGTTCCCTCGTATTCGAGCCCGGAACGGGCGGTTGCTGCTCTGGCCGCGGCCTGGCGCTACTCCGCGTGGCGTTCGCGACCGGTGTCGAACCTGGTTCGGCCCAAGAGCATCGATTCCGAGGGTGCCAAGAACCTGGTCGAGCGATGGCGTTCGGCCGGCAACCGGGGCCGCTGGCTGTCGGATTTCGAGACCGCAGAACTGCTTGCCTGCTACGGGCTCGAGGTCGTGCCGTTCCGCGTCGTGACCGACGAGGACGAGGCCGTGGCGGCAGCCGACGAACTGGGCTACCCGGTGGCGGTCAAGGCGACGGGGGAACGGTGGCGGCATCGACCCGATCTCGGGGGAGTTCGTCTGGACATGGCCGACGCTTCCGCAGTGCGGGTGGCGTACCGCAATCTGGCGGCCGATTCGGGCGATCCGCTGCTGCACGTGCAGCGGATGGCAGTAAAAGGAATCGGCTGCGTCGTACGGGTCCAGGACGACCCCTCGTTCGGATCGCTCATCTCGTTCGGTCTGGCCGGAGTCATCTCGGACCTGTTGGGCGACCGGGCGTTTCGGGTACTTCCACTGACCGAGGACGAAGCTGCCCAACTGATCGACGCGCCGAAGGCCGCACCGCTACTGTCCGGTTATCGCAATGCGGTGCCTGTCGACAAGAAGGCCCTGATCGATCTGGTTCAGCGCATATCCGCACTCGCAGAGGACATCCCGGATATTCGGGAGATTTCGTGCGAGCCGGTGCTGGCCTCCGCCGACGGCGCGCAGATCACCGATGCGCGCGTGCGTATCGGGCCCGAACCGACCAAGGCGGATCTCGGCCCACGTCGGCTGCGCTGAACGAGACAGTCTTCGAAAAGACGGAAGCCGAGTCGACGTCCCGGGGGGAGGGAACGTCGGCCCGGCTACCGCGTCAGGTGGCGCGAACGGGGATGGTCACCGCTGCTCCACCGGTCGGTGGCTGCGATCAGCTGGCGTAGGACCGCAACTTCTCGGCGCGGTCGCCCTGCCGGAGCTTGACCATCACCTCGCGCTCGATCTGACGAACACGCTCACGGGAGAGACCGAACAGCTTGCCGATCTGATCGAGAGTGCGGGGCTGCCCGTCGTCCAGGCCGTAGCGGAGTCGAATGACCTGCTGCTCACGCTCGTCGAGTGTGCCGAGCACGACTCGAACGTCGCTGTGCAGCAAGCCGGCGATGACGGCATTCTCGGCCGACGTCGCCTCCGAATCCTCGATGAAGTCTCCCAGGGGTGCTTCCTCGTCGCTGCCGACCGGCATGTCCAGGCTGACCGGGTCGCGGCTGTGATCGAGCAGATCGGCGATCTTCTCCACCGCGATGCCGGATTCGCTCGACAACTCCTCGTCGGTCGCCTCACGGCCGAGCTGCTGATGGAGCTCGCGCTTGATTCTGGCCAGCTTGTTCACCTGTTCCACCAAGTGGACGGGCAGCCGGATCGTGCGGCTCTGATCTGCCATGCCGCGGGTGATGGCCTGCCGGATCCACCACGTCGCGTACGTGGAGAACTTGAAGCCCTTGGCGTAGTCGAACTTCTCCATCGCGCGAATCAGACCCAGGTTGCCTTCCTGGATCAGGTCGAGCAGGGGCATACCGCGACCGGTGTAGCGCTTGGCAAGAGAGACGACCAGGCGAAGATTCGCTTCGAGCAGGTGGCTCCGCGCGGCGCTACCGTCGCGAACGATGATGGCGAGGTTGCGCTTCTTGACCGCGCTCAGACGCTTGGTGTTCTCGAGAACCTGCTTGGCGTACAGACCAGCCTCGATCCTCTTTGCGAGATCGACTTCTTCGGCAGCCGTCAGCAGCGCCGTACGACCGATCCCGTTGAGGTAAACGCGAACGAGATCGGCTGCCGGGCTCTGGGCGTCCAGATCGGCATCGGTGGGCCGTGGACGAATCGTGGTGCTGGGGCTGGTCATGACTTGCCTCCTGGTCGGTGGTGTCTCACAAGGTTCAACGCTCGGGAGACTCCGATAAGTTCCCACGCCGATCCTTCTGATACCCGTGTGACCAGGGATTACGTCATGGTCGTCCTGAGAAGTTGCTGAGAACTGAGACCGGTGGGAACAGCGCCTCGCGCGAGGCACTCCGCGGCGGTCTCATCGGGCCGGCCGAACCAGCCCGTGCCGGACGAGCCCCTGCATCATCGTCACGGCGTGCGCAGCCAGATCTTCGGGGTCTTCGTCGTGCGCGGCAGCGAGCAACTCGACCAGTTCACCGACCGGCAGACCATCGGGTCGGAGCCCGGCGAGCAATGCCGCACCGAGTTCGTCGACGTCGTGCTGCCATTGCGGGCCGTTGCCGCGATGAACCCGCACCGCCACCGGAGCCCAACCCTCGTCGCCGGGTAGGTAGACGCGTTCGAGTGCAGTGTTCGGGTCCAGAGTGAGTACCGAATCGAGAATGTCGTGCTTGCGCAGCCAGTCCAACCGCGCGAAGTACTCGATCGATTCGTTACCGAGAGGGTCCGAGAAGCCATGGGTGAGTTCCTCGGCGAGAAGATCGGTCGGTGTATCGGTACGGCGGAGATAGACGAAGCCGAAACCGATTCCCTCCACGTCGGCGGCAGCGAAGTGGTCGAGCCAGGACTGCGCAACTGCGGCCGCGTCGGGATCGCGGGGGTCGAGGCCACCGTCGCGCATCCAGGTACCGACGTAGAGAGCCGGATCGGCGACGTCGCGTTCGACCACCCAGGCGTCGACCCCGTGTGCAGGCAGCCACGACGCCACCCGCGCGCGCCAGTCCTCACCTCTGACATGGACCCAGGAGGCCAGGATGGCAGCCGTGCCGCCCGGGGCCAGGTGCTCCGGGGCCTGCCCGATCATCAGTGCGCTTGCACCGTCGAGATCGAGGCCGGAATCACGATAGGAATGCTGCACTTCGGCGCGTCCGACGACGAACGGTGGGTTGGCCACGATGCGATCGAACCGGCGCCCTGCCACCGGCTCGAACCACGATCCGTGCAGCAGCTCGACCTCGAGGCCGTTGAGCGCCATCGTCGCGGCCGCGAGATCCATGGATCTCGGGCTGATGTCGGTTGCGGTCACCTGCTCGGCGTAGCCGCACGCATGGACGGCCTGGACGCCGCAGCCGGTGCCGACGTCCAGAACGGTCGAGACCGGGGACGTGGGCGTCCCCCGGAGCAGTGACAGCGATGCCTGGCCGACGCCCAAGACGTGGTCGGCCGCGGTCTCTGCCACCCGCATGCTGCCGTCCGGATCCGAGACGATCCACCGAGTGCCGTGTCCGGCATCGAGCGGTCGAATGTCGAGCAACGTCCGCACTGCTGATCCGGAGCGGTGGAGAATGCCGGCCGCCACGGCGTCGGCGACGCTCAAGGGTGCGATGGCGTCGGCGACGTCGGACTCGGGGCAGTCGTCGACGAGAAGGAAGAGGCGCACCAGAACGCCCAATGGGCCGGAATTTCGGCTGGCGTTGCGGACCGGAACCGGCTCACTGCGTCCGAGTGCCGCGTGAGCGTCGTCGCCGAGCATCGTCAGGACGCCGTCCGCGTCGTACCCGGTTCGCTCGAAGGCCTCCCGGAGTTGCGAGCATGCGGCGATCAGCGGGGGTGTGGAAGTCGGTGCAGTCACAACGCAAGTGTCGCATCGGCACTCTGGGCAGGCGTCAGTCGTCGCCCGGTTCGATCACTCGGTGGTTGCTCGATTCCAGCTGTGGCTTGTCCACGGTTCGGTAGTCGTACCGGCTCATTTCGTCCTTCGTGCGGGGCGGTCGATCGTTGGCGATCAACACCGCCATCCACGGCAGCGGAATGGACACTCCGACGATCGCCATGGAGATCCACGGATTCATCCACATTCCGTAGGCGAGGGCAGCCAACACCAACGCCGGGATTCGAAAGGACATGATGAACATGTACTTGCGTACACGCTTCTTGTGCTGCTCTTCGACCGACTGCTGTGCCTCGGTGATCAGTACAGGCCCATCCGGCGAGTCGCTGTACGCGCTGCCGTCGAACCCTGGGGTTCTCGTCATACCTCCACTGTGGCACTACCGCTCACAGAATGCATACGACGAGCTGTGGAACCGGTTACCCCTTGCTGTGGATCCACGGATTAATCTGTGTCCATGAGCACTCAGACGAAGGACCGTCCCGACATTGCGCCGGACGAGACCACCGAGGACGACCGGCCGAAGTTCTTCCACTACGTGAAGAAGAACAAGATCGCCGAGAGCGCCGTGATGGGTACACACGTGGTCGCCCTGTGCGGTGAGGTGTTTCCTGTCACCAAGTCCGCGAAGCCCGGATCTCCCGTGTGCCCCGACTGCAAGAAGATCTACGAGGGCCTGAAGAAAGGCGAGTGACGACCTACTCGGCGGTGGGCTCGCGGCGATCCGGCCGGCCACGATCTCCGGCCAGCTTGATCGGTCCCGTGGCGAGCCGTCGAGCAACGGCCGTCACCGGTCCCGACGGCTTGTCGTCGGTCGCTGCCTGCGCCGCGATCCACTCGCGCATCTGGTCCATTCGAGTTGCCCGGGCCGGCCAGAACTCCTGAATAGTGGCGTTGAACTCGGCTCCGAGAACGACGGCGAAGCCGAGGAAGAACGTGAACAGCAAGAATGCGATCGGCGTGGCCAGCGCGCCGTAGGTGTACCCCGTGCTCGTCACCCAGGTGAGGTATCGGCGGAGCACCGCGCTGGCGATCATGAAGAACACGCCTGCGAGCAGAGCCCCACCGAGCAGTCGGTGCCACGGCAGCGAGGTGTGCAGGGCGAGCTTGTACAGCGTGGTCAGACCGATGATCAGCAGCAGACCGACGGCCGGGTAGTAGAAGAAGTCGATCAGTTCGCTGCCGAACGTGATCCACGAATCGGGCAAAATCTGCTGGACGTACACCGGTCCGAGCGCGACGAGTGGGAGCACGAACACCGCGATGACGAGAAAGCCGACGTAGAGAAGCAGGGCGAAGAACCTTTGCCAGACGGGATTTCGCGCGTCGGCCTGTCCGTGCGCTTCGACGATGGAGTCCACGAACGTCGAGATCGCCGACGAGCCGGCCCACAGCGAGAGCAAAAAACCCACCGAGACGATCTCGCCGCTTCCCTGCGCGAGGACGTCTCGAACGGTCGGAGCGATGATCTGATCGACAACGCTGCTGCTGAAGAGCGTGTTGCTGAAGGTGATGATCTTGGACTCGATGATGTCGACGGTGTTGGGGCCGAACCATCCACCGACGAATCCCAGGCTGCCCAGCACACCGAGAAGGAGCGGCGGCAGCGAGAGGGTCTGCCAGAACGCTGCCGTGGCGGCCTTGCTGAAGATCGAGTCGTCCCACGCTTTGCTCAGGGTGCGCAGAGTCACTTTCCACACCGCACGTATCGGCTTTCTCGCCGACAACCGCTCCGGTGTCGGCGTTGTGCCTGTTGACTCACTCATGGTCTCTCCAGCATTCCTGACGAAAGGCGTCTTCGCCTAACGACCGACCCGCCGTGTCGCGTCCGGTTCACCCCAGCGATGCGGGATCGGTCGGTGTGGAGCGATAGGCTCCACGGCGGACACTGCAGGGCTACCGAGAGCGCGAGGAAGTACATCGATGCCAGGAACCGGCGGCCAGTGAGCGCTGACATGTTCGATCCCACACCACAATCCGAGCAGGCAGCTGCCCCCGTGAGCGGGGGAGCGCCGCTGCGCGCGTGGCAGCGGCGTGCGCTGACGAAGTACCTGGTGGCCTCACCGAAGGACTTTCTGGCCGTCGCGACACCGGGCGCGGGTAAGACGACGTTCGCTCTGCGCGTGGCTGCGGAGTTGCTGGCCCATCGCACGGTCGATCAGGTGACCGTCGTGGCACCGACCGAGCACCTCAAGCATCAGTGGGCGGAGTCGGCGGCGAGGGTGGGGATCGCTCTGGACTCACGCTTCTCGAACTCGACCGGTCAGACGTCCAGCGACTATCACGGCGTGGTCGTGACGTACGCACAGATCGCCTCGCATCCGTTCAAGCATCGGGTGCGCACCGAAGCGCGCAAGACCCTCGTGATCCTCGACGAGATTCACCACGGCGGCGATGCGAAGAGCTGGGGAGAAGGCATTCGCGAGGCCTTCGGCGACGCGACGCGACGTCTCGCTCTGACCGGTACGCCGTTCCGTAGCGACGACAGTCCCATTCCGTTCGTCAACTACGAACCGGACCAGGACGGGTTGATGCGGTCCAAGGCGGACCACGCGTACGGATATTCCGACGCGTTGGCCGACGGCGTCGTTCGACCGGTGGTGTTTCTTGCGTATTCCGGCGAGGCGCGTTGGCGAGACAGCGCGGGTGAGGAATACACCGCCCGACTGGGTGAACCGCTCAGTGCCGAGCAGACCGCGCGGGCATGGCGGACGGCACTCGACCCGCAGGGCGACTGGATGCCCGCAGTGTTGTTGGCTGCCAACACACGGTTGGCTCAGCTGCGCGCGGGCGGAATGCCCGACGCGGGCGGGCTCGTGATCGCCACCGATCAGACGGTGGCGCGGGCATACGCGAAGCTCATCGAGGTGATCACGGGGGAGACGCCGGCCATCGTCCTCTCGGACGATCCCACGTCCTCGGCTCGGATCGCCGAGTTCGGCAAGAGTGACCAGCGGTGGATGGTTGCCGTTCGCATGGTGTCCGAGGGCGTCGACGTTCCGCGTCTGGCCGTCGGCGTGTACGCGACCAGTGCGTCGACTCCGCTGTACTTCGCGCAGGCGATCGGTCGATTCGTGCGTTCGCGGCGTAAGGGGGAGACGGCGAGTGTCTTCCTGCCGTCGGTACCGGTGCTGTTGGATCTGGCATCTCAGCTCGAGGCGCAGCGTGACCACATTCTCGGCAAGCCGCACCGCGAGAAGGACGGATTCGACGACGAGCTCCTGGCCGATGCGAACAAGCAGAAGGACGAACTCGGCGAGGAGGAGAAGGCGTACACCTCCCTGGGCGCGGACGCCGAACTCGACCAGGTCATCTACGACGGATCCTCGTTCGGAACCGCGACGTTCTCGGGCAGCGACGAGGAAGCGGATTACCTCGGGCTGCCCGGTCTGCTCGACGCCACGCAGATGCGGGACCTGCTGCGTCAGCGTCAGCAGGAACAGATCGACAAGCCCGCGGCGGGCCCGGCCGTTCCGGCCCCTCCCGTCGTCAACGACAGGGCCGCCAGTGCGGGCCAGCTGGCCGGCCTGAGGCGTGAACTGAACAGTTTGGTTGCGGTGTACCACCATCGCACCGGAAAGCCGCACGGCGTGATTCACGGCGATCTGCGACGCATCTGCGGCGGCCCGCCGACGGCGATGGCGTCGGCCGATCAATTGGGCGAGCGGATCGCCCAGTTGCGAAAGATGTAGAGCGAGCGCACGAAAAAGCGGACGGTCCGAAGACCGTCCGCTTTTCCGTGAGATTCGATCGTGGCGAACCTGTTTCCCCCGACGTCTCGGTGGATTACACCGTGGAGTCCGATTCGGTCATCACCGTTGCGTTCACTTCACGCAGACGGGCTTCGTGCTCGGCGGCGTGGTGACCGCAGAAGAGAAGTTCTCCACCGGTCGAGAGCACGACACGCGCGCGAGCCCCTGCACCGCACCGGTCGCACCGGTCCGCTGCTGTCAATTGTGGGCTGGTCAATGTTCCGGGCATGACTCCTCCGTACTGGCTTGCGGGTTGTCCCGTTCGCCTGGGGCCGGTCCGCCGCGTCGGTATGGCGCGGTTCGTTCACTCTGTCAGACGTATGGCGGTCATGCGTTGTTCCCGAGCGCGTTTCTTTGTGTTGTCACTAACACGAAACATGCCTCACGAGCTGGAACGCCGTGAAATCTGTTCGCTGAGAGCAGACACGGCTCGCAGCGAGCCGCGGCAGTAGGGTCGCCGTTGTGGCTTCGACTTCTCATTCGCTGTCCGGCGCATCGAAGCTGGGTATTCCGTCGCTGTTCGTGATCGGTGCGGTGTGCATGTACGTCGGTGCGGCGATCGGTGTGTTCTTGTTCGACACCGTCGATCCGGCCGCGGTGGCGTGGCTGCGTGGTTTCGGTGCGGCGCTGGTGTTGGTGATCTGGCGGCGGCCCTGGCGGCACCGCGCCGGTGCGGGCGGCACGTGGTCCGTGCGGCGACTGTGTACGGCAGCTGCATTCGGCGGTGCGACGATCGGCATGAACGCGATGTTCTACGAGGCCATCGCCCGGCTACCGCTGGGCGCGGCGGTAGCCATCGAGTTTCTCGGGCCCATCGCGGTTGCAGCAGCCGGGTCGAGGAAGCCGGCCGACGTGTGTGCGCTACTCCTGGTCGTCGCCGGCGTCGGTGCCATCGCCTCCGCGCAGTTCGAGGGCGGCGAAGTGGGCCTCGTGGGAATTGCATTCGCGCTGGGCTCGGCGGCGTTGTGGGCCGCCTACATCGTCCTGGGTAAGTCCGTTGCCGATGCAGGTCAGGGTCTCGACGACATGGCGGCCGGGTTCGGCATCGCGTCGGTGATTCTGGCCGTGCCGTTGTTCGGGCCGTTTGCGCTGGCTCATGCCGATGCTCTGGGGGACTGGCGGATCTGGGTTCTTGGGTTGGGCGTGGGTCTGCTGTCGAGCGTGGTTCCGTACGTTCTCGATCAGTACGTCCTGGTGCGAGTCGGAAGGGCCCGATTCGCTCTGCTGCTGGCGCTTCTCCCGGCGACGGCCACGGTGGTCGGTGCGGTGGTGCTGACTCAGATTCCCACGACCCTGGAGGCTGTCGGAATCGTGGCTGTCATCGCGGCAGTGGTCGTCGGTGGGCTCCCATCCGGCAGAGATCGCGGTGTTGTCGACGTTCCGCCGCCCTGACGGGGGCTCCACCCGGCAGAATGAAACGGTGACCAGTAAGCAGGACGACCTCGTTCACATCTGCACCGCAGGGGAGTGGTTGTCGATGCGGGGGCAGGCCCAATACGTACCGGACTCGTACGGCGAGGTGGGCTTCGTTCACCTGTCGACGCCGCAGCAAGTGCATCTACCTGCAAATCGACTGTTCCCGGGGCGTGAGGATCTGGTTCTGCTCCGTCTGGATCCGGCTCGACTGAATGCACCCGTTCGATGGGAACCCGGCGTGCCGTCCGATCCGGAGTCGATGCGCTTTCCACATCTGTACGGACCGCTACCGATCGCGGCCGTCACGGCAGTGCTCGACTATCGGCCCGGGCCGGACGGAACCTTCGTAGCACCGCCTATGTGACGACCACCGTGCCCAGACGACGAAGACCGCCGATCGCGAGGATCGACGGTCGTCGTTCGGTGAATCGGGTCACTCAGTCCAGGTAGTCGCGCAAGACCTGTGAACGGGACGGGTGACGCAGCTTGGACATCGTCTTCGATTCGATCTGGCGGATTCGCTCACGGGTGACCCCGTACACCTGTCCGATCTCGTCGAGGGTGCGCGGCTGGCCGTCGGTGAGGCCGAAGCGCAGACGAACCACGCCGGCTTCACGCTCGGACAGGGTCTCGAGTACCGACTGGAGCTGGTCCTGCAGCAGCGTGAACGACACTGCGTCGACGGCAACGACGGCCTCGGAGTCCTCGATGAAATCACCGAGCTGGCTGTCGCCCTCGTCACCGATGGTCTGGTCGAGGGAGATCGGCTCCCGCGCGTACTGCTGGATCTCCAGCACCTTCTCGGGCGTGATGTCCATTTCCTTGGCGAGCTCTTCGGGAGTGGGCTCGCGGCCCAGATCCTGAAGCAATTCGCGTTGGATGCGGCCGAGCTTGTTGATGACCTCGACCATGTGAACCGGGATACGGATCGTGCGGGCCTGATCGGCCATGGCCCGAGTGATGGCCTGTCGGATCCACCAGGTGGCGTATGTGGAGAACTTGTAGCCCTTGGTGTAGTCGAACTTCTCGACCGCGCGAATGAGACCGAGGTTGCCCTCCTGAATCAGGTCGAGGAAGGCCATGCCGCGACCGGTGTAGCGCTTGGCCAGCGAGACGACGAGTCGAAGGTTGGCTTCGAGCAGATGGTTCTTGGCGCGATTGCCGTCACGGCAGATCCACGTCATGTCTCGACGCTGCGCGACGGGGAGCTTCTCGCCCTTCTCCGCGGACTCGCGCATCTTCTCGACTGCGAACAGGCCTGCCTCGATGCGCTTGGCCAGTTCGACTTCTTCCTCCGCGTTGAGGAGGGCGACCTTGCCGATCTGCTTGAGGTATGCGCGGACGGAGTCTGCCGACGCGGTGAGCTCGGCATCCTTACGGGCCTGGCGCAGCGCCTCGGATTCCTCCTCGTCCCACACGAAGTCGCCCGACGCCTTGTCCTCGGCGGTCGGCTCGCTGGTGGCGTCCTCTTCGGTGTCGTCACCGGCAGCGACGACCTCGACGACATCGTTGGCGGCAGCAGCCAGGTCGCCTTCGGAGATGTCGATGTCCTCGATTCCGGGTGCGCTCTCATCGGCGTCGTCCCCGGTAGCGGGAGTTGCTGCTGTCTTCTTCGCTGCGGCTTTCTTCGCCGGTGCCTTCTTGGCTGCGGCGCGCTTTGCCGGAGCCTTCTTTGCCGGTGCCTTCGCAGCGGGTGCCTTGACAGCAGGTGCAGGTGCCGCAGACTCGGTCTCGGAATCTACGGTCTGACGGATATCGGTGGCTGCCACGTACGCCCTTTCGTGACGAAGTCGTGCGGCGTCACGCCAGAGTTGTTTCCGGCGGAGAGGTCTTCGGATTCTGGCCGGCTGCGTACCGGCACACACCATTGTAACGACCTCTCAGGAGTTTGTTACCGACCCTCGTCCTACGCGGGTGGCGACGCCGCGTGTCAGTGGGCCGATCCAGCGGATGTGCCGGTTTCTGCGGACGGAACTGCGCTGTCCGCAGCGAGTGCGGCACCGACGATCCCGGCAGTGTTCAGCAGGGTTGCCGGCACCACGGGAGTGCGGTTCGTCAGGTGCGGAATCCACTTCTCGCTCTTACGACTGATCCCGCCCCCGGCAATGAACAGATCCGGCCACAGCAGCGCCTCGAACGTCTGCAGAACCTTCGAGACCTCCTTGGCCCACTCCTTGTACGACAACCCCTGATTCTCCTTCACCGACGACGCTGCACGGTGCTCGGCTTCCTTGCCGTCGATCTCCATGTGGCCGAATTCGGTGTTGGGCAGCAGCACCCCGTTGTGCAGCACTGCCGAGCCGATCCCGGTGCCGAACGTCAGTAGCACGACGACCCCGTCCTTGCCTTTGCCACCGCCGTACTTGTCCTCGGCGATTCCGGCCGCATCGGCGTCGTTGAGGACGGTGATGTTCTCGGTTCCGATGGCCTTGGCAAACAGTGCTCGGGCGTCGGTGTCGATCCAGGACTTGTCGATGTTGGCCGCCGAACGAGCCACGCCGTTCGTCACCACGGCGGGAAGTGTGACGCCTACCGGACCGGTCCACTCGAAGTGCGCGACGATCTCCGCGACCGTTCGCGCGACGGCATCCGGGGTGGACGGCTGAGGAGTCTCGATCTTGTAGCGGTCGCCTACGAGGTCCCCGGTGCCGAGGTCGACGATTCCGCCCTTGATGCCGCTGCCGCCGACGTCGACGCCGAATCCGTGGCGCGCTGCCCCGCCGGGGGTGTTGTCCGAACCTGCCTGTGTCATGTGGATGCCGCTCCTGGCCTGATCGAATCCGTGTGGTGCCGTCGCTTCCGAACAATAGTGCCGTTTCGGTGTTCGTGGAACGCCGAGTCGGCCCCGACCTGTTCGGTGAGTCGCTGCGGTGGTGCTCGGCCGTCGGTGTGTGTTGCGATGTACGTGTGCCGAAATCAGACGGATCGCAGAACGACACCGCCAGTACACAATTGCCCGGAACGCCGGTGCCGGCGGGAGGGTCGGACACCGAACCGAATACACGAGACGTGGACGTGCTGCGCGAGGTTGCCGAACGCGTCGCGACGCGTGCCGCCGAGCACGTGCGACTGCGGCGACCGCAGGTGTTCGGCGGCGGTTCGAGTGTCGATGACGACGCGGTGCAGTCCAAGAGCACGCCGACCGATCCGGTGACCGTCGTGGACACCGAAACCGAGCGCGTTCTGCGCGAGATGTTGGCGCAGCTGCGACCGTCGGATTCCATTCTCGGGGAAGAGGAAGGGAGCGAGAACGAGTCGCTCGACGGTGTGCGGTGGGTACTGGACCCGATCGACGGGACCGTGAATTTCATGTACGGAATCCCGGCCTACGCGGTGTCGGTTGCCGTTCAGATCGACGGTGTCAGTGTGGCGGGGGCTGTGGTCGACGTTGCTCGCGATCTCGTCTACTCCGCTGCGAAGGGCCGCGGTGCCACCGTACGAGGGGCCGACGGCATCGAGGAGCAACTGCGGTGCTCGGACGTCACCGAATTGTCGATGACGTTGCTGGCCACCGGATTCGGCTACGGGTCGGGTCGTCGAGCGGTACAGGGCGCGATCATCTCCGAATTGCTGCCTCAGGTACGAGACATCCGCCGGATCGGATCGGCAGCGCTCGACCTCTGCATGGTCGCGTCGGGAGCGGTCGACGCGCACTTCGAGCACGGGCTCAGTCCGTGGGACTGGGCCGCGGGTGCGCTCATCGCTACCGAGGCCGGAGCTGTGGTGCGGCTGCCTGCTGCGAACTCGACGAGTGCGCACGGCTCTGCGACCGTGGCTATGGCCCCCGGGATCTCGAACGCCTTCCTGGCCGCGTTGCGCAGCGCAGGCGCTCTCGATCCGATTCCTGGCTGACGAGTCGAGTCGACGTCAGCAACGCGATTCGCGCGCTGCGGCGAGTAGGTCGGCATCGAGCGGCTGCGGCGCAGCATCCGGCGCCGTACCGGCGAGCGTGCGCAGCACTTCTTCTGCGTCGTCGTTCGGCTGGATCGCGCTGAAGTAGGTACCGAGAGCGAGATCGACCGAGTCGTCGGAGCGGGAATCTTCGATGAGCTCGGCGCAGGGCGCGACGAGCCATACCGCGCTCGCCGCAGCGACCCCGGCTGCACCGAAGCGAATCTGGCCCTGGCACTGCATGTTCTGATCGACGTAGACCGGATCGTTGCCGACCTGGACGTCCGGTGCGCTTGCGAAACCGTAATCGATGAGCTGAGCCGCCACCAGAGCCGCCTGGCCGCGCTCACCGTTGGCGTTGAAGACACGCACCTTCGATGCGGACAGTGCCGCAGGCTCGACATCGAGCAGCGTGTCGGGGTCGACCTCGTCACCCAGCGGCACGGGCTGCGTGCCGTCGGTGGCGGCCGTGGTGGTCGGCGTGTTGCATTCGGCGGTTGCGGAGGTGGCCTCGGATGTGGTGAACACCTTGACCCAGACGACCACGCCGAGCAGCGCCAGCACCGTGAACACGGCGAGAATGGGAAATGCCCGGCGACGGCGGAACGGACGACCTCGATCGTCGGCCGAACGGCCTTCGGTGATCAGAGAAACCACAGTTGATCTTCGCCTTTCCTTCGGCTGGCGCCGAGACCGGTCACAGGGTCGGTTCACACCGACGCGGTGCCTACTGTAGATGCCCGCGGCGCCCGGCGGCGGCACACTCGGGCCCGACCCTTCTCGGATGGGGGCGCACCTCCCGTTTCGGAGCCGAAAACCCGCGCTGTGACGCCTTCGGTGGATCGTGGAATGAAGACGGCCGCCTCGGTGTTGTTGCGGCGTGCATGCAGGTAATGGACTCACCGGCGATTCGGTTTCGAGATTGTGACCGGCTTCGGCTATTGTCTGGCGGCCGCGGTGCTTCGAGAATCGGACGCCGGTGCACCATCGATCAGGTGAGCGAGGTCTCGATCGGGTTTCAACCGGCGAGTTTTGGGAACTACCCGGTGTAGTTTCGGGCACCGCGCGACGACGAACGATTCGAACAGGTACGAACAATCGGTGGGAGTGAGCAAGCGCCCTCTTCACAGCCGACGGCCACAAGCCGACCACAACGGCAGCTCCCACCACACACACGCACGAAGATGAGGGGTACGAGAACAATGGCAACCGACTACGACGCACCGAGAAGAACAGAATCCGACGACGTATCCGAGGATTCGCTCGAAGAATTGAAAGCTCGGCGCAACGAGGCCCAGTCCGCAGTGGTGGACGTGGACGAATCCGACACCGCGGAGTCGTTCGAGCTCCCGGGTGCAGACCTGTCCGGTGAGGAGCTCTCGGTTCGAGTGGTTCCCAAGCAGGCGGACGAGTTCACATGCTCGAGCTGCTTCCTGGTTCATCACCGGAGCCGACTGGCCAGCGACGCCAACGGCGTACTGATGTGCCGCGACTGCGCGGCGTGATCTTCTCCGCACAGACCTGATCATCGGCTCGGGTCTGTGCGTCGGTTCCCCGACCGTCGGTCGGGTGCGAGGTCAGCGTGCCTCGACGCCGTGAGCGGACAGTACTGCCAGTAACGCGTCGGGACGTTTGGTGCTGATCAGCCAATACGGTGTTGGATCGTCGGGGTCGTCGAGAACCACGATCACCATCTGCTTCACCCAGGTGCGGTGCTGTACGAAAGCCAGCGGATCGAGCTGTCTGCCCAGCGCCGCACTTTTTGCTGTTCCGGGGACGATCGCTGCCTTGGCTGCCACAGCGAGCGGTAGGTGTGCTTTGCCCACGCGCAACTCGACGTCGGTCGAACCGGTTTCGGCCACTACCTCGACGCGCAGTCTGCTGAAGGCGAACAGTGCCCAAGCGACAAGCGGCAGCAACACGACGTAGGGCAACCATGCCCGGATGCCCGGTGCGCCCATGTGAATCTCCGCCGCCAGCAACACCGCTACTGCGGCCCCCGCTGCCCACCACCAGAGCGGCACCCAGATTCGCTCCGAGTAGAGCACCGAGTCGGTGGACCCGGTGCTGGGAGTGGAGTTGCCGGACTCCGAGTTCGCGGGTTCGGTCTGTCGATCTGCAGTCACGAGCACCAGGGTAGTCGCCACACCGAGGCACGAGCAGGCCAGCGTAGTCTCGTTCCACGTGAGCGACGAAGTCCCCGAGACCGGCATGGATCCGTCTGCCGACCGAACCCCGAACTCTGTGTGGCCTGCATCTCCGCTGACCGAGGTGCGCGTCCGCCGACTCGACCCCGAGCTACCGATTCCCACCCGTGCGCACGAGGGTGACGCAGGCGTGGATCTGCGGATCACGGCACCTGTCACGATCGCGCCGGGCGAACGTGTGCTGGTGGGAACCGGTATCGCGGTCGCTCTTCCTCTGGGAACCGTCGGGCTGATTCATCCGCGGTCGGGCCTGGCGGCGAAATCGGGGCTGTCGGTCGTCAACACCCCGGGCACGATCGATGCCGGATATCGCGGCGAGATCAAGGTTTGTCTGATCAACCACGACCTGAATTCCCCGATCGTGCTCGACCGGGGCGACCGTATTGCGCAACTGGTCGTACAGCGGGTCGAGCTGGTGACGTTCGTCGAGGTCGACGAGTTGGACGACACCGTTCGAGGGGCCGGTGGTCACGGGTCGACCGGCGGCCATGCGAGTCTGAAGCAGTGAGTTCCGCCACGGCGTCGGTCGGTGGCAGGGACCGTGGAAGCAACCGAGAAGAAGAGAGCTGAACATGTTCGGACGGCGTAAGAAGAACGACGCCGGCAGTGCCTCCGCACGCGATGCGGAGGCATTCGTCGATGGAGTCGAGGACGAGGAGCCCACGGGCACCGGCGCCGACGGACCCCACGATCTGGAGGACTTGGACGACGATCGCGAGACTGTAGCGAAGACGCGTCTGGACCTCGGCTCGGTATTGATTCCGCTCCCGGAAGGCGGCCAGCTCCAGGTCGAGATGTCCCAGGCGGGCAGCCCTCAGGCAGTGCACATCGTCACCCAGTTCGGGCGCATCACCATCGCTGCGTACGCTGCACCGAAATCGCCCGGTCAGTGGCGCGAAGTGGCGGCAGACCTGGCGACATCGCTTCGCAACGACAAGGCCGAGACCACGGTCGAGACGGGTCCGTGGGGGCGTGAGCTGCACGGCGTCACAGCCAACGCCGATCTCCGTTTCATCGGAGTCGACGGCTATCGGTGGATGGTCCGATGCGTGCTGGCCGGGCCGTCGGGTGCCGTGGGCGAGGGGCAGCCGCTCGTCCAACTCGCACACACGATTCTTCGGCAGACCGTGGTCGACCGGGGGACCGATCCGCATCCCGTACGAACGCCGCTGCCGGTGGTGTTGCCGCAGGTGTTCGCCGAGCAACTTGCTGCTGCCTCGCAACAGCAGGCGGCGGCGCAGCAATCGCCACAACCGCCGGCTCCGCAGGCTGAACCCGTTGCACCGCAACAGAATTCGGCATCTGAGCAGAATTCGGCACCGCAGTCGACTGCGGCCGAGCGCGATCGAGCGCCGCGACGCGGGGCATCGGGATCGGCAATTCAGCAACTGGGCGGTTGAGGCGACCCCAGGTCGAGACCGTCGACAACCGCACGGCCCAGACATCCTGCGTCGTTGCCGATCATGTCGAGCGTCACCGTTCTGAGTACGCAGTTCGGTAGCGCGCGCGCCCAGTTCCGCGCCACCTCGATCGGATGCACCGCGTCGTCCACCGCGCCGACGACGACGGTCGGCAGCTCGATCCGTGCGAGCTCGTCGAGCTCGAGACTCCGGTGTCGCGCTGCCTCGTCCAAGGCATCGGGAAGAGCCGGCCACTGAGAGGCCCAGGATCGACGCAAGGTGCGAGCGAGCCATTCGGGGCTCGACGACGACATGGCCGTAGTGACGTCATCGAGCCCCACCTCGCGCAGCGATCGAGCGGTGAACTGGGCGCTGAGGGCCGCGGGAGTGCCCGTCGGGTCACCGGTCCATGCCGGTAGAGCGAGCGCCAACGCTGCAGTGCTCGACGCGTTGTCGGCGGCCCATCGTGCTGCGACCGCGGCACCGAGGGAGATTCCTGCCACGACGATTCGGCCGTGCCTGCGCGTTGCGGTGTTCAGCGCGCCGACGTAGCTCTCGACGACGCCGGTCGGATCGGGTTCGACTGCGATGGTGGTCAATCCCACACCGGCGAACGCTGCCGAGAATGCGTCTTCGGCAAACCGGGCGTCCGATCCCGTGCCAGGTAGAACGACCGCGGTGAGGGTGTCGAATCGGCTGTGCACGACACGATTGTGCACGGCTTCGGTTCCGGGCGGGGCGGTGGTTGGTCAGTGTGACACTTCGGGTCTACAGTGGCGAAGTACCCGCCCTGACGAGGCAAACCCCCACGTCGCCGCAGTTGCTTCCGAGAATGAAGCCTGCGGAACGACTCATACCGCTGGAGCGCACAATGGCACCCGCTGCCGCAGGATACTTTCGCCGGTTGACGCGAAAGTTGACCGAGGACATCGATCAGCTCGACGCCGAGGAGATGGCCGAATCTTCCGAAGCGTCCGGTGCCCGACGCGCATGCGATTGCTCGCGCGGCGAGGAGGTCACGATGTTGGGTCGGTTGCGCAGCGTGGAAGCGTGTTCGAAGGCTGCCAACGCGAACATCGAAGCAGAGTTCTTCGACGGCACCGACACGGTGACGCTCGTGTGGATCGGTCGGCGGAAGATCGCCGGTATCGAGCCGGGCAAGACCGTTCTCGTTCGTGGACGCGTCGGCGAACGCGACGGACGCAAGATCGTCTACAACCCCTACTACGAACTGCGCGACGACAGCTGACCGTCGCGGGTATGGCACTCTCGTTGTCGTGACCAACAGCGACGATGCCGTGCCGCCCCCCACGACGCCGGAACCTGCGACCGATGCGCCCACACCGGACAGTGTCGAGAAGGTGGCTCCCACCGTTCTCGAACAGCTCGGTGGTCTGAGCGGGCTCGTCTATTCCACGTTGCCGGTCATCGTTTTCGTTCCGGCCAACAGTTTTTTCGGCCTGGCCGTCGCCCTGTGGTCCGCACTCGGCGTGGCCGCTGCGGTTCTGGTGTGGCGTCTGGTTCAGCGCAGTCCCATTCAGCCTGCGATTTCGGGATTCTTCGGTGTCGGTATCTGCGCGTTCATCGCGTACCGCACCGGGGATGCCAAAGGCTACTTCCTGTTCGGCATCTACACCTCGCTGGTCTACGGCGGAGCGTTCGTGTTGTCGGTACTCGCGCGCTGGCCGCTGGTCGGAGTCATCTGGGGTTACCTCAACGGCAAGGGAACGGCGTGGCGTCACAACCGATCGGCCGTGCGCTTCTACGACGTGGCGACGATCGCATGGGCGGCAGTGTTCGCCGCCAGGTACGTCGTCCAGTCGCAGCTCTACGACTCGGATCAGACCGGCTGGCTGGCCGTTGCACGAATCGGCATGGGTTGGCCGCTCACCGGCGTGGCGCTACTGGTCACGCTCTGGGCCGTGCGTCGGGCCGATCACACGCTGGAGGTCGCGTCGAGTGCGGATCGGACCGACGGAGCATTGCCGTCAGATCAGGCCGACCGCAGCTCGTAGTTCGTTCTCTACTTCTTTCGCCGCGACGAACAGTAGTTCGTCGCCGCCCTCGAGCGGATCGTCGTGCTGCGGCACGATCACTCGGCCGCCGCGCAGAATCGTCACCAGGGCGGCGTCCCTGGGCAATTGAAGCTTTCGGACCGGCTTTCCCGCGAGTGGAGTGTTCTCGGGCAGCGTGATCTCGACGAGGTTGGCCTGGCCTTTGCGGAACGTCATCAGATGGACGAGGTCCCCGACCGAGACCGCCTCTTCTACCAACGACGCGAGCATGCGCGGCGTCGATACCGCGACGTCGACACCCCACGCGGAGTCGAACAGCCACTCGTTACGTGGGTCGTTGACTCGGGCCACCACACGATCGACACCGAATTCGGTTTTGGCCAGGAGACTGAGCACCAGGTTGGCCTTGTCGTCGCCGGTGGCTGCGATCACCACGTCGTAGTTTTCGAGATGAGCAGCTTCGAGCAGGCTGAGCTCGCATGCGTCGGCCAGCACCCATTCGGCTTCCGGCACCGCGGCCTGATCGACGTGGTCGAGCTTGCGTTCGAGGAGCATCACGTCGTGTTCGCTGCGGATCAGCTCACGTGCGATGGATCTGCCGACTGCGCCGGCACCGGCGATGGCGACTTTCATGGCTTCCCGTTCGGGTCGATGGGGGAGGTGGGGAACGTGCGGTCGTGCATCAGTCGTCCGACGGCGGGGGGTTGCCCGCCAGCGCGATGGCTTCGGCGACGGTGCCCGAGACGGCGGCGACGTACACCTCGTCGCCGGCCTGGATCACGGTGCGCTTGTCCGGTAGCAACCCGACGCCGAATCGGATGACGAAGGCCGCCCGCGAACGTGTCGCCTCTTCGAGGACCGAAAGCTTCTTGCCGATCCAGGCATCGTTGAAGTCGAGCAGGACGACGGCCACGCTGCCGGACGGATCGCGCCATTTGGTGGTCGGATCGTCACGTAGCAGGTTGTGCAGAAATCGGTCGGTCGCCCAGGGGACCGTGGCCACGGTCGGGATACCGAGGCGTTCGTAGACGGCGGCGCGTTTGGCGTCGTAGATTCTCGCCACCACTTTGTCGACTCCGAAGGTCTCGCGTGCGACGCGGGCAGAGATGATGTTGGAGTTGTCGCCGGAGGAGACGGCGGCGAATGCCTCGGCCTTCTCGATTCCCGCACTCACCAACACATCTCGGTCGAATCCCATGCCGACGACACGGTGTCCGCCGAAGTCGGGATCGAGGCGCAGAAAGGCTGCCTCGTCGCGATCGATGATCGCTACCTCGTGGCCGATGCGTTCGAGCGCACCGGCCAGCGATGCGCCGACGCGGCCACATCCCATCACAACTACGTACAACGCCCAGCTCCGTCCCGATCTCGATTGTCGACCACTGCCGACCGACACTGCCACTACGGGCAGGCGTGCACCAACGTATCGGGGATTCGTCTCCGGGATCGACCGAGGGTGGGCTCCGACGCAGTTTCAGGCGCGTGGTTGAGACGTCCGCAGGCGGACGGCCTACGCTTCTGTCCGTGTCCAAGGTCTCGACTGCCGCCAAGCGGCTAGTGCTCGGTAAGCCGTTCCGTAGCGACAAGCTCGGTCATACATTGCTTCCCAAGCGAATCGCGTTGCCGGTGTTCGCCTCGGACGCCATGTCGTCGGTGGCCTATGCCCCCGAGGAGATCTTCCTGGTGCTGTCGGTGGCGGGTATTTCGGCGCTCACGTTCACTCCGTGGATCGGGCTCGCCGTGTGCGTGGTGATGGCCGTGGTGGTGGCCAGCTACCGGCAGAACGTGCACGCCTACCCGTCCGGCGGCGGTGACTACGAGGTGGCGACCACCAATCTCGGGCCGGCCGCCGGTCTGACGGTCGGCAGCGCGCTGCTGGTCGACTACGTCCTGACCGTGGCGGTGTCGATCTCGGCGGCCGCGTCGAACATCGGGTCGGCGGTGCCCTTCGTAGCCCAACACAAAGTGCTCTTCGCCGTGGTGGCCATCGTCTTCATCACCTCGATCAACCTGCGTGGCATCCGGGAGTCCGGGGCTGCGTTCGCGATCCCGACCTACGCCTTCATGGGTGGCATGTTCCTGATGTTGGCGTACGGCCTGTTCCGGGTCTACGTGCTCGGCGACGACATTCATGCAGAATCGGCAACCTTCGATCTGAAGGCAGAGGATTCGCACCTGTACGGAATTGCCTTCGCGTTCCTCATCGCGCGCGCCTTCTCGTCCGGTTGTGCGGCGCTGACCGGGGTGGAGGCCATCAGCAACGGTGTGCCCGCATTCGAGAAGCCGAAGTCGCGTAACGCTGCGACCACACTGTTGCTGCTCGGTGCCATCGGCATCACATTGCTGATGGGCATCATCGTGCTCGCACAGAAGATCGGCATCAAGTACGCCATGGATCCCGATATTCAGCTGATCGGTGCGCCGGAGGGGTACCAGCAGAAGACGTTGATCGCGCAGCTCGCGGAGGCGGTGTTCAGTGGGTTCCCCGTCGGCTTCTTCTTCATCACGACCGTCACGGCCCTCATCCTGGTACTTGCGGCCAACACTGCGTTCAACGGTTTTCCCGTTCTCGGTTCGGTTCTGGCCCAGGACCGGTACCTACCGAGGCAGCTGCACACTCGCGGTGACCGTCTTGCCTTCAGCAACGGCATCCTCTTTCTCTCCGGCGCTGCGATCGTCTTCGTCGTCGTGTTCGGTGCCGAGGTCACCAAGCTCATTCAGCTCTACATCGTCGGGGTGTTCGTCTCCTTCACGCTGAGCCAGACCGGCATGATCCGACACTGGACCCGGTTGCTCCGATCCGAGACCGACGGCGAGCAGCGCCGCAAGATGCAGCGTTCGCGAGTGGTCAACAGTGTCGGTCTTGCGATGACGGCCACGGTGCTCGTGATCGTGTTGATCACCAAGTTCGCCGCAGGCGCTTGGATCGCGATCGTCGCCATGGTGGCGATCTTCATCCTGATGCGGATGATCAGGAAGCACTACGACACCGTGGCGCGCGAGCTCGAGAACGAGGAATGGGACGGAGTGCTGCCCAGCCGAACGCACTCCATCGTGTTGGTGTCGAAACTGCACATGCCGACGCTGCGCGCGTTGGCATATGCGCGGGCGACCAGGCCCGACACCCTCGAAGCAGTGACCGTCAACGTCGACGAGGCCGACACCCGCGCGCTGGTGCGCGAATGGGAAGCCAGCGACGTGTCGGTGCCGCTCAAGGTCGTCGAGTCGCCCTATCGAGAGGTGACCAAGCCGGTTCTGGACTACGTCAAGCGTGTTCGACGCGACTCACCGCGTGACGTCGTCACCGTGTTCATCCCCGAATACGTCGTGGGCCACTGGTGGGAGCAAGTTCTGCACAACCAGAGCGCGTTACGACTGAAGTCCCGACTGCTGTTTCAACCGGGAGTGATGGTCACCAGCGTGCCCTGGCAGTTGCGGTCGTCCGAGAAGGCCAAGCGCGAGGTGCTCGGCAACGCACCGGGTGCGTCGCGTCGCGGCTACGAGCCCCCGGCGGGCAAGTGACCGAGAGCTGGTTCGGCCTTCTGCTCGAGGTCGAACTCGGTGCGCCGGGACACGGTGGCTTCTGTGTGGCGCGCCACGAAGGACGAGTCGTGTTCGTGCGTCACGGGCTGCCCGGCGAGCGGGTGGTGGCCCGGGTGACAGAGGACCGAGGCGGATCGTTCTGCCGAGCCGATGCCGTGGAGATCCTGTCGGCGTCCGTGGACCGGGTGGACACGCGGTGTCCCATCGCCGGGCCGGGCGGCTCCGGATGCTGCGATTACTCCCACACGACCGCTGATGCAGGTCGTCGATTGAAGTCGTTCGTCGTCGCCGAGCAACTTCGACGCGTCGCTGGAGTCGAGCGTGAGGTGCGCGTCGAGGAATTACCGGGAACCGGCGACGGCACCGGGTGGCGAACCCGCGTTCGACTCGCCGTCGATTCCAGCGGGCGTCCCGGCTACCACCGCTATCGCAGTAGCTCGATCGTCAACGAATTATCCTGTCCGCAAATGGATTCCGTAGCGTTCGAGGGATTGTCGGACCAGCAGTGGCGGCCGGGTGCCGAACTGCAAGTGGTGCTCGACGGAGCCGGTACGCGGCACGTCGTGGAGATCGCTCCGGCTCAGCTGTCGACTACCGGGCGCAGATCTCCGGGTCGACGCGGGGCATCGGCCCGTCGGGCAGCGTCGTCTCGGGCGCGGGCGGAGAAGGCCGTGATCGGGTCGGGTCGGGTGACGGAATACGTCTCGGGCAGGGCCTGGACCCTCGACGCCACCGGCTTCTGGCAAGCCCATCGAGGTGCTGCCCAGGTCTACACCGACGTGGTGACGGAATGGGCGGACGCGTCCCCGGGTGACGGCGCGTGGGATCTGTACGGCGGTGTCGGGGTGTTCGCGGCATCTCTCGCCGCCGGGGTAGGGCCGGAAGGACACGTGACCAGCGTCGAGTTCTCCCGCCGCGCGGCCGAGGACGGGCGTTCGGCGCTGGCCGACCTCGCTCAGGTCTCATTCGTGCCGGGACGCGTCGAGCGTTCGATGGATGCGTTGGCCGAGCCGGTGGCGGTAGTGGTGCTCGATCCACCTCGCGCAGGAGCCGGACGCGACGTGATCGACGCCCTCGCCGCCCGAGGTCCTCGTTCGGTGGTGCATGTCGGCTGTGATCCCGCGTCGTTCGCGCGAGATGTGAGTCTTTACCAGGCCGCGGGATACGAGCTCACCGACATGCGCGCCTTCGACGCGTTTCCTCTGACCAGTCACGTGGAGTGCATCGGACGCCTCGTCAGAAAGTAGGGTTGGCTTACCAAAGGGATCGCGGGTGTCGTAGCGTCTCCGGTGTGAGAATTCGCAGCTCGATCGTCGCAGGCCTCGTCCTGGTCTTGTCCGTGACGGCAGTCGTGTCGTGTAGCTCGGGCTCGGGCGAGACACCCGACCCGTCAGGCGAGTCGGGTGGGTCCGGAGCGGCGTTCCCCGCCACGGTCGAGACGAAGTTCGGCGCGGTGACAATCGACAGTGCACCGCAGCGCGTCGTGGCGCTCGGGTGGGGCGACGCCGAAACTGCGTTGGCGCTGGGAGTCTCACCGGTCGGTGCGAGCGATTGGTTGGCGTTCGGCGGTGACGGCGTCGGCCCCTGGGCCACTGGTCTCTACGACGCACCGCCGCAGATCATCGGAACCCAGGAGCCGTCCTACGAACAGGTCGCGGCACTGGCACCGGATCTGATTCTGGATACGAAGAGCTCAGGTGACCCCGAACGATATGCGACGTTGTCGGCCATCGCGCCTACCGTCGGTGTGCCCGAGGGGTCGGACAACTATCTGACCTCGCTCGAGCAGCAGGTCACCATGGTGGCGGCCGCTCTCGGTCGGCATGCGGACGGCGAGGCTCTGCTGGTCGGGATCTCCGATCGTTTTCGAGCCGCTGCAGCTGCCCATCCCGAGTTCGTCGACAAGACGGTCGTCGTGGGTGCTTACAGCGGTACCGGGTTCGGAGCGTACATCTCGTCCAACAGTCGTCTCGAGTTCATGAAGAAGCTCGGGTTCGTGACCAGCCCGACGATCGATGCGCTGGTGCCGAAAGGGTTTTCGGTTCCGGTGTCGGGGGAGGAACTCGATCTCCTCGATGCCGATCTGCTCGTGGTGTTTCCGATCGAGAAGTCGCCGTCGGAGGTGACCGACAATCCCTTGTTCCAACGGATTCCGGCGGTGGCGGATGGACGGTCGATCGTGTTCGACGACCCAGTTGTCGCGAAGTCCTACTCGACCAACTCGGCACTGTCGATCGGTTATGCCCTGGACACCGTGGTGCCCGAGGTGGCTCGCACCCTGCAGTGATCGGTCAGGCGCGACGAGCAACCTCGGCGAGTGGGGCGAAGGTCTCGGTGGGTACCGACACGATGCGTTGGGCTCCGCAGGGGCAGCCCTGGTATCCGACGAGCCCCTCGCTCGTGTGGTGGGTGGAATGAGTTGTCCAGGTGTGTTCGGTGTGCATACACCCACTGTGATGTAATGGTCTTGTGCATATCAACCCTTACGGTGAATACGCGGTGAAACTCGGCATCGATCTGCTCAATACGCCGCCCACCTCGGCGACCGAACTGAGCGAGCGCTGCATCGATGCCGGCCTGGTTCCCGATTGGACGGCCACCGATGCCGATCTGACCGACACACTCGACTTCCTGGATCAGTGGGCGCGTGTCGTGGACGCCGACACCGAGAACGAGCGGGCCCAGGCGCTCAACATCCTGTTGGCTCGAGCGGCGGCGTACCCGAGGTTGACCGACCACGCGGGAGACGGGTGGCACATGCACTATCGCGATCCCGATATCGCCCTGGGCGGCGTCATCCGGGCTCTGGTGAGCGTCGGCACCGCGTTGCATCTGACGGGACGCGGCATGTCCCGCCTTGCTCGCTGCGCTGCGGCCGACTGCTCGCTCGCTTTTGCGGACACGTCGCGAACCGGCACGCAGCGATACTGCGGAACGGTGTGTTCCAATCGCGACGCGGTGCGCCGGCATCGAGCGCGCGCAGCGTCCTGATGGGCAGCGTCCCGATGAGCAGAGATATCGAACTGCCGTGGTATCGAACTGCGGCGCTAGGACTTTCGGTTGTACAGCCGCATCGTGATCGGTCCGAACACCGCCAGTAGAACAACACACAGCACCAGCGTCACTCCCAACTGGCCGGTGTCGACGTCGCCCTGCATCAGACCGCGGAGAGACGTCACCAAGAAGCTGACCGGGTTGACGTCGACGAAGGCACGCAGCCAACCGGGCATGGTGTTGGGATCGACGAAGATGTTGCTCGCGAATGTCAGCGGGAACAGGATGAACATCGACACACCCATCACTGCGGCCTCGGTGCGCACGATCATGGCGATCATCGTCCAGATCCAGGAAAGGCAGAACGAAAACACCAGCAGCAGAACTATCGAAGCCACGACGCCGACGAGGCCACCCTGCGGTCTGAACCCGAGGACCAAGCCCAGAATCAGCACGATCACCGACGCGAGCGTGTAGCGGACCACGTCTCCGAGCAGCGCGCCGACCAACGGCGACGGACGCCAGATGGGCAGCGACCGAAAACGATCGAACACCCCCTTCTCGATGTCCTTGTTCATCGTCACACCCGTGTACATCGTGATCATCACCACGGTCTGCACCAGAATGCCCGGAAGCAGAAACTGGATGTACGCGTCGGTCGACCCGGCCAGTGCGCCGCCGAACAAGTACGTGAACAGCAGCGTGAACATGATCGGGAAGGCCGTCACGTCGAACAGTTGCTCGGGCACGTGCTTGATCTTGAGCAGCGCCCGCCACCCGAAACTCAACGACGTGGAGAGCGACGAGGGCCGCGGGGGACGAGGTCCGGCAGCGCCGAGCACATCGATGATGGTCGAGGCCTGCGGCGTCGACTGTTGGGCTTCGGCAGTCATGACGCCACCTCTCGGTCGGATGCGGACAAGTCGGTCGTTCCTGCAGGCTCCACTCCCGCCTCATGCCCTGTCAGCGCCAGGAACACCTCGTCCAAGCTCGGCTGGCCGAGGGTGAAGGACGCAATCGAGATTCCCGCTGTCTCGAGTGCGGGCAGCACGGGCGCGGCCTGTGCCGGGTTGTCGAGACGCGCCGTGACGGTCGACGGATCCGGATCCTCCGTGACAGTGCCGCCGAGCAGATCGTGCAGGATCCGCGCAGCCGCAGTTCGTTGCGCCGCGTCGAGAACCCGGAGGTGCAACGAGTTCGATCCCACCGAGGCTTTCAACTCGCCCGTCGTACCTTCCGCGATGACTTTGCCGTGGTCGATGACCGCGACACGCCCGGCCAACTGATCGGCTTCGTCGAGATACTGGGTTGTCAGAAGCACTGTCGTCCCGCCCGCCACCAAGGCACGGATGATCTCCCACACATGGTTTCGGCTGCGCGGATCGAGTCCGGTGGTGGGTTCGTCCAGAAAGATCAGCTCGGGAGTGACGATGATGCTGGCGGCGATGTCGATACGTCGGCGCATTCCGCCGGAGTAAGTCTTGACCTGCCTCGGCCCGGCGTCGGCGATGTCGAACGCGGCGAGCAACTGCTCGGACCGCGACCGGGCAGCGGGCCGTGAGTAGCCGAGCAATCGGGCAAGCAGAACCAGATTTTCCGTACCGGTCAGATCCTCGTCCAACGAGGCGAATTGGCCTGTCAGAGCGACCTTCTGCCGGACGGCCTCGGGTTCGCTCGCCACATCGTGCCCCAACACGCGTGCGCTACCCCCGTCGATCGGTAGCAGGGTGGCCAGCATTCTGATGGTTGTGGTCTTGCCTGCACCGTTGGGCCCGAGGACGCCGTAGACCCCACCGGACGGGATGGACAGATCGACGCCGTCGACAGCGATGTTCGCCCCGAATCGTTTGACCAGACCGTGTGTCTCGATGGCCGCCATGTGTCTCGACTCCTCTAGTGGGCCGATCGCCCGATTACCCACGATTGTCCGATTCTCCACCAAGGATGAATCCTGGTCCAGCTCGGTGCAAACGAATTTGCGAACCCGAACCATCCTCCGGCCGGTTTGTTCCGAATATGTACCGCGGCGGGAAAACGCGGAGGTTTCGATATGAGAGCACTATGACCACTAGTGTCGTGTTCGATGAACTCGATCATGAACCCGTCTGTTGGGACGACCTTTCGATGAGCGCGCCGTTGTCCGGACCGTCGGATGCCGGCCGTGACCAGGCGCCCGACGCTGCCGAGGGCTACACGGACGACAGCGCGGTCTGCGCTGTCCCCAGCCCACAGTTGAAGAATTTGCGAGCAGAAGAGACCGACCGTCTTCGGCGGCTCATGGCATCGGTTGCACAGGGCGATCGGGCGGCATTCGCAGAGCTGTACGACGCCACGTCGGCTCGCGTCTACGGCATGGTGCTGCGAGTGCTTCGCGACCCGGGATACAGCGAGGAGACTGCGCAGGAGGTGTTCCTCCAGATCTGGCGCGCTGCACCGAACTACGACCCGAATCAGGGGAGCCCGCTCGCCTGGATCATGACGCTGGCTCACCGCCGCGCCGTCGATCGTGTTCGCAGCGAGCAGTCGGGTACCGATCGTGAGGCGGCGTACGGCGCAGTGAGCCACACGCCCGAGCACGACGAAGTGCTCGAGACGGTGACTCAGAGGCTCGAATCGGAGGCCGTGGTGGCTTGTCTCGAAACCTTGACCGATACGCAGAGCGAGTCGGTACGAATGGCTTACTACAGCGGTTACACCTATCGCGAAGTTGCGGAGCGGCTCGGGGTCGCCGTTCCTACCATCAAATCGCGCATACGAGACGGATTGATCAAATTGAAGACATGCCTGGGGGTGATCCCGCAATGAGCGAATCGTCACGGCAACGTCTGCTCGACGACGCCGAGGTCTACGCCCTTCACGCGACGACCGAATCCGAACGACGCGACATAGAGACCGAACGGCTACGCGTGGACGACACCGCGCGGGCTCAGTTCGACGTCCTCGTGACCGAGATTCAGGAGACTCTGGCGTTGGCCGCAGCGGTCGACGCGACACCTGCTCCCGACCGACTGCGCGGGGCGGTACTCGATCGGGTCGCCTCGAGCGACCAGGAGCCAACGGTTCGGAAGCTACCTCCGAATGTGACTCCGCTGCACCGGCATCGGCGTGAGCGCTCGAAATCCTGGCGCTACTCGATGCTGTCGGCCGCTGCAGCGGTGATCGTCGCCGTCGGTGGCGTGGTGGTCGTCACGCAGACGATGGGCAACGATCCCCAGCCGTCGCAGGCGGACCAGATCGTCGCTGCACCGGATGCTCGGCAGACCTCGGCCGAGTTCCCCGGTGGGGGTTCGGCAACGGTCGCTTACTCACTGTCGCAGAACGCTGTCGTGGTTTCTCTCGACGGGGTTCCGCAGCCGCCGCCAGGCCGCGTCTATCAGATGTGGTTCGTCGAGGGTTCGCCTCGATCGGCCGGCGTCGTGAGCGAGGATCAGCTCACGTCGGAATCGGGCACGGTGGTCGACGGCCTCGGCGCATCGACGAACTTCGCGTTCTCCCTCGAGCCCGCTGGTGGGTCGCCGCAGCCCACCGAGGTGCTCACGATGCTGACGTTGGGTGCCTGACAGATTCACGTTCGCCTCGGGCGGTTCGGCCATCGGTGTCAGATGCCGATGTCGAACCGCCCGAGCGTTCTGATCACCGCGGCCATCTGGCCGTACGCGCCGGTCGCCAGATTCTCCAAAAGGGCAAGCTTGACCTCGGGTGCGTCCCGAGTCAGCGCCTCGAAGTGCGGTACCGACACCACCACGAGGTCGACCGGTGTGTCCGCCACCATGTCGAGCAGAAACGGCACTGCCATCAACAGCGGCATCTCGCCGAAGCTCATCCCGGGCGACAGAGTCGTGATCCGATGCGTACCGCCGTCGGCCGACACGGTCGTCGACGTCACCTCGCCGCGCAGCACGAGAAACAGGCCTGCGGCCGCGTCGCCGTGATGCACGATGATGTCTCCGCGCGCGTAATGCCGCTTCTCGAGATAGGGGCTCACCGCCTCGTACTGGGCGGCCGACAGTCCTGCGAGCAACGGGTGCTCGGCTGCTGTGATCTCGGTGGGCTGTCGCAGACCTGCACAATGTCGATCGAGCAGAAGATTCTCGGCCCACTGGATGGCCGACCCCAGGCTCGAATAGACACGACCCGCCGGATCGGCCGGGTCGAGACTCGAGGTGGTGTGTCCCATGATCGCCCTGGGGTCCACCAGGCACACCACACAGCCGTGTTCGGCCAGATCCCGGCGAAGATCCTCGAACATGCTGCGAGCGATGGCACTGACCTCGTCGACGCCGCGGACGTCGATGACGAGTGCGTCCAGCTCTCGATCCAGATTTCCGATCTCACGGACTGCGGTCTCGGCACCGGAGAACAGCAGGTCACCGTGCAATTCGTACACTCGCGCGCGATCTCCCACCGCGGCCAGGGTGGCCTGTTCGACGTCGGAGCGCCTTTTGCGTGACGGTGCCTCGGTGAGCACGTATCGACGCCGGATCGAGGACTTCGCCGCTCGTGTGACGTGTAGGAAGTGCAGTTCGAGCCGGCTCGACAGTTCTCGGCATGCGGCGACCCCGCGCACGCTGTTTCCATGGGAATCGAGCCGCGGCGAGTAGACGGCGATCCCCATCTGGCCGGGCAGTACCGCGAGAATCCCGCCACCGACTCCGCTCTTGGCCGGCATTCCCACCTGTGCCACCCAATCGCCTGCGCCGTCGTACATCCCGCACGTGGTCATCACCGACAACACTCGTTCGACCAGAGCAGGTGCCAGCGCGCGTTCTCTGGTGCGCGGATTGACACCGTTGTTGGCCATGGTTGCCGCCATCATCGCGAGGTCCGCCGCGGTGACATCTATCGAGCACTGACGAAAGTACAGATCGACGGCGCCGTCCGGGTCCTGCTCGATGATGTCGAACGAACGGAGCATGTATCCGATCGCGCGGTTCCGGTTACCGGTGCGCGCCTCCGAACGGTAGACGGCATCGTTGAAGGTCAGAGACCTGCCTGCATATCGTGAGTAGGAGGCCCGTATTCGCTCGAATCGATCCTGCGGAGTACGGCCGGCGATGAGAGATGCCGATGTGATCGCACCGGCGTTGATCATCGGGTTGCGTGGCCGCTCGGTGACCGGGTCGAGGCTGATCTCGTTGAACGGCTCACCGGACGGCTCGATATCGATCTTGTTCGCGACGGCATCGAGTCCGCGATCGGCCAGAGCCAGCGCGTAGGTGAAGGGCTTGGAGATCGATTGGATCGTGAAAGGTAGTCGGGTGTCGCCGACCTCGTAGACGTAACCGTCGGTAGTTGTGAGTGCTATTCCGAAGCCGTCCGGCGTGACAGCGGCAAGCTCTGGAATGTAGTCGGCCACCTGCCCGGTCGTGTCGTCTCGGCACAGTTCGTGAACGCGGCACAGGATGGCATCGACGACGTTGCTCATGGGCGTCACTGTATGTGTGTGTCCGATTCGCCCACCGTCGAGGTTAGGGGCGGCTGATCCAGGGCACATCGATGGGCGACGGTAGTGTCACCGACACCACGCTGGGCGGAGCAGCGCGAGCACAGCGACTCCGTAGACTGAATTGTCCAGTGTTTTTCCGGCCGGAGGGAGCGATCTCGTTGGGTGTCCTAGCGCGAATTCAGACGCCCGAGGACTTGCGCGACCTCGGTAGCGCGGAGCTGGCCGAATTGGCTCGCGAGATCCGTGCGTTTCTCGTCGAGAAGGTATCGGCCACCGGGGGCCACCTCGGTCCCAACCTCGGGGTGGTGGAGCTGACTCTGGCGATCCACCGCATCTTCGATTCACCACGTGACCCCGTCATCTTCGACACGGGCCACCAGGCCTACGTGCACAAGATGCTGACCGGTCGTACCGGCTTGTTCGACACGCTGCGCAAGCAGGGCGGCCTGTCGGGCTATCCGTCCCGGGTCGAGAGCGAACACGATTGGGTTGAGTCCTCGCACGCGTCGGCCTCGCTGTCCTACGCCGACGGCTTGGCGAAGGCGTTCGCGCTCAAGGGCGAGACCGATCGGCACGTCGTTGCCGTCGTCGGCGATGGTGCGCTCACCGGCGGCATGTGCTGGGAAGCCCTCAACAACATCGCGGCCGGCCGCGACCGATCCTTGATCATCGTGGTCAACGACAACGGACGCTCGTACGCCCCGACCATCGGCGGCCTGGCCGATCATCTGGCGGCGCTGCGCCTCCAGCCCGAGTACGAGAAGATCCTCGACAACGGGCGCCGCATCGTCCGCAAGATCCCCGTCGTCGGGCCCACGGCCTACCGGATGCTCCACGGCATGAAGGCCGGCGTGAAGGACGCCATCAGTCCGCAGGTGATGTTCACCGATCTCGGCATCAAATATCTGGGACCGGTCGACGGCCACGATCAGCATGCGATGGAATCGGCACTGCGCCGGGCCAAGGCTTACGGCGGACCGGTCATCGTGCACGCAGTGACGCGCAAGGGCATGGGCTACGTCCACGCCGAGAACGACGTCGCAGACCAGATGCATGCCACCGGTGTCATCGATCCGGCAACCGGACTCGCTCGGTCGAAGTCGGCACCGGACTGGACCTCGGTGTTCTCGGCGGCATTGATCGAGCAGGGCGAACAGAACGACGACGTCGTCGCGATCACCGCTGCGATGGCCGCGCCCACTGGTCTCGCGGCGTTCGGGGTTCGCTTTCCCGATCGGCTTTTCGATGTCGGTATCGCCGAGCAGCATGCGATGACGTCGGCGGCCGGTTTGGCTCTCGGGGGCATGCATCCGGTGGTCGCCATCTACTCGACCTTCCTCAACCGCGCGTTCGATCAGTTGCTGATGGACGTGGCGTTGCTCGGGCTGCCGGTCACGGTGGTTCTGGATCGTGCGGGCGTCACCGGTGCGGACGGTGCCAGTCACAACGGCATGTGGGACATGTCGCTGCTCGGCATCGTCCCGGGGATGAAGGTGGCGGCACCTCGCGATGCCGACACTCTGCGGGAGGAGTTGGCCGAGGCAATTGCAACGTCCGACGGGCCTACTGCGCTGCGCTTCCCGAAGGGAGCGGTGACCGAGACCGTATCGGCGGTGCGCCGACTGGACGGAATCGTCGACGTGCTCGCCGAGCCGGCCGATGCAACCGGCGATGTGCTGATCGTCGCGGTCGGTGTGTTCGGCTCACTTGCCCTCGACGCAGCGAAGAAACTTCGACACGACGGCATCTCGGTGGCCGTCGTGGATCCGCGATGGGTACTCCCGATTCCCGAGTCCTTGCTGAAATTGGCCGAGGACTACCGGTTGGTGGTGACCATCGAGGACAGCGGTGTTCACGGCGGAATCGGCTCGACTCTGTCGGCCGCGTTGCGCGCTGCAGGCGTCGATACACCATGTCGCGATCTCGGTGTGCCACAACGATTCCTGGATCACGCGTCGCGTGAGCAGCTGCACCACGAACTCGGCCTCACCTGCGAGGACGTCGTGCAGCGGGTCTCGGGCTGGGCCAAGAGCCTCTGATCGCCGGCGACGGGCTATGCGCCCGTCGCCCACTCGCTGACCCGAACTCGGTCGATCAGATGGGCCGTTGCGAACGGATCATGCGCGAACATACGTTCCACACTTTCCTTGTCCACGCCTTCGACGATCATCGTTGCGCCGCTGTGATCGGCGAGCGGGCTCGACGACCTGAGGATCTTGCGACGCTCCAATTCCCGCAACCACGCGCGATGATCGGTCCGGTGATCGTCACGGCCGGAGGATGTTTCGGGTGAGTACGCGTACTCGACGACGAACATCGGCATGTCAGATCACCATGTCCTCGAGCTCCATACCCTTGGTCTCCTTGATCTTGTACTTGACGAAGAAGAACGACAGGATCGCAAAGAACGCGAAGAACGAATAGATGAATCCCAGTCCGATGGTGTCGGACAGTGGCGGGAATGCAAGGGTGATGGCGAAATTCGCGACCCAGTTCGCCGCGGTACTGATGCCGAGTGCGACCGCACGCATTCGGTTGGGGAACATTTCTCCGAGCATCACCCACATGATCGGTCCCCAGGTAGCGGCAAAGAAGACGACGAACAGATTGGCACCCACCAGCGCGACGGGACCCCATGGCGACGGCAACTCCAGTTGGTCGCCGCTGCCCACTGCCTGAGTGAACGAGACGGCCGCGAGTACCAGGCCGACGAACATTCCGATCGAGCCGATCATGAGCAGATTTCGACGTCCGAATCGATCGACGAACAAGATGGCGACGAATGTCATCGAAACGTTGATGATCGAGGTGATGACCGAGGTGACGAACGACTGGTTCTCGCTGAACCCGACCGACTTCCACAGTGTCGTCGAGTAGTAGAAGATGGCGTTGATTCCGACGAACTGTTGCAGGATCGCCATCGTGATGCCGACCCAGACAATGGGTTGCAAACCGAATTTCGGTCCACGAATGTCGCCGAACGACGACGTGGACTCCCGGCGCAAGGTCAGACGGATTTCCTTGACTCGCTCGTTCGGGTTCACTTCTCCGGAGATCTCACCGAGAATGCGAGCCGCTTCCTCGTCGAGGTGTTTGCCGACGAGGTATCTCGGTGACTCCGGAATCAGTGTGGCGAGAAAGCCGTAGACGAGCGCGGGTGCCACGCCGACGAGGAACATCCATCGCCAGGCTTCCAGACCGAACCACAGATCGTTGGACGGCCCGCCGGCCGCGTTCTGCAGTACCGCGTCCGAGAGGAGCGCGGCGAAGATGCCGACGGTGATTGCCAGCTGTTGCAACGATGCCAATCCGCCTCGATAGCGAGCCGGCGCGATTTCCGAGATGTACGCCGGTGCGATCACCGACGCGATGCCGATGCCGAGTCCGCCGATCACTCGCCAGAGCATCAGATCCGGGACGCTGAAGGCGAACCCGGAGCCCACGGACGAAATCGTGAACAGTGCGGAACCGAGCAACATCACCTTCTTGCGGCCCCAGCTGTCCGCGAGGCGGCCGGCGAACCAGGCACCGACCGCACAGCCGAGAAGCGCGATCGCTACCGCGAAACCGGTGACGAACGACGACAGTGCGAAGTTTTCCTGGATGGAATCGACCGCGCCGTTGACAACGGACGAGTCGAACCCGAACAGGAAGCCGCCGACGGCAGCGGCAATGGTGACTCCGATAACTTTGGCGGTGTACCGATCGGTTGATTGCGTCATCGCGTGACCCAGCTTTCGAGGTGAACCAGCGTCCATGGTGGTCGTTCGCCATCATCGTCCTCGCGCTCGAGACATGGGAGCGAAATGAGCTTCCGTTTCGACTCCGGACGGTTTCGGCCCATGAAAAGGGTGAAATGTCCGATATTCGGCGAGATGCGGCTCAGCCCGTCCGGACGGCCAACCATTGATCGAAGGTCTGTCGACCGTGATCCGAATCGGTTGTGGTGACCAGCGTTCCGTCTCGCATTGCGCGACCGTATGCGCCGGGAATCGGAATCTCGAGCACCAGGCCTCGGGCACCGACGGCCCGGGCGTCGCGCCGCACCATCTCGGCCATGCGTTCTTCACGTGGTCCACCGAGGTCTGCGACTCGGCCGGCCGGGGGCTGCTCTGCCAGGTCGATCAACCGTTCGGCCACCTCTCGTGCGGCGATCGGTTGCGAGACCATCTTCGGGATGACGCTCACCGGACCGAACGACATCTGTGCGCGGATCTGGCCGGCGAATTCGTGGAACTGGGTGGCTCGAAGAATCGTCCACGGCACGGTTCCGGCGCGAACAATCCTTTCCTGCTCCACTTTTCCGGCGTAGTACGCGTGCGGGGCTCGGTCGATTCCCACAATGGACAGCGCCAGGTGATGACCGACACCGGCCTCGGTCTCGGCCGTCAGTAGGTTGCGGGTGACGGCGGCGAAGAACGCCGTCGATTCTTTTGCCGAGATCGTCTGTGTCGACGCGACGTCGATCACCGCCTCGATGCCGGACAATGCGTCGGACAGTCCTGAGCCGCTCACGAGATCTATGCCCGCCGATCGCGACAGCACGACCACGTCGTGTCCGCGTTCACGAGCGACCTCGACGACATGCACTCCGACGGTTCCTGTTCCACCCGCTACGGCTAGCTTCATCGCGTCTCCACCTGTTCATCGATCGAGTGTCGGACCTGCCGAGTGGCGGGTCTCGACTGTATGACGATGCAGCCTCGGAGAATGTATGGCGGGGGTCAGGTCCAGTGTCGGAGTTTGTCCGGATTGCGCACGATCCAGATGTCGGCCACCACCCGGTCCGCAGTGTCGAACCCGACGACGCCGAACACGCCGCCGCCGCGTCGGATCACGATGCCGGACAGGCCGTTGACGGACTCGATGCACCATTCCAGGTCGGTGGACTTGGCGGTGATGCCGCGGACGAAACGAGCGACTCGGTCGGAGCCCACAACAGGATTGCGGGCCGCCGAGACTCGCCCGCCTCCGTCGCTGATCAGGGTGACATCGGGGGCAAGCAACGAGACGAGCGTGGCAAGGTCTCCGTCTCCCGAGGCCATCGCGAAGGCGCGGACGACGCGATCGTGCTCGATGGGGTCGGCGGAGGTGAGGTGGCGGCCGTGCACGTGTTGTCGAGCGGCTGTCGCGAGCTGGCGGCACGCAGCAGGGGAGCGGTCGAGCACGGCCGCGATGTCGTCGAACGGAACTGCGAACGCATCGTGCAGGACGAATGCGACTCGCTGCGCTGGACCGAGCGATTCGAGAACGACGAGTAAGGCTAGATTCACCGAATCCTGTTGTGCGATTTGGTCGGCAGGGTCAGCGGCCGTCGAATTCACCGAGTGCAGACCGGAAACTGGTTCCGGCAACCACTGGCCGACGTAGCTCTCGCGGCGAACGCGGGCCGAGCCGAGCATGTCGAGACAGATCCGGCCGACGACGCGGGTGAGCCACGCGGCGGGAACGTCGATGGCGTCGCGTTCGGCATCGGTGAGTCGGTACCACCGGACCATGGCCTCGGAAGCAGCGTCTTCGGCGTCGCTGTAGGACCCCAACATTCGATAGCCGATGCCGATCAGCCGACTGCGCTCGTTGTTCATCGGATCGCACCATAGCGCGAGCGAACGATGCCGAGTTCGAGGTCATGGACGAAAATCCGGAGAAATCCGTCCACAACCTCGAACTCGACGGGCGGTTCTAGACGCTGGCTACGCCCGGAGCCAGGAAGCGCTGACCGGTTGCGGCCTCGGATGCACCGCTGCGGTCCAGGTACGGGGTGATGCCGCCGTTCCAGAATCCGAAGCCGCCGCCGAGGAGCAGGCAGAGGTCGATATCCTCGGCAGCCGCGACGACGCCCTCGTCGAGCATGATCCGGATCTCGTCGGCGAATGCGTTGCGGGTGCGTTCGAGCACCTGCTCGGCAGTGGACGGCGAATCTCCCTGTGGCCACAGTGCAGCCACCTCGGGATCGACAACCTGGCCCTCGGGGCCGTACGTCCACACGCCCGGCTTCTTCGCCTCGACGAGTGCACGGAATCCGGGGGAGTCCTTGAACCGCTCCGGGTATGCCTCGCCGAGAGTTTCCGCTGTGTGCAGTGCGACCGCAGGGCCGACGAGAGCCAGCAGGGTTAGCGGGCTCATCGGCATGCCGAGTTCGCCCACCGCGCCGTCGGCGACGTCGAACGGCGTGCCCTCGTCGATGGCACTGATGATCTCGTTGGACGCGCGGGTGACGAGACGATTGAAGACGAATCCGGGGAGATCGGCCGACAACACGGCCGACTTCTTCAGTGTCTTGGCCGTCGCGAATGCCGTTGCGAGAGTGGCGTCGTCGGTCTTCTCGCCCTTGACGACCTCGAGCAGCGGAAGAACGGCCACGGGGTTGAAGAAGTGGAAGCCGACGACCCGCTCTGGGTGCTTCAGATCGGCCGCCATCTTCGTGATCGACAACGAGGAGGTGTTGGTCGCGAGAATCGTTTCGGCAGAGACGAATTCCTCGACCTCGGCGAACACCTTCTTCTTGACGTCGAGGTTCTCGAAGACTGCCTCGATGACGAAGTCGGTGTTCGCGAAAGCGGATTTGTCGATCGAACCGGACACCAACGCCTTCAATCGGTTTGCGGCATCGGGGGACAGGCGCTTCTTGCCGAGCAGCTTGTCGATCTCGCCGTGGACGTAGCCGACACCCTTGTCGATGCGCTCCTGATCGATGTCGGTGAGGATCACCGGCACCTTCAGCTGCCGCACGAACAGCAACGCGAGCTGGCTGGCCATCAGGCCGGCACCGACGATGCCGACACCGGAGATCTTGCGGGCGAGGGACTTGTCGGGTGCACCGGCAGGCCGCTTTGCGCGCTTCTGCACCAGATCGAAGGCGTACAGCCCGGCACGTAGTTCGTCCTTGACCAGCAACGTGGACAGGGCCTCGTCCTCGGCCGCGAAGGCCGTGTCGAGCGAGGCGGAGTCGGTGATGTCGGTGCTTTTGGCGAGCTCGAGCAGCTCGACCGCGGCGACGGGGCCGGGGGCGAAGTTGTTGGTCTTGCCGGCCACGATTCCCTTGGCGCGGGCGATGGCGTCGTCCCAGGCTTGCCCGCGGTCGATCTCGGGACGGTTCGGAACGATCTCGCCCTTGATGACCTGAGCAGCCCACGCGAGGGACTGCTCGAGGAAGTCGGCTCCGCCGAAGAGGGCGTCGGCGATGCCGAGATCGAGTGCCTGCTGCGGCTTGAGGACGCGGTTCTGGTTCAGTGCGTTCTCGATGACGACGGTGACGGCGTTCGAGGCTCCGATGATGTTGGGCAGCAACTGGGTTCCGCCCCATCCCGGTACCAGGCCGAGGAAGGCCTCGGGCAAACCGAGTGCGGCAGCGTTCTCCGCGACGGTCCGGTAGTGCGAGTGCAGTCCCACTTCGAGGCCACCGCCGAGTGCGGCACCGTTGATGAAGGCGAACGTCGGAATCGTGGACTCGCGCAGGCGACGGAAGACCTTGTGCCCGAGCTGCCCGATCTGCAGCGCCTCGTCCTTGGTCTTGATGTTCGGCACGCCGTTGAGGTCGGCACCGACTGCGAAGATGAACGGCTTGCCGGTGACGGCGATGGCCACCGGGTTCGCTGCGAAGGCCTCGTCGAGGGCCGCGTCGAACTTGGCCAGCCCGCCGGGGCCGAAGGTCGACGGCTTGGTGTGATCGAAGCCGTTGTCGAGCGTGACGAGGGCGATGGAGCCCTCGAGCCCCGGTACGGAGACGATCTTGGTGAACGCGTTCGTGACTACCTCGTCGCTGAACGCTGTGGTGATGTCACTCATTTGGCTGCTCCCGAGTAGTCAGCGTGGTTGGGGTTCTCCCAGATGACGGTGCCGCCCATGCCGAGACCGATGCACATGGTCGTCAGGCCGTAGCGGACGTCGGGCTGCTGAGCGAACTGGCGGCTCAGCTGGGTCATCAGGCGGACGCCCGAGGACGCGAGGGGGTGGCCACACGCGATGGCACCTCCCCACTGGTTGACGCGGGGATCGTCGTCGGCGATGCCGTAGTGCTCGAGGAAGGCGAGCACCTGGATGGCGAAGGCCTCGTTGATCTCGAACAGGCCGATGTCTTCGATGCTCAATCCCGTTCGGCCGAGCAGCTTTTCGGTCGCGGGGACAGGTCCGATGCCCATGACGGCCGGGTCGACGCCTGCGAAGCTGAAGCCGACCATCCGCATGCCGATGTTCAGGCCGAGTTCGTGCGCGGTGTCCTCGCCGGCGAGGATCGCGGCGGTGGCACCGTCGTTGAGTCCCGCGGCGTTGCCTGCGGTGACGCGGCCGGCAGGGCGGAACGGCGTCTTGAGCTTGGCGAGGTCTTCGACGGTGGTGCCGGGACGAGGCGGCTCGTCCTCGGTGGCCAGGCCCCACCCGGCGGCGGACTTGGTGGCGACGGGCACGAGAGTGTCGGCGATGAAGCCGGCCTTCTTCGCTGCGTCGTACTTGTTCTGGCTCGCGACGGCGTAGGTGTCGGTGCGGTCCTTGGTGATGCTCGGGAACCGGTCGTGCAGGTTCTCGGCGGTGTTGCCCATCACCAGGGCGCTGGGATCGACCAGCTTGTCGGCGAGGAAGCGCGGGTTGGGGTCGACGCCCTCACCCATCGGGTGGCGGCCCATGTGCTCGACGCCACCGGCGATGACGACGTCGTACTGGCCGAAGCCGATGCCCGATCCGGTGGTGGTCACCGAGGTCATTGCACCCGCACACATGCGGTCGATGGCGAATCCGGGGACGCTGCGGGGGAGTCCGGCGAGCAGGGCGGACGTGCGGCCGATGGTCAGCCCTTGGTCACCGGTCTGTGTGGTCGCGGCGATGGCGACCTCGTCGATACGTTCGGGAGGGAGGTTGGGGTTCTTGCGAAGAAGTTCGCGGATTGCCTTGACGACCAGGTCGTCTGCGCGAGTGTCGGCGTACATGCCCTTGGGGCCTGCTTTGCCGAACGGGGTACGGATGCCGTCGACGAAGACAACATTCCTTTGTGAGCTGGTGGACGCGGGTACAGACACGCTTTTCGATCCTCCCGACAGATGCGGACGACTCGCCCGGGTGCCCGGACGCGCCACCTACTGTAGCGGGTATTACCCGCCGGTAACTTGGGAAGGGTGCAGTGCCTTCGCCAGAACCGGTACCACCAGCGAGCGTTGCCAGGGCCGCGCCCCTCCCTCGGTCAGCCGACTGTCGATCAGCTCTCCGGGATCGAGGCCTTCGTCGTCGGGAGTCCGCCAATCCCACACCAATCGACGGAGCAGATCCGGCATCAGGAGGTTCTCGACCGGAACCGACACCGACTCGCTGAGGTCGGTCATCGCCGCTCGTACGTCGGCGAGCCTGGCCGCCGCGTCAGGATCGCGACGCGCCCATCGATTGACCGGGGGCGGGCCGTCGAAAGACGCTGCCATGGAGGGCAACTCGGAGGTCGGTAGGGCCCGCGCACGCGTGAGCGCCGACGCCCACAGGCGGGAAGATCGACGCTGGCGAGGACCGCCGAAGACCGGTAGTTGCTCGAGCTCGCGCGAGGTCTTCGGATCGGCAGTTGCCGCCGCCACGATCGCCGAGTCCGGCAACACCCGGCTCGGCGCCACGTCACGTTTGGCCGCCAATTCGTCTCGGGTGGTCCATAGTTCGCGGACGGCCGCGAGCGTGCGGGGAGACTTGATCGCGTGAATCCCGGATGTCCGACGCCACCTGTCGGTCTTGGGTTTGGGCGGTCCGAGAGAGAGGATGTGGGCAAATTCCTGTGCCGCCCAGTCCGTTTTGCCTTGTCGTTCGAGCTCCGCGGCCATTTCGTCGCGAAGCTCGAGCAGAACTTCGACGTCGAGCGCGGCGTAGTTGAGCCAGGTGTCGGGCAGGGGACGAGTGGACCAGTCGGCAGCGCCGTGGCCCTTCTGTAGCGCCAGTCCGAGGGTGCGTTCGACGATGGCGCCGAGGCCGACGCGTTCGAATCCGGCGAGACGGCCGGCGAGCTCGGTGTCGTAGAGCGTGGCGGGGACCAGGCCGAGTTCGGCCAGCCCCGGGAGGTCCTGATCGGCGGAGTGCAGCACCCATTCGAGCGGGTTGATCACCTCGGCGAGAGGCGCGAGGTCGCCGGTGACCGGGATCGGATCGAGCAGAACGGTGCCCGCTCCGCGGCGACGAAACTGCAGCAGGTAGGCGCGCTGGGAGTACCGAAAGCCCGACGCGCGTTCGGCATCGACCGCGAGAGGCCCGTGACCTGCGGCGAGGAGCTTCGCGGCCGCGAGAACGGCGTCCGGTGTGTCCACGACATCGGGCACACCGTCAGCCGGGGCAAGCAACGGAACGGCGACCGGCTCGTTGACCTGCTCGTCCGACGTGGCGTCGTCCGACGTGGCGTCGGGGGAACTCTCGGCTGACATGGACAGTGACTCTAAGCCCTACGGTCGGTGGGTCCGGAGACTATGTCCGGCTGGAACTGCGTCGACCGAGGGTCGTGATGCCCGCGGGCGGCAGACCTGCCGCGTACGCGAGAACCTCGCAGAAGGCCTCGACGTGTGTCGAGAGGTCCTCGGACGTCGCGGTCCAGGACGCGCGAAGTTCGAGCTGATGGGCCTTGGGGGGACCGGCGATGTCGCCGTAACGCACCGAGCTGGTCGAGGTGACGGTGCCGCCGAGTGCGTTGAGCGGCTCCGACCGTGACTCCAGTGCGTCGACCAGCCAACTCCACCCGACCTCGGGAAGCAGGGGATCGTCGGCCAGCGATTCGTCGACGTCCGCTTGAATGTAGGCAACCAGTCGAAGAGTGCCGTTCCAGGCTTCTGCACCGTCGGGGTCGTACAGCAGGATCAGGCGGCCGAAGGCGTCACCGTCACTCTGTTCGTCGACCTGGTCGGAATCGGGATGCTTGACCTCGGCCCCGATCGCATAGCTGTAGGGGGCGAGACGCTGCGGCGGCCGGATCGGACCGATTTCGATCGCCGGGTGTACCTGGGCCCGATGCATCGCGTCGATGGCGGCGCGGAAAGGCGCAGGTTCGGCGGTGGATTCGGGTTCGGTCACGTGATCGGACGTTAGACGCGTCACGTTGTCCGGCGGCGGAGGCGCGCCGAGCCGTGATGGAACCGAAGTGGGTGTGTCGCCCTTGGTGGCAGAAGCTTTCCTGACGCGTGGCAGCATGGAACTCGATGAACGCCGAAGCACACACCACAGCCCCCGCCCGTCGAGAACTCCCGGACGCGCCGTTCTTGGCCGCGATCGCCGGTGAAACGCCCTCGCGTCGGCCGGTGTGGTTCATGCGTCAGGCCGGCAGGTCTCTCCCCGAATACCGAAAGATCCGCGCCGGCATCGGCATGCTGGATTCGTGCTTCCGGCCGGATCTGGTGGCCGAGATCACTCTGCAACCTGTCCGTCGACACGATGTGGACGCGGCAATCCTGTTCTCGGACATCGTGGTTCCGCTCAAGGCTGCCGGTATCGATCTCGACATCGTTGCCGGTACCGGTCCGGTCGTGGCTCAGCCGGTGCGTTCGGCGGCCGATGTTGCGGCACTCCCCAGGTTGACCGCCGATCAGGTCGAGCCGGTGGCCGATGCGGTGCGGATCCTCACCAGGGAGCTCGCGGGCACGCCGCTCATCGGGTTCGCCGGAGCGCCGTTCACCCTCGCGTCCTACCTGGTCGAGGGTGGCCCCAGTCGCAATCACGAGAAGACCAAGGCGCTGATGCGCTCCGACCCGGCGACCTGGCATGCCCTGCTCGACGCGCTGGCGACCACAACGATCACATTCCTGCAGGCTCAGTTGGCCGCCGGAGTGGACGCGGTGCAGGTGTTCGACTCGTGGGCGGGTGCGCTGTCGCTCGCCGACTACCGCGAGTACGTGCTGCCGCACTCGACGCGAGTGTTCGACGCCGTGTCCTCGGCAGGCGTTCCCAAGATTCATTTCGGGGTCGGTACCGGCGAGTTGCTCGGTGCGATGGGTGAGGCCGGCGCCGATGTGGTCGGTGTCGACTGGCGGATTCCGCTCGACGACGCCGTGCACCGAGTCGGTGGCGGCAAGGTCTTGCAGGGAAATCTCGATCCGGCGGTGCTGTTCGCCGGCTGGGATGCCGTCGAGGCCGAAGTTCGACGTATTGCCGCCGAAGCCGACCGCGCGGTGGCGGCCGGTGCGCGGGGGCATGTGTTCAATCTCGGACACGGCGTGTTGCCCGACACCGATCCCGAGATTCTGACCCGGGTGGTCTCGTTGGTGCATTCGTTGTGACGCTGCGGCGCTACGCCGTGGTCGGCGGCGGGATCTCCGGCCTCGTCGCGGCGTATCGCCTCCGGCAGGCCTGTGGTCCCGATGCGGAGATCACTCTCGTCGAGGCATCCCCTCGCCTCGGTGGCACCCTGCGGACCACCGAGGTCGGTGCCGAGTCGCTCGATGTCGGCGCGGAAGCGTTCATCGGTCGTCGTCCGGAAGTACCGGCTCTGCTCGCCGAACTCGGCCTGTCGGATCAGCTGGTGCACCCGTCGTCGGCGCGTCCGCTGGTCTTTTCGGGCGGCCGAACGCATGCGCTCCCGCTGGGCACCTTGATGGGTATCCCGTCCTCTGCCGATTCCGTGCGGGATCTGGTGGACCCGGAGGAACTGCACCTCATCGAGACCGAAACAACACGGCCGTTCACGTGGACCGCGGGCTCGGACGTCAGCGTGGCCGATCTCGTGGGCAGCCGCTTCGGCTCTCAGGTCGTGAGCCGTTCGGTCGACCCGCTGCTCGGCGGCGTGTACTCCGGCTCGGCGAGCTCGATCGGCGTCCGGGCTGCCCTTCCGACGTTGGCAGCCGCATTGGACGGCGGGGCAGCGAGCCTCACCGAGGCAGTGCTGGCGGCATTGCCCACGCCGTCGCCCGGACCGGTGTTCGGCGGCCTGCGCGACGGCTATGCGGTGCTGCTCGATGCGCTGATCGCCGCGACCGATGCCCGGACGATCGTCGACGCAGGCATCGGCGAGGTACGCCGTGAGGCGAACGGCTGGTACGTCGATCGCGTGGGCGTCGTGGACGGACTGGTCTTGGCGGTACCCGCGCCCGTCCTCGGTCACCTGATCGCCGCGGTGGCACCCGAGGCCTCGCGGGCGGCACGCAGTATCGAGCTGGCGTCGTCGGTGGTCGTAGCGCTGGCCTTTCCGAAAGCGACCGAGCTGCCTCAGAATTCGGGCATTCTCGTGGCCACGGACGCAGGCCTCGATGTCAAAGCGTTCACATTGTCGAGCCGGAAGTGGCCACACCTGGGGGAGCGTGACGCGGTATTGCTGCGGGCCTCGCTCGGCCGGTTCGGCGACTCCACGGCCTCGGACCGATCCGAGGCCGAGTCGATCGAGACGGCGCTGCGGGATCTGCGAACGGTTGCGAACATCGACACCCCACCACTGGCCGCGACAGTGCAGCGCTGGCCGGGCGGTCTGCCGCAATATGCGCCCGGGCATCTCGATCGCGTCGCCGCCGTGGAGTCCGGTGTTGCCGACCTCCCCGGCCTCGAGGTCACCGGAGCCTGGCAGCGCGGTGTCGGTGTACCCGCATGTATTGCGTCCGCCACCACCGCTGCCGCCCGTCTGGTCGAGGTGGCACGATAGGGCCATGGCACGCCTCGATTACTCAGCGCTCAATTCGACACTCCGCTATCTGATGTTCTCGGTCTACAAGGTCACGCCCGGTGTGCTGGGCGACGATCGGGCCGCAGCAGCCAAGGAGGCGAAAGTCTTCTTCGAAGGTCGTGAAGACAAGGGCGTCGCAGTGCGGGGCGTGTACGACATCGCCGGCATGCGCGCCGACGCCGATTTCATGGTCTGGACTCATGCCGAGCGCATCGAGGACCTGCAAGCCACCTATTCCGACTTCCGGCGCACCACCGCGCTGGGAAAGGCAAGCACTCCGGTCTGGAGCAACACCGCACTGCACCGCCCGGCGGAGTTCAACAAGAGTCACGTTCCGGCCTTCATCGCGGGTGAGGATCCGGGTGCGTACATCTGCGTCTACCCGTTCGTCCGGTCGATCGACTGGTATCTGCTGCCCGACGACGAGCGCCGCACGATGCTCGCCGACCACGGCAAGGCCGCGCGTGACTACAAGGACGTGCGCGCGAACACCGTGCCGTCGTTCGCACTGGGCGACTATGAGTGGATTCTGGCCTTCGAGGCTCCCGAGTTGGACCGCATCGTCGATCTGATGCGGGATCTGCGTGCCACCGAGGCGCGACGGCACGTGCGTGAGGAGACCCCGTTCTTCACCGGCCCGCGGGTCGAGGTGGACGCACTCGTCGAATCACTGCCGTGACCACGACGGGCACATCGACGATCGAGGCCGTCCTGTTCGACTTCTCGGGCACGCTGTTTCGGCTCGAGGAGGATCCCACCTGGTTCGACGGCATCCATGACGCAGACGGCACCCCGGTCGACGGTGCCGGAGCCGCGGAACTGATGCGGCGTATGACCGCGCCGGTAGGCGAGACAGTCGAGTTCGACGATGCAACGCGTCATGCCTGGCGAAACCGAGACCTCGATCCGGCACTGCACCGGCAGGCCTATCTGCACGTGCTCGAGCAGTCCGGTGTCACGGACCGTGCGCAGGCGGAATCGGTTTACGGGCGGGTGATCGATGCCGATTCGTGGACGCCGTACCCGGATACCGAGTCGGTCCTGAAAAAGCTTGCTGCCGAGTCGATTCGGGTCGGTGTGCTGAGCAACATCGCCTTCGACATCCGTCCTGCGTTCGTCGATCGCGGTCTCGATCGGTACGTCGACGAGTTCGTGCTCTCGTTCGAGGTAGGTCACGTCAAACCGCAGCCCGAGATCTTCCGGCACGCAGTCGCGAGCTTGGGCGTCGACCCTTCGGTGACATTGATGGTGGGCGACAGCGCCGAGGCCGACGGTGCGGCGAGGGAGATCGGGTGCAGCTTCGCGCTCGTCGATCCCGTACCGACGGTCGAGCGTCCGGATGCACTGCTGGCAGCGTTGAGCGCGTTCGGAATTCGATGACCGGGGTAGTTCGATGACCGGAGTAGTTCGATGACCGGAGTGGCCGGCGTCCAGCACATGGGCCACTGGGGCATGTTTCGTGCCGAGTCGGACGGACGCGATGTCACCGCTGTTCATCCCGAGGTCTCGGACAGCAATCCTTCCCCGGTGTTGGGTAACCTCGTCGGGTCGGTGACCCACCGATCGCGCATTACCTCACCCGCGGTACGCAGAGGCTGGCTCGAGCGCGGCCCGGGGCCGACCGACGACCGTGGCAGCGACGAGTTCGTCGAGGTGTCGTGGGACGAGTTGACCGAGCTCCTGTCCAACGAATTGCGCAGAGTTGTCGGCACTTACGGCAACAGCGCCATCTACGGCGGCTCGTACGGGTGGGCGAGTGCCGGACGCTTCCATCACGCGCAGAGTCAGGTGCATCGATTCCTCAACTGCATCGGCGGTTACACCCGATCGGTGCACAGCTACTCACTGGGTGCGACCGGTGTCATCATGCCGCACGTACTCGGTGCGCACTGGAAGATGTTCTCGCGCTCCACGTCCTGGAACGTGATCGCCGCGCACACCGACCTACTCGTGGCCTTCGGCGGCGTTCCGGTGAAGAACACCGGTATCAATCACGGCGGTACGTCGGACCATCCGACGGTCGATTCGCTCGACGCGATGCGTGGACGCGGCGGACAGATCGTCTCGGTCAGTCCGCTGCGCAACGACATGAGCGGCGACGCTCGATGGATCGCGCCGCGACCCGGAACCGACGTGGCGATGATGTTGGCTCTCGCATTCGTGCTCGCCGACGAAAAGTTGCACGACACAGCCTTTCTCGACACGTATTGCGAGGGCTATCCGGAGTTCGAGCGGTACCTGCTCGGCGTCTCGGACGGCACACCCAAGACCCCGCAGTGGGCGTCGACGATCTGCGGCATCGAGGCTGCGGTGATCGCGGATCTCGCGCGGGAGATGGCGTCGAAACGCACGATGGTCACCGTCACGTGGTCACTGCAACGGACGCAGCACGGCGAGCAGGCCCCGTGGATGGGCATCACGCTGGCATCGATGTTGGGTCAGATCGGCGTGCCCGGTGGGGGATTCGGACACGGCTACGGCTCGATGAACGAGCCCGGTCTGGCCCCGGTTCCGTATCCGTTACCGACTCTGCCGCAGGGAATCAATCCGGTGCCCGATCTGATTCCGGTGGCGGCGGTCTCGGACATGTTGCTCGATCCCGGTGGCCAATTCGACTACGACGGTCAGCGATTGACGTACCCGGACATCAAGGTCGTCTACTGGGCCGGCGGCAATCCGTTCCACCACCACCAGGACCTCGGACGGCTTCGTCGTGCTCTCGGCAGACCCGACACCGTCGTGGTACACGATCCCTACTGGACACCGATGGCCAAGCACGCCGACATCGTCGTCCCGTCGACCACGTCACTGGAACGGTCCGATCTGAGCTGCACACGCAACGATCCGTTGCTGGTCGCCATGGAGCCGGCCGCCGCCCGGTACGCGGACGCTCGCGACGACTACGACACGTTCGCCGAGCTGGCCACGAAACTCGGTGTGGGGGAGCAGTTCACCGAGGGGCGTACCTCGGAGCAGTGGCTGGAGCATCTGTACGGGCAGTGGCGCGGATATCTACGCGCGGGTGGCGTCACGACCCCGGAGTTCGAGGCCTTCCGGCGTGAGGGTTCGTTCCGAATGCAGACCGAGGACGATCTGACGTTCCTCCACGACTTCCGAACAGACCCGGTGGGGAACGCCCTGCGTACCCCGAGCGGCAAGATCGAGATCTTCTCGGCAACGGTTGCGGGCTTCGACTACGACGACTGCCGAGGGCATCCGATGTGGTTCGAGCCGCAGGAGTGGCTCGGCGGGCCACGCGCCCAGCAGTTTCCGTTGCACCTGATCGCCAATCAGCCACGCACCAGGCTGCACAGTCAGCTCGATCACGGCGCGGTGAGCCGACACTCGAAGATTCAGGGCCGAGAGCCGATACGAATGCACCCGTCCGCGGCGGCGGCCAGGGGAGTGTCGGACGGCGATGTCGTGCGGGTGTTCAACGACCGTGGCTCGTGCCTGGCCGGTGTCGTTGTCGACGACGCGATGCTGGAAACGGTGGTCCAGCTGTCCACGGGTGCCTGGTACGACCCGCTCGATCCAGCTGATCCCGGCTCGATGTGCAAGCACGGCAGCGTGAACGTACTCACCGCGGATGACGGGGCGTCCTCGCTGTCGCGTGGATGCACAGGACAACATGTGCTGGTGGAGATCGAACGCTACGACGAACCACTGCCGCCGATCACCGCGTTCGATCCACCAGTTCGATCAGGGGTCAGAACACGACCCGAGAGATGATCTCGGCGACCAGCGCCGGCTTGTCCTCGCCCTCGATCTGCAATGTTCCCGCTGTCACTATCTGCAGTGCTCCGCCGGATACCTCTTCGACGGAGACGAGGGTGGTCTGCAGGCGCACGTGGGCTCCGACCTTCACCGGGTTGATGAAGCGAACCTTGTTGGAGCCGTAATTGATTCCGAGCTTGGTGTTCTCGATCGTGTAGATCTGCCAGTTGAGCATCGACACCAGGGACAGGCTCAGGAATCCGTGTGCGATCGGCGCGCCGAACGGGCTTTCCTTCTTCGCCCGCTCGACATCCACGTGAATCCACTGGTGATCGCCGGTCGCGTCGGCGAAGGTGTTGACCCGTTCCTGGGTGATCTGCAGCCAGTCACTGGTGCCGAGGTCTTCGCCGACGGCCGCTTTGATCTGCTCTGGTGAGGTGAAAGTGCGCATGTTCACAGTATGGAGCAAGCAGAGCGGATCAGGATGCAGGCTTGAGTAGAAACGAATCGGTCGATGCTACGAGCCGGACTTCTTCAAGGTGTCAGTTCTGGCTACGCAAGTAGACATAAATGGCTGTATCATTGGCCAATGAGTATATCTTAATTGGCTTATCTCCAGCAGCAACCCCTAAGTTTGCCGATTAAGGTTTGCTGGGATGGGCCCATTCATGCTTAGCAAGCGCTTTAGGATAGGAGAAAGTTCCCTTTCTAAAAGCCACTTCTTCTCGACTATTTTGCCCTAATTTATTGCGATTCTGGCAGCACATCCAACTCGTTAACAATTTGTGCCTGCTCATCCTGGAGTTCGATCTTGTCAATTCTACGAACCCAATCGTCGAACAATTGTTGGCCATCAAGGAAGCTTTGCGCGCCTTCGGCTAGTGTCTTGAGTGGCCTACGGACATCCCTACTCATCTTAGCAACGTCTTTTACGGTGTCTTGGAATCCCTGTACTGATTCGATGGAAACTCGACCAGAATCGGCCAGGCTTCTTGCGCCGTTAAGGAAACTCTGGACCTGTTGACTAGTGCGTTCGGCCGCTTCGCGCTCACTTATATTCGTGAGGATAACACTCATCAAGCCGTTCATGGTGAACGCTTGTTCGGCGTATTTACTTCCGTTTTCCTTGAACTCATCTGCGACGGGTGTGAGTTCATTTGCGTATTGTTTGGCGACGAAGAGGCGTGCGGCCCCGTTCTTCTTTCCAGCGGCGGTCATCATGGGGTTGTACTTATTTGTGATATCCGCGACTTGACTCATAAGCGCGCCATACTTCTCGATAGTTTTTTGCCACTCTGGAAAGAGTTCTTCCTGGGCGGCGATGGCATCCAGTATCCCCAATGCGTCGTCGGCCTCATCGGTGTCGTCACCGGGGGATAGTGCTTTTGGGTCAGAATCGCGCTCCAGTTTTCCTGGTAAGTACTCCGGACGATTAGCAACTTCAGCTGATATTTCGACTAATCGCTCGGCAAGTTGAGCTACGGCGGTAAGGTAATCTTCGCCCTCTTGGTCTTTTACGCGAAGCTTGGTGAAGTCGACGTACTGACTTGCTGCGATAATCCGTCGTACTTCGTCCTCGGAGTCTTCGACTAGATCGTCGACCGGTGCGTACAGGATCGGAAGCACCAGCTCTGGTACTTGGCGTGCTTCCGCATTTGCCGCGAAGATAATCAGCTCCTTGCGGCATTCTTCGCTGGCTAGGAAGCGCGGTGTAACGATTGCAATGAAAAAAGAGGTCGCTGTGAGTGCGTCGTCAATGGTTACACGCCACTTCTTGCCCCAGGCTAAATCTTCCCTGTCCACAAAAAGGTCAAGACTGCTTCCCGTTAGGAATTCATATTCCTGCTTGAGAAGCTCAGCTAGATTTAGTATTCGGTCGTGCTGCGAGTCGTTGTCTTTGTGGACGTAGCTCCAAAAACCGGTTGGATGAACAATGCTGTCATCTTCGAGTGGCATGGAGGAACCGTACCGGATGGTCCAGTCGAATCGGGCATTTTGCGATGATGCGAAGGTTGGTCGGCAAAATCCGCCGCACCAAGGCCGAGTTTACGAGCGTGCTTGCGGATTGGCTCAAGACAAATCCGGTGAAAAGCACCAGGGGCGATGGCAGTTACGACAGGACTCAGGCCACCGAGAGTGGCACTACTAAGCCCGCCATCGAAGCCTACGCAGACGCTCATTAGACACTAAAGCGCAGCTAGATCGAAGACCGATCTAGCTGCGCAAATGCTGTTTTCTAACTGGCGGACGGGTGCAGAACCAGACTAATCGAGTTGATGCAGTAGCGCTGGTCGGTCGGCGTGGGGTAGCCCTCGCCCTCGAACACGTGGCCGAGGTGACTGTGGCAGTTGCGGCAGACGACCTCGACTCGGCGCATTCCCAGCGTGGTGTCCTCTTTCAGAATCACGGCGTCGCTGTCGGCCGGGTCGAAGAACGACGGCCAGCCGCAGTGGGATTCGAACTTCTCGGTGCTGCGGAACAATTCGGCTCCGCAGGCCCGGCATTCGTAGATGCCTTCGGTGGTGGTGTCGGTGTACTCGCCGACGCCCGGGCGTTCGGTGCCTGCTTGGCGGAGCACCGCGTACTCCTCGGGGGTCAGCTTCTCGCGCCACTGTGCGTCGGTGAGCTGGACGGCGGGAGCGGAGTTGTTGTCGGTTGCTGAACTCATGCTTCCACGCTAATACGATTTGTCTGGCTATGCCGTTTTCGCTGGTGGCGCGCTCGGCAAAAGGTAGTTCGGTTCGATCCCGTCGTCCAGTCGTCCTTCGCTTCGAGCGGCGAAATAGCGTCCGACGAGAACACCGAAGATGACGACGATCAGCAGCGCCCACCCGAACGTGGTTCGGAGGTAATCGAGGGCACGGCCCGTTTCGATCCAGCGCCCGGACAGCCATCGGTCGTAGTTCATGAACCCGTAGATCGCGAGCCAGGCGGGCCAGTTGCGAAGTAGTGAGTTCTTCAGCACCACAGTCATGAGCAGCGGGAACAGCATCATCGAGTAGTACATCTGGCCCAGCGAGCCCAGCAACCAGTGCGCGGTGAGGATCAATCCCGAGGTGGTCGCGCAGAAGAACAGACGGTCCTCGCGGCAGTATCGGTACAGCAGCCACAGCGACACCAGAACCATGATCCCCAGAACCGCGCGGATGCCGAGGGTGAGCAGTTCGGGAACACCGTAGTAGCGGCCGTTGCCGACGACAGCGCTGTTGAAGTAGTCGCGAGTCTGCAGCAGGTACGGGAGCGTCCGGTCGATGAAGTTCATCGGGTCGACCGACAGCGGCCAGGCGATGGCCATCATGACAACTGGGATCGCGATCGAGGTGATGAAGACCTTCCACTGACGCGTCATCAGCGGTAGCAGCAGCAGCGGCGCGAGCATCGGCTTGACCGCCAGAGTCAGACCCATGGCAACGCCGGCCGACAGGTCTTTGCGCTGGAGTAGAAACCCGAGGAACGCTACTTCGCCGAGGAGGACGAAGCCGTTGAAGTTGGTGAACACCAACGTGTTCGTCACCGTCTCGCTGACGAATGCGGCGAGGAGCAGCGCGGGAGCGGCAACCGAATCGAGCCGGAATCCGAAGATGCGTAGCAGGATGTACAGCGCCACGAGAATTGCGATGGTGCTGGCGATGATGAACAGCCAGCGAGATCGCTCGGGGTCGATGATGGCTATGGGGGAGAGCAGCATCGTCGCACTCGGTTGGTACAGGTAGTGCGGATCGACGGAGTCGAAATTCGCCGTGTACACCGGCTGTCGATTCAGGAACGCCAGAGCTGCGCTGTACACGGGATTGAAGTCGTTGGTGATATCACCGTTGACCGCCTTGATGACCACCCGCTGGATCACGGTCATGATGGCGATGGGCCACAGGGCGTACTTGATTACCTCGGCGGTCGTCCGCCCTGAACGCGGCTCCAGAAAGCTAAGTGACACCCGCGAACGGTACCCGAGCCGGTGCCGCACCAGAGAAAGGACACCCCGCAAGTTCAGCGGGCCGACCGACGGAACCTACCGGCAGGTATCGATCGCCGGAGTCCGGTCGAGGAATCAGGCGGGACAGACGGTGCCGTCGGTGGGAAGCGAAGTATCGAGCGCGTAATTCACCGCAGCGCTCTGCAGACACTGCGATCCGCCGAGGCTCGGGTGTCCGCTGCCCTGCCACGCCGCCGACGCCACTGCTGCACCGGTTGCCCCGACCAGCCCGGTGACCGAGGACAGGCCTCCGTTGCCGACGATCGGGTCGCCCGCGTTCGACAGGACCAGTACCGGAACGTCCAACGAGGTGGGCAGGGGGATCGACGGTGCTGTCGGCCAGGAGGAGCACAGCAACGCTGTCAGGGCGGCGTCGGTGCCGTAGACCGGGTAGCGGTCGGTCCATTGCGACGACAGGTCACGCACGCCCTGCGGAGACGGCCACTGCTGGCCGTCCGTGCACCGGGAAACGAACTGCCCGTCGGTGCCGTAGGCATTTCGACCTCGTTCGGCGAGAGCGAGCAGAGCTGCGGTGTCGGAGCCGGCCGCTGCGGACAAGGTCGTGGACAGGGTGGTGGCCCGGGACGACGCGTCCCCTGCAGTCGATGCGAGCGCGAAGGTGATGCCGTCGAGAATTTCGTGAGTGGACAGCGGTGCGAACTCGCCACCGGCGGCGCGTCGGAGCAGCTGCTGCACAGCAGCCGTCGGATCGGCCCCGAGTGAGCAGTTCAGCGCGACGCATCGTTGTGCGAACGCCGCGAAGGCTGCTTCCTTGCCCTGGGTGCGTTGCTCGGCCAGCGTGATCTGATCGGTGTTGACCCCGGGCGGCGAATCGAGAATCAGACGCGAGATGTTGTCCGGGAACTTCGCCGCGTAGGCCAACGCGGTGAGCGCACCGTTCCCCGATCCGATCACTCCGATCTGGTTCACGCCCCAGAGCTGCCGCAGACGGTCGAGATCGTCCGCGGCGTAGGTGGTTCCGAAGGCGAGTTCCTGTGGCTGGAGTGTGTCGGTGCATTCGATGGTGGCGTCTCGGCCTGCGTCGACTGCGCGGTCGGCGGTATCGGCGTCGGATCTGGTGAACTGTCCCAGGGCATCGACTGCTGTCTTGGTAGGGGAGTCGATGGTGTCGTCGATGCAGTCCACAGCGGTGGAGCGGCCGATCCCGCGCCGATCTACGGCGACGATGGGGTGAGCTTCCAGCAGTGTCGAGAGCGGACCGGCTGCCATCGTCGCCAGTGTGGCGATAGAGGATCGATCGGAGCCGGAGGTGAACACCAGCGGACCCGCATCGGCCGGCGTTCCATCGAGTCGGGCGCGCAGAGCGCCGACGGCGAACGTGCCGAACATCTGCCCGCTGGCATCGACATCGGCCTCGTATTCGGCGCACTCGAGTGTCAGTCCGGGCGTGGTCGAGGTGAGCCCGAACGTCCCGAGAGTTGCGGCGGTGCAGTCGGCCCAGTCGAGGTCGGTCGTCGGCACGGCGAGAGCAGCCGGCTCCGGCGGAGCCTCTGCGGACGGCTCGCCGGGCTGACCGGGGGATCGTTGCTCCACCGCGACATCGGGCCGGATCGACGGCCCGGCGCCGCAGGCCGCGCACATCGTGGCCACGACGAGGACGGCGGCGAGCAACGTACGTTTCTGCGTCACCGTGCGAGGCTATCGACTTTTCGATCGATGCCGCACCGAGCGCTGCTCATGGCCGACGCACCCAGCGTGTGAGCAGCGTTCCGTCCGCGTCAGCGAGAACGTGCGCCCGCTGCATCGGTGTGTCGGAGCCACTGACCGAGTGTGCGATGCGGCCCGCCTCTCCGGCGACGAGCATCGGCGAGATCGTCAGGCACAGATCGTCTGCCGCCCCGTCGGATGCGAGTTGCCCGAACAGTCCTGGTCCGCCCTCGCACAGGATGCGACGAAATCCGAGTTCGCTCAGCGTGTCGACGATGTCTTCGGTCGACACCGATTCACCGGACACCTCGATCACCGTTGCGCCCGCGGAACGCAGCGCGCCCACCTTCGCAGCGTCCGCCGCCACCGAGGTCAGCACCACCGGCTGCACTTCGGTGTCGGTGACGAGCCGAGAATCCGCATCGATCGAACCGGAGGCGGTGACCACCACGATCGTCGGAACCGGTGCCAATCCGCCCGCCACCCGCCGTGCCTTTGCTTCGGCGGACAGCGAGACACCGCCGTAGTTCTCGGTGCGAGCAGTTCCGGCCCCGACGAGAACGGCGTCGCACAGCTCTCGCAGAATGCCGAACAATCGTGAGTCTGCGGGGGTTCCCAAGCCCGCCGACTTTCCGTTCGCGGTGACAGATCCGTCGATGCTGGCGACGAAGTTGGTGCGGATCCACGGTCGGCCCAGGTCTGCCGGGTAGGCGTACAGGTCGCGGACGGCATCGTCGACGAGAATCGACCCGACGGTGGACGCGGACTCGGCGGCCTGCTCCGATGTGAAGTAGGTCCCAATATCGAGAAGCTGCATGAGAGAGATCAGACCACGTCGTTACGCTCGACAAATGCCCGCACGCCTTGTCGACCGAAATCCCGTGGTCCCCTCCGATCAGCTGATCGCGCAGATGGTCCCGCCGGCGATGTTCGACGACGTCAGCTTCTCCTCGTACATTCCCGACCCCAAAGAGCCGACCCAGGCTGCTGCGGTCGCGAAGGCCGAGGAATTCGCGAACAAAGTTCAGAAGATCCGCGGCAAGGGCAAGCGCGGACTTTTCGGCAAGAAGACCCCGGCCACCGGTGCGGGTCTGTACCTCGACGGCGGCTTCGGCGTCGGCAAGACCCACCTGCTGGCGTCGATCTACCACAGCGTTCCCGAGCCCAAGGCGTTCGGCACCTTCGTCGAGCTGACCCACGTGGTCGGCGCACTCGGCTTCAACAAGGCGCTGGAAGAACTCTCGGGCCACAGCGTGCTCTGCATCGACGAGTTCGAGCTCGACGATCCCGGCGACACGATGCTGGTCTCGCGGCTGCTGTCCGAGCTGTCTCAGCGTGGAGTGTCCATCGTCGCGACGTCGAACACCCTGCCCGGCCAGCTCGGTGAGGGCCGCTTCGCTGCCGAGGACTTCATGCGGGAGATCAAGAAGCTCGGTTCGATTTTCGAGTCCATCCGCGTCGACGGCCCCGACTACCGCCACCGCGACCTTCCTCCGGCCCCCGAGCCGACGTCCGAATCCGAGCTGGTCGAGCGCGCGGAGACCATCGACGGCGCAACCCTGGACGGTTTCGACGAGCTGTTGGCGCATCTGAGCACGCTGCACCCTTCGCGCTACGGCAAGTTGCTCGACGGCATTCCTGCGGTGTTCCTGAAGAACGTGCACCCGGCATCGGATCAGGCCATTGCCTTGCGCCTGGTGGTGCTCGCCGACCGCCTGTACGACGCGGGCATCCCGGTGACAGCCTCGGGCGGCAAGCTCGACGAGATCTTCACCGAGGAGATGCTGGCCGGCGGTTACCGCAAGAAGTATCTGCGCGCGACCTCGCGTCTGCTCGCTCTGTCCCGCTTCGCCGCAGTCGGCTGAATCAGCGTCACAGTCGTACCTGCATGACGTAGTCGTCGTGTGTCTGCACGCCGACAACGAATGTCTTGGTGCCGACGATCTCGAATCCGTGCTTCGCGTAGAACTTCTGGGCACGCACGTTGAGTTGATTGACGCCCAGCCACGCTCCTGCGCAACCGGATTCGCGCGCGTGGGTCAATGCGAACGAGATCAGCCGTGCCGCCACTCCGCCGCCGTGCTCGGCCGGCCGTACGTACAACTTGCTGACTTCCAGCGTCGGATGGTGCGAGAGGGCTGTTCGGATATCCGGGTCCGCTGGAGCGCCCGACACGAGCATCGCGTACCCGACCACCTCGCCGGTGGGTGTTTCGTCGACCAGAACGGTTCGGTTCGGGTCGGCAACGTAACCCTCGAAATTGCTGACCGACAATACGTTCGAGATGAAATGCTCGATGTCCTCGGTGCGAGTTCCCGGTGGGCAGGCGAGTGGAAAGGTCTGCGCGGCCAATTCTGCGACGTTGGATACATCGGCACCTGTCGCCACACGAACACTCACAGCAGATCCACTGCGTTCTTCGCCTCCCGCAACGACAAGCCGGTTCGATCGCGCAGCAGTTTGATGGCCGAGATCGCCTTGCCCTCCGACTTCAGCGACTGCAACCGCGGGATGAGGTCGTCCCAGGGTGTCGGACCGGACTGAGCCGCGTCGACGATGGTGGACGAGGACGGAAAGGGTTCGCCGCGTTGAACGTTTTCGATCGCGTTCTTCGCTTCGATGAGACCGGCACCTGTCCGTTCACGAAAGATCTTGATGGCCTGGATCTTCTTGTTCGCCGCCAACAACTGATGAATGTCTGCACGGGCGTTGCCATCGAGGCCGATCAGCCCGATGCTGCGCGATGTCTCCGGGCTAGAGCCGGGCTTCTTTCGGGCCAACAACCATGCTGCAAGCACCGCGGCATCGACGAGGACCAGAGCAACGATGAACCATCCCCAGGTCGGCATGCCTTAGTAGACCACTTCAGCGTGACGGGTCGAAGGGCGGGACGACTACCGAAGAATCGGAGAACAACGAGACCGCACCGGCAAGGGTTTTCGTCGCCGCGTCGTATTTGATCGGAGCGAGGTCGTGGCCCGCGCCCTCGATGTCGATGAGCAGTGTGGAAGCCGGGACGAGAGCGAGCGCAGCGCTCAGTTCGGCAGTGGTGCCGAACGGGTCCTTGGTGCCGTGCACCACCACCGTCGGTGTTCGCAGGTCAGGAAGATGCTGTGTACGAGCCTTTTCCGGCTTGCCCGGTGGGTGCAGGGGATAGGAGGTCAGAACGAGTCCGTCGACGAGATCCGGGCGCTCGGCTGCGATCATCGACCCTTGTCTGCCACCGTAGGAATGCCCACCGAATGCGATGAAGCCCGATGTCTCGGCGCGGAGGCGGTCGATCGCCGCGGCGATGCCCAGCCGATCCTCGGCCGACCGAGACGGATGCGGCGGGCCCTTGGGTTTGCGTACTCGAAACGGGAGGTCGAACCGCAGCACCGTGAACCCGGCTGCGGCCCACACCGCAGCGATGCGCTGCAGCAGAAGCGACTCGCAGTTGCCGCCCGCGCCGTGGGTGAGAGCAATTCCGCCACGTGACGGTGTGGACGGGGTGTGCAGATGGGCGACGCCCCCGCCGAGTTCGATGTCGGCGGGGGCGTCGGGACCATCGAGTTCAGGCATCGTTCGAGGACGTTACCTTTTTGTCGGTGTCTGCGTGGCTCGAGTCCGTGCTGCCGGTTTCGGAGCTGTCGGATGCATCCCGATCGTCGGCGTCGACGAGCTCACCGTTGTCGTCGACCATGTCGGCGAATGCAGTGCCGGCGACGGTGCCGTTCGTTCCCGGTAGCGCCACGGTGGGCCGGGCACCGGGTCGATAGCGATCGTCGAGCCCTTCGACGGATTTCTTCGCCTCCTCCATGGTGGCGTCGTCGACTGTGGGTTCGCTCTGAGCATCGTCCGACACGTGAGTGTCCTTCCATCGAAGTGTGTGCGTCATCTCCACTGTGCACTTCTATGGCGTGAATCACCACAATTGATTCGTGAAGCACGAAAAAGAGCCCCTCGAAAGAGGGTCTGATTTGTCGTACTGTGGTGCCCGATACTGGGATTGAACCAGAATCTATGCGGTGAGGCGATAATTCGTCTGACCAGGGAAAGAAGTCCTTTGACCTGGCGATAAAGGGAGCTGTAACGCATGCCACTTGTGGACACAAGCGCACTCTGAAGCTCGCAACGTTCGATTACGAGTCGATGGATGCCGCAGCCGCAGTTCAAAGGGTTCAGCAGTCGGGGTACGCGGACGGCAGCAACTACGCCGCACGCATCGCCGAGGCGGATGCATTGCTCGCAGCATCCGAAGCACGCGGTACCGGGTACGCCACGAGTACAGCAACAGGCTTCGACGGTGCAGCCAACGCGGATTGGGCCGAGAAGGACAAGCTCGCTTTGGATTCCGCAATGGTCGCCGTACGGCAGGCTCAAGAGGACCGAGACGCAACGTTCTCAAACGATAAGAAGACACAAGCTGACTGCGACCAGGCAGACATCAAAGTTGCTCAGGCAGAGCAGAAGGTACGTGATCTGGAAGCCAAGCGGGACACGGCGACTGCATCCAAGGATGACAAGACGCCGGCACCGAATGCACCCGAGCTGACAACGAACTTCACCGATGAAGAGATCGGTCTGAAGTCGGCAGAGTTGGCAGTCGAGAAGGCGAGGCTTGCACGCAACGAGGTGTATGCCGAAGCGGGTGTCACGGAGGCGGAGAAGCTCGATGCCGACCTGTCATTGCAGCGCGCCAAGAATGCTCTCGACGCTGAACGCAAGAGCCAGGCTGAAGGCACTTCAACGGGTGGCAGCAGTGGATCATAACCGCATCGAACGCCGTCGATCTCATCGGCAACGCTGCGAAGTCGTTTGTGACTGGCCAACTGTCGGACGCACTGGGCGTGATCGGCCTGAGCGATGACATGGGCTCGATCGGTGCGCTGGTTACTGGGATCGCCAACTACAAGCCGGTCGAAGGTAGCGAGGCCGCTACAGGCTTGAAGCAGTTGTACGGCAACACATTTGCGGATCAATTGGGTATGGCAGCCGAACTCAATCCTGATATGAAGTTCGACCCTCAGGAATGGATGAGGAAGCTGGCAGATCAATTGCTCGTGCCTGCTGTCCTTCGCGACTCAGGTGGACCACTGCCTCACGGTATGGCCGCACTCAACATGTCCGGCGACACAGAGCACGTCTACACCGGCAAGCAGAACAGCATGTTCAAAGAGCTGGCATCGATCCGTGCGTCAGTCGGCGGACAGAACAGCAGCGGGCAACTTGATCTCAGCGAACTGAACAGGCAAGTCAGTGCGCTGGCCGAGAACGCTTCACGCCCCAACGTCACCTATCACACCGATTCGATCGCTGCCGCTATGCGCGAAGACCGCGTGAGGCAAACACGGCAGTCACTCTCGTACTCGCGGAGGTGACGGAATGCCAAAAGCAGCAAACGCAGTCTGCAACGAACTCGGATGCCCACAGATCATCAAGTCCGGTCAGGGCAAATGCCCACAACACCGCAGAGCAGCCGATAAGAAGCGCGGCACATCCACAGAACGGGGATATGGCGCTGGACATCGACAGTTGCGAGCCATCTGGCAAAAGCGGGTAGCAACAGGCACCGTCCTGTGTGCTCGCTGTCAGCAACTGATCGTGCCGGGCACACCGTGGGATCTCGGGCATGACGACCACGACCGAAGCGTGTACGTCGGACCCGAACACGCAACGTGCAACCGCGCAGCAGCAGGACGCGCAAGCCACCTGTACCGCTAACCAGCACACCGCAGGTCAGACTGACACGTAACAAGTCTGACCTGCGGAAAAGTGGTCTACCCGCCCCGGGATCCCCACGCCCGAACGCCCACGGCAGCCCTGACCGAGTCGTTAGCTTCCGTCTGCTTGATGCTGCTGCGCCGGTGAAGATTGATTCACCGGGACGACCTTGTGTGTCGGTGCGACCTAGTAGCGTCCAAGCATGGCAATCAACGAGAACACCACCCTCGAAGCAATCCTGGCTGCATCTATTCAGGATGCTGGTATTTACTTCAATGATTGGGACCGTGCAGAAGCGGCGAGTGACGAGTTCGGCAAGACAAAGGCTCACGGCCAGATCGATGCCACCCTCCGCATCGTGCGCCGTATCGACGCTGATTCGTTCGACATGTTGAGGGCTGACCGTCTGGCCCGCCTAGGCAACGACAACTGGACTGACGATCTCGATGAGTAGCAAGGCAACCCTGGCGGTATCACCTTGGGGAGTGTGCCCAGCGCGCCCGTGGCTGAGGGCCGTCTTTGGTGCGAGGGGTTCAAAACTTCCGCACGTGACCGATTTCTGGATTCGGTGACGTGGTAATCGCCGAGGTCACCCGTACATTCGCGAGAAACCATGCGGCGTATGCGGCGTTTGGCAACGTCTGACTTCGCATGTTCAAGTAGCGTGACCGCATGCATTCGCGAGTCAGGTGGCAGCCCTATGTCAGGTGAAGCAGAACAGAGGAAGGGTCGCCAGGGTGCCATGCTGGCCAAACGCTGGCTGGAGCGGACCACCCGCGTCAACCGGTCGCTCCTCAACCCTGACGGTATGGCCGCAAAGAAGCTGACTCTGCAGAAGGCTAAGTACGACAACGTAAATTCTGTCTTTTCGTTTGATCTGGGCGGGAGTTTCAGAGGCGGCGATCTTGACGGTCAGGACTTCATGGCCGAGTGCAAGAAATACGCAACGGCCTCTGATCTACCGAAGCATTTTCGGGCGTTTCTAGCTCATTGCTACCGAGCGATAGCGACAGACCATCACATGGCGGACCAGCTTCTCTGGATTTCTTTCGCTCCACATGGCGGGGATAAGTGGGACAAACTCTCAGGAACCGAAGCTGTCAAACAAGCAGTTCTTCATAAAGACCTGGTTGACGTGAACTTCAAAGAGGGTGAAGATCCGGACGAGTCATTCTCGGACGATATTGCCACAGAAGTCTCTAAGCGAGTTTCAATCCTGATCTTGTCCGAATGGCAAATTGAAAACCTCATCATGAGCCAAGAGCATCATGGAGTAATTGAGAAATATATAGTCGAGAACGCGAAGGAAGTAATGTGATGGCCTCGATTGAAGAGATCTTCAACGCCACCGATGCGCTCGACTTCCATGATTCAGTGAGGCGAGTAAAGCGACTGGCCGCAGATGCGCTCCGAGGGGCGGACGAGAATGTAACAATTCTGTCAACCGAAAATTTCAACCATTCGTATCTCCCCGACTTTGTAATGAAGTGGGATAACCGGCCGGTCGGGTCAGATCGATTAGTGTTTCTCCGTGCCTCGTCGTATGCGGAGGAAATAGAAGAGGATGTGCGGACGCTGGCGGACAGGCAACCTCTTTTCGTCAGGTTGAGTGAATTTCGTGAATATGACTCGCCTGTTGGTGAAGCAGTTGAAGCTCTTGACCGTTCAGCCGGCGAAGCGCAGAGCCTCGTCACGAGCATTCCTGCCATCGGCTTCCTCGATGATTCGCCCCGTACCGGGCGCATGTTGTCTTCGTTTGTCATGCGTGGCGGGCGCGGCGTAGTCGAGGACGAAGAGGCGCAATCGTTGTCTCGCCAGGTTGAGGATGGCTTCGCTGGAGCGATGGAGTCTGATCGCACTAGAACAGCTGTCGCGGTCGAAGCGGTTGAAGGATTGTTGAATCCTCGTGCGACTGCAGAATTTTCGCACTTATTTGAGGCTGCTTGGATTAGTAGCGGCGCATCGGCTGCCGATTTCCCCGGTGGTGTTACATCGATTGGTGAGAATCTAACTCCAACCACTTTGCGTCAGTTGTTCGACATAGTGCCAGAGTCAATCGAAGATTTTTGGCAGCAAATCGGCAACTCTATTGCCTCCAATTCCTTCGATGGCATGCACTTAGTCGGAGAACAGACCCGACTGCAATTCATTATGAGGAATGCCGCCAAACGCCTCGTCTCCAACCGTTGCAACGTTAGACGCACAAAGAGGTCGGACCAAGCGAATGACCCCTTCATTTGGCAAGTCGAAGAAGGAATCCTAACGCTTCGAGGCGGTGGCTATCAAGGATGGTTGGGGCAGGTGCCTGCCGCGGAGGCCGGGGACGATGAGTACTCCATCGATGAAGCGCCAACTCTTTCGAAGCTCTCCACTCGCTCAGATGACGCTGATCTCACTCTTGCGGAGATCAGCGTCCAAGACTCCGGGAACATTGTTGTCAGCTTCTCGTCAGTGGACGACAGGAACGTGGCGACGAGCGATTTGGTTGGCAGGGTCTCAGACAGCCTCGGAACCTCAGTACGTGTAACAGAGGCGGTTTCGCGGGTAGAGGGCAAGAATGTTTACATCGACTACGCCAAAGGGCTTGCCAGGCCGAAGACCAGCGCCAAGGTTTCGGTGCCCGGACTGTTCTGGAGCGGCTGGAACTTGATCGCTGAGATGAACGATGATGTCCGCACAGATCTTCAAGTTGCTCTCGGTTTGGATGACGGCAGTTCGGCAGGGCCTCCGGCTGGAACTGGAGGCTTGGCTGTGCCGACCGAATCTACGGCTGTCGCGCAGGAGGCGTCCGCGGAAGATGAGGGCGAAGGCTGAACTGCGATAGCTAGGCGTGCGTAGCGTTTTCCGCTCTTGGAACTGGAGTACCCCTTGGCCTCCCTGCCGATGCCAGGGGGTGCTCCGAAGCCCCACAGTGCGACACGACCTGCGGTGAGGCGGAAAATGGTGTGTACGTATCAGGGGGCCATCGGGACTGTCAGTCACCCGGCCCGTCCGGCATCGACTCAAGGGTCGAAAGACACGCCCATGCATGCGTTTGTTATGGAATCGTTACAGACCGTGATCATCCTGGCGTTTTCTATACCTCCAGGGTTAAACGCATCGGCGTCTCTTAGGCCCCCTGTAACCACACAGACAGATCGCAAGGGCGAGTGGCAAGCCCGTTGTGGGCCGTTCGGCAAACCTCGAATCAGGGCCGAGCGAGCGCCGCAGACGATGAGTTGCCTGGCGCATGGAGGTGCAAAACATGGCTAGCATCGATAGACCGCTTGCAAAAGCTGCCAGACACAAGCGAAAGGGAGTGAGCCGTTATGACCGCAGTATCACCTTACGAGATTGATCAAAAGGACGACGTTGTTGAGTCGGTTGCTAAGGCCTACTCCCGTCGCGACTCCGACGTGGTTGACTCGGCCGTTCGTGAGTACATCGACAACCATCGAGACGACATCCACCAGCAGGTTCGCGCCGAACTTGAGAAGCTGGACGGAACACGGCTTGCGCGAATCTCGCTACTGACAGGACTATCTGCCGAGGAGATCGAAGACTTAGGCGGGGTAGTCGAATAAGGTTCTTCGGGTGCCAGCCAACGAGTCAGTCGCGGTCAGACCCACCAAGCGTGCCCTCGGGGATTTGGGCATACGCGTGCCCAACGCCGATACGCTTCTGCACGAGTTGGAACACGCGTGTGTCTCAGACGCTCAGCGTCTGCCTGAGATTGTTCTGGCCCAAAGCGCTGAACGCATCGTGAGCATCTCAGACCGGGTTTGGTTTAAGTGCCGCTCTGGCGACTCCCGGTCTGCGATTGTCAGGTTGCGGGATGGCGAAGTTTTCCCCGGCATACGGCATGAGGACTGGCTAGGCCGCTGGTGGATCGGCGCTGCCGGTGACCGAGCAGACGACAGCCCACAACGCGACTTCTATTCCAAGCTTTCAGTTGAGTGCAGGCGCAATGGCACCTCCATGCACCTGCTGCCGACAGATTGGGACGAAAATAGGCTAAAGCTTGAGTTGGGCGCTCTGTTCGAGAGGCGTGTCAGAAACTCAGTACTAGATGCAGTTGCGCTCAGCCTTAAGATCGAACGAGGCGTCCGGATGAGGGCGGCCAACCACTACTTCCAAGCCTATGTCTCGCCTGACAGTCAGGACGAGGTTTACCTTTTTGTTGGCGCGGGGGGTATCTACAACGCGGCAGTTCTTGCGGTCATGTTGTCGGCCATCCCTGGAGTCAAAGTTGAGGACTGGCAGCCAGAGCCATCAGGCGAACAGCACGGTGCCGATCCTCAGAGTGGTGAGATCGTGTACTCGACGCTCCTACCAGAGGAAGCCGTTGCGGAATTGCGAAGCAGAGACCTCAGCGGTTTCGATCCAGAGGAGCCTGTTGCATAGCCAAAGCATCCACGGTAGCTAAGCTTGCTCCGTTTGTTCGGCTTCGCCACGTGAGCTTAGCTACCCTGTCAAGCTCTTAGCCTGCTTGAAAAATCTCATTCTCAGCAAGTTCCTTTGCACGAGAGGCGTATTCGCCGCAATCGCCCGACCAAGCCATTGGGTTTAACCGTCTCGTTCCAGTGCTGTCCGGTAGTCATCCAACGGATCGGGCTCCGGGTCAGTGGGAAGTAAACAGAGGTCCGCCAAACGTCTTTCGTCGTGCTTGTACAGCCACCAGTACTGGCGATGACTCATCCACTTCGGCTTTAGGTACGGCCGAGGTTTCTGGGCGGTCCTGTGACGTGTCTTTCGCGTAGGCATACCTCGGTTGCTAGCTGTATGCGTTTGCGATGTTCCATGACGCGGCACCGATGCCAGCTCCGAGCAAGCCTCCGATGATCGCACCGGGGACTGCACCGATTACGAAGAAGGGGAGTCCGGCCAACCCGCCGAGGATGACACCCGCGGCCGCGCCGATGCCACTTCGTACTTCGATGGTGTCACCGGGCGGGAGGGCTACCGGGGTGGTTTCGATTTGGCTCGATCCGGGTGTGTTGACGGGTGCGGCCGAGGCTGCTGTCGCTCCGAAGGGTGCGATGAGTGTTGCGGCGATGATGGCTGCAATGGTTCTCAAAGGGAGTCCTTTACGGTTTGGGGTGCAAAGCATAACCGTCAGTCGGGTTCGACCCGGGTTTTGTCAGTCATTTGAATGACTCGGCTTGAGCCGTCGCCTTTGAGTCATCGTGTGACTTCGGAGCGTTCGATGATCCAACGGCCTTTGTGCATGCGTTGGTAGCCGATCAGGTCGCGCGACCAGAGGGCCTTGTAGACGTATTCGGGGTCGCAGCCGGCCAGGGCGGCAACCTCGTTGGGGGTCACGTACCGGTTGGAGGTGTCAATTTCCAAGGCGTATCCACTTGTAGAGTTCGGCGGGGTCGATGAGCCAGCGCCCTTTCGGCTTCCTGCGTTGGAACCCTTTGAGTTCGCCGGTGAGTAATGCGTCGTAGATGAACGTTCTTGAGCAGCGGGCTATAACGGCTGCTTCGCTAGGTGTCAGATAATCAGTCATCTACCCTCGGCATCCTGCTGCTGATCCATGACGTTAATAGAATCAGCGATACCTGTTGCTAGTCAATCGTTTTGGTGGTTCAAGTTTGGGCCAAAACTGTGGCATTCTGAACCAGTTCTGTTGCGAATGGCAACACGGTGTGACGGCAGAATTGGACGCCTTCCGCGGCTGCAGTCGACCCAATGGAGCTTCGCCCTGTGTCACTGATGCTCCCAGTGACCGCTCCCAGTTTTCCCGCTGACCGATGCAACCCACGCCGTCTAGCCGCTCACGCTTGAGGGCGTGAGCGGCTGTCAGGTGACCTCCCTGCGGATGATCAGTCGGCATGGAGGCTCCCGCGTCTCGGTACGCAGGATTGTCAGCACAAGCAACGAGAGGCCGCTGGTTAGTGTCGGGCTGCCCAGAGAACGACAGGAAGCGTCTACGGGGTCAGCAGGCGTTACGGCATTGCGTGCAGGTGATAGGTACGGGCGGTGCCGGGGCGTTCACGGTCGCCACGTACTCGCCACAACTGGTGCAGTTCAGATCGACTCTGCGCGGGTCTTGGAGGGTGCTAATCGCATGGACGATCTGCTTGGCTGTTGTCGAGGTGCATCGAGCAGCTTGGGTTTCGATGTCCCGGAGTTGGCCGCAGCTCATGGAGGCTGTGTCGGCCACTTGCTGCGCGCTCAGTCCGTGGCTTGTGCGGACATAGCGGAGCGTTTCGCCGGCGATGTTCATGCGGTCGAGGTGATCGAGGATGCTCATGCGTGCCACCCGAGAGCCAAGACGATCTGGCATGTGCCGACGAAGGCCGGGTAGATGCTGAGGCCGGCAAGGATGGTGAGCGCGTAGGCGCGACTCAAGGCGTTCTTGTCGGTGGTGTGAGATACGTTTTGCTTGCGGTTCACGGCGGCTAGTTCCCGTCGTCGGGCCGAAGGCCTCGGAATCGGGAGGGAAGCCCGATCCGGGGCCGTTTTATTCGGCTACCGTCTCACCGCAGAGACCATGAGTTGAGTTGCATGCTTATTGCATGGAACGCAAATGAGGCCCCCTCGAAAGGGGGCCTCACCTGGTCTTTCTTGTGGTGCGCGATACTGGGATTGAACCAGTGACCTCTTCCGTGTCAGGGAAGCGCTCTCCCGCTGAGCTAATCGCGCATGTCCTCGCATCGATTCTGCAATCGATGCACTAGCGAGGTGGAGACGGGAATCGAACCCGTGTGCACGGCTTTGCAGGCCGTTGCCTCACCACTCGGCCACTCCACCATGGGTCGAGACCCTCGAGCGGATGACGGGATTCGAACCCGCGACCCTCACCTTGGCAAGGTGATGCGCTACCACTGCGCCACATCCGCATACCTCGGAGGCGCTCACTGCTGGGCAGTTGTTGTCTCCGTGGTGCGGGGAAAACATTAACCCAACGGGAGTGAAACTCACAAATCTCGTGGTCAGCTGCAGAATTCGCGCGTTCGGCGCCTGTGAACGATGTGAAAGCAGTGGCGTGACGGCATTGGCTGGGCGCTGTGACTGTCGGTTCGGCGATCGGGCAGGCGATTCGGTTCGCCGTGACACCTCGTGTTAATGTTTTGCCTCGTTCGGTCCCGTGGCTCAGTGGGAGAGCGTCCGCTTCACACGCGGAAGGTCGCTGGTTCGATCCCAGCCGGGACCACAGAAAAGAAGGTCCACACCGCCCGTCGGTGTGGGCCTTCTTGCGTTCGAGGCCGGTAGCCTGAGCCGGTGAGCACCGAACAGTCGAAGCCCCAGGGTGTGGCAGACCAAGGTCCGATGGACACAGCGAAGGTCAAGCACCGGCGTTTTCGGGCGCGCATCGCCGAGAACAAGTCTCTCGACCTCGCGTACCGCATCACGGTCGGAGTCGTCGGAACAGTCGTGCTCATTCTGGGTGTGCTTGCCATTCCTTATCCCGGGCCGGGTTGGCTGATCGTGTTCGCGGGACTGGGCATCCTGGCGTCGGAATTCGCGTGGGCCAAGAGTGCACTGCGATTCGTCCGTAAGAGATACGACGCTTTCATGGCCTGGTTCTCGAAGCAGTCGATGTTCGTCAAGGGTCTCGGCGTGCTGTTCACCACGGTCGTCGTGCTCGCAACTCTGTGGCTGCTCGGAACGTTCGCGCTGGTGGGCGGCTGGTTCGGACTCGACTGGACGTGGCTCGAAAGTCCGATCTGATCAACGCGCCGCGCTGAGGGCCGACGAGGGGCTCGATGCCGATAGGCTGTCGGAGGCCTTCCTGGCCCGAAGAACCGATCGAGGAGTACATCGCCGTGAGCATGCCCGTTGTCGCCACCGTTCCACCCGCCCGCATCATGGTGCCGGCAGGAACGACGGCAGGTACGGCGCTCCGCGACACCGGCCTGCCGAACAAGGGACCCGACGCCATCGTCGTCGTGCGCGATCCCGACGGCAAGCTGCGCGATCTGTCCTGGTCGCCGGAGGGTGACATCGAGGTCGAGCCCGTGCCGGCGAACACCGAGGACGGGCGAAGCGTCATCAGGCATTCGGCCGCACACGTGTTGGCGCAGGCCGTTCAGGAGCTCTTCCCCGACGCCAAACTGGGCATCGGACCGTTCATCAAGGACGGCTTCTACTACGACTTCGACGTGAAGCAGCCGTTCACTCCCGAGGATCTGGCCGCCCTCGAGAAGAAGATGAAGCAGATCGTCAAAGCCGGACAGCGGTTTTCGCGTCGGGTGTACGAATCGGTGGAGCAGGCTCGCGAGGAGCTGGCGAACGAGCCGTACAAGCTCGAACTGATCGACGACAAGTCCGGCATCGACGATCCCGAGGTCATGGAGGTCGGTGGGGGAGAGCTGACCGCTTACGACAACCTCAATCCCCGGACCGGCGAGCGCATCTGGGGCGATCTGTGCCGCGGCCCCCACATCCCCACTACGAAGTACGTTCCTGCGTTCAAGCTGACCCGCAGCTCGGCAGCCTACTGGCGCGGCAACCAGGACAACGCGGATCTGCAGCGCATCTACGGAACCGCATGGGAGTCGACCGAGGCGCTCGACGCTCATCTCGAACTGTTGGCCGAGGCCGAGCGCCGCGATCACCGCAAGCTCGGGTCCGAGCTGGACCTGTTCAGCTTCCCCGACGAACTGGGCTCCGGTCTTCCGGTGTTCCACCCCAAAGGTGGTGTGATCCGCAACGAGCTGGAGAACTACTCGCGCCAACGGCACATCGAAGAGGGCTACGAGTTCGTCAACACCCCGCACATCACCAAGGGCCATCTCTACGAGGTCTCGGGTCACCTCGATTGGTACCGGGACGGCATGTTCCCGGCGATGCACCTGGACGCCGAACTCGACGAGAACGGCGACGTCCGCAAGCCCGGCCAGGACTACTACCTCAAGCCGATGAACTGCCCGATGCACAACCTGATCTTCCGTTCCCGCGGCCGCTCGTACCGCGAACTGCCGTTGCGCCTGTTCGAGTTCGGCTCGGTCTACCGGTACGAGAAGTCCGGCGTCATCCACGGTCTGACCCGCGTGCGCGGCATGACCCAGGACGACGCGCACATCTTCTGCACCCGCGAGCAGATGCGCGGCGAACTCACCAGCACGCTGGAATTCGTCCTCGGTTTGCTCAAGGACTACGGCCTCGACGATTTCTACCTGGAGCTCTCCACTCGTAATCCGGAGAAGTCGGTCGGCAGCGACGAGGTCTGGGAAGAGGCAACCAACACGCTCGCCGAGGTCGCGGCGGCGTCGGGTCTGGACCTGGTGCCCGATCCGGGCGGTGCGGCGTTCTACGGACCGAAGATTTCTGTCCAGGCCAAGGATGCTTTGGGCCGCACCTGGCAGATGTCGACCATCCAGCTCGACTTCAACCTGCCCGAACGGTTCGAGCTCGAGTACACCGCCTCGGGCGGAGTCAAGGAACGCCCGGTGATGATCCACCGCGCGTTGTTCGGTTCGATCGAGCGATTCTTCGGCGTGCTCACCGAGCACTACGCCGGCGCATTCCCGGCGTGGCTGGCACCGGTCCAGGTTGTCGGTATCCCCGTTGCCGAGGTGCACCAGGACCACCTCTTCTCGGTGGTGAAGGAGCTCAAGAAGCTCGGGGTGCGCGCCGAGGTGGATGCCAGCGACGATCGGATGCAGAAGAAGATCTTCAACCAGACAGCACAGAAGATCCCCTTCATGCTTCTCGCCGGCGAACGCGACGTCGAGGCCGGTGCCGTCAGCTTCCGATTCCGTGACGGCACTCAGGTCAACGGTGTTCCGGTTGCGCAGGCAGTAGCAACGATCACCGACTGGATCTCCCAGCGCAACAATGCATCACCGACTGCCGAACTCGTGCAGACCAGTACCGCAGGAGTGAGTTGACATGGGCGATCAGGACGAGTCGATCGTCGCCACCGGTGCCGGTGAGCCCGATCGGTTGCAGCGACTGTGGACCCCACATCGGATGTCCTACATAGCCGAGGCCCCACAGGCCTCGGCCAAGTCGAGTGAGCCGTTCTCCGACATCCCGAAGATGAGCGACGAGGACGGGCTGGTGGTCGCGCGCGGCGAATCGGTCTACGCGGTACTCAACCTGTACCCGTACAACCCCGGGCACACGATGATCGTTCCGTACCGCCGGGTCGCGGCACTCGAAGATCTCACGCCCGCCGAGAGCGCCGAGTTGATGGCGTTCACCCAACAGATGATTCGCGTCATCAAGACGGTGTCGCGCCCGCACGGCTTCAACGTGGGCCTCAATCTCGGTGCCGCAGCAGGCGGATCGTTGGCCGAGCACCTGCACCAGCACATCGTCCCGCGGTGGGGCGGCGATGCGAACTTCATCACGGTGATCGGCGGTGCCAAGGTGATGCCGCAGTTGCTCCGCGACACTCGGGCCCTGCTCGCGTCGGCCTGGAACGAATGAACAACAGGCGAGAGGAGCACGCGCCGTGCTGAGCATTTTCGGCCGTGCGCCGGTGTCGAAGGTGACCGCCCCGCTCGGGCGTGCACTCAACAGCACCGGACTGACCCCCGACTCGGTGACGATCATCGGCACCGTCGTCACTGTGACGGCGGCAGTGACGATGTACCCGGCCGGCTACCTGTGGTGGGGCTCGATCGTCATCACCCTGTTCGTACTCTTCGACATGCTCGACGGTGCCATGGCACGGGCCAGAGGCGGCGGAACCAAGTACGGGGCCGTCCTGGATGCGACGTGCGATCGAGTTGCGGACGGCGCGATATTCGGTGGCCTTGCCTGGTGGGCGGTGTATTCCGAGCAGGACAAGCCGCTGCTGGTGGCCACCCTGATCTGCCTGGTCACCTCGCAGGTGATCTCGTACGCCAAGGCGCGCGCCGAGGCCAGCGGACTCTCGGCCGACGGCGGTTGGATCGAACGCCCCGATCGCCTCGTCATCGTTCTCGTCGGAGCCGGCCTGACCGGCGTCGGTCGACACTTCGACATTCCGTGGCTGGACAGTCTGATCTACCCGGCGATGTGGATCCTCGCTGCCCTGAGCATCGTGACGGTGTTCCAACGCGTGCTGGCCGTCCGGGGGTCCGAAGGGGCTCGCGACATCATCGTGCCTCCGACGGCACCGGCCACCGACGATGGTGACGTGGCCGCGTCGTGAACTTCTCCGAACGAGCCAGCGACCTCGGGTACGCAGCCGGGTGGCGACTGGTCCGGTCGCTGCCGGAGGGTGTGGCGAGAGGTCTCTTCGACCGCGGTGCCGATATCGCGTCCACCCGAAACGGTGGCCCGGACCAATTGCGCCGCAATCTCGCTCGTGTCCTCGGAACCACCCCCGGCGAAGTGCCCGACGAGCTGATTCGCGACAGCGTCCGGTCGTATGCCCGCTACTGGCGAGAGGCGTTCCGGTTGCCGTCGATGGATCTGGCCGCCCAGGCCGCCGTCATCGACCGGTGTGTGAACGGACAGGAGCATCTCGAGGCTGCCCTCGCGTCGGGTAAGGGTGCCGTGCTGGCGCTGCCGCACAGTGGCAACTGGGACATGGCGGGAATGTGGCTGGTGCGCAAGCACGGTGGACTCTCGACAGTTGCCGAACGTCTGAAACCCGAATCGCTGTACCAGCGGTTCGTTGCGTATCGAGAGAGCCTCGGCTTCGAGATCTTCCCGCTCAGCGGCGGTGAGCAGCCGCCTCTGCAGGCGCTGAGCGAGCGCCTGCGCGAGAACAAGGTGGTCTGCCTCCTCGGTGAACGTGATCTCGCCAAGCACGGAGTGCCGGTGACCTTCTTCGGTGAACCGACCCGGATGCCCGCGGGGGCCGCGAAGCTGGCGATCGATACCGGGGCGACGCTGCTGCCGGTGCACGGTTACTTCGACGGTGACGGGTGGGGTTTCGACATCTTTCCCGCGGTGGATGTCTCGCACGGAATCGATGTCGCCACACAGGCATTGGCAGATCACTTCGCTGCCGGCATTCGGGCGCACCCGGCCGATTGGCACATGCTCCAACCCCTGTGGATGAGCGACTGGTCGGCCGAACGACGCGCCCGAATCGAGGGCGCGTGAAGATCGGTATGGTCTGCCCGTACTCGTTCGACGTTCCCGGCGGGGTGCAGGCGCACGTCCAGCAGTTGGCGGAGGTGTTCATCGAGCGCGGGCATCGGGTGAGCGTGCTGGCGCCGGCGTCGGACGACGTCGAGCTGCCGGAGTTCGTGGTGTCGGCGGGGGAGGCGCTCGCCATTCCCTACAACGGATCGGTCGCGCGTCTTCGATTCGGACCGGTGACGTATTCCCGCATCCGAAAGTGGATATCGGACAACGATTTCGACGTATTGCACATCCACGAACCGAACGCTCCGAGTCTGTCGATGCTGGCCCTCAAGGCTGCGGACGGTCCGATCGTGGCGACATTCCATACCTCCACCACGAAGTCCTTGGTACTCAGCACGTTCCAGGGCGTCCTACGTCCGTACCACGAGAAGATCAGCGGCCGGATCGCCGTATCGGAGCTCGCTCGACGCTGGCAGGTCGAGGCACTCGGATCCGATGCCGTCGAGATCCCCAACGGCGTCGACGTGCCCGCGTTCGCCGATGCCACTGTGCTGGAAGGCTATCCCCGAGCCGGCCGTACGGTGCTCTTCCTCGGCCGATTCGACGAACCGCGTAAGGGAATGGCCGTTCTGCTCGGTGCCCTGCCCGCACTGGTCGAATCACATCCCGACATCGAGATCCTCGTCGTCGGCCGCGGCGACGAGGACAAACTGCGCAAGGACGCAGGCGCACTGTCGTCACACCTGACCTTCCTGGGACAGGTGGACGACGCGACGAAGGCCTCCGCGATGCGCAGTGCCGATGTCTACTGCGCCCCGAATCTCGGCGGGGAGAGCTTCGGCATCGTGCTCGTCGAGGCCATGGCAGCCGGAACACCGGTCGTGGCAAGCGAACTCGACGCCTTCCGCAGGGTGCTCAGGGACGGCACCTGCGGACTGCTGGTTCCGATCGACGATTCCGATGCCCTCGCTGTAGCCGTCACCTCGATCCTGTCCGACGACACCGTCCGAGACCGACTGGTCGACGCCGCGTCGGTGGCTGTGTCCGCCTACGACTGGCCCGTCGTCGCCGAGCAGATCCTGCGGGTCTACGAGACCGTCACCCTCGGCGGGCAGAAAGTGCGAGCGTCGACCTGATGACCCTGTCTGCCGTCACAATTCTGGTGCTCGGGCTGATTGCAGTCCTGATTCTCGTCGTCGGTCTGTGGGCCTACGGGACGGCGAATCGACTCGATCGCTTGCACGTGCGCACCGACCTCGCGTGGCAGTCCCTCGACGCCGCACTCGCCCGCCGTGCCGTCGTCGCGCGTGCAGTGTCTGCTGCCACCCGCGACTCGGTGCCGTCGAGCAGAGAACTCGCCGCGCTGGCGGACCGAGCCGAGCGAGCCGACCGGTCGCAGCGAGAAGAAGCCGAGAACGCGGTATCGATGGCGCTCGCGGTCGTCGAACCGAATGAGCTTCCCCCGCAACTGGTTGCAGAATTGGCCGACGCCGAGGCTCGTGTACTGATTGCCCGGCGGTTCCACAACGATGCCGTGCGCGACACTCTTGCGTTGCGCATCCGTCGACCGGTCCGGTGGTTGCATCTCGGTGGAACGGCCGCACTGCCGTCGTACTTCGAGATCGCGGAGCGTTCTGCCGCTGCGACGTTCGGCAGCGAGAATCGGGCCACTCCTCGAACCTCCGCGCGAGTGGTGTTGCTCGACGAGCGCGGGCGCGTACTGCTGTTGCGGGGCCACGATCCGACAGTGCCCGACACCTTCTTCTGGTTCACGATCGGTGGGGCAGTGGAGAAGGGGGAATCGCTCCGCGAGGCAGCGGTGCGAGAAGTGCACGAAGAAACGGGATTGCGCGTCGCTGCAGCCGATCTACGCGGTCCGTTGTGGCGGCGCGTCGCCACGTTCCCGTTCAACGGAACCCTGATCAGGTCCGAGGAACTGTTCTTCGCGCACCGAACACAGGAGTTCGAGCCGGAGAGCGCCGGGTTCACCGACTTCGAGCGACGGACCGTGACCGGGCATCAGTGGTGCACCGAGTCCGACATCCGGGCGCTCAGCGCCCTCGGCGAGAACGTCTATCCTCAGGACCTGGCGGAACTGCTCGACGAGGTGAACGTGGCTCTCGCTCGACGCGGCGACCCGGACGTGCGCGCGATTCGGTAGGCATCTGGACCCTTTCGAGCAGTCCAGCAATCTTCAAGTGGTTATGGGAATCGCACGGGCGAAGGCCTATCGTTCTGGGCGCGACATCGCGCCGCGCGCGATCGCACCTATCAGCCCGCAGCGCCGCAACAGCGTCGAAGAACACAGGAGTTTCGCTTGACTACCCCACACGCCTCGAACACGCCCGCCGCATCGGTCGACGGTGGATCCGGCGAGAACGGAGTCGGAACCGCGCGCGTCAAGCGGGGTATGGCCGAGATGCTCAAGGGCGGCGTCATCATGGACGTGGTCACCGCCGATCAGGCCAAGATCGCCGAGGACGCCGGAGCTGTCGCCGTCATGGCTCTCGAGCGCGTTCCCGCCGACATCCGCGCCCAGGGTGGGGTGTCGCGCATGAGCGATCCCGACATGATCGACAGCATCATTTCCTCGGTGAGTATCCCGGTGATGGCCAAGGCACGCATCGGACACTTCGTGGAGGCGCAGATCCTGCAGAGTCTGGGCGTCGACTACATCGACGAGTCCGAGGTGCTCACCCCGGCCGACTACGCCAATCACATCGACAAGTGGAACTTCACCGTTCCCTTCGTGTGCGGTGCCACCAACCTGGGTGAGGCCCTGCGTCGAATCACCGAAGGCGCGGCAATGATTCGCTCCAAGGGTGAGGCCGGCACCGGTGACGTATCGAATGCGACGACGCACATGCGCAAGATTCGCGACGAGATTCGTCGACTCACCTCGCTGCCCGAGGACGAGCTGTACGTGGCGGCCAAGGAACTGCAGGCACCGTACGACCTTGTCGTCGAGATCGCCAGGGCAGGCAAGCTACCCGTCACGCTGTTCACGGCCGGCGGTATCGCCACTCCCGCCGACGCGGCGATGATGATGCAACTCGGTGCCGAGGGAGTCTTCGTCGGATCGGGAATCTTCAAGTCAGGCAACCCGAAGGAGCGCGCCGAGGCAATCGTCAAGGCCACCACGTTCTTCGACGACCCCGACGTTCTCGCGAAGGTCTCGCGTGGCCTCGGTGAGGCCATGGTCGGTATCAATGTCGATGACCTCCCCGTCGGACACCGGCTCGCCGAGCGCGGTTGGTGACTCGCTTCTAGGGTCGGTGTTCCAAGGCCGGGCGGTCCGGATGGTCCCATCGGACCAAAAAATCCGGCCGGCCGGCGGAACGGTCCGACCGATTCAGGCTGTCGTAGTACGTCGCCAAGGGCTCGCAGGTCCATTCTTCGGCCGCATCGGTTCTGCGCCGTAGCGCAGTCTCGGACAGCCGGAGGTGCACCGACAGATCGACGTCGAGGCCTCGCCCGAGCAGCATGGGACCGGCAATCAGCACGATCTCGTTCGGCGCTGCCGGGACGCTGCGGGCGCGAGCCGATCGATCGGTTGCCTCATCCCACAAGCGAGGCAGGAAGTGACCTCGGCCACCGGGTCGCAGCGGTGCGATGACCTCCCGAGATACGGCGTCGTAGTCGAACCACAGTGTGCGATAGCTCAATTCGTCGTGGCGTGAATACTCGAATCGGATCGACGCTGGTCGGACGTAGTCGTGCAGATCGATCACGGTTGCCGAACGACCGCCGGAGCGGACGTGTTCTGCTGTGCGCGAGGCGAACTCGACCGGCCGCGCAGCATCGGCACCGTCGACCACGACGATCGTTCGGGCGCCGGCCGGACAGGATTCGACGATCGATGCCACGAGGAGATCGGGAAAGATCGGCACAGGTTGACCCACACCGACCATCTTGCCTGGTCGATCCATTGTTAGCCTGATCCACTGGAGAAAGGTGGGCACCAGCCATGGCCAGTATCGAGGACATTCTCGAATTGGAACGGATCGAGAACGACATCTATCGGGGACGGACTTTCCCGAGTCGTCTACCCCGGACGTTCGGCGGCCAGGTTGCGGGCCAGGCGCTCGTCGCGGCGGTGCGCACAGTGGCCCCCGAGTTTCGTGTGCACTCGTTGCACGGCTACTTCCTGCGTCCGGGCAACCCCAACGAACCGGCCGTGTTCATGGTCGATCGAATCCGTGACGGACGGTCGTTCTGCACGCGCCGCGTCACCGGAATTCAGCACGGCAAAGCAATATTCACGATGTCTGCGTCGTTCCACGGCGACGACGACGGTATTTCTCATCAGGACCTCATGCCCGAGGTCGTCGGCCCGGAGACTCTGCCCGATCCGACTACCCTCGCCGAGTACGACAACTCGTACTACAAGGAGTGGTCGGAATGGGACATCCGTCTCATTCCCGATGGCCAGACCGTCAAGCATCCGAGTTTCGCTGCGCAGCAACGTGTCTGGTTCCGCTATCGCGATACGTTGCCCGACGATCAGGTCTTCCACGTCTGTGCACTGGCCTACATGAGCGACATGACGCTGCTGGGTTCGGCCAAGGTGCCGCACCCGGACGCCGTCACTCAGACCGCCTCCCTCGACCACGCCCTGTGGTTCCTCCGGCCGTTCCGTGCGGACGAGTGGTTGTTGTACGACCAGACGTCACCGTCCGCCGATTTCGGGCGGGCGCTGACTCAGGGCCGAATCTTCGACACCTCCGGGCGCATGGTCGCCGCGGTGGTGCAGGAGGGGCTGATGCGGTACGAGCGAGACACCAGCAAATCCAACGTCGATCCGTTCGGCCTGAAGTGACCTCTCCGACCATCGGAGTTCTGGCACTGCAAGGCGATGTTCGCGAACATCTGGCAGCACTCGAGTCGAGTGGTGCGAACGGCATCACGGTGCGGCGTCCGGCCGAACTCGCACAGATCGACGGGCTGATCATCCCCGGTGGGGAATCGACGACCATGAGCAACCTGCTCGGTGTGTTCGATCTTCTCGACCCGTTGCGTGCCCGATTGGCCGAGGGCATGCCCGCATACGGATCCTGCGCGGGGATGATCCTGCTGGCGTCCGAGATTCTCGATACCCGACCCGACGCGCGGCATCTGGACTCCCTCGATATCACCGTGCGGCGCAATGCTTTCGGCCGTCAGGTCGACTCCTTCGAGACCGATCTCGACGTCATCGAGATCGACGGCGGCCCGGTGCGCGCGGTGTTCATCAGGGCACCCTGGGTCGAGCGTGTCGGCGAAGAAGTCGAGGTCCTTGCCACCGTGCCCCATGGACCGGCCGCGGGACGTGTGGTGGCCGTGAGGCAGAACTCGGTGCTGGCGACGAGCTTCCATCCCGAGGTCACCGGGGACGATCGTGTGCACCGACTGTTCGTCGACATGGTGCGTCGCAGTTAGAAACGGTGTGCCGCCGTTTCGAACCCGCCGGAGCAGGTCGGTCCCGAGCGCGGTAGCGGGCGAGTAAAGTCGACAACACTGATTTCGAGCAGGAAGGGGCTCTATCGCATGAGCGGCCACTCAAAATGGGCCACCACCAAGCACAAGAAGGCGGTGATCGACGCCCGACGCGGCAAGTCTTTCGCCAAACTCATCAAGAACATCGAGGTGGCGGCCCGCACGGGTGGCGGTGACCCCACGGGCAACCCGACTCTCTTCGATGCCATCCAGAAGGCGAAGAAGACCTCGGTTCCGATCGACAACATCGAGCGGGCCCGTAAGCGAGGCGCAGGCGAAGAGACCGGTGGAGCCGACTGGCAAACCATCATGTACGAGGGCTACGGCCCCAACGGTGTGGCGATTCTGATCGAGTGCCTCACCGACAACCGCAACCGCGCCGCAGGCGAGGTACGCGTGGCAATGACGCGCAACGGCGGAAACATGGCAGACCCGGGTTCGGTCTCGTACCTGTTCTCGCGCAAGGGCGTGGTGACTCTCGAGAAGAACGGTCAGAGTGAGGACGACGTCCTGATGGCCGTTCTCGAAGCCGGTGCCGAGGAAGTCAACGACAACGGCGACACGTTCGAGATCGTCAGCGAGCCGACGGACCTGATCGCAGTGCGCACCGCGCTGCAGGAGGCCGGATTCGACTACGACTCGGCCGAGGCGAGCTTTCAGGCCTCGGTCAACGTTCCGGTGGATGCGGACGGCGCGCGCAAGGTCTTCAAGCTCATCGACGCGCTGGAAGACAGCGACGACGTGCAGAACGTCTGGTCCAACGTGGATCTGTCCGACGAGGTCATGGCCCAGCTCGACGAAGAGGACTGACCGCCTCGACTCGATCGAGCCAACAGGCCGGGTGTCGTATCCCTGATCCGTCGGTGCGCTCCGCTACGCTATCGAACAACAGTTCGTAAGCGGAAGGTGTGGTGGCGTGCGGGTGATGGGTGTCGACCCCGGTCTCACCAGGTGTGGGCTCAGTTTGATCGAGGGTGGTGTGGGTCGATCGGTGGTTGCTCTCGACGTGGATGTGGTGCGCACGCCCGCGGACATGGATCTTGCGCAGCGGTTGCTGCGCATCTCCGAGGCAGCAGAATATTGGCTCGATACCCACAAGCCCTCGGTGGTGGCCATCGAGCGGGTGTTCGCGCAGCACAACGTCCGCACCGCCATGGGAACCGCGCAAGCCGGCGGAGTGATCGCGCTGGCGGCGGCCCGGCGGGGCGTCGATGTCTGCTTCCATACCCCCAGTGAAGTCAAGGCCGCGGTCACCGGCAACGGTTCGGCCGACAAGGCCCAGGTCACTGCGATGGTCATGCGCATTCTCGGTCTGCAGACTGCCCCGACCCCGGCGGATGCCGCCGACGCACTTGCGCTGGGCATCTGTCATTGCTGGAGAGCTCCGATGATCGCTCGGATGGCGAAAGCGGAAGCCATGGCGGCAGAACAGAAGCGCAAGTACGACGCGCGCCTGGCCGAGGAGCGTAAGGCTCGCGCTGTCGTTGCACGCAGGATCGAGAAGATGGCCAAGAAAGAGGCGGGCGCACGATGATCGCATCGATCAGAGGCTCGGTGATCGACATTGCGCTCGATCACGCCGTGCTCGAGGCTGCCGGCGTCGGCTACCGCATCAGCGCCACTCCGGCGACGCTGGCCACGCTGCACCGCGGGAGCGAATCGACGCTCCTGACAACCATGATCGTGCGCGAGGACTCGCAGACGCTGTACGGGTTTCCGGACAAGGAGTCACGCGAGCTGTTCGAGTTGCTTCTCACCGTGTCCGGCGTCGGACCGCGGATCGCAATGGCCACGCTGGCCGTGCACGAACCGGACGCGCTGCGAACGGCGTTGGCGGACAGTGACATCGGAGCACTGACGAGGGTTCCCGGAATCGGCAAACGTGGCGCGGAGAGAATGGTCGTCGAGTTGCGCGACAAGGTGGACGCAGTGGTCGGCCGCGCTGGTAATTCGGTTCTGCCGGGATCCGGTGCCGGAAATTCGGTGCGTGACCAGATAGTCGAGGCGCTGATCGGGCTCGGATTCCCGGCGAAGCAGGCCGAGGAGTCCACCGACGCGGTACTCGCCCAGCAGCCGGAGGCCACGACGTCGATTGCGCTGAGGTCGGCCCTGGCGTACCTCGGAAAGTCCAGGTAGGCCGGCGTGGACGAGGACGACCAGGTCGCCGAATCACAGGTGGGCGCGGACGCCATGTCCGACGACCTGGATGTCGAGACGAGCCTGCGTCCGAAGAACCTCACCGATTTCATCGGTCAGCCTCGGGTACGTGAGCAGCTTCAGCTCGTACTGTCCGGTGCCAAGATGCGCGGCGGCACTCCCGATCACATCCTGATGTCCGGGCCTCCGGGGCTCGGCAAGACCAGTATGGCGATGATCATCGCCGCCGAGTTGGGAACCTCGCTGCGGCTCACGTCCGGGCCGGCGCTCGAGCGCGCTGGTGACCTGGCAGCGATGCTCAGCAACCTGGTCGAGGGAGACGTGCTGTTCATCGACGAGATCCATCGCATCGCCCGTCCGGCCGAGGAGATGCTGTATCTGGCGATGGAGGACTTCCGCGTCGACGTCATCGTCGGTAAGGGGCCGGGTGCGACGTCGATACCGCTCGAGGTGGCTCCGTTCACGCTTGTCGGTGCGACCACCAGGTCGGGTGCTCTCACCGGGCCGCTGCGTGACCGATTCGGATTCGTGGCGCACATGGATTTCTACGAGCCGAGCGAGCTCGAGCGCATCCTCATGCGGTCGGCCGGAATACTCGGGGTGCCGATCGACCGAGACGGCTGCGCCGAGATCGCCGGCCGTTCGCGTGGCACTCCACGTATCGCGAACCGATTGCTCCGGCGAGTGCGCGACTACGCGGATGTGCGGGGCGATGGCACCGTCACCCGGGAGACGGCCAAAGCGGCTCTGGTGGTGTACGACGTCGACAAGCTCGGCCTCGACCGACTCGACCGTGCCGTCCTCAGTGCACTCATCCGGAGCTTCGGAGGGGGACCGGTCGGCGTATCGACGCTGGCGGTCGCCGTCGGGGAGGAACCCTCGACGGTCGAGGAAGTGTGCGAACCCTTCCTGGTGCGCGCAGGCATGATCGCCCGCACACCACGAGGACGCGTTGCCACTGCCACCGCGTGGCAACATCTCGGTCTGACCCCGCCGCCGGACCTCGCGGTAGGGGGAATTTCGGTCCGATCCTCGGAGGCTGCGCAGGGATTATTCGACTGAATCGGGCAGAACACGAGACGAACGGACCGGATCGGTTCCCGGTGATGGCACACTGGGTAGCTGCGAGGCCCACACCCACGGCGTTCTCGCACGAGACAATGACGATTTTCGACCCGAACTTCGAGGACTGACCTTCCGATGGATTTGCTGTTTCCGCTGCTGATCGTGGCCCTTCTGGTACCGCTGTTTCTCAATGCGCGTCGACAGAAGAAGGTGCTGGCCAAAACCACGGAGATGCAGGACTCGCTCAAGGTCGGTGACGAGGTCGTCACCACGGCAGGCCTGTACGCCCGCGTGGTTCTGGTCGAGGACGACACGATCGACCTCGAGATCGCGGACGGCGTCATCACCACCTGGTCTCGCGCCGTAGTACGCGAGGTGCTGCCCGACGGCTCCGAATTCGACGACACCGAGTTCGAGACCACCACCGACGCCGACATCGCGGCCCTCGACTCGAGCACCAGCGCAGGGCCGTCGTTGCACAAGACCGACGTCAGCGGGCCCGACGAGACCGTGGAACAGACGGCGAAGCGGCTCGAAAAAGAGTGAGCAGCCGTTGATCCGAACCGCTGTCGGAGACTTCGATCCGGCAGCGGTTTCGTCTGCGGTGACCGATGTGGTGCACAATCGCAGCGCTCGCCGCTGACATATCGGGCCGACAGTCCCCGCAGGAACCGACACTTTCCATCGCCTTAGAGGAGAAACACTCACCGTGGCACCTACCAGCGGACCGGTGCGTCCCGCCCGCTATCTCGCCGTTTTTGCGGTGCTGATAGCAGCGGTGTATGCCCTGGTCTTCTTCACCGGAGACAAAGACCCCTCGCCGAAGCTGGGAATCGACCTGCAGGGCGGCACGCGCGTGACACTCACCGCGCGAACCCCCGACGGCAATGCGCCGACGCAGGACAGCCTGAAGCAGGCGCAGCAGATCATCGAGACTCGCGTCAACGGTCTCGGTGTCACGGGCTCCGAGGTGGTCGTCGACGGAGACAACCTCGTCATCACGGTGCCCGGTGACGACAGTTCTCAGGCGCGCACTCTGGGCCAGACCGCACGACTGTTCATCCGACCCGTGGTGGGATCGGTTGCCCCGTCGGCGGGCGAGGGTGCAGGGTCGCAGCAAACGCCGGCCGACCCCGCCGCGCCGGTCGATCCGGCCGCTCCTGCTGCAGATCCCGCCGCACCGGCCGCTCCTCAGAGTCGGGTCTTCCCGGCGCAGGATCCGTCTGCGGTGGATCCGACGCCCGCTCCCGCGACCGATGCACCCGCGACCGATGCACCCGCGACCGATGCACCCGCTACCGACGATCCCGCCGCGGATGCGTCGCTGTCGGACGCCGATCGTGCTGCCCAGGAGATCGCCGACGCCAAGACGCTGCGGCAGAGCGAGGATCAGCAGATTCAGCAGTTGGCGATGCAGTCCCTCGACTGCAACGCGGCCGACCCCCTCGCTGGCAACGACGATCCGGCTCTTCCCCTCGTTGCGTGCTCGACCGACGGGACGGCCGTCTACCTGCTCGGCCCGACGATCATCGACGGGCAGCAGATCGCCGACGCAACCTCCGGATTCGACAGCCAACAGGCCCAGTTCCAGGTGAGCCTGACGTTCGACTCGGACGGTTCCAACACGTGGGCTCAGTTCACCGCCGCCAACCTGCAGAAGCAGGCCGCATTCGTGCTCGACTCGAAGGTGATCAGTGCGCCGGTGATTCAGGGTGCCACCCCGGCGGGCAGCGCCACCTCGATCACTGGAAACTTCAACGCCCAGAGTGCCTCGGAGCTGGCCAACACCCTCAAGTACGGCTCTCTACCGCTGTCCTTCGTATCCTCCGAAGCCGAAACTGTCTCGGCCACACTGGGATTGGCTTCGCTGGAAGCCGGCCTCATCGCCGGAGCCATCGGACTGGCGCTCGTGCTGGTCTACTGCCTGCTCTATTACCGCGCCCTGGGTCTGCTCACGGCGCTGTCGTTGGCGTTGGCGGGTCTCGTCGTCTACGGAATCATCGTTCTGTTGGGCAGGTGGATCAGCTTCACCCTGGACCTCGCAGGAATTGCCGGACTCATCATCGGCATCGGTATGACCGCGGACTCCTTCGTGGTGTTCTTCGAGCGCATCAAGGACGAAATTCGTGAGGGTCGCAGTTTCCGGTCGGCGGTACCACGCGGTTGGGCACGCGCACGCAAAACCATCCTGTCCGGCAACGCGGTCAGCTTCATCGCGGCCGCGGTGCTGTACGTACTCGCTGTGGGGCAGGTCCGCGGCTTCGCCTTCACCCTCGGTCTGACGACGATCCTCGACATCATCGTCGTGGTGCTGGTGACCTGGCCACTGGTGTACCTGGCGTCGAAGTCGAAATTCTGGTCCAAGCCGTCCGTCAACGGTCTCGGTGCCGTCCAGCAGATCGCGCTCGAACGCAAGCGTGCTGCCAACAAGGCGCTCGCCGTCAAGACCGGCACCACGCCGTCGAAGGAGGCATGACATGTCGGATACGACCACGTCGACCCCATCGCCCCTCGACGACTCGAGTGTCGATCAGTCCACCCAGCCCAAGCACAGCTGGCTGTCCAGGCTCTACACCGGAACCGGTGCCTTCGACATCGTCGGTCGTCGCCGCTTCTACTACATCCTCACCGCTGTCATCGTGTTGGTGTGCCTGCTGAGCTTCCTCGTGCGCGGATTCACGCTGGGCATCGATTTCGAGGGCGGGACTCGGATTGCCCTGCCGGCCGCCGACAACATCTCCACCGAGCAGGTCGAAACCGTGTACAACGACTCGCTGGGTATGCCCCCGGTGTCGGTGCAGACGGTCGGCTCGGGCGCGGCAGCAACGGTGCAGATTCGCTCCGAGGCTCTCGACCCCGGTGAAGTGGACAGCTTGCGTCAGGCGTTGTTCCAGGCTTTCGAGCCGCAGGACAACAGCGGCACCGCTACTCCCAATGCGATCAGTGTGTCCGACGTCAGTGAGACCTGGGGTGGCCAGATCACCCAGAAGGCGTTGATCGCGCTCGCGGTGTTCCTGGTCATCGTCAGCATCTACATCGCTGTCCGATACGAACGGGATATGGCGTTCGCCGCTCTGGCTGCTCTGGGATTCGACCTCGTCGTCACGGCAGGCGTGTACTCGATCGTCGGGTTCGAGGTGACTCCTGCGACGGTCATCGGACTGCTGACGATCCTCGGTTTCTCGTTGTACGACTCGGTGGTGGTGTTCGACAAGGTCGAGGAGAACACCCGCGGGATCTTGAACCTGCACCGCAAGACGTACGCAGAGCAGGCCAACCTCGCTGTCAACCAGACCCTGATGCGCTCGATCAACACGACCGTCATCGGCGTTCTGCCGGTGATCGCGCTCATGATCGTCGCCGTCTGGCTGCTCGGGGTCGGCACACTCAAGGACCTGGCGCTGGTGCAGCTCGTCGGCATGATCGTCGGTGCCTACTCGTCCATCTTCTTCGCTACTCCGCTGCTGGTGACGCTCAAGGAGAAGTGGGGCCCGGTTGCTGCCCACACACGCAAGGTCCACTCCAAGCGGGCCGATGCCGCTGCCCGCGCGGCCGGTCTCGCTCCCGAACCGGTGGCCGTCGGAGTGTCCACCACCAAGGCGTCCACTCCGCAGCCGGGTAACCGGCCCACCGGAAAGCGAAACAAGAAGCGACGGTAGATATCCACCCTCGACTGGGACGGAGAGTGCACGTGAAACGCAGGTGGAGCGCGGCACTGGTGGCGGCCGGTGTCGCTGCGGTGTCCATCACCGCGTGTTCGTCGCCCGAGGACAAGGTTCCCTCGATCGGCTACTCGTTCGACAACGTCGTCGACACGTACAACGCCAGAACGGTCGACGGCGCGGCGTCGGGAGCTCGGCAGGCGTTCACCCGGGTTCAGGTGGGCTTCAGCTACCTCGGTCCCGAGGGGGATGCGTTGTCGGACAACGATATCGGGACCACGGAAGTGGTTCCCGGTGACACGTTGACCGTGCAGTACTCCATTGCCCCAGCGGCGAAGTACTCCGACGGTGCACCGATGGCCTGCGATGACCTCGTGTTGGCCTGGGCTGCGAACAGCGGCCGATTCGCCACCGACGGTCCCATGTTCGACGCGGCGTCGTCGGCCGGGTACTCGGACATCCAACGCATCGACTGTGTCCCCGGGGCCAAGGAGGCCACGGTCGTGTTCGCTCCAGGGCGCAGTTACCAGAACTGGCGCGCCCTGTTCGGTGCCACCGATCTGTTGCCTGCGCACGTTGCGGCCCGGGCGGCAGGAGTGCCGAACGTCGTCGATCCCATCCTGGCCGGCGACAACGATGTGGTGGGCCGCATCGCCGAATTCTGGAATACCGGGTGGACACTGACGCCGGGCGCGATCGACACCTCGTTGCTGCCCTCGGCCGGGCCGTACCGCGTCGAGTCGTACACCGCCGACGGAGGTCTTGTTCTCGTCGCGAACGAGGCTTGGTGGGGAATTCCGCCCGAAACCGAGCAGGTAGTCGTCTGGCCCAAGGGCACCGACGTGGCTGCCAAGGTGGCGGACGGCTCGCTCGACGTGCTCGACCACGGTGCGGGCGCCGTCGATCTCGGCACGACCGAGGGATTCGCGACCAGCGAGGAGCCGTCACGAGGCCTCGAACAGCTGACCTTCGCCACACAAGGGGTACTGGCCGACGCGAGCGCGCGACGAGCGGTCGCCGCGTGCATCCCGAGATCGGATCTGTTCGACACGCTCGGGCATCCGGGATCGGACGCTCCAGCGGCCGGGCTCGGCTCGGGAATCGTCGATGCTCGACTGGTGCAACTGGACACCCTCGAGTATCCGGCGGTCGCAACCGTCGTCGGCGATCGGTATCGGCGCTCGGACCTGGATCAGGCGGGCAAGGAACTTGCTGCGGCAGGCGAGAGTGCCCTCACCGTTCGCGTCGGCTACCGGGGACCGGATGCTCGTCGCGCACAGGAAGTCGGCCGCATGGCTGCCGATTGCGCTGCTGCCGGCATCACCGTCGTCGATGCGAGCTCGCCGGAGTTCACGCCGTCCGCCCTGCGCGGCGGTGCCGTCGACGCGGTGCTGGGCAGCAGTGGTTCTCTGCCCGGGCCATCGGGGTCGGCAGGTGGAGCTGTCGCACGGTATTCGCTCAGGACGGGAATCGGACTGAACGTCGGCGGCTACAGCAACGGCAGGATCGATTCCATCGTCGATCAGCTGGCGGTGACCGATGACCCCGAGCGAGTGCTGGCTCTCGCCACGGAGGGCGAGAACATCCTGTGGAACGACATGCCGTCGCTTCCCCTGTACAACGAGCCGCGCACCACCGTCGTCAGCGACGGAATGCAGGATGTGGTGCCCAACCCGACGGCCGCTGGTGCCGGATGGAACATGGATCGGTGGGTTCTTCTTCGATGAACGACGCAGGTGATCGGGCAGACGCAGTCGCTGCCGTGGCTCGGCTGACGCGGTGGGTCGACGACTTCCCCGTTCCCGGAGTGCGTTTCGGCGATCTGACTCCGGTGTTCGCAGACGGCAGCGCCTTGCGCAGCGTCGTGTCGGAGTTGGCGCAGGGCCACCACGATGTCGATCTGGTTGCGGGAATCGACGCGCGTGGCTTTCTGCTGGGTGCCGGTGTGGCCCTGGAGCTGGGCTGCGGTGTGCTGGCAGTGCGCAAGGCGGGCAAGCTGCCACCTCCGGTGCATTCGCGGGCCTACGACCTCGAATACGGGACCGCCGAGTTGCAGATCCCGACGGCGATCGAGCTGGCTGGACGGCGGGTGTTGGTGATCGACGATGTACTGGCGACGGGCGGTACCGTCGACGCGACCGCACGGTTGTTGGCCGATCAGGGTGCGGTGATAGTCGGTGCCGCCGTCGTTCTCGAGATCACGGCCCTGGGAGGGCGTGAGAGGTGCAGTGACTACCCGCTCGCCTGCCTGGTTCGAGTATGAGGACTAAAGTCTCTACATAATGCGTTCTCCGGATGCGTCCGGCGACAGCGTGGAGCGCGTGGCAGGAGGTGATGAGAGTGACCCGTTACATCGATCAGCCCTTGCCGGATGGGCCCGCCGTCCCCGAAAGGCCTGACGTTTCCGATCAGGCCGGAGTCGACGTCGTGACCGAGGGCGAGACCGGCTCCGGTGACACCGGTCCCGCAGTCGAGTCCCCGATGTCCCGTGATTCTGTTTCCCCCGATTCTGTGCCGAACGACGCGCAGGCTCCGTCCGGTACGCGCAATTCGGCACCGGTACCGACGTCGGCGTCGCGGCGGGTGCGGGCCCGTCTGGCGCGCCGCATCACCGCCGGACGCAGCGCCGCCGTCAAGCCGGTGCTCGAACCTCTCGTCAGCCTGCACCGCGAGCTCTACCCCAAGGCCGATCTCGCGTTGTTGCAGCGTGCCTACGACGTCGCGGACGAGTTGCATGCATCGCAGATGCGTAAGTCCGGCGATCCCTACATCACTCATCCGCTCGCCGTGGCGAACATCCTGGCCGAGCTGGGAATGGACACCACGACGCTGGTAGCGGCGTTGCTGCACGACACGGTCGAGGACACCGGGTATTCGCTCGCCAAGTTGACCGAGGAATTCGGCGAGGAGGTATCCCATCTGGTCGACGGGGTGACCAAACTCGACAAGGTGGTTCTCGGAACCGCGGCCGAAGGCGAGACCATCCGCAAGATGATCATCGCGATGGCGCGAGATCCGCGGGTGCTCGTCATCAAGGTGGCAGACCGACTGCACAACATGCGCACCATGCGTTTCCTGCCGCCGGAGAAGCAGGCCCGCAAGGCGAAAGAAACGCTGGAAGTCATTGCGCCGCTTGCGCATCGGCTCGGAATGGCAACGGTCAAGTGGGAGCTCGAGGACCTGGCGTTCGCCATCCTGCACCCCAAGAAGTACGACGAGATAGTTCGTCTCGTTGCCGATAGAGCACCATCACGCGACACGTACCTCGAGAAGGTGCGGGCCGAGATCAACGCGACACTGGCGGCGTCGAGAATCAGCGCCGTGGTCGAGGGGCGGCCGAAGCACTACTGGTCGATCTACCAGAAGATGATCGTCAAGGGCCGCGACTTCGACGACATCCATGACCTCGTGGGTGTACGGATCCTGTGCGACGAGATCCGCGACTGCTACGCCGCCGTGGGCGTCGTGCACTCGCTGTGGCAGCCGATGGCGGGCCGCTTCAAGGACTACATCGCTCAACCGCGCTACGGCGTCTACCAGTCTTTGCACACCACGGTGATCGGACCCGAGGGCAAGCCTCTCGAGGTACAGATCCGCACGCGGGACATGCACCGGACGGCAGAGTTCGGAATTGCTGCGCACTGGCGGTACAAGGAGACCAAGGGCAAGCACTCTCAGGACAACGCCGAGGTCGACGACATGGCGTGGATGCGCCAACTGCTCGACTGGCAACGTGAAGCGGCCGATCCCGGAGAGTTTCTCGAGTCGCTGCGGTACGACCTCGCGGTCAAGGAGATCTTCGTCTTCACGCCCAAGGGCGACGTCGTCACCTTGCCCGCCGGTTCGTGTCCGGTCGACTTCGCCTACGCGGTACACACCGAGGTGGGCCATCGCTGTATCGGCGCACGCGTCAATGGTCGACTTGTCGCACTCGAGCGCACCCTGGACAACGGTGAAGTGGTCGAGGTGTTCACCTCCAAGGCCGCCACCGCCGGACCGAGCCGGGACTGGCAGGGATTCGTGGCATCGCCGCGAGCGAAGACCAAGATTCGTCAGTGGTTCGCCAAGGAGCGCCGCGAGGAAGCACTCGAGGCCGGCAAGGACGCCATCGCGAAGGAGGTGCGCCGAGGCGGACTACCGTTGCAGCGGTTGATGAATGCCGAATCGATGTCGGCCATCGCGCACGAACTGCGGTACGTCGATGTCTCGGCGCTCTACACCGCGGTCGGCGAGAATCACGTGTCCGCTCGCCACGTGGTGCAGCGTTTGGTCGCTCATCTCGGCGGTGTCGGCGATGTCGAGGAAGAACTCGCCGAGCGGTCGACTCCGTCGACAATTCCTACCCGTCCTCGCCAGGTCGGCGATGCCGGGGTGTTGGTCACCGGTGCGGACGGCGTCGTCGCGAAACTCGCGAAGTGCTGTACTCCCGTGCCAGGAGACGAGATCCTCGGATTCGTCACCCGCGGCGGTTCGGTCAGCGTGCATCGCACCGACTGCACCAACGCTCGCTCACTCGAGGAGCAGTCCGAGCGGTTCATCGAGGTTCAGTGGGCACCGTCGGCGTCCTCGGTGTTCCTGGTGGCCATCCAGATCGAGGCACTCGACCGCCACCGACTGCTTTCCGATGTGACCAAGGCGCTGGCCGACGAGAAGGTCAACATCCTCTCGGCATCCGTCGCCACGTCGGGAGACAGGGTTGCGATCAGCAAATTCACGTTCGAGATGGGTGATCCCAAGCATCTTGGTCACGTGCTGAACGTGGTCCGCAATGTCGAGGGCGTCTACGACGTCTACCGGCTGACATCGGCCGCCTGAGCGGTCCCGACAACGACGAGAGGGTGAGCAGAGATTCTCTGCTCACCCTCTCGTATTTCGAATCTGTCTACACCGTTGCCGATTCCAGGATCACCGGGTTCGCAGGCGCGCCGTCCTCGGAGCCTCCGGTCACCCCTCCCGCTGCGATGGCGTCGAGGGTGGCCAGTCCGCTCTCGGAGATGGTGCCGAACACCGTGTACTGCGGCGGCAGCACAGAATCGGCGTACACCAGGAAGAACTGGCTGCCGTTGGTGTCGGGGCCGGCATTGGCCATCGCGAGCGTCCCGCGGGGGTAGACCACCGGATTCTCGGCCTGTGCGGGATCGCCGGTGTATGTCGTCGTGGGGTACTCGTTGGCGAAGCTGTATCCGGGTCCGCCTCGACCGGATCCGGACGGATCGCCGCACTGGAGCACCTCGAGGCCCGGTGACGTGGTCAACCGGTGGCAGGGAGAGCCGTCGAAGTATCCCTGCTGGACGAGGCTGACGACGCTGTTGACCGTGCACGGTGCCTGCGTCCGGTCCAGCGTGATGTCGATCGGCCCCTGGCTGGTGGCCAGTGCGACGTCGACGGTTCCGTACACGTCGACATTGTCGACGGGAGGTGGATCGACCTCCTTCGCGGCCGGCGTCTCAGCCGGATAGGCGCAGGACACAGTGTCGGTCGTCGGCTGTGGCACGGCTGGCAGCGCACCGAACCGAGACAGGTCCAACGCCGGCCGCTGTGTTGTCGTTGCCGCCGGAGCGGACGACGTCGTCGACGAGGTTGCTGCAGCAGGCTGGGCAGCGGGTTCGGCCGAACTGGAGCAGCCGGCCAGCACCAGAGCGGTAGCCGAGAGCCCGGTCAGAAGGACAGAGGTGCGGTTCACAGGTCGCTCAGCATGTTCGTGATGTCGACCGGCTCGGCGGGTGCTCCGTCGGATGCGCCGCCCTGCACTCCCTTGGCCGCGATGGCGTCGAGCGTGGCGAGGCCGGTCTCGTCGATCGTGCCGAACGCGGTGTAGGCAGGCGGCAGTTCCGAATCTCCGTAGACCAGGAAGAACTGGCTGCCGTTGGTTCCCGGACCTGCGTTGGCCATCGCCAACGTGCCGCGCGGGTACGCGATCGGTGTCTGCGCAGCGGGGTCGCCCTCGGCGAACGTGTCGGTGGGGAATTCGTCGGCGAACTGGTAGCCCGGTCCACCGCTTCCGGTGCCCGTGGGATCGCCGCATTGCAGCACCTGAAGACCGGCACCGGTGGTGAGTCGATGACAGGTGGTGCCGTCGAAGTAGCCCTGGTTGGCGAGCGAGACGAAACTGTTCACCGTGCACGGCGACTCGGGGTTGTTCAGAGTCAAACCGATATTGCCCTGGTTCGTGGTCATGCTGTAGCTCAGCGGCTCGTCGCTGGTGGGGACGTTGTCGGTGCGCGGGGGAGTGTTCTCCTTGGCTGCAGGCTGTGCCGCAGCGGGATAGGAGCAGTTCACCGTCTCGGGCAAGGGCTCGGAACGTCCCGCCGCGATGAGGGAGTCGGCGGGTGCGGACGTCGTCGATTCCTGGGCGGTACTCGCATCGTCGTCACCGCGGGTCACCACGTACACGACCGAGACGACGGCCACGACTGCGACGACACCGAGAATGGAACCTGCAATCGTCAATTGCTTACGACGCCGTGCGCGCTCCGCACGGCGTACGAGTTGGCGTTCGAGCTTTCGTTTGGCAGCCTCGCGCCGTTGCTCGTTGCTGGGCAATTCGTGTTCCTCCCGCTTGTCCGAAAATCGACCTTGCCCGCTCGCTGCACGGACCGATCGTGTGGTAACAGGCCGAAATCGGCCAACGCGAGTGTGCCATCAATGCCTGAGAGCATGCTGGGGGGACCCGATCCGAACGGCCCCACTAAGCTTGTTCGGTACTTCGGCCTCAGCCTTTAGGAGCGATTGGTTTGCTCGTCACCGGATTCCCCGCAGGCATGTTTCAGACGAATTGTTACATCCTGGCCCAGGACGACGCGTCCGAGTGCGTCGTCGTCGATCCCGGCCAGGACGCCGCCGATCCGCTGATCGATTTTCTGACGCGATCCTCGCTCACTCCCACCGCTGTGCTGCTCACGCACGGCCACCTCGACCACACGTGGTCGGTCGAGCCGATCTGCGAAAAGTACGGCATTGCTGCGTACATCGCACCCGAAGACCGATACATGCTGTCGGACCCGATCAAGGGAACGGGTCCAGCGTTGGCTGCCGTGCTGGGTGACATCGAGTTCCGCGAACCGGCCGAGGTGATCGAACTCGCCGACGGCGAGCAGCTCGATCTCGCCGGAATCGAGTTCTCGGTGGTGCACACGCCCGGGCACACCCAGGGTTCGGTGGTGTTTCTCGCTCGGGCCGACGGGCCGGACGGTGCGGTCCCGCTGGCGCTGACCGGAGACACCCTCTTCGCGGGGTCGATCGGTAGGACGGATCTACCCGGCGGTGACCACGACCAGCTACTGCGGTCCATCGCGACCCGGTTGCTGCCGCTCGGTGACGACACCGTGGTACTGCCCGGACACGGCGGCCAGAGTTCGATCGGCCAGGAACGTGCGTCCAATCCGTTCCTCGTTGGACTCGGCGACCCCGAGCAAGGGAAGCTGTGAGCGTGAGCAAGCCGACCACCTTTTCTGCGCCCAAGGGCATTCCCGACTACTTTCCCCCCAACTCGGCCGAGTTCGTCGCCGTGCGAGAGGGGCTGCTCGACGCCGCCCGCAATGCCGGCTACGGACACATCGAACTGCCGATCTTCGAGGACACCGGGCTGTTCGCCCGTGGGGTCGGGGAGTCGACCGATGTGGTCAGCAAGGAGATGTACACGTTCGCCGATCGCGGAGATCGGTCGGTGACGCTGCGTCCCGAGGGCACCGCGGGGGTCATGCGTGCGGTGATCGAGCACGGATTGGATCGGGGCGCGCTTCCGGTGAAGTTGGCCTACGCCGGGCCGTTCTTCCGTTACGAGCGCCCGCAGGCCGGGCGGTACCGGCAGCTGCAACAGGTTGGTGTCGAAGCGATCGGCATCGACGACCCAGCGCTGGACGCCGAGGTCATCGCCGTGGCCGACGCCGGTTTTCGCGCTCTCGGGCTTACCGGTTTCCGCCTGGAGATCACCTCGCTCGGTGACGACACCTGCCGCCCTCAGTATCGAGAGTTGTTGCAGCAGTTCCTCTTTGCGCTTCCTTTGGACGAGGACACGCGTCGGCGCGCCGAGATCAACCCGCTGCGGGTGCTCGACGACAAGCGGCCGGAGGTGCGCGAGATGACCGCGGACGCGCCGTTGATGCTCGATCACCTCTCCGATTCGGCCAAAGAACACTTCGACGAGGTGCTGGCGTATCTGGACGTGATGAACGTCCCTTATCTGGTGAACCCGCGGATGGTGCGCGGCCTGGACTACTACACCAAGACCACGTTCGAGTTCGTGCACGACGGGCTGGGGGCGCAATCGGGCATCGGCGGCGGCGGCCGCTACGACGGGCTGATGGAACAGCTGGGCGGGCAAGCGTTGTCGGGTATCGGATTCGGGCTCGGCGTCGACCGCACCGTCCTCGCCCTGGCCGCCGAGGGAAAGACTGCGGGGGCCACGTCTCGGTGTCAGGTGTTCGGCATCCCGATGGGTGCCGCAGCCAAACTGGCGATCGTCGATATCGCCGCGCAGCTACGCGAACGGGGTATCGCAGTGGACATGGCGTACGGAAATCGCGGCATCAAAGGAGCGATGAAGGCAGCCGATCGATCGGGTGCCCGATACGCGCTGGTGCTGGGCGATCAAGAACTGTCAGCGGAATCGGTTGTGGTGAAAGACCTCTCGAACGGGGAGCAGGACACTGTCGCGTTGGCCGACGTGGTCGACGCCCTCGGGGTCCGCCTTGGCCGATAACCCTCGGCCCGCTTCCGGGCCGGTAGCCTTGGACCTGGTCTCGGTGGAGTTCCTGGCACCGCGCCTGCGGAAAATCATTGTCGGGTCGGCTGCGATCGGGATCGTTCTCGCCGTCGTCCTGGCGCTGTTCGTGCCGGTGTGGGTTGCCGTTCTCGTCGGGGTGGTCATCGGTGGCCCCGCAGTATTGTCGGGCTGGCTGGGCCTGCGTCGGCGGGTGTGGCTCGATGGTCCGCAACTCTGCGCGCGAGGGTTGCGCACTCGCCGGCTGAGGATGCCGGAGGTGGTGACGGCCGAGCTGACGATTCGCACGGCTGGGATCGATCAGATCTCGTTGCGGCTCTACGACGGTCGCACTCGCGTAGTCCTACCACTGGCGCTGTACACCAACGGTGGGGGTCGTGAACTGCCGATCCTCGCCCTACGCACCCTCGCCGATTCGCTGTGGACCACCGAGCTCGTCCCCGCCGCGGCCATCGCGTCGGTCCTGGTGGACCAGCTACGGGCCGAGGCACGTGACGCCGGACTGGACGAACGGCCCCTGTACCGAGCGATCGAACTGGTTCGCAGCAAGGGCCGCACTCCGCATGCGACGCTGACCGACCGTGAGGTCGCCCAGCTGCTCCGATGAGCGAGCAGGTATCAGGTCACCAGGAACGCGTCGAGGACCACGGCCTCGGCCGATCGTGAGCCGGAAGTGACGACCAGCGCACGGTTGAGGTACGTGAACTTCGGAACAGCCGTCGACACTCGCAACGTGCCACGGAAGTAGTAGGTAGCGGGATCGACCTCCCGGTCGGGATCGTCGAGCGCATCGATGACCTCGGCCGGGCCGAACTGAACCCCGCGATAGTCGAGCGAAAGATAACCGCCGGTTGCCAATTCGAGGACGAGATCACTGCTGAACTCGGTGCATCCGTCGGGTCGGGTGACGCTGACGACTGTCGATCGAGCAGCCAGAGTGCCCTCGATGTCCGGGCCGGGGGCGGCCCCGCCGAGGACGGTGGTGACGACTCGGTCGCCTTCGGGCACCGGACCGATCTCGATGGCCGGTCCCAGTGTGAGTCCCAGGCGCAGAATGGGTTCGAGGGTCGGTGTGTTCGGGGCGGTCACGTGCGGTGCACTCCTAGGATCGACTTGAGGCCCTACGCTATCGCTTACCGGCCGCCGGATCCGAGCGGGGATGCGGGGGAACGATACCGACCTTGACACCACATAGAACAAATGTTCGACTGTGTGCATGCGATGGGCCGGTCAGACTCTCGAAGCCGCGGACGACGGCGCGCTACCGGGGCTCGAACGGTCCGGGCTCGTCCGCAGCGTACAGACCCCGGAGTTCGAGGGAATAACCTTCCACGAGGTGCTGTGCAAGAGTGCCCTGAACGAGGTTCCGGGTGAATCGCAGGTGCCCTTCTCGTGGACCGTGAATCCGATGCGGGGATGTTCCCATGCGTGCCGGTACTGCTTCGCCAGACCGACACACGAATACCTGGACCTCGACTCCGGCAACGACTTCGACTCGCAGATCGTCGTCAAGACGAATGTCGCGGCAGTCCTACGCAAAGAGCTCGCACGTCGATCCTGGAAAAGGGAGCCGGTAGCGCTCGGGACGAACACCGACCCCTATCAGCGCGCCGAGGGCCGATACCGGTTGATGCCCGGCATCATTCGGGTGTTGACGGAGTCCGGTACGCCTTTCTCGATCCTGACCAAGGGCACACTGCTGCGTCGCGACCTGCCCTTGTTGACGTTGGCTGCTCAGCAGGTAGATGTGCACGTGAGCATCAGCCTCGCCATCCACGACCCCGATCTGCAGAAGCAGCTCGAGCCCGGGACCCCAAGTCCACGTGCACGATTGGACCTCATCCGTGCCGTCCGTGACGCAGGCCTGGATTGTGGAGTGTTGGTCGCACCGGTGATTCCCTTCCTCACGGACGGTGCCAAGCATCTCGACGGTCTGATCAGCGCACTGGCCGACGCGGGAGCTACGAGTGTGACGGCGTTGCCGATGCATCTACGGTCCAGCACCAAGGACTGGTACATGAGCTGGCTGGTGAAGGAGCACCCGGCGTTGGTCCGGCGATACCGTCAGCTCTACGGTCACGGGGCGTACGTGACGGCCGAGTACAAGCAGTGGCTCCGAGGGCGTATCGACCCGTTGCTCGAGACGTACGGGTTCGCCGTAGAACAAACCCGGTCTTTGCCTGCCAACGAGCCCGCCGAACCCCGAGAACTGGCGACCTCGGGACCGGCCCTCACGCTGTTCTGAGTGGTGCGATCACGGGTTGTTCAGATCGCGCGCCGAGAACGTGTCGCAGGCCGCGACCTGTCCGGTCTCGTACCCGGCGGTGAACCATGCCTGTCGCTGGGCAGAAGACCCGTGCGTCCAGCCCTCGGGGTTGACGCGGCCGGTGGATGCCTGCTGAATCCGGTCGTCGCCCACCGACGACGCGGCCGAGAGCGCGTCGTTGATGTCGGTGGTGGTCAGCGGCTCGAGGAACGGAACCCCGGTTTTCGGATCGACCGTCTCGGCTGCGTAGTGCGCCCAGATGCCCGCGTAGCAATCTGCCTGCAACTCCACCTTGACGCCACCGGACTCGGGTCCCTGCGGATCGGCTTGCGCGCGCCCGATGTCACCCAGCTGATTCTGGATGTGGTGGCCGATCTCGTGCGCCACCACGTACTCCTGCGCGAGTGGTCCGCCGCTGGAGCCGAACTGGTCGACGAGTACCTGAAAGAAGCTGGTGTCGAAATATGCCGTGGAATCGGCCGGGCAGTAGAACGGCCCGACGGCGCTGGTGGCGTTGCCGCAGCCAGTGTTCGTTGCACCCGAGAACAGGTTGACAGCCGGCTGGACGTACGCGACGCCGGTCTGCGATTGCAGCTGCGATTCCCACACGGTGTCGAGGCTCGCCACCGTGAAATCGACTCGGCAGTCGACATTGCTGTTCGCCTCTGTGACGTCACAGTCGAGCGTTCCGGACGACCCGGAGTCGTTCTGTCCGGCTGAACTGTCGCCGCCACTGATCTGGTTCAGGATTGCTCCCGGGTCGCCGCCGAACAGCAGGGCAAGGACGATGACGACCAAGCCACCCGCTCCGCCGCCGATCGCCAACTTGCCGCGTCCACCGCCCCCGCCGCCGCCGACCGAGACTCGGCCCGGTTCCGATTGCGAGCCTTCTCTGAACGTCATGACCGAGTTCCCCTCCGCCGAGCCAGCATCTGACGATGCGAACCGATACCGCCGCTGTCGGCCTTAGCTTCGCATGCCGGGACGGCATCTCGTTTCCTTCTACGGTGATGTGCTCCGTAGGATCGGTGAGCGAAGAACACGATCAGCGGATTTTTCTCGAAAGGACACCCGTGCTGCGCACCCACCTCGCCGGCTCATTACGCCCCGAGCACGTCGACCGAACCGTGACGCTGACGGGATGGGTGGCCCGTCGACGCGATCACGGCGGCGTCATCTTCATCGACCTTCGTGACGCCTCCGGTGTGTCCCAGGTCGTCTTCCGCGAGGGAGCAGCACTCGAGCAGGCACACCGCCTGCGTGCCGAGTACGTGGTGAAGGTGACCGGCAAGGTCGAGGGTCGTCCCGAGGGCAACGCAAACTACGAGATCCCCACCGGTGCCATCGAGGTCGAGGCCTCCGAGATCGAGGTCTTGTCCGAGGCCGCACCGCTGCCGTTCCAGCTGGACGATCAGCCGGGCGAGGAAGCGCGTCTGAAGTACCGCTACCTCGACCTGCGCCGTGAGGGCCCCGGCCGTGCCATTCGGCTGCGTTCTCACGTCAACGCTGCCGCCCGGTCGGTGCTTGCGCATCACGAGTTCGTCGAGGTCGAGACCCCGACGCTGACGCGTTCCACTCCCGAAGGCGCACGAGACTTCCTCGTTCCCGCACGTCTGCAGCCGGGCAGCTTCTACGCTCTGCCGCAGAGCCCGCAGCTGTTCAAGCAGCTGCTCATGGTCGGCGGTATCGAGCGGTACTACCAGATCGCCCGGTGCTACCGAGACGAAGATTTCCGCGCCGACCGTCAGCCCGAGTTCACCCAGCTCGACGTCGAGATGAGCTTCGTCACTCAGGACGACGTCATCCTGCTGGCCGAGGAAATTCTGGCGTCGCTGTGGAAGCTCGTCGGGCATCACTTCACCGCGCCGATTCCGCGGATCACCTACGCCGAGGCCATGCGCCGCTACGGATCCGACAAGCCGGACCTGCGATTCGACATCGAGCTTGTCGAGTGCACGGATTTCTTCTCCGAGACCACCTTCCGGGTGTTCCAGGCTCCCTACGTCGGCGCGGTCGTCATGCCCGGTGGCGCATCTCAGCCCCGCAAGCAACTGGACCGCTGGCAGGAATTCGCCAAGCAACGTGGACACAAGGGCCTCGCCTACGTTCTCGTCGGCGAGGACGGCACCCTCGGCGGCCCGGTCGCGAAGAATCTGACAGACGCCGAACGCGACGGCCTGGCCGCGCACGTCGGTGCGAACAACGGCGATGCGATCTTCTTCTCCGCAGGACCCGTCAAGGCCTCGCGTGGACTGCTCGGTGCCGTCCGCGGCGAGATCGCCCGCAAGCTCGACCTGATCGACCCGAAGGCCTGGGCATTCGTCTGGGTCGTCGACGCTCCGCTGTTCGAGCCGACGTCCGATGCCACCGCCAGCGGTGACGTAGCCGTCGGATCCGGCGCGTGGACGGCTGTGCACCACGCGTTCACCTCGCCGAAGCCGGAGTCGATGGAGACGTTCGACACCGACCCCGGGTCTGCTCTGGCCTACGCCTACGACATCGTCTGCAACGGCAACGAGATCGGTGGCGGCAGTATTCGTATCCACCGCAAGGACATTCAGGAACGGGTGTTCGCGATCATGGGTATCGGCAAGGAAGAAGCTCAGGAGAAGTTCGGCTTTCTCCTCGATGCCTTCTCCTACGGCGCACCGCCGCACGGCGGAATCGCGTTCGGCTGGGACCGGATCACCGCGCTGCTCGCCGGGGTCGATTCCATCCGTGAGGTCATCGCATTCCCCAAGTCCGGTGGTGGCATCGATCCGCTGACCGACGCGCCTGCACCGATCACGCCGCAGCAGCGTAAGGAATCGGGCGTCGACTTCAAGCCGGAAAAAAAGGAAGAGTCTCCAGCTTCGGCCGAGACTGTGGTCGACGCGTAACAGTCGACTTCCGAACGCGAATGTCCCCGTAACGCCGAGCGTTACGGGGACATTCGCGTATATCGAGCTGTGTCGTCAGCGAGCGGGGGACAACGGCCCACCGGTGAGCACGCGGTAGGCGTAGTTCAGCGCAATCACCGAAACTGGGACGGTGACCAGCAGCCCTAGTCCGCACGGTATGGCGCCGACGATATTGATCGCAGCCAGAGCGAGGATCAGCAGGATGACGGGGCCGAAGTTCTTGACCACCAGATCGACGCTCGTCTTTATGGCGTCGAACGCGGCCAGGTTCCGGTCCAGCGCGAACGTCAGAGTGAAGGCTGTCAGTACGCCGAACACGATCTGCAGGAGCGTTCCCAGGAAAGGGATGAATCCGAGCACCACGGTGACCACGGTCCAGATCGCGGCCAGGACGGCGAGCTGAGGCACATTGGTCAATTGGAAGAACCGGCCGAACGTCGGCTTCTGCGGGCCGACGGTCTCGTCCAGCGCTCCGCGTACGAAGGCCGCGTTGACGAAGTACCCCACGAAGGTAGCGACGGCGGTCAGGAGTATCGACAGTACGGAGAACGTGCCGACGTCCAGGGTCTCACCGCGATTGCCGGCGTCCATCGCAGCAGCGAAGGTCGACGCGAACGTAACCACGAAGGCGACCACGCCCACCGCCAGCACGATGGCGGTCAGTCCGAGCCACGGACCGACATTGGCCTTGAATTTGTCGAAGCCGTAGCTCAGCGCCGCACCGACGTCGAGTCGGCCGGGATTGGGGCCCATCGGTGCCTGCCCGTAGCCCTGGTTTCCGTAATTCCCGTAGTTTCCGGGAGGCGGTGGGTAGGCACCGGGAGGCGGTGGGTAACCGCCGGGTGCGCCGCCCTGGGGTGGATAGTTTCCGGGCGGTGGGGGATATCCACCGGGTGCGCCGCCCTGGGGTGGGTAGTTTCCGGGCGGTGGGTAGCCGCCGGGAGGGGGATAGCCGCCGGGAGGGGGATAACCGCTCCCTGGCGTCTGCGGTTTGTTCAGGTCCGGCTGGTCCGGATTGGGGTCGCCACCGTATTGCGGTCCATTGGGCGGGTTTTCACTCACGTTTCACCCTTCAGTGTCTTGCGAAGTACGTCGACGATTCGTCCGTATTTTCAGGCTGAGCGAACCGTAGACAGTTCTGTGTGTCAAGGCGTCGACATTCTGACGGCGCGGGGGTCCTAAATGTTCCAGCCCGCGTGCACCGATCGCGAATTCTTGCCGAGCGCACCGGGCTCGGCCCTACTAGGGTTGTGTGTTCCACCCATACCGGGACTATCACGAGGGGCTCGCCGTGGGCATCAAGGTTGCACTCGAACACCGCACCAGCTATCAGTTCGACCGCACTGTCAAGATCTTTCCGCATGAAATCCGGTTGCGCCCCGCGCCACATTCGCGCACACCGATCGAGGCGTATTCGCTGAAGATCGAACCAGCGGAACACTTCGTCAACTGGCAGCAGGACGTCTTCGGTAACTTTCTTGCTCGGGTGGTGTTTCCCGAGCGCACCGACCATCTGTCGATCACGGTCGGGCTCGTCGCAGACATGGCGTCGATCAACCCGCTGGACTTCTTCGTCGAAGAATGGGCGGAGCACTTCGGATTCGCGTACGAAGAGCACGACCTTCCTGATCTGGAGCCGTACCTGCGTCCGGTGGATGAAGACAAGGCAGGCTCGGGTCCCGGTCCGGTGGTCTCGGCCTGGGTGGAGAAGCTGCAGGCAGCGGTTGTCGAACGCGGAGAGTCGTTGCGCACCATCGACTTTCTCGTCATGGCAAACCAAGCCGTCATGGGTGACGTCGGTTACTCCGTGCGGATGGAGCCCGGGGTACAGACGCCCGATCTGACGCTGACGTCTGCTGTGGGGTCTTGCCGTGACTCGGCATGGTTGCTGGTTTCGGTGCTGCGCCAGATGGGTCTCGCTGCGCGTTTCGTCTCCGGCTATCTCGTTCAGTTGTCCTCGGACGTCAAGTCGTTGGACGGTCCGTCCGGTCCTGTCGAGGACTTCACCGATCTGCACGCATGGACCGAGGTGTATCTGCCCGGGGCGGGCTGGGTCGGGATGGATCCGACATCGGGTCTGTTCGCAGGCGAGGGGCACATCCCACTCTCGGCGACGCCGCACCCGTCCACGGCGGCCGCGATCTCCGGTGCGACGAGCAAGTGCAAGGCCGAACTCGATTTCTCGAACACCGTCGTCCGCGTGCACGAGGACCCGCGAACGACGTTGCCGTACACGGCTGATCAGTGGGAATCGATCAAGGTCACGGCGGCGAAGATCGACAAGCGGATGCACGACCAGGACATCCGGTTGACGGTCGGTGGTGAGCCGACGTTCGTCGCCATCGAGAATCAGGAAGCCCCGGAGTGGAACACCACAGCCGATGGCCCACACAAGCGAAAGCTGGCCAGTGTGCTGGCCGAACGCCTTCGGACCATCTACGCACCGGACGGACTTGTACAGCGCAGTCAGGGCAAGTGGTACCCCGGCGAGCCGCTGCCGCGGTGGCAGGTGGGACTGTTCTGGCGCACCGACGGTCAAGCCCTGTGGCACGATTCCGATCTGATCGCGGATCCCTGGTTGGCCGAGGACCTTCGCCCGGAGCCGGTGGACAACTCGGCGTCGCAGGAGTTGATCGACGAGTTGGTCAAGGCGCTCGGACTGCCTGCCTCACAAGCCCGTCCCGCCTACGAGGACCCGCTGGTGAAACTGTTGGACCTGGTTCGTCAGCCCTACGGTGACCCGCCGGCCGACGACGACGATCTCGAACCGGGAGCCGATTCCGCGAACGCCAGAAAACAACTGCTCGAGCGGCTCGATGCCAGCACGGACGAGCCTGCGGCGTTCGTGTTGCCGATATCTCGCACCGAGGACGGCTCCGGCTGGGAGAGCTCGGACTGGAAGTTGCGCCGAGGCCGAATCGTGTTGCTGGAGGGCGACTCTCCTGCCGGTCTACGGTTGCCGCTCCGCGCGATCTCCTGGGACGGTGGTCCGGTCGAGAACCCGTCCGATCCCACCGCGCCCACTCCCGATCTACCCATTCGGCAATTGACGCAGCAACCGCCGCGTGCGGTGAATCCGGCCGAGTCGCGGTACGCGCAGTTGGTGAACGAGACGTCCGGGGTAGGCGGCACCGCCGTGACCGCGCTGGTCGCCGAGGTCCGCGACGGCGTTCTGCACGTGTTCATGCCGCCGATGGATCGATTGGACGATTTTGTCGACCTCGTCTCGCGCGTCGAGCACGCGGCCTCGACCATCGACACGCCGGTCGTCATCGAGGGTTACGGTCCGCCGTCGGATCCGCGCATCCAAACCCTGACCGTCACACCGGATCCCGGTGTGATCGAGGTCAACGTTCAACCGACGTCCTCGTGGGCCGAACAGAACGAGCTCATGGAACGCCTCTACCTCGAGGCACGTAAGTCTCGGTTGAGTACCGAAGGATTCGACAACGACGGCACCACTCGCGGAACCGGGGGTGGCAACCACATCACCCTGGGCGGGGTCACACCCGTGGACTCGCCGGTTCTCCGTCGACCGGACTTGCTGGTGTCGCTGCTGACGCATTGGCAGCGTCACCCGTCGCTGTCGTACCTGTTCTCGGGTCGATTCATCGGAACCACGTCGCAGGCTCCTCGTGCCGACGAGGGTCGCGAGGAATCGCTCTACGAACTCGAGGTTGCGTTCAGCGAGATCAGGCGACTGACCGATGGAGATCGATCCGCGTCGCCCTGGGTGGTGGATCGGGCGTTGCGTCACCTGCTCACCGACATCACCGGGAACACGCACCGTGCCGAGTTCTGCATAGACAAGCTCTACAGTCCCGACTCCACTCGGGGCCGACTGGGATTGCTCGAGCTGCGCGGGTTCGAGATGCCGCCCCATCATCAGATGGCAATGGTGCAGTCACTGCTCGTGCGTTCGATGGTCTCGCGCTTCTGGGACACCCCGCTCCAGGCACCTCTGATTCGGCACGGCGCGAACCTGCACGGGCGGTACATGCTGCCGCACTTCGTCATCAACGACATCGGCCGCGTGGTGGAGGACCTTCGCGAGCACGGCATCGAGTTCGACACCAGCTGGCTGGACCCGTTCACCGAGTTCCGTTTCCCGCGGATCGGAACCACCGTGGTCGGCGACGCCGAGATCGAACTACGTGGCGCGATCGAGCCGTGGAACACCCTCGGTGAGGAATCGACGTCCTCGGGAACGGCGCGCTATGTGGATTCCTCGGTGGAGCGGATCCAGGTCCAGGTCGCCGGAGCCGATGCGGGTCGATACCTGTTGACGTGCAACGGGGTGCCGGTGCCGCTGCTGCGCACCGATCGACAGGACGTTCAGGTCGCTGGGGTGCGGTACCGCGCATGGCAGCCGCCGAGCGCTCTGCACCCGACGATCGAGGTACAGAGTCCGCTGCGTTTCGATCTCGTGGAGATGCAGACCGGGCGCGCGGTGGGCGGATGCTCGTACCATGTCGTTCACCCGGGCGGTAGGTCGTACGACGGTCCACCCGTCAACTCCGTCGAGGCCGAAGCACGCCGTAACGGCCGCTTCGAGGAGGGTGGGTTCACCTCGGGCAAGGTGGACGTAGCAAGATTGCTCGAGATGCACGCTCGACAGGCAATCGATGTGAGTGCTCCCGGCATGTTGGACCTGCGCCGAACAGGAGTTCACACGCCCTGACGCGTACCTGCACAACAGAACGAGTCGACCGGTAGCGATCTCGGTCCGACGCGCTTCGGGTGAATTCGGTTTCGAGTTCACCCGGCGTCGGAGGGTGATCGACCGACGGAAGGAACAGCGGCTCGATGGTGCCCGTAGATACTGCCCTGAGTGGAGCCGGCCGGAATGAACCCGTGACGGGTGGAGCCGGCCGGAACGAACCTGTGACGGGTGGAGCCGGCCGGAGCGAAGAAGTCTCCAGTGGAGCCGGGTCGGCCTGGCTTGCTTATCGGGGTCGGCGTGAGGCCGTGATCGGTCGGGCAGATCGTTTCGACGAGATGCTCGATCCCGACGACAACATCCGTCCGCATTGGGCGGGGTTGATCGACGGAATGCGCGAGGCCGGTTCGGGGGCCATGCAGACGTTGCAGTCACGGGTCAGCCGACTCGTCGACGACCACGGCATCACGTACAACCCCATTCCGTCGGGCGGTTCCGAGGCTGTGCCCAGTGCAGTGCGGTGGGGCTTGGACAGCGTTCCGTTGGTGGTCGCGGCCGACGAGTGGGACCGTCTGGAAGCCGGTTTGGTTCAGCGCTCGATGTTGCTCGATGCGGTACTTGCCGATATCTACGGTGCCCAGGAGACCGTTCGGCGCGGGCTGATCCCGCCGGAGCTGATCTTCGGCAACCCAGGCTATCTGCGGGCGGCGCATGCGATCACCATCCCGGGTCCGCATCAGTTGTTCATGCATGCCGCCGACGTCGCCCGCGGCTCGGACGGTCGATTCCAGGTCGTGGCCGACCGAACTCAGGCACCGTCCGGCGTGGGGTATGCGCTCGCGGATCGGCGCGTGATGTCGCGAGCGATGCCCGAGCTGTTCCAGGAGAGCAACCCGAGGCCGCTCTCGACGTTCGCGCGTGCGGTGCGGTTGGCGCTGCGCGACGCTGCGCCCGCATCCGCCGAGGATCCGGTGGTGGTTGTACTGAGCCCCGGTTCGCATTCCGAGACTGCGTTCGATCAGGCGTATCTCGCAACGGTTCTCGGCTTCCCGTTGGTGGAGAACGCCGATCTCGTCGTTCGGGACGGCTGCCTCTGGATGCGGTCGCTCGGCAAGCTCCGCCGCGTCGATGTTGTGCTTCGTCGAGTGGACGCCGAGTTCGCCGACCCACTGGATTTGCGCCCGGACTCGCATCTGGGTGTGGTGGGACTGGTCGAGGCGCTGCGGCGGGGTGCTGTCAGTGTGGTCAACACCCTCGGCAGTGGGGTACTCGAGAACTCGGCACTGGTTCCGTTGCTGCCGGCACTCAGCAGGGCGCTACTGGACGAGGATTTGGTACTGGATTCGGTTGCCACCTATTGGGGTGGTGACCCTGATCAGCTCTCGCACATCGGCAATCGACTGCGTTCGCTGGTGCTGCGGTCGACCACGTCGCGTCGCACGGTGGTGGGACACGATCTCACGGATGCCGGAGCTCGCGACTTGTGGGATCGGATCGTTGCCGAGCCCTGGAAGTGGACCGGTCAGGAAGTACCGGAATTCTCGGTGGCTCCGGTCGGTTCGTCGATCGGCGGGGGAGCGGGCGAGCAGTTGGCGGTGGCTCCCGCGCAAGTGGGGATGAGGCTGTTCACGGTCGCGCAGCGCGGTGGGTACACCCCGATGCGCGGCGGACTGGGGCAGGTGGTGATCACGGCTCCGGTCACCGATCCCCTCATCACGGTGGCCTCGAAGGATGTCTGGGTGAAGTCGCTGGAACGGGTCACGCCGGCCGATTCTGCGCCGCACACCCCGCCCGCGACGGTGGAAGAGCTGCCGCAGTACGCCGCGTCCAACGTCGATGTGGTCAGCTCACCACGTGTGCTGGGCGATCTGTTCTGGTTCGGTCGCTACACCGAGCGTGCCGAGGACATGACTCGTCTGCTGATCGCGGCGCGCGAACGTAATCAGGACTACCGGTCGATGCCGTGGTTGGAGGGCAGCGAGAGCTTGCCGATCCTGCTCGAAGCGGTCACCAAGGTCTCGCGCACCGGACCGGGTTTCCTCGACGAGAAGACCCGCGCCGACGCGATCGTCGAACTGCGTTCGCTGATGCTGTCGGCGGCACGCCTCGGATCACTGGCGCAATCGGTGGATCGAATGCAGCAGGCGGCGCGCGCGGTGCGCGATCAGCTGTCGAACGACACCTGGGCCGTGCTCAACCGCATCGACACCGCGCTCGAAGAATTGGCGGAGTCCCCGGTCAACAACGGTGCCCAACTGGCCGCGTCGCAGTCGAGCGTGCTGCGGGGTCTGCTCGCGGTGTCCGGGTTGGCGTCGGAGTCGATGGTTCGAGATGCCGGCTGGTACCTGATGGACGCGGGCAAACGGATCGAACGTGGCCTGCAACTGACAGCTCTGCTGTCGGCAACCCTCAGCCACGCCCTCACACCGTCCACGGAACAGGCCGTCATCGATTCGGTGTTGTCTGCGGCCGAGTCCTCGGTGATCTATCGCCGACGCAACAGCGGCCGGGCGCGTCCGGCGGCTGTTGCGCAGCTGCTGTTGTTCGACGAGGGAAATCCGCGAGCGTTGGTGTATCAGCTCGATCGTCTTCGCGACGACCTCGGATCGCTGCCCGACGCCTCGGGTACCTCACGGCCGGAGCAACTCGTCGAGCAGATGCGGGTGCGGTTGCGGCGAGTGGACCCGGGCGATCTGGAATCGGTCGACGCCAACGGTCGCCGGGTCGACCTGATCGAGTTGGTGGACGGCATCCACGATTCCCTCGAAGAGCTGTCTCGCGTGGTCCTCGCGACGCACATGTCGTTGCCGGGTGGCACGCAGCCGCTGTGGGGTAGCTCGAACATTCGAACTGCGAACGGGGTGCAGTGATGAGCCGTCGGTACCGAATCAAGCACATCACGACCTATACCTACTCCGATCGCGTCTCCTCGTCGTACGGGCGAGGATTTCTCGCGCCGCGAGACATGGATGGGCAACACTGCACGGAGAAATCGGTCACCGTGGAACCTGCGCCGACCGATCAGTCCTTCGGGGTCGACGTCTACGGCAACGAGGACGTGTACTTTCACGTGACGCACGATCACGAGAAACTGGTGGTGACGGCGGACTCGCTGGTGGAGGTCTATCCGCGGCCGGTGGACGAGACCACGTCGTGGCCGGCAACCGCGCCGTGGGAGTCCGCTCGGATGACGCTGTTCGACCCGACCGTGCCGGCGGATTCGGCCCGGGCATCCGCGGTGGAGTTCGCTCTGGATCTTCCCACTCCGGAGATCACCGACGAGGTGCGCGCGTATGCCGCGCCCAGCTTCCGGCCCGGTCGACCGCTGGCGGACGTCATCGTCGATCTGACGCATCGCATTTTCACGGACTTTCGGTATCTGTCCGGTTCCACGACGGTCTCGACCACCGTGGTCGATGTGCTCTCCGCGCGTTCGGGTGTGTGCCAGGACTTCGCCCGACTGGCCATTGCCTGCCTGCGGTCGCAGGGTCTCGCCGCTAGGTACGTGTCGGGATATCTGGCGACCGAACCTCCGCCAGGGAAGGAACGGATGATCGGCGTCGATGCGACCCACGCGTGGGCTGCGGTGTGGATGCCGAACGATCGGTGGCTCGCTTTCGACCCCACCAACGACCAATTGGTCGACGAGCGGTACGCGACGGTGGCGTGGGGGCGTGACTACGCCGATGTGCCACCCCTGCGCGGGGTCATCTACACCGAGGCGGAGGAGAGCACTATCTCCGTGTCGGTGGACGTTGCACCGCAGTAGCGAACCCTGCATAATTCGATGGTTCGGGGGTAACCGACCATCTGGTCGAATCTGGGAATGTGACGTGCGAAAAGCCGCAAAACGGACAATCGTGTCCCATTCGTAGTCGTCGACTCAGCACAGAAGATCGCAGCGAACGGGTAGCTTGGACATCGATGACCGCAACACTGGCAGACCCTGTATCAGAGGTAGTAGCAGCAGCACAGCGCCTCCTCGCCAAGCGCACCGGAGCTCCGGTGACGCTGATCGACCCGGTGAATCTCGGCGGTAGCGGCCAGGCGATCGTATTGCGAGTCAAGGTCTCCGAGAACCCCTTTCAGTTGCCCCGCACCTTGGTGCTCAAGCAAGTACGCGATGTGGCCGGCGAGTCGGAATTACATACCGAGTTGGCCGACATCGCAGGGTCGAGTGCATTCCTGCGGGAGGCGGCCTCGTATCAGTTCGCCAACGCACTGGCCACCGACAGCAGGCCGGGGCCGGAACTGCACGCCTACGATCTCGACGCGCGGTTGCTCGTACTCAGCGACCTCGGTGACGCCAGCCCCATCACCACTCTGTTGCGAAACTCGGACGAGGCCGCAGTGACCAACTCGCTGATGGCGATGGCCCAGGCGCTCGGTCGGATGCATGCCGCGACCGTCGGCCGCGAGGACGATTTCGCAGCGCTCCTCCGTCGCGTCGGCCAACCCGACACCACGGACGGAATCTCCGCGCAGATTCCCGATGCACTTACCGAGGTTCCGGAATTGTTGGCCGGCTTGCCCGGGGTGGGTCCCACCCCTGATGCGCTTCTCGATCGCGTATCTCGTAGCGGAAGGCTGTTCGCGCACGGCACCTTCCGCGCATTCAGCCCGTCCGATCTGTGTCCCGACAACATCATCGTCAACGACGAAGGTGTCCGTTTTCTCGATTACGAGTGGGGCGGATTCCGCGACGCCACCCTCGACATCACCTATGCCCTGGCCTCGTTCCCGGGGTGCCTGTGCAGCTTCGAGCTCACGCACGAACGTGAGCAGGCGATGATCGATGCATGGCGTTCGGAGGTCGTCGGGATCTGGCCTGCACTGGCCGACGACACCGCCCTGGCGAGCAAGATCCTCGACGCGCGGCTGATCTGGGTATGGCTGACCACCTACTGGTTCCTGCCCGACGACCACACGCGCATCGCCGCGGCGCGGGCGCACCACCTGTCGGTTCCACGGTCGCAGGCGCTCGTTTCTCGGTGGGCGGTACTGGCCGACAGCGCCGAGCGTGCCGGTGAGACCGGCATCGCCGAGTACGCAGCATCGGTCGCGACCGCGTTGCGGGCGAAGTGGGAGCGGTAGCCACGACGTCGTTCGCATTCTCGACAGCGCGATCGGTAGCGTTCGACCGGTGAGTGGCGGCTTCGGAAGTGACATGTCGGGCAGTGATGTTTCGAGCAGCGACGACCCCGGCGATGGTCTCTTCGACACCCCAGCACCCCCGGAGACGACGATCGCCGAGTCGCGCCCGACCTCGACCTACGTCCGGCCCGACGCGCCGCTGGCGGTGAGAATGCGTCCGACGACCCTCGACGAGGTGGTCGGACAATCTCATCTGCTGGCTCCCGGGGCGCCGCTGCGTCGGCTCGTCGAGGGATCCGGTGCGTCCTCGGTGATGCTCTACGGTCCGCCGGGAACCGGAAAGACGACGCTCGCGTCGTTGATCTCCGGGGCCACCGGACGCAAGTTCGAGGCGTTGTCGGCCCTGTCGGCGGGCGTGAAGGAAGTGCGTAACGTCATCGAACTCGCGCGACGCCGGTTGCTGTCGGGTGAGCAGACGGTGCTGTTCATCGACGAGGTGCACCGCTTCTCCAAGACGCAGCAGGACGCGCTGCTCGCAGCCGTCGAGAATCGAATCGTGTTGCTGGTGGCGGCGACCACCGAGAACCCCTCGTTCTCGGTGGTGTCGCCTCTGCTGTCGCGGTCTTTGGTGTTGCAGTTGCAGCCGCTGGGGACCGAGGACATCGAATTGCTGTTGACCCGCGCGGCCAACGACCCGCGTGGGCTGGACGGGGCGGTGACCATCGCCGAGGACGCGATGGACCACCTCGTGCGGCTCGCGGCCGGGGACGCCCGCCGAGCGTTGACGGCGCTGGAAGCGGCAGCGGGCGCCGCAACCGACGGAACGCTGGACCTCGCGACGGTCGAGGCCAGTGTCGACAAGGCCGCTGTGCGCTACGACCGCGACGGCGACCAGCACTACGACGTGATCAGTGCGTTCATCAAGTCGATCCGAGGGTCCGATGTCGATGCAGCGCTGCACTATCTGGCGCGCATGATCACTGCGGGCGAGGACGCGCGGTTCATTGCCCGACGGTTGGTGGTGCACGCCAGCGAGGACATCGGGATGGCCGATCCGACTGCACTGCAGACGGCCACGGCCGCGGCGAACGCCGTGCAGATGATCGGCATGCCCGAGGCGCGGTTGGCGCTTGCGCAGGCCACGATCCACCTGGCCACTGCACCGAAATCGGGTGCGGTGATCGCAGCTCTCGGTGCGGCCATGGCCGATGTAGCGGCCGGAAAGTCGGGATCGGTACCGCCGCATCTCCGCGACGGTCACTACAAGGGAGCCCAGGGGTTGGGGAATGCCGTCGGGTATCGGTATCCGCACAGCAGTCCCGGCGGGGTCCTCGGTCAGCAGTACCCTCCGGACGAGTTGGTCGGTGTGAACTACTACGAGCCCACCGAGCACGGTGCCGAGCGCGAAATTGCGACCAGGGTGGGCAAACTCCGTCGGATCATCCGGGGCCGATAGGCCCTCGAGTCGGCACAGGGTCCGACGACGCTAACCTGTATCAGTGCAGACCCATGAGATCCGCAGGCGTTTCCTCGACCATTTCGTGAAGGCGGGGCACACCGAAGTACCCAGTGCATCGTTGATTCTCGACGACCCGAACCTGCTGTTCGTCAATGCCGGCATGGTTCCCTTCGTGCCGTTCTTCCTCGGTCAGCAGACGCCCCCGTACAAGACCGCGACGAGCGTCCAGAAGTGCGTGCGCACCCTCGACATCGAGAACGTGGGCATCACTACCCGCCACAACACGTTCTTTCAGATGGCCGGCAACTTCTCGTTCGGCGACTACTTCAAGCGCGACGCGATTCGGCACGCCTGGTCGTTGTTGACCGACAGCGTGGAGGACGGCGGATACGGGTTCGACCCCGAGCGTATTTGGGCCACTGCATATCTCGACGACGACGAGGCAATCGAACTCTGGAAGGAAATCGCCGGGCTGCCCGACGAGCGAATTCAACGCCGCGGAATGGCCGACAACTACTGGTCCATGGGCATTCCGGGACCCTGTGGCCCGTGCTCCGAGATCTACTACGACCGCGGACCCGAGTTCGGTGCCGAGGGCGGCCCTGAGGCCGACGAGGATCGGTACATCGAGATCTGGAACCTCGTGTTCATGCAGAACGAGCGCGGCAAGGGGATCAGCAAGGACGACTTCGAGATCCTCGGTCCGCTGCCGAAGCAGAACATCGACACCGGCATGGGCGTCGAGCGCGTCGCGTTCCTGCTGCAGGGCGTGGACAACGTCTACGAGACCGACCTCGTTCGCCCGGTGATCGCCAAGGCCGAGGAACTCTCGGGACGCGCATACGGTGCGAATCACGACGACGACGTGCGTTTCCGCGTCATCGCCGATCACGCACGCACCGCCGCGCTGCTCATCTCCGACGGCGTCAACCCCGGCAACGACGGTCGCGGCTACGTGCTGCGCCGGCTGCTACGCCGCATCGTGCGCTCGGCGCGTCTGCTCGGTGCGCCCGACGAGACGATGGCGCAGTTCGTCACTGTGGTGCGTGACACGATGGCGGAGTCCTACCCGAACCTGGTCACCGACTTCGACCGCATTCTGACCGTCGCAGTGGGGGAGGAGACGGCATTCCTCAAGACGCTCACCTCGGGTTCGCGATTGTTCGAGGGCGCGGCAGAGGCGGTCAAGGCGTCGGGCGCGAAAAAGATCGGCGGTGCCGAAGCGTTCGCGCTGCACGACACGTACGGGTTCCCGATCGATCTGACGCTCGAGATGGCCGCGGAGGCGGGTCTTTCGGTCGACGAGGACGGTTTCCGGTCGTTGATGGCCGAGCAGCGCAACCGGGCCAAGGACGACGCCCGCGCCCGCAAGCATGCACATGCCGACCTCACGGTCTACAAGGACTTCGTCGACGGTTCGCCGACGGAATTCACCGGATTCGACGAACTCGGTTCCGAGGCAACGGTATTGGCGTTGATCTCGAACGGAGTTCGCGTTCCGACCGCAGTTGCGGGCGAGAGCATCGAGGTCATCCTCGACCGCAGCCCGCTCTACGCCGAATCCGGTGGACAGATCGCCGACATCGGCACCATCACCGCGCCTGGCCTCGATGTCAAGGTCAACGACGTGCAGAAAATCGCCAAGAAGGTCTGGACGCACAAGTCGGTGGTCGAGTCGGGTCAGATCACCGAGGGTGACACCGTCCACGTCGACGTCGACCACGCCTGGCGCAAAGGCGCGACTCAGGGCCATTCGGGTACCCACATGGTGCACGCTGCTTTGCGGCAGGTCCTCGGGCCGAACGCGACACAGGCGGGATCGCTCAACAAGCCCGGCTACCTCCGGTTCGACTTCTCGTGGCAGGGCGCGCTCTCGGAGGCGCAGCGCGACGACATCGAGAACGTCGCCAACGATGCGGTGGGCTCCGATTTCGCAGTCAACACCCTGGTCACCGACCTCGACAGTGCCAAGAAGATGGGCGCGATGGCCCTGTTCGGCGAGAACTACGGCGACGAAGTGCGCGTCGTCGAGATCGGCGGACCGTTCTCGATGGAACTGTGCGGTGGTACGCATGTGCAGCACTCGTCCCAGATCGGCCCGGTCACCATCCTGGGTGAATCGTCGGTCGGGTCCGGCGTGCGCCGCGTCGAGGCATTCGTCGGCCTCGATTCGTACCGCTATCTCGCCAAGGAACGCGCGTTGCTCGCAGGCATCGCGTCGTCGCTCAAGGTGCCGTCCGAGGAGGTCCCGGCGCGTATCGAGACCCTCGTCGAGCGTCTGCGTGTCGCCGAGAAGGAGCTCGACGCGGTCAAGGCGGCGGCGGTACTGGCCTCGGCGGGCGAGTTCGTCGGAAAGGCCGAGCGGTTCGGCGATGTTCGCGCGGTGGTCGCGCAGGCACCCGACGGTGTCGGCGGCAACGACCTGCGCACCCTGGTGACCGATATTCGTGGACGCCTCGGTGCGGATCCGGCCGTCGTGGTGCTGTTCGGCACGGTCGGCGGCAAGGTCCCGTTCGTGGTGTCGACCAACAAGGCTGCCCAGGATGCGGGTGTCGCCGCCGGTGACCTGGTGGCGGCCTTCGGTCCGAGCATCGGTGGCCGAGGTGGCGGTAAGCCCGAACTGGCCCAGGGGTCGGGGTCGGACGTCGCCGGAATCGCCGCCGGTATCGACGCTGCCCGGGCTCGACTGTCCGAACTCACGTCTCGCTGACGAGTATGGCCAACCTGGGGCGTGGCCCCGATCGGCCCGGCGTCGACGATCCGGGCCGGGGCCGGCGAATCGGTATCGACGTCGGCAGCGTTCGTATCGGAATCGCGTCCAGCGATCCCGACGGTGTGCTCGCGACGCCGGTCGAGACGGTGCCGCGCTCGAAGATCAAGGGTCCCGATGCCCCGGACGTGGTACGCGTCGCGGAGATCGTGGCCGAGTACGAAGCCGTCGAGATCGTGATCGGCCTACCCCGCACACTTCGCGGTGAGCGCGGCAGTGCCGTCGATGCCGCCGAGAGATTCGGGCGTTCCCTGCACAGACGGTTGGGCGACGTGCCGATTCGAATGGCCGACGAGCGACTGACTACCGTGAGTGCGTCGCGTGCACTACGGGACAGCGGTGTGCGGGCCAAGAATCAACGATCGGTGATCGATCAGGCTGCGGCGGTGGCGATATTGCAGGGCTGGCTCGACGAGCGCCGTGCCGTGTCGACTCGCGGTACTGCCGATCGCGCGGTCTCGGATCACGCAGGGACGAATTCAGGATCGACGGAGGTCGACGAGTGAACAACCATGGGTCCTTCGATCGGGACCGACGACATGCGCGCTCCGACGAGGCGCACACCGATCCGATCGGGTATCGCGTGGACGAGGGCAGCGACTTCGATCGCCGTATGAACGGCCGTCCGCGGCCGCCGCAACGGCACGAACCGCACCCCACGCCTGCACCTGGCGCAGATCGCGAACGCGACCGTACTGCGCGCTCGGATTCCGAGCGCGGCGCGGAGCCGCGGGAGGTGGGCCGCAGCCGTGCCGCGAGCCGCAGGGACCGTGCCGCGTCCACTCGCAAGCGTCGCGGCCGAATCGTGGCATTGGCGCTCGGGTTGGTGCTGATCGTCGCAGTTGCAGGCGGAGGGTATTTCGCAGTGAGCAAATTCGGGAATCGCACGACCCCGAATGCAGACTTCGCGGCCGGGTCCTCCGGTGACGGCGTCGTGATTCAGGTTCATCCCAACGACACCGCCCAACAAATCGGTACCGAGGCAGCGGACAAGGGTGTCGTCGCCAGCTCGGGGGCATTCCTCGAAGCTGCGATTGCGAACAACGCCATCACTTCGGTCCAACCGGGCTTCTACCTGCTCACCAGTAACGTGCCCGCCTCGCGAGCGGTGGGCGAACTGGTGGACCCCGCCTCCCGGGTGGGCAACATGGTCATCTCGGAGGGACGTCAGCTGCACGACGCGCGCGACGTGAACACCGGTGCCGTCAAGAAGGGCATCTACACGCTGATCTCCGAGGCGAGCTGCGTGGATCGAACGGGGAGCGGCACTCCCGCTTGCGTGAGCTACGACGACCTCAATGCGGCCGGAGCAGTGGACGACCCAGCGGCCCTGGGCGTTCCCGCCTGGGCTACCGATCGCGTCGAGGGAGTTCCGGACCGCGATCGTCAGCTCGAAGGCCTGATCGCAGCGGGAACCTGGGATTTCGATCCCAGTGCCGCACCCGCCGACATCTTGAAGCAGCTGGTGTCCGAGAGTGCCACTCGCTACGAGGACACCGGGATTCTCACCGCGGGCACCAACTCCGGGCTCACTCCGTACGACACTCTGGTCGCTGCATCTCTCGTCGAGCGGGAGTCCCTGCCGCAGGATTTCAGCAAGGTGGCCCGGGTGATTCTCAACCGGCTCGCGGTTCCGCAGAAACTCGAGTTCGACTCGACGGTCAACTACTCGCTCGACACGACCGAGGTGGCCACCACCGACGCCGACCGGGCGCGTGTGACCCCGTGGAACACCTACGCCAGCGAAGGGTTGCCGGCAACGCCTATCTCCTCACCGAGCATCGGTGCGGTGCAAGCCGTCGAGGCACCCGCCGACGGTGACTGGTTGTACTTCGTGACCATCAATCAGGCGGGTGAGACGCTGTTCACCCGAAGCTACGAGGAACACCTCGCGAACATCGCGAAGGTCGAACCAGGCTTCCTCGACAGCGGGCGCTGACGTGCGGGCCGCAGTCCTCGGAAGCCCCGTCGAACACTCGAAATCGCCGCTACTGCACCGCGCTGCGTACCGCGCCCTCGGTCTCGACGGCTGGACGTACGACCGAATCGAGTGCACGGGTGAGCAGCTGCCGGGCATGCTCGACGGTTTCGGTCCCGAATGGGTCGGGGTGTCCGTCACGATGCCAGGCAAGGTCGCTGCCTTGAACTACGCCGGCGAACGCACCGAACGGGCGGTGTTGGCCGGCTCGGCGAACACACTGGTGCGCACGGCTTCGGGCTGGCGGGCCGACTGCACGGATGTGGACGGAATCGTGGGTGCCCTACGCGGTGCGGGGGTCGTCGACCTGTCGGGTAGTTCCGTGACGGTGGTCGGAGCCGGGGGAACGTCACGGCCGGCCATCGTCGCATTGGCCGGGTTGGGGGCCGCCGCCGTCACCGTCGTCGCGCGCTCGGCCGACCGGGCGTCGGACACACTCAGGTGCGCCGTCTCCGCAGGACTGCGCGCGGAGTTCGCAGACATGACCGATCCCCGTCTCGCTGCCATCGCGAGTGCATCGGCCGTACTGGTCAGCACAGTGCCTGCGGCCGGAGCCGCACACATCGCTACTGAACTCGCCCACGCTCCGTTGGTGCTCGACGCCATCTACGATCCCTGGCCGACGCCGCTGGCAGCCGCGGTGGAGCAGGCCGGTGGAACTGTTGTCGGTGGCCTCGCAATGCTGCTCGAGCAGGCGTACGGGCAAGTCGAGCAGTTCACCGGCGAGCCGGCACCCCGGGCGGTCATGCGTGCTGCATTGGCCACTGCCGAGTGAGTACGACTTCCCGGTAGTCCACAGCCAGCGGGTTGTCCACAGGGCAATCCGCGATCAGGTGTTTTCCCGTGGCCGGCCGTGGGAGGGATGCGACCCTTCGGGCCATGTTCGGTCTGTGTGCAGCGTCGGTGATCGGTGCCGTTGCCGGGGTAGCGATGCGATTCGGTCTGGTCCGGTGGGATCCACGGTTTCTGCCCTTGTTGTCCGCGGTGGGTACCGGATGGGTCTGGTGGCGGTTCGGTGGGACCACCTACTGGGTTCCACTGTGCGTGCTGACATGGTGGTTCGTTGCGCTCAGCGCCATCGACCTACGGCGTCGCCGGTTGCCGAACGAATTGACGATCCCGGGTGCGATCGTGGTCACGACGATGCTCGTGTCGGTGGGGTCGGCGAGGGCATTGCTCGGCGGAGTTCTACTGTTCGCGATCTACCTCGTCGTGCACCTTCTCGCGCCGTCTGCGTTCGGTGCCGGGGACGTGAAGCTGGCGTGGTCGGTGGGCTCGATCGCAGCTCTCGGCGGTGGGGAAGGATGGGTGATCGCGGCGCTCTCGGCACCACTGGCAACTGCCGTGGTGGGATCGATCGTCGCTGCCGTCGGGCACAGTCGGGCACGTATCCCGCACGGCCCGTCCATGTGCGCGGCGACCCTGCTGGCATCTGCAGCTTGCCTGACGTGAAAAGATGCTCGAGTGCTGCGCTGGATAACTGCCGGAGAATCCCACGGACCCGCTCTCGTCGCCATTCTCGAAGGAATGGTCGCGGGAGTCGAGGTGACCTCGGACGATATTGCCTCCCAACTCGCCCGCCGTCGTCTCGGTTACGGCCGCGGGGCCCGAATGAAGTTCGAGGCGGACAAAGTCACGCTCACCGGCGGTGTGCGGCACGGCCGCACCATGGGCGGGCCAGTCGCGATCGAGGTCGGCAACACCGAATGGCCCAAGTGGGAGCAGGTGATGTCGGCCGATCCGGTCGACGAAGCCGTGCTTGCCGATCTCGCGCGTAACTCCCCGCTGACTCGCCCGCGCCCCGGACACGCAGATTTCTCCGGAATGCTCAAGTACGGCTTCGACGATGCGCGCCCGGTTCTCGAACGCGCGAGCGCACGCGAGACCGCAGCCCGGGTTGCCATCGGCACGGTGGCGCGCCTGTTCCTGAAGCAGGCGTTCGGCGTCGACGTGGTGTCCCATGTGATCTCCATCGGAGCATCCGATCCGTACGTGGGTCCGCCGCCTGCAGGTGACGATCTCGACGCGATCGACGCCTCCCCGGTGCGCGCGTTCGACAAGGCCGCCGAGGAGTCGATGATCGCCGAGATCGAAGCGGCGAAGAAGGACGGCGACACCCTCGGCGGTGTCGTCGAGGTCGTCGTGCACGGCCTCCCCGTCGGCCTCGGGTCGTTCGTCTCCGGGGAGCGCAAGCTCGACGCCAGGCTGGCCGCAGCGCTGATGGGAATCCAGGCCATCAAGGGTGTCGAGATCGGCGACGGGTTCGAGACCGCTCGCCGCCGCGGCAGTGTCGCCCACGACGAGATCAAGCCCGGCCCCGACGGGGTGCTGCGCTCGACCAACCGCGCAGGCGGCATCGAGGGCGGGATGACCAACGGCGAGCCACTGCGAGTGCGGGCCGCGATGAAGCCCATCTCCACGGTCCCGCGCGCGCTGGCAACAGTCGACATGAGCACCGGAGACGAAGCGGTCGCCATTCATCAGCGCTCCGACGTCTGCGCCGTTCCGGCCGCCGGTGTCGTCGCCGAGACGATGGTCGCCTTGGTGGTCGCGCAGGCAGCGTTGGAGAAGTTCGGTGGGGATTCGCTGGCGGAGACGACGAGCAACGTCGACCACTACGTGAAGGGCACCGCCGCCCGACCTCCACGATGAGACCGTACGCGGTCCTCGTCGGACCGCCGGGAGCAGGCAAGTCGACCATCGGTAGACGGCTTGCGCAGGCGTTGAATCTGGAGCTGTTCGACACCGACGTAGCCATCGAACGAGAGACCGGTCGCACGATCGCCGATATCTTCTCCCACGACGGCGAGCCGGCATTTCGGCAGATCGAGGAGCGGATAGTGGCGGGCGCGCTGGCCTCGCACGACGGCATCGTCTCCCTCGGCGGTGGTGCAGTGCTGTCCGCTGCCACGCGCGCTCTGCTGTCGAAGCACACGGTTGTCTACCTGGAAATCAGTGTGGCAGAAGGGCTTCGGCGGACGGGGGCCAATACGGTGAGGCCACTCCTCGCCGGTCCCGATCCCCGCGCGAAGTATCAGGAACTGATGCGGTATCGGCGGCCCCTCTACCGTTCGGTGGCCACGGTGCGCGTGCGAACCGACAGTCGCAGCCCGGCCCGAGTGGTGGGCCAGCTGGTCTCGAAACTGACTGCGATCGCACCCGTGCCCGCGCGCAATGTGAACGACGAAACCCCCAGTAGATGAAGGTGATTCGATGACAGAGCCAGTGCGCGTCCAGGTCGAGACTGCCAGCCCATACCCGGTGATCATCGGTCGAGGTCTGTTGACGGACCTGGTCGACGAGCTCGCCGGAACCGCCACCGTGGCGATCTTTCACCAGCCGCCGCTGGCCGAAACGGCCGAGGCCGTGCGTGCGGCATTGGCGGAGAAGGGAATCGACGCACACCGCATCGAGATTCCGGATGCCGAGGACGGTAAGGACCTCGCTGTGGCGGGATTCTGCTGGGAAGTGTTGGGCCGTATCGGCCTCACCCGCAGCGATGCCATCGTCAGCCTGGGCGGCGGAGCCGCGACGGACCTGGCCGGATTCGTGGCAGCAACGTGGATGCGTGGGGTCCGTATCGTGCACGTGCCGACGACGCTGCTCGCCATGGTCGACGCGGCCGTCGGCGGCAAGACGGGCATCAACACCGACGCCGGAAAGAACCTCGTCGGGTCCTTCCACGAACCGGCTGCCGTGCTGATCGACCTCGCCACGCTCGAGACCGTGCCCAAGAACGAGATCGTCTCGGGCATGGCCGAGGTGATCAAGACCGGTTTCATCGCCGATCCGAAGATTCTGGACATCATCGAAGCCGATCCGGCGGCCGCCCTCGATCCGACCGGTGACGTTCTACCGGAGTTGATCAAGCGATCGGTCGAGGTCAAGGCGAAGGTCGTGGCGGCGGATCTGCGCGAGTCGAACCTGCGCGAGATCCTGAACTACGGTCACACTCTTGCCCACGCCATCGAGCGACGCGAGCAGTACAGGTGGCGCCACGGTGCCGCCGTGTCGGTCGGTCTCGTGTTCGCGGCCGAGCTCGGACGGCTCGCCGGCCGTCTGGACGACGCCACGGCCGACAGACATCGATCGATTCTCGAATCGGTCGGCTTGCCGGTCACCTACGACGAGCACGCGTTCGGGGACCTGCTCAAGGGCATGCAGACGGACAAGAAGAATCGCGCCGGACTGTTGCGGTTCGTGGTCCTGGACGGTCTGGCCAAGCCGGGACGGCTGGAGGGTCCAGATCCGGCGCTGCTCGTCGCCGCATTCTCCGCAGTCGGTCGCGAGGCCCCGGCAACCGGTGGGTCCGCCATCATGTTGTGACACTCGGCCCCGGGCTCCGGACGAGATGAGAACGGGCGGTGAGCGACGCGTCATGCGTCACTCACCGCCCGTGTGTTCGTAGCGGGAGTCAGGAACCGTCGGCGGTGCCGTGCCGGTTGCCGCGCTTGTCCAGTCGGGGCTTTCCGTCGGCGTCCACTGCCGAGAACACCTCGGTGTCGGCTTCGCCGTGCTCTGCAGCCCACTGAGGTTCGGAACGCGTCGGTTCGGACCGCGTCTGCTCTGCCTGCGATCGAGTGCCGCGACTCGACTCGGCGCGTTCCGCGCTGCCCGCATTCACCAGCTCGCGGTCGTGCGCACGGTCGGCGTCGGAGGTGGCCAGCTTCTTCTTCGCGTCGCGGTTGACGATCAGCCGACCCACGAACACCGCAATGGTGGCAACGACGAAAATGGTGAGGATGGTGAACGCTGCACCGGAAGTAAGCTCGAAGATCAGACCGTTCTGACCGAGGCTGAAGTCGACGAAGAAGTCGATGATCCAACTGAGCAGTCCAGCGAGCAATCCTGCGACGACCGCAGCCTTGAGCCACACCATCGTGAGGTCCTGGCCGTCGTCGGGATCAGGATGATTGCGTCGATCGCGGACGCCGTCGATTCCTGCCCAGACGACGATTACGAGGATCACGAGGGCATACGCCACCCATCGCAACGCCGAGCCGCTCAGCGGCCACATCGATACTGCCGCCCCCAGCAGCAATCTAACGACGGCGTTGATCAATCCCATACCTATGCCACGCACTGCCCACCCAGTCATGCGGCACAGCATATCCGCACGTCGCCGTTCGTGTGGCAGGGCCCACAAAGTTCGAGTCCGATGTGTCCGGGCCCAGGCACGTCGGGGCGAGCAGTAATGTCGAGCGCATGCCTGCTGATTTCGGTGCCCGTCGTGGTGCCCTGCGAGAACTGTTGGCCGCCGACGGCCTCGATTCGATGTTGATCACCGACTTGCTGAACGTGCGTTATCTGACCGGTTTCACCGGCTCCAATGCGGCCCTGCTGGTCTCGGCGTCGGATTCGGTCGACGGTGAGAACGAGACCGTCATCTGCACCGACGGTCGGTATGTCACCCAGGTCGCCGAGCAGGTGCCGGATCTGCGTGCCGAGATCGACCGCGCATCGGCGATCCACCTCCTCCGGTCGGGAGTGTCGGGCCGTGGCGGCCGCATCGGTTTCGAGAGTCACGTCGTGACGGTCGATGCCCATCGCAGCTGGGCCGAGTTGGACGGGGGCGTCGACTTGGTGCGCGCACCCGGTGTCGTCGAGTCGCTGCGCATGGTCAAGGACGAGTTCGAGGTGGGATTGCTCCGTGACGCGTGCCGCGCTGCCGACGATGCGCTAGCCCAATTGCTGGCCAGGGGGAGCATTCGCGCCGGGAGAACCGAGCGTGAGGTGGCCCGCGAACTGGAATCTGCGATGCTCGACCACGGTGCCGATGCGATCTCTTTCGAGACCATCGTGGCTGCAGGCGTCAATTCCGCAGTGCCGCATCACCGACCGACGGATGCGGTGTTGTCCGAGGGTGACTTCGTGAAGCTGGACTTCGGCGCGCTCGTCGGCGGCTACCACTCCGACATGACCCGAACCTTCGTGATCGGTAGCCCGGCACAGTGGCAGCGCGACCTGTACGAGTTGGTGCAACGGTCCCAGACGGCTGGGCGAGAGGCGCTGGCACCAGGGGTGAACACCGCCTCGGTCGACGCGGCGTCGCGCTCGGTCATCGAGGACGCAGGGTACGGCGAGTACTTCTTGCACGGGCTCGGTCATGGCGTGGGCCTGGAAATCCACGAAGCGCCGGGAATCGCGAAGACGAGCACCGGTACACTGCTGAGCGGTGCAGCGGTCACCGTCGAGCCGGGTGTCTACTTCTCCGGTCGCGGCGGCGTTCGGATCGAGGACACACTCGTCGTTCGCGACGGGGGTCCGGAACTGCTCACCCTGACAAACAAGGAACTCACGTCCGTCTAGCGCGCGGGCGGGAGCGAATCCCGCACGTGACCGACGGCGCGTCACGCGCACAAACGATTGAGGAGACGCGAAGCAAGTGGCTTCCACCAGCGATTTCAAGAACGGACTGGTTCTCAACCTGGAGAACCAGCTGTGGTCGATCATCGAATTTCAGCACGTCAAGCCAGGTAAGGGACCCGCATTCGTGCGGACCAAGCTCAAGAACGTGCTCTCGGGCAAGGTCGTCGACAAGACGTTCAACGCCGGTGTGAAGGTCGAGACCGCGACGGTCGACCGTCGCGATATGACGTACCTCTACCACGACGGCAGCGACTACGTGTTCATGGACGCAGACACGTACGACCAGCTCTCGATCGGTGAGGCCACCGTCGGCGACGGCGCGCGCTTCCTGCTCGAGAACCTGCGCGTTCAGGTCGCCATGCACGAGGGCGTCCCGCTGTACGTCGAGCTCCCCGTCACCGTCGAGCTCGAGGTCAAGCACACCGACCCGGGTCTGCAGGGCGACCGCTCCACCGGTGGTACCAAGCCTGCGACACTCGAGACCGGAGCCGAGATCTCGGTGCCGCTCTTCATCAACACCGGCGACAAGCTCAAGGTCGACTCGCGTGACGGCAACTACCTCGGGCGTGTGAACTCCTAACGTGTCATCGAAGAAGTCGACATCCTCCGGCGCGCAGAACGGTGCCCCCGGCGCGAAGAAGCTGGGCGCGCGTCACAAGGCCCGCAAGCGCGCGGTGGACTTTCTGTTCGAGGCAGAGGCGCGCAACGTCGATCCGGTGAACCTGGCCGCCGAGCGCATCGAGCTCGCTCGAGCCGACGACACCATCGCGCCGGTCAGCGACTACACCTCGACGTTGGTCGAGGGTGTTGCGGAGAACCTGGATCGCCTCGACGGGGTGATTGCCGATCACCTCAAGGATTGGACGCTCACGCGTCTTCCTGCGGTCGACCGGGCCATCCTTCGGATTGCCGTCTGGGAGCTGTTCCATGCCACCGACGTGCCTCCGGTCGTGGCCGTCGACGAGGCCGTCGAGCTGGCCAAACAGTTGTCCACGGACGATTCGCCCGGCTTCGTCAACGGTGTGCTCGGCCAGATCGTCCTCGTGGCACCCCAGGTACGCGCCGCCGCGGCGGCCGTGTCGAGCCGTCCGCAGGTAGACACGGCCGGCGACGCCGAGAACTGATCGAACGCTCGACGGTCCTGTGACCGAACGCTCTGCGAGCCTGGTAGGTGTGGTTCGCAGAGCGTTGCTAGGCTCTACGAAGTTCTATGTCAGACATCCTTTAACGATCCGTCCAGAGAGGCGGAGAAGGAGGTCGTAGTTTGCCTGCGCCCGAAAGCTCGTCTGCGAACCCTGCCGTTCGCGAATTGCTGTCCTCGGCCGATGTGGGACGAACCATCTCCCGCATGGCTCATCAGATCATCGAGAAAACTGCGCTCGACGCTGCCGACTCGCCGCGCGTCGTCCTGTTGGGTATTCCCACTCGCGGCACCACCCTGGCCGAGCGCCTCGCCGAACGCATCGAGGCATTCTCCGGCGTGCGACCCCCGCTGGGGTCTCTCGACATCACCTTGTACCGCGACGATCTGCGGAACAAGCCGCACCGCCCACTCGAGCGGACGTCGGTCCCGGTCGGCGGCGTCGACGACGCGTTGGTCGTGCTGGTCGACGACGTCCTGTTCTCGGGCAGAACAGTTCGCTCCGCGCTCGACGCGCTACGGGATCTCGGTCGTCCACGCGCCGTGCAGCTCGCGGTTCTCATCGACCGCGGCCACCGCGAACTTCCCCTCCGCGCGGACTACGTGGGCAAGAACGTCCCCACCGCGCGCACCGAGGACGTCTCGGTGTTGCTGTCCGAACACGACGGCCGCGACGGTGTCAGCCTGTCCGAGGGAGGATCGGCGCGATGAAGCACCTGCTCTCGGTCGCCGATCTCACCGTCGATTCGGCCACCGAACTTCTCGACGAAGCCGAACGCTTCGAGCAAGCGCTGCTCGGCCGCGAGGTCAAGAAGCTGCCGACGCTGCGCGGCCGCACGATCATGACGGTCTTCTTCGAGAACTCGACGCGCACTCGCGTCTCGTTCGAGGTGGCCGGCAAGTGGATGAGTGCCGACGTCATCAACGTCAGCGCCAGCAGTTCGTCGGTGTCGAAGGGGGAGTCGCTCCGCGACACCGCGATGACGTTGCGCGCTGCCGGAGCCGACGCCCTCATCGTTCGACACCCGGCATCAGGTGCTGCTCACCAGATCGCTCAGTGGACTGCCGACCAAGGATCAGGTGGAGGTCCTGCCGTCATCAACGCCGGTGACGGTACGCACGAACATCCCACCCAAGCCCTGCTCGACGCTCTGACGGTTCGTCAACGTCTCGGCGACATCGCCGGCCGACGAGTCGCGATCGTCGGCGACATCCTGCACAGCCGGGTGGCGCGCTCGAACGCGATCCTGCTGGCCAAGCTCGGTGCCGAGGTGGTGCTGATCGCGCCACCGACTCTGCTTCCCGTCGGAGTGACCGGCTGGCCGGTGCGGGTGTCACACGACATCGACGCCGAACTGCCCGGATTGGACGCCGTGCTGATGCTGCGCGTCCAAGCAGAACGGATGAACGGCGGGTTCTTCCCCTCGGCTCGGGAGTACTCCATCACGTACGGGCTCTCACAGCGCCGGCTCGAGCTGCTGCCCGATCATGCCGTCGTGCTGCACCCCGGTCCGATGCTGCGCGGTATGGAGATTGCGTCGTCGGTCGCAGATTCTCCCAAAACTGCAGTCTTGCAACAGGTTACGAATGGAGTTCACGTGCGGATGGCAGTGCTGTTCCGATTGCTGGTCGGTTCGGACGGGGGCGCTTCATGACCGCATCCACGTCCTCGGTTCTGCTGCGAGGCGTCCTGCTGTACGGCGAGGGCTCCGAAACGGACGTGCTGATCACCGGCGAGGAAATCGCGGCGATCGGTACCGACCTCGACGCCGACGGCGCGCAGGTGATCGAAGCCCGCGGCCATATTCTGCTGCCCGGATTCGTCGACATGCACACTCATCTGCGCGAGCCGGGCCGTGAGGACACGGAGACGATCGAATCCGGTTCGGCCGCTGCCGCTCTGGGCGGTTACACCGCGGTGTTCGCCATGGCGAACACCGATCCGGTTGCCGATTCGGTGGTCGTGACCGACCATGTGTGGCGCCGCGGACAGGAAGTCGGGCTCGTCGACGTCCACCCGGTCGGAGCGATCACCGTCGGGTTGAAGGGCAAGCAACTCGCCGAGATGGCCACGATGGCCGCGGGAATCGGCCGAGTGAAGATGTTCTCCGACGACGGACACTGCGTCGACGATCCGCTGATCATGCGTCGGGCGTTGGAGTACTCGAGCTCGCTCGGCGTACTCATCGCTCAGCACGCCGAGGAGCCACGACTCACCGTCGGTGCCGTCGCACACGAGGGGCCCACCGCCGCGCGGCTCGGACTGGCCGGTTGGCCACGCGCGGCCGAGGAATCGATCGTCGCGCGCGACGCCCTGCTCGCCCGAGACGCGGGTGCACGGGTGCACATCTGCCATGCGTCCACCGCGGGCACCGTCGAGTTGATGAAGTGGGCACGCGGACAGGGCATTTCGATCACCGCCGAGGTCACCCCGCATCATCTGTTGCTCGACGACTCGCGTCTGGAAACGTACGACGCGATCAACAAGGTGAATCCACCACTGCGCGAGAAGTCCGATGTCGACGCCCTCCGTCGAGGCCTCGCGGACGGCGTGATCGATTGTGTGGCAACCGATCACGCGCCCCACGCAGAGCAGGACAAATGCTGCGAATTCTCGATCGCACGTCCCGGCATGCTCGGACTGGAGACCGCACTGTCCATCGTGGTCGACACGATGGTGACAACCGGCCTGCTCGATTGGCGGGGTGTGGCGCGAGTGATGAGCGAGCGTCCCGCGCAGATCGTGGGATTGGCCGACCAGGGCCGGCCGATCGAGGTGGGCGAGATCGCCAACCTCACCGTGGTCGATCCGGGCGCGAGCTGGACGGTATCGGGCAAGAAGTTGGCCAGCGTCGCGCACAACACGCCGTTCGAGGACATGACCTTTTCCTCGAAGGTGACCACGACCGTGTTGCGCGGACGAATCACAGTCCGCGACGGTGCAGTAGCAAACAGAGGCGCCGTAGCAAACAGAGGCTCAGTGGCGAACAGAGCAGGGGAGTAGAGCGGTGGACAGAGTTCTGATCGTCATCGGATTCATTCTGTTCTGGGCGCTGATGATCGCGCTGATCTTCTGGGGTTGGCGAGGACGGCAGAAGCGTCAGGAAGATCGAATCGGTGAATTCCCGGCCGTGCCCGACGATCTGGGTGCCACGCACATCGAGCCGACCACCGGCCTGTACGTCGGCAGCACCATCGCGCCGAGCTGGCAGGACCGGATCGCCGTCGGCGACATCGGCCACCGCGCCACCGGTGAACTCTCCCGATACGAGAAGGGAATTCTTCTCGATCGGAACGGCGAATCTCCCATCTGGATTCCGGCGGAATCGATTCGCGCGATCCGCACCGAACGCGGGTTGGCGGGCAAGGTCATGACCAAGGACGGGCTCCTCGTCATCCGCTGGGAGCTTCCGACGGGGACCGAGATAGATACCGGCTTCCGGGCCGACGACAAGCAGATCTACCCGGTGTGGACAGCGAGTTCCACCGGAGAAACCAAGGAGGAAACCGCGTGAGCAGCGCAGTTCTTGTTCTGGAGGACGGCCGGACATTCCGCGGCACCACATTCGGCGCACAGGGGCGCACCCTCGGCGAGGCCGTGTTCTGCACCGGAATGACGGGATACCAGGAGACACTCACCGACCCGAGTTACCACCGACAGATCGTCGTCGCGACTGCGCCGCAGATCGGCAACACCGGCTGGAACCAGGAGGACGGTGAAGCCGCCAGCGCCCAGGATCCCAACAAGATCTGGGTCGCCGGGTACGTCGTCCGAGATCCGGCCCGCCGCACCTCGAGTTGGCGCTCGACCGGGACGCTGCAGGATCAGCTCGAGGCGCAGAATGTCGTGGGCATCGCCGGAATCGACACGCGCGCTCTGGTCCGGCACCTGCGTACCCGCGGCTCGATGCGAGCGGGAGTGTTCTCGGGCGACGCGCTCGGCACCTCGGACGAGATGCTCGAGCAGGTGGTCGGTCAGCCGTCGATGCTCGGTGCCGATCTCGCCGGTGAAGTGACCACGGGGGCCGGCTACACCATCGAGCCGTCCGGCGACGCTCGATTCACCGTCGTCGCAGTCGATCTCGGTATCAAGACCAATACTCCGCGGATGTTCGCCGAGCGCGGTATCCGCGTGCACGTCGTGCCGTCGAACACCACTATCGAGCAGGTTCTGGAGCTGAACCCGGACGGTGTCTTCCTGTCCAACGGACCGGGCGACCCGGCCACGGCCGACACCAGCGTCGCGTTGACCAGAGAAGTGCTCGAGCGGAAGCTGCCCCTGTTCGGCATCTGCTTCGGCAACCAGATCTTCGGGCGGGCACTCGGACGCGGCACCTACAAGATGAAGTTCGGGCACCGCGGCATGAACATCCCGGTGATCGAACACACCACCGGCCGCATCGCGATCACTGCACAGAACCACGGATTCGCACTCGAAGGCGAAGCAGGTGAGGAGTTCGACACCGACTTCGGTCGCGCCCGGATCAGCCACACGTGCGCCAACGACGGCACCGTCGAAGGCGTCGAACTGATCGACGGGAGCGCCTTCTCCGTGCAGTACCACCCCGAGGCCGCGGCCGGTCCGCACGACGCCGCCTACCTCTTCGACCGTTTCACCAGCGTCCTTCAGGAGAAGAAGTAATGCCACGCCGCACAGACCTGAACCACGTCCTGGTCATCGGATCGGGCCCGATCGTCATCGGTCAGGCCTGCGAGTTCGACTACTCCGGCACCCAGGCCTGCCGAGTGCTGCGCGAGGAAGGCCTCCGCGTCAGCCTCGTCAACTCCAACCCGGCGACGATCATGACCGATCCCGAGTTCGCCGACGCCACCTACGTCGAGCCCATCACGGCGGAGTTCATCGAGAAGATCTTCGCCCGCGAGGCCGAGCAGGGGCACCCCATCCAAGCTGTGCTCGCCACCCTCGGTGGACAGACGGCCCTCAACGCCGCCGTCGCACTGCACGATCAGGGCATTCTCACCAAGTACGGTGTCGAGCTGATCGGTGCCGATTTCGACGCGATCCAGCGCGGTGAGGATCGACAGAAGTTCAAGGACATCGTCGCCAAGGTCGGTGGCGAGTCCGCCAAGTCGGCTGTCTGCTACACGATGGACGAAGTGCGCGAGACCGTCGCCGAGCTCGGCTTCCCGGTCGTCGTGCGTCCGTCGTTCACCATGGGCGGTCTCGGATCGGGGTTGGCTTACAACGACGAGGACCTGACCCGGATTGCGGGCGGCGGCCTGGCGGCCTCGCCCACCGCGAACGTCCTCATCGAGGAGTCCATCCTCGGTTGGAAGGAATACGAGCTCGAGCTCATGCGCGACGGCCGCGACAACGTGGTCATCGTTTGTTCCATCGAGAACGTGGACCCGGTCGGCGTGCACACCGGCGACTCGGTGACCGTCGCACCCGCGATGACGCTGACCGACCGCGAGTACCAGAAGATGCGCGATCTCTCCATCGACATCCTGCGTGAGGTGGGCGTCGACACCGGCGGCTGCAACATCCAGTTCGCGATGGATCCGGCCGACGGCCGACTCGTTGTCATCGAGATGAATCCACGCGTGTCGCGCTCGTCGGCGCTGGCGTCGAAGGCCACCGGTTACCCGATCGCGAAGATGGCCGCCAAGCTGGCGATCGGCTACACCCTCGACGAGATCGTCAACGACATCACCCGCGAGACCCCGGCGTGCTTCGAGCCGACCCTGGATTACGTGGTCGTCAAGGCACCGCGGTTCGCGTTCGAGAAGTTCCCCGGAGCCGACGGCACGCTGACCACGACGATGAAGTCCGTCGGTGAGGCGATGTCCATCGGCCGCAACTTCACCGAGGCGTTCGGCAAGGTGATGCGCTCGCTCGAAACCAAGCGCGCGGGGTACTGGACCGGCCCCGAGGTCGAGGCAGAGAGCCTCGACGCGCTGCTGAAGGACCTGTCCGTTCCTCAGGACGGTCGGATGTACGGAATCGAGAAGGCGTTCGCGATGGGTGCCACTCTCGAGCAGCTCTTCGAGGCGACCAAGATCGATCCGTGGTTCCTCGATCAGTTCCAACAGATCCACGAACTCGGCGTCCAGGTTCGCGAGGCGGCCGAGTTCGACGAGGCGCTGTTGCGACAGGCGAAGTACCACGGGCTGTCCGACCGCCAGATCGCCGCGTTGCGACCCGAACTCGACGGCGAGGACGGTGTGCGTGCGCTGCGTGACGAGCTCGGCGTGCACCCGGTGTACAAGACCGTCGACACCTGTGCGGCGGAGTTCGAGGCCAAGACCCCGTACCACTACGGCACCTACGAGCTCGACCCCGAAGCCGAGACCGAGGTTGCCCCGCAGCCGGACCGGCCCAAGGTCCTGATCCTCGGATCCGGTCCCAACCGTATCGGTCAGGGCATCGAATTCGACTACAGCTGTGTGCACGCGGCGCTGACGCTGTCCGAGGCCGGCTACGAGACGGTCATGGTCAACTGCAACCCCGAGACCGTCTCCACCGACTACGACACCGCCGATCGCCTGTACTTCGAGCCGCTGACCTTCGAGGACGTTCTCGAGGTGTACCGGGCCGAGGCCGCCTCGGGAACGGTGCGCGGGGTGATCGTGCAGCTGGGCGGCCAGACTCCGCTGGGCCTGGCGAAGCGGCTGAAGGCCGCGGGCGTTCCTATCGTCGGAACATCCCCCGAGGCCATCGATCTCGCCGAGGACCGTGGTGAGTTCGGCAAGGTCCTCGACGCGGCCGGGCTGCCCGCTGCCAAGTACGGCACGGCGACCACGTTCGACGGGGCCCGCGAGATCGCGTCGGGTATCGGTTACCCGGTACTGGTCCGTCCGTCGTACGTACTCGGCGGACGCGGGATGGAAATCGTGTACGACGAGGCGTCTCTCGCGACGTACATCTCCAACGCGACGGAGATCTCGGACGATCGCCCGGTTCTGGTCGACCGCTTCCTCGAAGATGCTGTCGAGATCGACGTCGACGCGCTGTGCGACGGCACCGAGGTGTACATCGGCGGCATCATGGAGCACATCGAGGAGGCCGGCATCCACTCCGGCGACTCGGCGTGCGCGCTGCCGCCCATCACACTCGGCAAGACCGACCTCGAGAACGTGCGGCGATCCACCGAAGCCCTCGCGAAGGGAATCGGTGTTCAGGGCCTGCTGAACGTGCAGTACGCGCTCAAGGACGACATTCTGTACGTCCTCGAAGCCAACCCCCGTGCGAGCCGGACGGTGCCGTTCGTGTCGAAGGCAACCGCCGTGCAGCTGGCGAAGGCCTGTGCACGGGTGATGTTGGGGGAGAGCATCGCCGAACTTCGGACTGCGGGAATCCTGCCGGAGACCGGAGACGGTGGCACCGTCCCGGCCGGAGCTCCCATCGCCGTCAAGGAAGCGGTGTTGCCGTTCAACAGGTTCCGCCGCGCGGACGGCACCGGCGTCGACACTCTGCTCAGCCCCGAGATGAAGTCCACCGGTGAGGTGATGGGAATCGACTTCGATTTCGGTACCGCCTTTGCCAAGAGCCAGACCGCCGCATACGGATCGTTGCCCGCAGGTGGCGCGGTGTTCGTATCGGTGGCAAACAAGGACAAGCGCTCGCTGATATTCCCGGTGAAGCGGCTCGCGGACCTCGGATTCACCATCCTGGCAACCGAAGGCACCGCAGATGTGCTGCGGCGCAACGGAATCAAGTGCGAGCAGGTGTACAAGCAGTCGGGCGAGGACGTCCCGGAGGGCGAGCAGACCATCGTCGACCGCATCCTGGCCGGCGACATCGCGATGGTGATCAATACCCCGTACGGCAACTCCGGCCCCCGCGTCGACGGGTACGAGATTCGCAGCGCGGCAGTGGCACAGAACATCCCGTGCATCACCACGGTGCAGGGTGCGTCGGCGGCAGTGCAGGGCATCGAGGCCGGTATCGCCGGTGGAATCGGTGTTCGCTCGCTCCAGGACCTGCATGCGGGACTGAAGGAAGGTCTGGTCGTGCCATGAGTCATCTCGGTTGGTCGGATCGGTTGCGTTCGGCGGTGAGTGCGCGCGGTCGGCTCTGCGTCGGCATCGATCCACATCCAGCCCTGCTCGACGCCTGGGAGTTGCCGCGCTCGGCCGACGGTCTCGAGGTGTTCGCCGAGCTGTGCGTCGAGGCGTTCGTCGGCGAAGTCGCGATCGTCAAGCCGCAGGTGGCGTTCTTCGAGGCATACGGATCCGCGGGGTATGCGGTTCTCGAGCGCACCGTCAGTGTGTTGCGCGACGCCGGCACCCTGGTGATCGCCGATGCCAAGCGCGGCGATATCGGCACGACGATGGATGCATACGCGCAGGCGTGGCTTGAGCCCGAGTCGCCGCTGTCTTCCGATGCGGTCACGGTGTCGCCGTACCTGGGCTTCGATTCTCTGAGCGAGACTGTCGAGCGCGCGGTGCAACACCAGCGCGGGCTGTTCGTGCTGGCTCGAACCTCGAATGCGGAGGGTTCGGCCTTACAGCAGGCGGCGACATCGAACGGCGGGTCGGTGGCTCAGACGATCGTCGACGCGGCGGCGACGCGTAATCGCGTCGATGCCGACACAGTGGGCTTGGTCGTCGGTGCGACGCGTGACCACGGTCTCGATCTGTCGGACTACACCGGACCGATCCTCGCGCCGGGTCTGGGAGCGCAGGGAGCGACGGTGGCCGATCTCGCGGAGATCTTCCGTGATTCGCGTGAGCTGTTGCTGCCCAACTCGTCTCGGGGTGTCCTGGCCGCAGGCCCGTCGGTGACGGCATTGCGCGACGCGGCGACGCGGTTGCGCGACGAGATCGAAGCCGGTCTCGCATAGTCGACGCTGCTGCGCTCCGGCACTCGGGGGCGAGTTAGCGGTGAACGCGAGTCGTCGGTACGGTCGCTAGCGCTGCCGACGAACAGTGCAGATCGCCAGTGACCGCGGTCCGTGGCAGTGGTACACCGATGGTCGACGTGCCGACAACGATCGTGTGCGTCGTACCACCCAGAACGAGAAGACGGAGGAACCGACAGTGGCCCTTCCCCAGTTGACCCCCGAGCAGCGTGCCGCTGCCCTCGAGAAGGCAGCGATCGCACGGAAAGCGCGCGCCGAGCTCAAGGAGCGACTCAAGCGTGGCGGCACCGATCTCAAGCAGGTGCTCAAAGATGCCGAGACGGACGAGATTCTCGGAAAGATGAAGGTGTCCGCGTTGCTCGAGGCGTTGCCCAAGGTAGGCAAGGTCAAGGCCGCGGAGCTGATGACGGAATTGGAGATCGCACCGACGCGTCGCCTTCGTGGTCTCGGAGATCGGCAGCGCAAGGCGCTGCTGACGAAGTTCGATTTCGAGGCCTGACCACAGTGGCTGACACTGCGACTTCATCGGCCCCATCGAACGAGCGGGGTCGATTGGTGGTGCTCTCCGGTCCCTCGGGCGTCGGCAAGTCCAGTGTTGTTCGGCTCGTGCGCGCGGCGTTGCCCGAGCTCGTGTTCAGCGTGTCGGTCACGACTCGGTCACCCCGACCCGGCGAGACCGACGGACAGGATTATCACTTCGTCTCCGCCGACGAGTTCGACCGGATGATCGCCGACGGCGAGCTGCTCGAGTGGGCGAGCATCCACGGTGGCCTGCAGCGGTCCGGCACTCCGGCCGCGCCCGTCGAGGCCGCTCTCGAGGCGGGCAGTCCGGTTCTGCTCGAGCTCGACCTGGCGGGTGCCCGGGCGGTGCGCGTGTCCAAACCAGAGGCTCTACTGGTCTTCATGGCTCCGCCCACATGGGAAGACCTCGTCTCCCGGTTGGTCGGACGCGCGACCGAGGAAAGCGCGGCCACGGAGCGTCGACTGGAGACAGCGCGGGTGGAATTGGCCGCGCAGGACGAGTTCGACACAGTGGTTGTCAATACCGATGTCGACCATTCGTGCGAACAGTTGGTATCCTTGTTGGTCGGTAGGTCGTCGGTCGGCAACAGCTGACCATTCCCACGGCGCACGAGGCCCCGACCAGCTAGTTCGTAGCACCAACGATGCAATTTCAGGAGATCATCAGTGAGCAGCATTTCAGCGGCCGTTTCCGACTTCGACGGACGCAGCGCTCTGCCGGCCTACGACACGCCGCTCGGCATCACGAATCCGCCCATCGACGAGTTGCTTGCCCGCACCTCGTCCAAGTACGCATTGGTCATCTACGCAGCCAAGCGCGCACGCCAGATCAACGACTACTACAACCAGCTCGGTGACGGCATCCTCGAGTACGTGGGACCCCTGGTCGAGCCGGGCCTGCAGGAGAAGCCGCTGTCGATCGCACTGCGAGAGATCCATGCAGATCTCCTCGAGCACACCGAAGGCGAATAAGAACCTCACAGAGGACATCTGACTTGCATGTCGTCGTCGGAGTAGGCGGAGGTATCGCCGCCTACAAGAGTTGTTCGCTCATTCGCAGCTTCACCGAGATCGGGCATCGGGTTCGAGTGATTCCGACCGAATCCGCGCTCGAGTTCGTCGGACGTGCGACGTTCGAGGCACTCTCCGGCCAACCGGTGCACACCGGAGTCTTCGCGGACGTTCCGGAAGTTCCTCACGTGCGTCTGGGCCAGGAGGCGGACCTCGTCGTCGTGGCACCGGCCACCGCGGACCTGATGGCCCGGATAGCAGGAGGGCGTGCGGACGACCTGCTCACCGCAACTCTTCTCACTGCCCGCTGCCCGGTTGTTCTCGCACCGGCGATGCACACCGAGATGTGGGAGCACCCGGCCACTGTCGCCAACGTCGCCACGCTTCGATCGCGTGGCACACACGTAATCGAGCCGGCGTCCGGGCGGTTGACCGGACGCGACACCGGTTCGGGGCGGCTTCCGGAACCGGACGAGATATTCGCACTGTCGATGCTCGTGAGCGAGAGAGCCGATGCGCTGCCACGAGATCTCGAGGGGCGTCGTGTTCTGGTGTCCGCCGGAGGCACCCGTGAGCCCCTGGACCCGGTTCGTTTTCTGGGTAATCGGAGTTCGGGCAAGCAGGGATATGCGCTGGCCAGGGTCGCCGCGCAGCGCGGTGCCCAGGTGACCTTGGTTGCTGGATACACCAGCGACCTCGACGCGCCGGCTGCAGTCGACGTCGTGAACGTCAAGACCGCCTCGGACATGCAGGACGCTGTTCGCAAATATGCCGTCGGCGTCGATGCAGTGGTCATGGCGGCCGCGGTTGCGGATTTCCGCCCCGAGTCCATCGCGGGAAGCAAGATCAAGAAGGGCGCGAACGAGCCGTCCTCGATCCCGTTGATCCGTAACGACGACATACTCGCCGGCCTGGTCGCAGCTCGACGAGACGGCGACATCGAAACATCGACCGTCATCGTCGGGTTCGCCGCGGAGACAGGCGACGCAGACGGCGATGTGCTGACATACGCGCGGGCCAAGCTCGAACGCAAGGGCTGCGATCTGCTCGTGGTGAACGCGGTCGGTGACGGCAAGGCATTCGAGGTGGACCACAACGACGGTTGGTTGCTCGGAGCCGATGGTTCCGAGGCTGCATTGGGAGAGGGCTCGAAAGCCCTTCTCGCGAGCCGCGTCCTGGATTCAGTGGTGCAGATGCTCGATACGAGGAGCCCTCGACCGACTTCGAATCCCCGATGATGCCAAGGGTGCACGAGCGATGTCGTCCCGGCTACTGTGCTGGGCACCTGCTGTACCGATCGTAGAAATCAGGTTTGCCGCGTTCCGGCAGGGGCGATAACACCGAGGGAACGTCAATTTTCGTGGAGTGCCCGACCGGCGCACGGCGCCGGGTCGGGCAGGAACATGCGTCGAGAGGAAGTCCGTGAGCACGTCCGGTAGTCGGCTTTTCACCAGCGAGTCCGTTACAGAGGGTCATCCCGACAAGATCTGTGACGCCATCAGCGATTCGATTCTCGATGCTCTGCTCACGGAGGATCCGCGTGCCCGGGTCGCCGTCGAGACGTTGGTCACAACCGGGCAGGTTCATGTTGCGGGTGAGGTCAACACCACAGCGTATGCCGACATCCCGAAGATCGTGCGCGAGAAGGTCCTCGAGATCGGATACGACTCGTCGGCAAAGGGTTTCGACGGTAACTCGTGCGGGGTGAACGTCGCCATCGGTGCGCAGTCTCCGGAAATTGCTCAGGGCGTCGACCATTCTCACGAGGCTCGCGTCGAAGGGCTGTCCGACGACGAGATCGACCGGCAGGGTGCAGGGGACCAGGGTCTGATGTTCGGGTACGCCAACACCGACACGCCCGAGCTGATGCCGTTGCCGATCGCGTTGGCTCACCGTCTCGCACGGCGGCTGACCGAGGTTCGCAAGAGTGGAGTGCTGCCGTACTTGCGCCCGGACGGCAAGACTCAGGTGACGATCGAGTACGACGGCGACAACGCTGTTCGTCTGGACACCGTGGTGATCTCGACTCAGCATGCGGCCGACATCGACCTCGACAACCTGCTCACACCCGACATTCGCGAGAAGGTTCTGGGTTCGGTTCTGGCCGAGTTGAACGTGCCGACCCTCGACACCTCCGACGTGCGCCTCTTGGTCAATCCCACCGGCAAGTTCGTGCTCGGTGGCCCGATGGGTGACGCCGGATTGACCGGACGCAAGATCATCGTCGACACCTACGGCGGCATGGCGCGGCACGGCGGCGGAGCGTTCTCCGGTAAAGATCCGTCGAAGGTCGATCGCAGCGCCGCCTACGCGATGCGGTGGGTCGCCAGGAATGCCGTCGCAGCCGGCCTCGCCGATCGCATCGAGGTCCAGGTGGCGTACGCGATCGGTAAGGCTGCGCCGGTCGGTCTGTTCGTCGAGACCTTCGGCACGGAGAAGACCGATCCTGTGAAGATCCGCGCGGCGATCAGCGAGGTGTTCGACCTGCGCCCCGGCGCCATCATCCGCGACCTGGATCTGCTGCGGCCGATCTACGCTCCGACCGCGGCGTACGGCCACTTCGGCCGTACCGATATCGATCTACCGTGGGAGTCCACCGATCGGGCCGACAAGCTCCGGGATGCGGCCGGTCTGTAGACAGGGCGAAGACGGTCCAGTACGTACCTCCCCTCGCTCCGCCGCGGTTCATCCAGGTCGATCGAGGTCGGAAGAAGTCGAGAAGGAGGTGCGGTGGCGGTCTCGGCACAGGTAGCGGCGTCGAGTCTTCCCATCGCTCGCATTCTCCCGATGTTGCCGCTTGCGCATCTGGACCGCGAATTCGATTACCTCGTACCCGAGGAGTTCGGTGCGGATGCGCAACCCGGCGTCCGCGTTCGAGTGCGGTTCGCGGGCCGTTTGGTCGACGGTTTCGTGGTGGCCAGGCTTGCCGAGACCGACCATGACGGCAAACTCGGATGGCTCGAACGGGTGGTGTCCGCGGAGCAGGTTCTGACTCCCGAGATCGCCGAGCTCGCTGAGGTGGTTGCAGATCGCTACGCCGGAACGCGAGCGGACGTGCTGCGTCTGGCCGTACCGGCCCGCCACGCGAGGGTGGAAGCGGAAGCCACACCCGTCGTCGATCCTCCGAGCGAGCCTGCCGTCGACCGCGTGGCATGGTCCGCCTATACCCATGGCCCGAATTTCCTCGACGCCTTGGCGTCCGGTCGCCTTCCGCGAGCCGTGTGGCAGGCGCTGCCCGGCGAGCAATGGTCGATTCGTCTGGCCGAGGCGGCTGCGGTGACGGTGGCAGGCGGTAGGTCCGCGGTGGTCGTAGTGCCCGATCAGCGCGACCTCGATCGCCTGGAGGCGGCATGCACGGGGTTGCTCGGGGCCGAGCATGTTGTGGCGTTGTCGGCCGGACTGGGTCCGGCCAAGCGGTATCGGCAGTGGCTACGGTGTCTGCGATCGGGACCTGTTGTCGTCGTCGGCACGCGTAGTGCCGTCTTCGCTCCGGTGTCGACACTCGGCATGATCGCGATCTGGGACGACGGCGACGACAGTTTTGCCGAGCCTCGGTCCCCGTATCCGCACGCGCGCGAGGTGGCGTTGCTCCGTGCTCACGTCTCCGGGGCGGCGGTGGTGATCGGTGGACACTCGCGTACGGCGGAGGCCGAAGCGCTCGTCGACTCCGGCTGGGCCCACGACCTGGTGGCTCCGCGTGAGCTGATCCGAGAGCGTCAACCTCACGTGGTTGCGCTGGCCGATTCGGACCACGCTCTGGCGCGGGATCCAGCGGCTCGCGTGGCACGATTACCGGCGATTGCCTTCGAGGCTGCTCGGGCAGCATTGAAGGCCGACGCACCTGTGCTGGTGCAGGTTCCGCGTGCGGGCTATGTGCCGTCACTGGCGTGCGCGAAGTGCCGGAATCCGGCGCGGTGTCGTCGATGCAACGGCCCGCTGGCGCTGCCCTCGGCCGCGGGCAGCGACGGTGCCAGCAGCCCGACGTGTTCGTGGTGCGGAATCGCCGACGCTGCGCACCGGTGCACGGTCTGCGGATCGCGCAACCTACGTGCAGTCGTGATCGGTGCGGGTCGAACCGCCGAGGAACTGGGGCGGGCCTTTCCTGGTGTTCCCGTGCACAATTCGGGCGGCGCGACAGTACTCGACTCGGTCCGTCCCGGGGCCGGGCTCGTGGTGTCCACGGTGGGTGCCGAGCCGACGGTCGAAGGCGGCTACGGCGCGGCGTTGCTGCTCGACGGCTGGGCACTGCTCGGCCGCGCAGATCTGCGCGCCGCAGAGGAGACGCTGCGTCGGTGGATGACGGCCGCAGCCATGGTGCGGCCGGGTTCGGACGGTGGCCGTGTGGTCGTCGTGGCCGAATCCGAAATACCTACCGTGCAGGCTCTGGTTCGCTGGGATCCGTTGTGGCACGCGAGGAGTCAGCTGGACGAGCGTGTGGAGGTTCGCTTTCCGCCGGCCGTGCACGTTGCGGCGATCGACGGCACCACCGACGCGATCACTGCGCTGGTCGAGAGTGCAGATCTGCCCGAGGCAGTGGAAGTGCTCGGACCGGTCGATCTGCCGGACGGCCAACGCCCTCCTGCAAGTAGCGGAGAGGACGGGCTTTCCGGTGATGTGCAGCGGCTGCTGATACGCGTACCCCGCAGTACCGGGGCGGCACTGGCTCGGGCGTTGTCCGCTGCGCAGGCATCTCGCAGTGCCAAGAAACTCGGTGCGGGAGTGCGGATTCAGATAGATCCGATTCGTATCGGTTGACGCTCCATCGGGGTTCGGCAGGGCTTAAGGTTGCGTCGGGGAGGCGCACGGGGCGCTGACGAGAGGTGGGGTCGGGGACATGAAGAGAAGGCAGCTTTTTCGCCGAGTGACAACAGGTGTGGCAGTGCTGGTGGGGGCAAGGCTGGTTGCGCCTGCCACCGCCGACGCCCTGCCCGGCGCCGGCTCGGCGCAGCCTGCCGGGCCTGCCTTTCCGTTGGATCGCCTGCTGCAGATCGTGTCTCTGTCGCACGTCAACGATCCAGCTCTCACTCCGATCTTTCCCGGCGATCCGGAGTTCACTCTCGAGACGGCGTTCACTGTCGCCGAGGACGGGTTCTACCTCCAGTACGTCAAGGAAGGGGAGCACACCGGAACCCATTGGGGAGCTCCCGCGCATTTTCAGGAGGGTGGACTGACCGCCGACCAACTCGATCCGCAAGACCTGTTTCTGCCCGCGGTGAAGATCGATATCCGCGAGCAGGCGGCGGCCGATGCAGATTACGCCGTCACGGTCGCAGATCTGCAGAGCTGGGAGGCCATGCATGGACCAATTCCGGCGGGGGCGGCCGTCATTGCGTGGACCGGATGGTCGTCGCGTTGGGGCACCGACGCTTACGCCAACGCAGACGCGGACGGTGTGACACACCAACCCGGTTTCTCTGCGGAGGCGGCTCAGTGGCTGATCGACACGGGCAAGCTCGCAGATCGAGGCGCGCTCGGCACGGATACCTTCGGGCCCGATCTGGGCAACGACGAGACCTACCCGGTGTCGGTCAAGCTCTACGACAGGCGTCGGATCAGTTTGGAGAACCTGACCAATTTGGAGTCCATCCCGGCCACAGGTGCCTACGTTCTTGTCGGCGGTCCCATCAATCGTGCCGGATCTGGTTCTCCTGCAACCATTTTCGGTTTGGTGCCCAGGTTGTCCTGATCGATGTCCATCGGTACTCGGCTGAGCGTGCCCACGGCGTCGTAGCCGTAGACCCCGGCTTTCCCCTCGCGTTTGGCCCGATACATCGCGCGATCGGCGAGCCGCATCAGCTCGTCCTCGTCGACACCGGTGGTTCGTGGTGCGGTGTCGTCGGGGTCGACGCCGGTTGTGCGGCCTATCTGCACGACACCGACGCACGCGCCGACCGAGACCGGATGCCCGTCGATTTCATGGGGAGTGCGCATAGCTTCGGCGATGCGCACCGCTGTGGTGCGCCCGGTGTCGAGGTCGGCGTGGACCAAGGCGGTGAACTCGTCGCCGCCGAAACGCGCCACCACTCCCTCGACCACGCATCTGTCGAGTCGGCGTGCAAGTTCGATCAACAGTTCGTCGCCGCCGCCGTGCCCGAATCGGTCGTTGACACTCTTGAAGTTGTCCAGGTCGATCAGCAGCAGGATTGCGCTATTCCGGCCCGCTCGGGCGTCGTTCACCGCCGCGCGCAGGTGTCCGTCGAACGACGATCGATTGAGTAGTCCGGTCAGTCCGTCGTGGTGCGCGCGGTAGGTCAGCTCGTCCCGAGCCAGGGTCAAGCTACGGAGCAGGTTGTCGTTCTGTATCAAGGTGATCATCTGTCGGACGAGCGAGAGCAGCACCACCGCAACCCCGAGCACGATGACCGTCGAGTCGAGGGTGCCGGTCAGCACACGCAGAACCGCCAGCACGATGCCGATGGCACCCATCAGTGCGTAGGGCAGCAGCATCTGCGTTCGTTCACCGGCGATGCTGTCCGTGCCGGCAAACGCAGTGGGTTCCTGGCCGTACGTCGAAGGGTTGTACGTCGAAGGGCCGTGTGTCGAGGGGCTGTACGTCGAAGGGCCGTTGTCGACGGTTCTCGGTGTGGCGGCCGCGAGCGCGATGAGCGCGGTGCCGGCGATGAATCCGCCGTCCGTCAGGACGGGCATGAACTCAGCCCCGATTGCGACCAGGTACGCGTAGATGCTGTCCGAGATCGCCAGCATCAGGATCCCTGCCCCGAGCAGGGTGAGCTGTGACCTGTACCGAGCCGCGATGGTCGGAATCGCGATGAGCAGCACGATCATGGCGACGAGAACCAGGTCGGTGATGGGGTACATGACGGCCACGAGGAACTCGATGGGTTCGGACTCCGACGAGTGCACGACCGCACCGAGCACGGTGGCCCATGACAGAACGAAGAGTGATCCCACGACGACTGCACCGTCGAGCAGCGACATCAGCCAGACGTGGCGGGCACCTGCGGCCGCTCGTCGGGGCGACACTCCCACGAAGGCGAACAAAGCGGGAACGGCGAAGACGGGGAAGAGGAAGAATCCGACGTCTGCGACCGATGCGGTCGGCAGCGGCATGTCGAGCACGGATCGGTAGAAGGCCCATACCGCCATGCCTGCGCTCCAGCACGCCATTCCCGCGGCCATCAACACACGCCACTGGCGTTCGGAACCCGTCCGACTCCTGGCGGTCCGCCCGCAGACGACCGTCGCGGCGATTCCGCCTGCGAGCTGTGCGACGTCGTCGATCAGCACCGAGGTGCGTTGGCCGAGAACGCCGGATCCGACCAGGAGGACGACGGCGAGAACGCAGCCGAGCACGACGACAACCCGTCGCCCCGCTGATCCGGCCATGCGGCCCCCCTCGTTCGTGAGCGAGCGCCGCCCCGCCGGTCGCTGTGATCGGTGGCTCGGACCGGCCGATTCATCGTACCGAGAGGTGGCTGTTGTCCATGGGCTCATCGGAGCCGAAAAGAAGGAATCGACCTCGGGATCTTGCGGAAACTGTATTGCCGATATATCGTCGAAATGTCAATCGATACAGAGGAGAACGACATGAACTACGCATTCGAAGGATTCGCACACGAATTCGGACGCCGCGGAGGCCCCCGGATGGGGCCGTTCGCAGGCAGTGGAGGCGGACGCGCGCACATGCGCGGTGCACCGTTTCAGATGTGGGTTGCCCAGGCCGACGATGACGTCCCGGTGGACGAGGGCGGTCATCGAGAGCGAGGGCGCGGAAAGAGAGGGCACGGTGAACGCGGCAGGCGCGGTGCAGGAGGTGGGTTCGGACGCGGTCGCGAGGGCATGCGGCCCGGTTTCGGTCCCGGCGGTTTCGGGGCAGGTGGCTTCGGACCGAATGCAGATTTCGGCCGAGGTCGGGGCCGGGGAGGGCGAGGTCGACGCGGAGATGTGCGTGCGGCAATCCTGCTGCTGCTCGAGGAGCGTCCGATGCACGGATACGAGCTCATCCAGCAGATCGCCGACAAGAGCAACGGCACCTGGAAGCCGAGCCCCGGCTCGATCTATCCGGCTCTGTCTCAGCTCGAGGACGAGGGCCTGGTTCTCATCGACAAGGTGGCCGGACGCAAGACGGCAGCTCTCACCGATGAGGGGAGATCGCACATCGAGCAGCATCGCGAGGACCTGGGCAGTCCGTGGGACGACGTCGCCGATTCGGTCGGTTTCGACGCACGGGATCTGCGCGCGCTCATCGGACAGTTGATGGGTGCGGCCGGCCAGGTGGCCGGTGTCGGCACGTCCCGACAGGTCGAACAGGCCGCCGACATCCTCGTCGAGGCGCGGAAGTCCATGTACCGCATCCTCGCGGAGGACGGGCCGAACGACGCCCAGCCCGACGAGACGGTCGACGCTCCCGACGCGACATGACCGCTGGGTGCGGAATCGTCCGCAGCTCCAGGCACTCCCTAGGATGGACACCCGAGATCGTTTCGTCCATCCCAGGGAGTTGCCTACAGTGCGCGTCGTCTTTGCCGGAACACCGGACCCCGCAGTCCCATCGCTGCGGAGGTTGCTGGAGTCCGAACGCCACGAGGTGATCGCCGTGGTGACCCGGCCCGACGCCGCATCCGGTCGAGGGCGAAAGACTGTTCGCTCCCCGGTCGGCCTGCTGGCCGACGAACACGGCATTCCGGTGTTCACGCCCGCGAAGCCGTCGGACCCGGATTTCGTCTCGCAGCTGATCGACCTCGCACCCGATGTCTGCCCTGTTGTCGCATACGGCGCGCTACTGCCTCAGCCGGTCCTCGACATTCCTCGCTTCGGCTGGATCAACCTGCACTTCTCGCTGCTGCCCGCATGGCGCGGTGCCGCGCCCGTACAGGCCGCCATCGCCGCAGGCGACGAAATCACCGGGGCTTCCACGTTTCTGCTCGATGCGGGGATGGATACCGGCCCGGTGCTCGGCGTCGTCACCGAGAGAATTCGCTCGACCGACACCACGGGTGACCTGCTCACCAGACTCGCATCGAGCGGAGCCGAGCTGCTGAACGCAACCCTCGACGCGATAGAAGACGGAACCGCAGGCGCCCATCCGCAACCCGACGACGGTGTTTCGTACGCGAGCAAGGTCACCGTCGACGCGGCGCGCATCGACTGGAACCGATCCGCCGCCTACATCGATCGGCACATCAGGTCGGTCACCCCGGCACCGGGGGCATGGACGACGATCGGTGAACTCCGCGTCAAGATCGCCCCGGTACAGCTGGTGCCCGATACGTTGCCTCCCGGCGCGATCGAGGTACGCAAATCCGGTGTGCACATCGGAACAGGCACGACCGCACTCGTTCTCGGAGATATCCAACCCCAGGGCAAGAAGGTCATGAAGGCACTCGACTGGGCGCGCGGCGCTCGGCTGGACGATACGGCGGTAGCGCGATGACAGAACCCGACAGGCCCCGTAAGCGCGAGTCCGGTCAGCCGAGAAAGTTCGTGAAGAAGTCGCCAGGAGCCCGTGGTCCCAAAGGAAACCGGCCTCCGCAGGGCGCGGGGCCCCGCGCAATCGATGCGATCGATCCGGCACGCCGCGCGGCCCGTGACGTACTGAAGGCGGTCCGCGAGCGTGATGCCTACGCCAACCTGGTGCTGCCCGGCTTGCTGCGAGAGCGGAAGCTGGACTCGCGCGATGCCGCGCTGGCCACCGAACTCGCGTACGGCGCGTCCCGCGCACGTGGGGTGCTCGACGCGGTGATCGCCCATGCGGCCGGGCGGCCTGCCGCGGAAATAGACGGGCCTCTGCTCGACATTCTGCGGCTCGGCGCCTACCAGCTGCTCCGGACCCGGGTGGCACCACACGCGGCCGTCGCCACGTCGGTGGATCTGGCCCGGTCCGAATTCGGCACCGGCAAGGCTGGTTTCGTCAATGCGGTGCTGCGGCGTGTGTCCGAACGCACGGCGGCGCAGTGGGTCGACGAGCTGGCGCCACCAGCAGTGTCCGATCCGGTCGGCCACCTCGCCTTCGAGTACGCACATCCCAAGTGGATCGCGCAGGCTTTCGCCGACGCCCTCGGTGCCGATGCCGGTGAACTCGCTGCCGTGCTCGAAGCCGACGACGCACGGCCCTCGGTTCACCTGGTCGCTCGGCCCGGAGAGATCTCGGCCGAAGAACTGGCGCTGATCACCGGGGGAGAGGAAGGACCTTATTCCCCGTACGCCGTGCACCTCGACGGCGGCGATCCCGGCAAGCTCGACGCCGTACGTGACGGGCTGGCCGGAGTTCAGGACGAGGGCAGTCAACTCGTCGGACGGGCACTCACCCTGGCACCACTCGTCGGTGCGGACGGTGGTCGATGGCTGGATCTGTGCGCCGGCCCGGGAGGCAAAGCTGCGCTGCTCGGTGCCATCGCCGAGATCGACGGTGCCACAGTCGATGCCGTCGAGCCGACGCCGCACCGCGCCGATCTGGTGTCCAAGACGACCAAGGACCTTCCGGTGACGGTGCACACCGTCGACGGCAGGCAATCCGGACTCGACGGTGGCTACGACCGCGTGCTCGTGGACGCGCCGTGCACCGGGCTCGGCGCCCTACGTCGTCGGCCCGAGGCGCGCTGGCGGCGACTGCCGTCCGACGTCGCGGCCCTGGTAACGCTGCAGAAAGAGTTGCTGGCAGCGGCGATCGACCTGGTTCGCCCCGGTGGCGTCGTGCTCTATTCGACGTGCTCGCCGCATCTGTCCGAAACGACGGCTGTCGTAGCCGACGCGGTCCGCCGATTCGGCGTCGAGCCGCTCGATACACGCGAACTCGTGCCGGGCGTGCCGAAGCTGGGCGACGGTACGTCCGTGCAACTGTGGCCACACCGACACGGCACCGATGCGATGTTCATGGCGGCGCTACGCAAACCGATGTGACCGGACGGCGGCAGGATCAGCCGCCCGCCAGGAACGTCTCGGCGACGTTCTTCGGGGCGTAGACGAGCCACCCGTCGATCAGCAGTTCCCGTAGTTCGCCGTCGTCGGTGTTGTCGAGATCCACCAGCACCGCGGCGAACCCGTCGAAGTGCGAGATGGTGAAGCACGCCCGCGGATGTGCAGCGAGGATGGCCTCCTTCTCGTGCAGGTCCGCGGTACGAACGGCGAGGATCGGCCCCCGGGGCGGGGTCCGGTCGCCGAACCGTTTCAGGTCGGCCTTGCTGAACGGGCGAATCCACGCGAACACGTTCTTGCCGACCGCCCACGACGAATGCCCGTACCGGACGCCCACGGTGACCCCGGGCAGTTCGGCGATCATCGCCGTTGCGGAGTCGATGGTGGCCATGGGCGCACCATACCGCTCGGCTAGGCTCGTCAATCGTGGTTTCCCCGATGATTGCCCCCTCCATTCTGTCCGCCGATTTCGCACGGCTCGCCGCCGAAGCCGAGGCGGTGTCCGGAGCTGATTGGCTGCACGTCGACGTCATGGACGCGCACTTCGTTCCCAACCTCACCCTCGGGCTTCCGGTCGTGAAGAGTCTGCTGAAAGCGACGAACATCCCCCTCGACTGCCACCTGATGATCGAGGATCCGGCGCGCTGGGCCCCGCCCTACGCCGAGGCCGGGGCGTACAACGTCACCTTTCACGCGGAGGCGACCGACGACCCGTCCGCAGTGGCGCGTGACATCCGCGCAGCGGGCGCAAAAGCCGGCCTGTCGGTCAAGCCCGGCACGCCGATCGAGCCGTACCTCGAGATCTTGCGTGACTTCGACACCCTGCTGGTGATGAGCGTGGAGCCTGGCTTCGGCGGGCAGTCGTTCATGCCCGAGGTGCTCTCGAAGGCGAAAGCTGTTCGCGCACTTGTCGATTCAGGTGATCTGCGACTGGTGGTCGAGATCGACGGCGGAATCAATTCCGACACGATCGAGCAAGCCGCCGAAGCCGGAATCGACTGCTTCGTCGCCGGCTCGGCCGTCTACGACACCGCCGATCCCGCCGCCGCCGTGCGTGACCTTCGCACCCGGGCCGCCCACGCATCGCACCACCTGTCCTGATGGGCAACCCGGGCGCAGTCGCATGAGCGTCGACGGCGGGGCGGTGTCGATCACCGACGCCATGAACCTCGCCATCGAGGCCTCCGAGTCCGCCCGGGGTATCAGTGCTCCGAACCCTGCGGTCGGTGCCGTCATTCTCGATGCCCGCGGAACGGTCGTGGGTGTCGGATCCACGCGTCCACCCGGCGGACCGCATGCCGAGATCGTCGCCCTGGCCGAGGCCGGGGATCGAGCTCGCGGCGGCACTGCGGTGGTGACCCTCGAGCCCTGTGACCACACCGGTCGTACCGGGCCCTGTTCGCAGGCACTGATCGAGGCCGGCATCGCGACGGTCGTGCACGCCGTCGCCGATCCGAACCCGCTCGCATCAGGCGGAGCCGAGACTCTGCGCGGCGCGGGCATTCGCGTCGAGCAGGGGATCGGGGAACGCGAGGTACGGCAGGGTCCGCTGCGGGCATGGCTGCACAAGCAACGCACCGGGCGGCCACACGTGACCTGGAAATATGCCGCGACTCTGGACGGACGCAGCGCCGCCGCGGACGGTACGAGTCAGTGGATCACCGGTCCCGAGGCGCGCGCGCACGTGCACGCCGAGCGGGCCAAGCTCGACGCCATCGTCGTGGGAACCGGGACCGTGCTGGCCGACGACCCGCGGCTGACCGCCCGACGACTCGACGGGTCCCTTGCGCTCCACCAGCCCGTGCGCGTCGTCGTCGGATCGCGGCAGATACCGGCGAACGCCGCGATTCGCGGGTCGGAGGCACCCACGGTGTTTCTCGACACACACGATCCGGCGGCGGTGATCGAGGCTCTCGGCGAACACACCGATGTCCAGATCGAAGGCGGTCCGACGTTGGCCGGAGCATTTCTCGCTGCCGGGCTGATCGACCGCGTCGTGGCATACGTCGCCCCGGCCGTGTTGGGCAGCGGACCTGCGGCGGTGGAGAATGCGGGCATCGGAACAATTGCCGACGCAATTCGGTTCCGCACGGAGACAGTCACCATGATCGGCAACGACATACTGATCGGCGTCGTGCCCGAAGGAGCGAATTAGATGTTCACCGGAATCGTCGAAGAACTGGGCGAGATCGTGGCCAAGGACGAACTGCCCGATGCCGCTCGTTTCACCGTCCGCGGCCCGGTGGTGACCTCCGATGCAGGCCATGGGGACTCCATTGCGGTCAACGGGGTGTGTCTGACCGTCGTGGAGGTACTGCCGGACGGCGGCTTCACCGCCGATGTCATGCAGGAGACGTTGAACCGATCGAGCCTGGGTGCCCTCGAAGTCGGCAGCCGCGTCAACCTCGAACGCGCCGCGGCACTCGGCAGCAGGCTCGGTGGGCACCTCGTCCAGGGCCACGTCGACGGAACCGGAACCGTGGCGGGCCGCTCGCCGTCCGAGAACTGGACCGTCGTGCGCATCACCATGCCTACCTCGGTCGCGCGCTACGTCGTGGAAAAGGGCTCGATCACCGTCGACGGAGTGTCGCTGACCGTGTCCGGATTGGGTGTCGACGACGGTTCGCACTGGTTCGAGATCTCGCTGATACCCACCACCCTCGATCTGACCACGCTCGGCACGGCCGAGGTCGGCTCACCGGTCAACCTCGAAGTCGATGTCATCGCCAAGTACGTGGAGCGGCTGCAGTCGATCGACGCACAGTAAGTACTGTTGAAGTGCACGCAGGTAACGGTGCATCGGAGACATTCCAAGGGTGCTGAGCCAGGCCCGAGACCTATGGAGCGCACTTTCGTGACCAGGTTCGACAGTATCGAGCGCGCAGTTGCGGACATCGCTGCGGGCAAAGCCGTGGTGGTCGTCGACGACGAGGACCGCGAAAACGAAGGCGATCTGATTTTCGCCGCCGAGAAGGCCACCCCGGAGCTGGTTGCCTTCATGGTCCGCTACACCTCCGGCTATCTCTGTGTTCCGCTGTCCGGTGAGGACTGTGACCGACTCGGCCTGCCGCCGATGTTCGCCACCAATCAGGACAAGCACGGAACCGCGTACACGGTCACCGTCGATGCCCGCGAGGGAATCGGAACCGGGATCTCGGCCTCCGACCGCGCAGCCACGATGCGACTGCTCGCCGACCCCGATACCGGAGCCGGCGATTTCACCCGCCCCGGCCATGTCGTACCGCTGCGCGCCAAGGACGGCGGAGTGCTGCGTCGCCCCGGCCACACCGAGGCCGCCGTCGATCTGGCCCGCATGGCCGATCTGCGGCCTGCAGGCGTCATCTGCGAAATCGTCAGCCAGAAGGACGAAGGCGCGATGGCCCAGACCGACGAACTGCGCGTGTTCGCCGACGAGCACGACCTCGCGCTCATCTCGATCGCAGACCTGATCGCATGGCGGCGCAAGCACGAAAAGCACGTCCTCCGCGTCGCTGACGCCCGAATCCCTACCAGCCACGGCACCTTCCGTGCGGTCGGCTACCAGAGCATCTACGACGAGGTCGAACACGTTGCGCTCGTGCGCGGCGACATCGCCGGACCCGACGGTGACGGCAACGACGTCCTCGTTCGTGTGCACTCCGAATGCCTCACCGGTGACGTATTCGGTTCGCTGCGCTGCGACTGCGGACCGCAACTGGACGCCGCTCTCGAAATGGTCGCCGCCGAGGAACGCGGAATCGTCCTGTACATGCGCGGACACGAGGGCCGCGGAATCGGACTGCTGCACAAACTGCAGGCCTATCAGCTCCAGGACGCCGGCTCCGACACGGTCGACGCCAACCTGCAGCTGGGCTTGCCCGCCGACTCCCGCGACTACGGAATCGGTGCTCAGATCCTCGTCGACCTCGGTGTGTCTTCGATGCGTCTGCTCACCAACAATCCGGCCAAGCGAGTCGGGCTCGACGGATACGGCCTGCACGTGACCGAGCGGGTACCGATGCCGTTGCGCGCCAACGCCGAGAACCTCACGTACCTGCGCACCAAACGCGACCGCATGGGCCACGACCTCACCGGTCTCGACGATTTCGAGAACGGAGTCACCTCATGAGCGGCGACGGCGAACCCACCCTCCAGCTCGCCGGTGCGAACGACCTGAAGCTGGCGATCGTGGCGGGCCAGTGGCATCGAACGATTTCCGAGGCGCTGCTCGACGGTGCGTTGCGCAAGGCAGAGTCGGCGGGAGTGCGGGACGTCACGGTCATCCGCGTCGCCGGTGCCATCGAGCTGCCCGTGGTCGCCCAGGCGCTCGCCCGCAACCACGATGCCGTCGTGGCGCTCGGCGTCGTCATCCGCGGCGGTACACCGCATTTCGAGTACGTGTGCGACGCCGTCACGGCCGGTTTGACGCGAGTATCGCTGGACGAGGGCACTCCGGTCACCAACGGGGTGCTCACCACCAACGACGAGCAGCAGGCGCTCGATCGTGCCGGCCTGCCCGGCTCGTTCGAGGACAAGGGCGCTCAGGCCACTGCAGCCGCAATCGACACGGCACTGACTCTGAAGCATCTGCGTCAACCTTGGACGAACCAGGAGTTCACGTGACCGGCGGCGAACCGACCCCGCAGTGGGACATGCAGGTGAAGTCCCGCAAGTCTGCGCGCTACGCCATCGCGGCGGCAGTGTTGCTCGTCGTGGCGCATTCGACCGTCGCCGTCCTGCTCCGGGTGTCTCCGACCGGGGTGTACTTCCGGACCGCCGACCAACTCGCGATGGCGGGAATCGGAGTATTGCTCGGCGGCTTGGCGCTGGTGCTGACCCGCCCGCGAATCCGCGTGGGACCCGCAGGTGTCGCGGTACGTAATCTGCTCTCGGAGCGCCTGATCGAGTGGGATCTGGTGCGCGGACTGTCCTTTCCCGACGGGGCGATGTGGGCGCGCGTCGACATCCCCGACGACGAGTTCATCAACGTGATGGCCATCCAGTCCAACGATCGTGAGCACGCGGTCGCCGCAGTGCGGAAGTTCCGGACACTCGAACGTAAATACGCACCCACCGCATCCGTTCCGACCGACGCGGTCGATCAGGACTGACCTAGCAGGACTGACGTAGCAGGGCATGCACCACACCTGAGCTGCGGATGCGGAGAACGTCGGACCCGACGGCTAACGTGGATGCCGTGTCCGACCCCGCTACCTACCGCCCGGCCACCGGAACCATTCCGGTGGAGCCGGGTGTGTACAAATTTCGAGATCCCCACGGTCGCGTCGTCTACGTGGGTAAGGCCAAAAGCCTCCGCAGTCGGCTCAATTCCTACTTTGCCGACGTCGCCTCGCTGCATCCTCGTACCCGCCAGATGGTCACCACCGCGGCGTCGGTCGAATGGACGGTCGTCACCACCGAGGTAGAGGCACTGCAGCTCGAGTACAACTGGATCAAGGAATTCGATCCGCGATTCAACGTCCGCTACCGCGACGACAAGAGCTATCCGATGCTCGCGGTGACGATGAACGAGGAATACCCACGTCTGTTCGTGTACCGCGGACCCCGCCGCAAGGGCGTGCGCTACTTCGGCCCGTACGCCCATGCGTGGGCGATTCGCGAGACGCTGGACCTGTTGCTCCGGGTGTTCCCCGCGCGCACGTGCTCGACCGGAGTGTTCAAGCGGCACAATCAGATCGGCAGACCCTGCCTGCTGGGGTACATCGACAAATGTTCGGCACCGTGCGTGGGCCGGGTCAGCGCGGAGGAGCACCGCCGCACCGTCGAGGATTTCTGCGACTTTCTGGCCGGTAAGACCGACAAGCTCGTGCGGCAGCTCGAGAAGAAGATGCAGGCGGCATCCGAGGACTTGGACTTCGAGACCGCAGCGCGCCTGCGCGACGACGTCGGCGCACTGCGTCGAGCATTGGAGAAGCAGGCGGTGGTGCTCGGCGACGGTACCGACGCCGACCTCGTCGCGTTCGCCACCGATGCCCTCGAAGCTGCCGTCCAGGTGTTCCACGTTCGCGGGGGCCGGGTTCGCGGACAGCGCGGCTGGGTGGTGGAGAAGGCAGGCGAAGTGATCGAGCGGCAGGACGAGGCAGATCTGCCCGCACTGGTCGAGCAGTTTCTCACCCAGTTCTACGGCGAGCAGGCCGCGCTGACTGCGCAGGCGCCGGGTGGCGACGACGGCGGTTCCAATGCAGTTCCGCGCGAAGTGCTGGTGCCCGTTCTGCCGGACAACGCCGACGAGGTCCAGACGTGGCTCAGCGAGCTTCGGGGGTCCAACGTGACCCTGCGCGTTCCTCAGCGCGGCGACAAGAAGGCGTTGGCCGAGACCGTCGAGCGCAACGCCAAGGAGGCCCTGCAGCAACACAAGCTGAAGCGAGCGGGAGATTTCACATCGAGATCTGCTGCGCTGCAGGGGATTCAGGAAGCTCTCGATCTCGATTCGGCACCGCTGCGCATCGAGTGCATCGACATCTCCCATGTACAGGGAACCGATGTGGTGGCATCTCTCGTCGTCTTCGAGGACGGGCTGCCTCGCAAGAGCGACTACCGCCACTACGCGATCAAGGAAGCGGCCGGTGACGGACACTCCGATGACGTCGCCAGCATTGCCGAGGTGACTAGGCGTCGATTCCTCCGACACTCCGCCGATGGGTCGACCGAAGCGAGCGGAGGCGATCTGGCTCCGGAAGCCGCGCTCGATCCCCAGACCGGCAGACCTCGAAAGTTCGCCTACCCACCGAACCTGTTCGTCGTGGACGGCGGTGCCCCTCAGGTGGCCGCAGCCGCAGCTGTGCTGGACGAATTGGGCGTGACCGATGTGGCGGTGGTCGGTCTCGCCAAGCGACTCGAAGAGGTGTGGGTGCCGGGCGAGGAGGATCCGGTCATCCTGCCGCGAACGAGCGAGTCCCTCTATCTGCTGCAGCGAGTTCGCGACGAGGCGCACCGATTCGCGATCACGTTCCACCGCAGCAAGCGGTCCCGTCGGATGACGGCCTCGGCACTGGATTCGGTCCGTGGACTCGGTGAATCGCGGCGAACGGCCCTGGTCGCACACTTCGGTTCGGTAGCCAATCTCAAGCGCGCGACGGTCGCGGAGATCGTCGAGGTGCCGGGAATCGGTGAGACCACCGCGAAGTCGGTGCTGGCGGCGCTCGGTTCGGACACGGACGACGCCGATGTAGGCGATGATGGCAACGCAACTGCAACGACATCGGGCGAGAACACGACGGAACATGCGATTGCGCCGCGCGTGGAATCGGCGGGACAGGCTTCGTAGTGAGCGAACACCAGACACAGAGACATCCGCCATCCGACGAGCATCTCGAACCGCCTTCCGAGGCGGAATCGCGCCATGACGGGATAGAGGTGGCGTTGGTCACCGGCGTCTCCGGCGCAGGGCTGCGCACCGCAGCCAAAATTCTCGAGGACCTCGGCTGGTACGTCGCGGACAACCTGCCCCCCGAGCTCATCTCGAAGATGGTCGACCTCGGACTCGAGTCTCAGCCCCGCATCGAGCGACTCGCGCTGGTGATGGACGTCCGAAGCCGTCTGTTCACTGGGGATCTGGGCTGGGTTGTCAAAGAGCTCGACTCCAAGGGTGTGCGCAACCGTGTGCTGTTCCTGGACGCGTCCGACGCCGTTCTCATTCGCAGATTCGAGTCCAATCGGCGCAGCCATCCGTTGCAGAACGACGGTCAGGACGGAACGCTGACCGAGGGCATCACTGCGGAACGCCTGCGGCTCGCCCAGGTCAAGGCTGCGGCCGATCTGACGGTCGACACCACGTCGCTGTCGGTGCACCAGCTCAGGCGCAAGATCGAGACGGTGTTCGGTGACGCGAACACCAGCGGCGTCGGCGTCACCGTGCAGTCGTTCGGCTTCAAGTACGGCTTGCCGATGGACGCCGATCTGGTCTGCGACGTCCGCTTTCTGCCCAATCCACATTGGGTGCCCGAGCTCCGCGACCACACGGGACAGGACGCAGACGTACGCGATTACGTCTTGGGACAGGACGGAGCCCGCGACTATCTGCAGACGTACACGCACCTGCTGAATTTGACGATCGAGGGATACGTGCGGGAAGGCAAGAGGTACATGACGGTAGCCGTCGGCTGCACCGGAGGTAAGCATCGAAGTGTTGCGATGACCGAAGCGTTGGCCGGCATTCTCGCCGAGCAGGGTGATGTGTCCGTGCGCGTGCTGCATCGCGATCTGGGTCGCGAATGAGCGAAACCGGCACCGCAACGCAGGAACCGGGCCCGAAGATCGTCGCCCTCGGGGGCGGTCACGGTCTGTACGCCACCCTGTCCGCGGCCAGGCTGCTCGGCCACGACGTCACCGCCATCGTCACAGTCGCCGACGACGGAGGATCGTCGGGGCGTCTGCGGGCCGAGCTCGGCGTCATTCCTCCCGGAGATCTACGTATGGCGCTGGCTGCGCTGGCGCGCTCCGACGAACGAACGCAGCTGTGGACCGATGTGCTGCAGCATCGGTTCGGGGGTACCGGTGCGCTGGCCGGACACTCGGTGGGCAACCTCATCCTCGCCGGACTCACCGAGGTGCTCGGTGACCCCATCGCTGCACTCGACGAGATGGTGCGGATGCTCGGAATCGACGGCCGAGTGCTGCCGATGTCGCCCATCGCACTCGACATCGAAGCGGACGTCTCCGGCCTCGAGGACGACCCCCGAGTCAGCCGCGTCATTCGCGGACAGGTGGCGGTTGCGACGACCCCCGGCAAGGTTCGGCGCGTGCGGTTGCTGCCACCCGACCCGCCTGCCTCGGCAGATGCTCTCGCGGCGATCGACGAGGCCGATCTGGTGGTGCTCGGTCCCGGATCCTGGTTCTCGAGTGTCATTCCACACGTTCTGGTGCCGGATCAGCTGGCCGCCCTGGCACGTACTTCCGCGCCGAAAGTGCTCGTGCTGAACCTGGCACCGGAGCTGGGGGAGACCACCGGATTCTCCGCCGAGCGCCATGTCCACGTACTCTCCCAACACGCACCTGATTTGGGAATCGACTACGTGTTGGTCGATTCCGCCTCGGTCCCGGAGGGCAGCAACCGCGAACACGTAGCGCGGGCAGCGGCCCGGCTCGGTGCCGAGGTCGTTTACGTCGATGTTGCCGAAAACGGCACTCACGCACATCATTACGGAAAGCTTGCTGCAGCTCTCGGCTCCATCGTGACGCCCACCGGCGGCACTGCACCGACTGCTGCAGGCAGAGAGGGGATCACTTCGTGGCCATGACAGCGGAGGTCAAGGACGAGCTGAGCAGGCTCACCGTCAGTCAGGTCAGTTGCCGCAAGGCAGAGGTGTCCGCTCTCCTGCGATTCGCCGGTGGATTGCACATCGTGGCCGGTCGGGTGGTGGTCGAGGCGGAAGTGGATCTCGGGTCCATCGCGAGGCGGCTGCGTCGCGAGATCTTCGAGCTGTACGGCTACTCCTCCGACGTGCACATGCTCGGTGCCGGCGGACTGCGCAAGACCTCGCGTTACGTGGTCCGGGTGGCCAAGGACGGGGAGGCCCTGGCTCGCCAGACCGGACTGCTGGATCTGCGCGGGCGCCCGGTTCGTGGACTGCCCGCCCAGGTGGTCGGTGGCACGGTGGGGGATTCCGAAGCAGCGTGGCGCGGTGCGTTCCTCGCACACGGCTCGCTCACCGAGCCGGGCCGATCCTCGGCGCTCGAGATCAGCTGCCCAGGACCGGAAGCAGCTCTGGCGCTCGTCGGAGCAGCCCGTCGGCTCGGAGTCGCCGCGAAGGCTCGCGAGGTTCGCGGAACCGATCGAGTGGTGGTGCGCGACGGCGAGGCGATCGGAGCGCTTCTCACCCGCATGGGAGCACAGGACACCAGGCTCGTCTGGGAAGAACGTCGAATGCGGCGCGAGGTGCGAGCCACGGCGAACCGACTCGCCAATTTCGACGACGCCAACCTCCGGCGCTCGGCGCGGGCGGCCGTCGCCGCCGCAGCGCGGGTCGAGCGAGCCCTGAACATCCTCGGTGAGGACGTACCGGATCATCTTGCTGCTGCGGGTTCGCTCCGAGTTCAGCATCGCCAGGCTTCCTTGGAAGAACTCGGGCAGTTGGCCGACCCGCCGATGACGAAGGACGCGGTGGCGGGCCGAATCCGACGGCTGCTGTCCATGGCCGACCGCAAGGCGAAGGAAACCGGCATTCCGGACACCGAGTCTGCGGTCACCGCAGAACTGCTCGACGAGGCCTGACCGCCTCCGACGAGTGATGCGCGCGCTCTGCCTGCGCGCACACTAGGGTGGGAACCGCGTGTGGCACCCCGCATGCAGGCATGACCAGACATCTGTTTTCACAACTTTTAGGAGCGAACAGTGACGATCCGGGTAGGCGTCAACGGCTTCGGCCGCATCGGGCGTAACTTCTTCAGGGCTGTCGACGCGCAGAAGGCGCTCGGTACCACCGACATCGAAATCGTTGCTGTCAACGACCTGACCGACAACGCATCGCTCGCACACCTGCTCAAGTACGACTCGATCCTGGGCCGCTTGCCGCACGATGTCTCGCTCGAGGGCGAGGACACCATCGTCGTCGGCGGACAGAAGATCAAGGCGCTGTCGCTGCGCGAGGGCCCGTCCGCACTTCCGTGGGGTGACCTGGGCGTCGACGTCGTCGTCGAATCGACCGGCATCTTCACCGACGCTGCGAAGGCACAGGGCCACATCGACGCCGGTGCCAAGAAGGTCATCATCTCCGCGCCCGCCAAGGGCGAGGACATCACCATCGTGATGGGCGTCAACGACGACAAGTACGACGGCAGCCAGAACATCATCTCCAACGCGTCGTGCACCACCAACTGCCTCGGCCCCATCGCCAAGGTTCTCGACGACGAGTTCGGCATCGTCTCGGGCCTGATGACCACGATCCACGCGTACACGCAGGATCAGAACCTGCAGGACGGCCCGCACAGCGACCTGCGTCGCGCTCGCGCTGCAGCGCTGAACGTCGTCCCCACCGGTACCGGTGCAGCCAAGGCCATCGGCCTGGTTCTCCCGCAGCTGCTCGGCAAGCTCGACGGCTACGCACTTCGGGTGCCGATCCCCACCGGCTCGGTCACCGACCTGACCGCTCTGCTGAAGAAGAAGGCCAGCGCGGACGACATCAACGCCGCGATGAAGGCAGCTGCCGAAGGCCCGCTGAAGGGCATCCTGAAGTACAACACCGATCCGATCGTGTCCTCGGACATCGTCACCGACCCGCACTCGTCGATCTTCGACGCGCCGCTGACGAAGGTCATCGACGACCAGGTCAAGATCGTCTCCTGGTACGACAACGAGTGGGGCTACTCCAACCGCCTCGCCGACCTCATCGGTCTCGTCGGCAAGTCCCTCTGACACCGATGGCTGTCAAGACACTGCAGGATCTGCTCGATGCCGGTGTCGAAGGCCGTGGCGTCCTCGTGCGATCGGACTTCAACGTCCCGCTCGAGGACGGCACGATCACCGATCCCGGCCGTATCCAGGCGTCGATCCCGACTCTTCGAGCACTGGTCGAGGCGGGTGCCAAGGTCATCGTCACCGCCCACCTCGGTCGTCCCGACGGCAAGCCCGACGCGAAGTACAGCCTGGCTCCGGTCGCAGCGAAGCTCGGCGAGCTGCTCGGACGCCACGTTCAGCTCGCAGGCGACGTGGTGGGTCAGGACGCCGAGGCTCGCGCCGAGGGCCTCACCGACGGCGACGTGCTGCTGCTCGAGAACATTCGCTTCGATCCGCGCGAGACCAGCAAGGACGAGTCCGAGCGAGCTGCTCTGGCTCGTGAGCTCGTCGCGCTGGCCGGCGACGACGCGGCATTCGTCTCCGACGGATTCGGCGTCGTGCACCGCAAGCAGGCGTCGGTCTACGACGTGGCGCAGTTGCTGCCGCATTACGCGGGCACCCTCGTTGCTGCCGAGGTCGAGGTGCTGGCCAAGCTCACCGAGGATGCGGCACGTCCGTACGCGGTGGTGCTCGGCGGCTCCAAGGTCTCGGACAAGCTCGGCGTCATCGAGGCGTTGGCTCCCAAGGTCGACACCCTGGTGATCGGCGGCGGCATGGCCTTCACCTTCCTTGCGGCACAGGGTTATTCGGTCGGAAACTCGCTTCTTCAGGAGGATCAGATCGGAGTCTGCAAGGATTTGCTCGAGCGCTTCGGTGACGTGATCCACCTCCCTGTCGACATCGTCGTGGGAGACAAGTTCGCGGCGGATGCCGAGGCGAAGACCGTGAAGGCCTCCGAGATTCCGGATGGCTGGATGGGTCTGGACATCGGTCCGGACTCGGTCAGTCGTTTTGCGGTCGTGCTCTCGAACGCCAAGACCGTCTTCTGGAACGGACCGGCCGGCGTGTTCGAGTTCGACAAGTTCTCGGCCGGCACCAAGGGCATTGCGGAAGCGATCATCGGAGCCACCGAGAAGGGCGCGTTCAGCGTGGTCGGCGGCGGCGACTCCGCGGCGGCCGTGCGCACCCTCGGGTTGCCCGACGACGGCTTCTCGCACATCTCCACCGGAGGCGGTGCATCCCTCGAGTACCTCGAAGGCAAGCAGCTCCCCGGTCTATCGGTCCTGGAGGCATGACGCATGGCACGTAAGCCGCTCATCGCGGGCAACTGGAAGATGAACCTCAACCACCTCGAAGCCATTTCGCTGGTGCAGAAGATCGCTTTCTCGTTGCCCGAGAAGTACTTCGACAAGGTCGACGTGACGGTGATCCCTCCGTTCACCGACATTCGTAGTGTGCAGACACTGGTCGAGGGCGACAAGCTGCTGCTCACCTACGGTGCGCAAGACGTGTCGTCCGAGGACAAGGGAGCGTTCACCGGCGAGATCAGCGGTTCGATGCTGGCCAAGTTGGGATGCACCTTCGTCGTGGTGGGTCACTCCGAACGGCGCACTCTGCACAGCGAGGACGACGCCGTCGTGCTGGCCAAGACGAAGGCGGCGCTGAAGAACGGCCTCACGCCGATCGTCTGCATCGGTGAGGGGCTGAACATCCGCGAGGCCGGCGAGCACGTGGCCTACAACGTGGCCCAGTTGCGTGGTTCGCTCAGCGGCCTGTCGGCCGACGACATCTCCAAGGTCGTCATCGCCTACGAACCGGTGTGGGCGATCGGCACCGGTCGGGTCGCGTCGGCATCGGACGCCCAGGAAGTGTGCGGGGCGATTCGCGAGGAACTGAAGGCGCTGTCCTCGGATGAGGTCGCGGCGGGTGTGCGGGTGCTGTACGGCGGCTCGGTCAACGCCAAGAACGTCGGCGAGATCGTCGGCCAGCCCGATGTCGACGGTGCCCTGGTCGGGGGAGCGTCGCTCAAGGCGGACGAATTCGCCACGCTGTCGGCTATCGCCGCAGGTGGACCCCTGCCCTGATCGGTCGTCGGCAACGCCGACCGAACGATTTTCGGACACCTCGCTTCGGCGGGGTGTCCGAAGCCGTTCGTGGGGCCAGGTAGGCTGCTGGAGGCATCGAATCGAGTTTGAGGTGGACATGGATCTGTTTCTGGATATTCTGCTGGTCATCACCAGTCTGGCGTTGATCTTGCTGATCCTGCTGCATCGCGGCAAGGGTGGCGGATTGTCCAGTCTGTTCGGTGGCGGAGTGCAGTCCAGCCTGTCCGGTTCCACGGTCGTCGAGAAGAACCTGGATCGTCTGACAGTGTTCACCGGCCTGATCTGGCTCATCGCGATCCTCGGAATCGGCCTGGAGATCAAGTACACCTGATCCACTTCGGCTCCGAGTGCGAGTTGGTGACGAAGCGACGATACTGGGTGGATGAGCGAATCCTCCTACGAGTCAGTCGGTTCCCCAGCCTTCGTCCCACCGACAGCTCAGGGTCGAGAGTTGACCGAGCCTCTCCGTGAGGACATCCGCTATCTCGGCGGCATCCTGGGTGAGATCATTCGTGAGCACGAGGGCGACGACGTTTTCGAGCTGATCGAAGCGGCGCGAGTCGAATCCTTCGCGGTACGCAGGTCCGAGATCGAGCGTGACGACTCGGTCGGTCGGTACACCGATGTGGAAGTGGCGCAAGCGGTTCCGCTCATCAGAGCCTTCAGTCATTTCTCGCTCCTGGCCAACCTCGCCGAGGATCTGCACCGCGAACGCCGTCGTGCGATCCACCTCGATCGCGAGGATCCGCCGCAGAACAGCAGTCTCGACGCAACATGGCTGAAAATCGATGCTGCGGCCCCGACGCGCGAGCAGGTGGCCGCGGCGTTGACCGATGCGTTGGTGGCTCCTGTCATCACCGCCCATCCCACCGAAACACGCCGACGGACCGTCTTCGACGTGCAGTCGAAGATCACCGAACTGATGCGCCGGCGCGATGTGGCCACCGCAGCTCTCGAGGGCAAGGCTGCGAGCGCGACGAAGGAATTGGCCGTCATCGACGTGCAGATTCGCCGGCAAGTGCTGACGCTGTGGGAGACCGCTCTGATTCGGTTGTCGCGCTTGCGAATTCAGGATGAAATCGAAGTCGGTCTTCGCTATTTCGAGTCCTCGCTGTTCGACGTCATGCCGGCCCTCAATGCCGACGTGCGCGCAGCGCTGCGGGCACGGTGGCCCGAGGACGACCTGCTGCCCCGCCCCATCCTTCGCCCCGGATCGTGGATCGGCGGCGATCGAGACGGAAACCCGAACGTCACCGGAGAAGTGGTGCACACCGCGACGCACCAGGCGGGCTACGTCGCCTTCGAGCACTATCTGGACGAACTGGTGGCGCTCGAGAAGGAACTGTCCATGTCTGCGCGTCTGGTGGACGTGACCGAGGAGCTCACCGCTCTGGCCGGTGCATCGGCGGAACCGGACGATCGGCGGGCGGACGAGCCGTACCGGGTAGCCGTCGTCGGCATCCGGGCCAGGCTGACTGCCACCGCTCGTGCTGTGCTCGACGCGGTTCCGGTGTCCGGCATCGACCTCGGGGCGGAGAAATACGACGGTCCACAAGACATTCTCGACGACCTCGACGTCATCGATCGCGCCCTGCGGGCCGACGGAGACGGTTTGATCGCCGACGATCGCCTGCTCCGGCTCAGACAATCGGTCGAGACGTTCGGATTCCATCTACAGGCTCTGGACATGCGGCAGAACTCCGAGACCCACGAGGAAGTGGTGGCCGAGCTGCTGGCGTGGGCCGGTGTACACCCGGACTACATGTCCCTCGGGGAGGATGAACGGGTCTCCGTACTGTCGCAGGAACTCGCCACTCGGCGACCGCTCATCGGCCCCAATGCGCAGCTCAGCGAACTCGCAACCAAGGAACTGGGCATCGTCAGGGCAGCCAAGGAAGCCATCGACCACCTGGGACCCGACACGATCCAGAACTACATCATCAGCATGTGTCAGTCGGTCAGTGACATGCTCGAGGCCGCCTTGCTGCTCAAAGAAGCCGGCATCTTCGACCCCGGCACCGACGGGGCGTCGCCTACGTCCACGGTGGGTGTGGTGCCGCTGTTCGAGACCATCGAGGATCTTCAGCAGGGCGCAGCGACGTTGCTCGCCACCCTCGACGTTCCGATCTACCGCGCTCTGGTGGCCGGGCGCGGAATGAATCAGGAAGTCATGCTCGGGTATTCGGACTCGAACAAGGACGGCGGGTATCTCGCAGCCAACTGGGCCTTGTATCGCGCCGAGCTGGATCTGCTCGAGGCATCACGCAAAACGGGTATTCGCTTGCGGCTCTTCCACGGTCGCGGCGGGACGGTCGGCCGCGGCGGCGGTCCCAGCTACGACGCCATTCTGGCGCAGCCGCCCGGCGTGGTGCAGGGATCGCTGCGACTCACCGAGCAGGGTGAGATCATCGCGGCGAAATACGCCGAACCGTCCATGGCGCGTCGCAACCTCGAATCCCTCGTCGCGGGAACCCTGGAATCGACTCTCCTCGATGTCGAGGGCCTGGGTGACGGCGCGGAGGCTGCCTACGACATTCTGGACGATCTCGCCGCGAAAGCCCGCGCGGCATACGGCCGTCTGGTGCACGAAGAGCCCGGATTCGTCGAGTACTTCCGCACCTCGACGCCGGTCGCCGAGGTCGGTGAGCTCAACATCGGCTCTCGGCCTGCGTCACGGAAGCCCACGAACTCGGTGTACGACCTCCGAGCGATCCCATGGGTGATGTCGTGGAGTCAGTGCCGCGTCATGCTGCCCGGTTGGTACGGCACCGGGTCTGCGTTCGAGGAGTGGGTAGGCGACGACGACGGCAAACTCGAGGTGCTGTCGGATCTGTACCGCAAGTGGCCGTTCTTCCAGACCGTCTTGTCCAACCTCGCGCAGGTGATGGCCAAGTCCGATCTGGGGATCGCGGCCCGGTACGCCGAACTGGTGCCCGACGCAGACCTACGGGCGCGGATCTTCGGCATGATCGAGGCCGAACACGCCACGACCGTCCGGATGTATCTGAAGATCACCGGCCACAGTCGTCTGTTGGAAGACAACCCGTCGCTCGAGCGCTCGGTGCACAACCGATTCCCCTACCTGGAACCGCTGAATCAGATGCAGGTCGAGATGTTGCGACGCTATCGCAACGGTGACGACGACGAACGCGTCAAGCGCGGCATCCTGCTGACGATGAACGGCCTCGCGACGGCACTGCGTAACAGCGGCTAGCGCGTGAGTAGTCGGCGCACCTCGATCGAGTAGTTCTACTCGCGCGCCACGTCGATGTCGTCGAGCACAGTGTTGTCCATGACGATATCGACGCAGGTGCGAGTGTCCGAAATACGGCTCCGGTTACGGGTTCTCGGCACTGTGGGTTGCGCGATCGGTGCACCGATACTGGGACTGTTCTCCGGGGCCGCAGCATGGTCCGTCGTGGCGGAGTCCGAACCGAACATGCTGCACCTGTTCGGGACGCAACTGGTTGCCGTTGCGGCGTGGGTGCTGTGGATCGGGTTCTGGTCGCTTGCCATACGGACGGTGGCGGATGTACACGACCGCACCGAGTCTGCACGGGTCACCGTGTGGGCGTGGACGACCGTCGTGGTGGCCGTGGGAATCGCTCACGCGTTCGGCCTGGCATACGCGATGGTATGGACGGTCATTCCGCTCGGGTCGCTGTTCGCGTGGATGTTCTGACCGTGTGTAGCGGGCTCGCGCTTCGCGGAACCGGCCGCCGGCGGATCGCGTCCAACGAGGTATGAGGCAGTGCAGAAACGACACCGATGCCTGGCGCGACGGATCCGCCTACCGCACCAGCGATAGGCGGATCGGTCACCCGGAACCAGGACGAGCCTGGGACGCCGGCTACTACGACGGCGAGCGGATGGGACGGGACCCCGACGTTGCCGAGACCGACTAGTCGGGTGGGATCAGACAGCGTCCAGCTTGGAGGCTGCGCCGGAGTCGAGGAACCACACGGTTGCCTCGGTACCCAGTGCGCCGGCCGACGGGACCTCGTCCGAATCGGCCCCACCTACCGCGGCTGCGACAGCGTCGGCCTTGTTCGCTCCCGATACGAGCAGCCACACGTGCTGTGCGCGGCGAACCGCGGGCAGCGTGAGCGTGATGCGAACCGGTGGAGGCTTGGGGGAGTCCTCGACCGCAACGACATAGCGATGCTCTTCACGCACGGCATCCGTATGGGGGAACAGCGAGTTGATATGACCCTCGCCTCCCATACCCAACAGGTGGATGTCGAATGCAGGTGTCGGCTCTCCCTCGGAGCGAGAATGCAGGATCTGCGCATACGTCGCTGCGGCCACCTCGGGATCGCTTCCGTGTGGCCCGTCGGACGCAGCCATTCGAAAGACACGATCAGGATGAACGTCGACGTGGTCGAGCAGTGCCTCGGCGGCCTGCACCTCGTTGCGCTCTGGGTCACCCGAGGGCAGGAAGCGCTCGTCGCCGAAGAAGATGTCGACCTTGCCCCAATCGATGGATCCGGAATCGTGGCGCAGCGCCTCCAGTAATGCGATACCCGTGCCACCGCCGGTGAGCACCACCGAAGCCGAGCCTCGCTCGGCCTGCGCGGCGGTGACGACCTCGACGAAACGAGATCGCGCGGCATCGACCAAAGCCTGCGCGTCCAGGTACTGAAGGACCGATGTCTTACTCATAGCTCACTTTCGACAGTCCGTGCAGGGCAAGCTCGTAGATCTCGTCGGTGTCGAGTCGGCGCAGTTCCTCGGCCAGGCACTCTCGCGTGTTGCGCCGTGCCAGTGCGACTTCGGCGTCGGGCTGCCCGGTGCGCCGTAACGTTGCGGTCTTCCCGGTCTGCGGACGCGTCAGCGAGATACTGCTGCTCTCTCTGATCAGCTCCACTTTCAGCTCACCCGCGCGGCGATACACCGGCACGTCGAGTTTCGCGGCAAGCCAACCGGCCAAGATGTCGAGTGCCGGCTCCTCTGCCAGTCCCGACACCGTTGCCGAGACGACGGCCTCGAACGGAGCCTGGTCCAGGGCCGTGGCCAACAGGCCGCGCCAGTACGTGATGCGACTCCAGGAGAGATCGGTGTCGCCCTCGGTGTAGCTGCTCAGCCGTCCCTTGATCGCAGCTGTGGTGTCGGGCGAATTCGTGGCATCGGTGATCCGTCGAATTGCCAAGCGTCCCAACGGGTCCTTTGCTGGAACGGCGGGTGCTTCGTCCGGCCACCACGCCACGATCGGAGTGTCGGGCAGCAGGAACGGGATGACCACACTGTGTTCGTGATCGGCGAGTTCTCCGTTGAGACGCAGCACCACGACCTCCGACGCACCGGCGTCACCCCCGACGCGGATCTGTGCGTCGAGGCTCGACTCGGCCGATCGGTCGCCGTGGATGAGCACGATGACGCGGCACGGATGCTCACGGCTCGCTTCGTTCGCTGCGTCGATCGCCCGCTCGGCCTTGGCCGGATCGCGACTGGCGACGATCAGGGTCAACACGCGGCCGATGGTCACTGCGCCGCCTGCCTCGCGAACCTCCACCAACTTCTTGCCGACCTCGGCCGTCGTCGTGGCGGGGATGTCGACAATCACGGCATTCTCCATTCGCGTCCGGTGCGCTGCATCATCTCGTCACCCGAGGAGGGACCCCAGGTGCCGGCCTCGTACGGTTCCGCCGTACCGCCCGAGGCCCAGAAGTCGAGAATCGGATCGAGAATCTTCCACGACAGTTCGACCTCGGCGTTGACGGGGAAGAGCGACGGCTCCCCGAGCAACACGTCGAGAATGAGACGCTCGTACGCTTCCGGCGAGGATTCCGTGAATGCCTGGCCGTAACTGAAGTCCATGCTGACGTCGCGCACCTGCATGCCCGATCCGGGAACCTTGGAGCCGAACCGCATGGTCACACCCTCGTCCGGCTGAACTCGAATGACCAGCGCATTCTGGCCGAGCTCCTCGGTCATCGTGGCGTCGAAGGGGAGGTGTGGTGCGCGCTTGAACACCATCGCGATCTCGGTGACTCGACGCCCGAGTGCCTTGCCGGTGCGGAGATAGAACGGCACTCCACCCCATCGTCGAGTGTCGACCTCGAGGGTGATGGCCGCGTAGGTTTCGGTGTTGGACTCGGAGTCGAAACCCTCTTCCTCCTTGAGCCCCTTCACCTTCTGGCTGCCCTGCCACCCCGCGGAGTACTGACCGCGGGCGGACGTCCGATCGAGCGGCTCGGCGAGTTTCGTAGCCGAGAGCACCTTGATCTTCTCGGACTGCAGCTCCTTGGGGTTGAAGCTCACCGGCTCCTCCATCGCCGTGATGGCGAGTAGCTGGAGAAGGTGATTCTGGATGACGTCGCGGGCCGCACCGATGCCGTCGTAATACCCTGCGCGACCGCCCAATCCGATGTCCTCGGCCATCGTGATCTGAACGTGGTCGACGTAGTGCGCATTCCAGATCGGATCGAACAACTGGTTCGCGAAGCGCAATGCCAGAATGTTCTGCACTGTCTCCTTGCCCAGGTAGTGATCGATGCGGAACACGGTGTCCTCGGGAAACACTCGATTCACGATCGCATTGAGTTCTTTCGCACTCTGCAGGTCGTGGCCGAACGGCTTCTCGATGACCACCCGTCGCCAATTCCCGTCCTGGCTCTGAGCCAGGCCGGAACGCGACAGTTGTTCGAGCACAACGGGAAACGCGCTGGGCGGGATGGACAGGTAGAAGGCGTGGTTGCCCCCGGTGCCGCGGGTTTCGTCCAGCTCGGTCAGAGTTCGTGAGAGCTCGTCGAAGGCGTCGTCGTCGTCGAACGAACCTTGAACGAATCGGAACCCCTCGGCGAGGGTGTTCCATACCTCTTCGCTGAACGGAGTTCGCGCGTGATCACGAACGGAATCGTGCACGATCTGTGCGAAATCCTGGTTCTGCCATTCCCGCCGGGCGAACCCGACCAAGGCGAAACCGGGGGGTAGTAGCCCCCGGTTCGCCAGGTCGTACACCGCAGGCATGAGCTTCTTACGAGCGAGATCGCCGGTCACCCCGAAGATGACCATGCTGCACGGGCCCGCAATGCGGGGGAGCCGCTTGTCTCGCGCGTCGCGGAGTGGGTTGAGCCAGTCCGCTGAATGGAGAGGTTCGGTTTCTGCGGTGGGCACAGTCGGTCAGCTCTTCTGACCCGCTTGGCGCAGCTGCTCTCCGGTGGCCTCGAGCAATTCGTTCCAGGCCGACTCGAACTTCTGCACGCCTTCGTTCTCCAACGTCAGGAAGACATCGGTGATGTCGATCCCGAGAGCCGAGATGCGATCGAAGATCTCCTGCGATTCCGGTCCCTTGCCCGAGACGGTGTCGCCGACGATCTCGCCGTGATCGGCAACCGCGTCCATCGTCTTCTCCGGCATGGTGTTCACGGTGTTGGGAGATACCAACTCGGTGACGTACATCGTGTCGGGGTAGGCGTCGGACTTGACGCCCGTCGAGGCCCACAGCGGCCGTTGCGGACGCGCGCCGCTACCGACGAGCTCGCGGAACCGAGGAGCGACCTCGAAGACCTGCTGGTACGCCACGTAGGCGAGACGAGCGTTGGCCAGAGCGGCTTTGCCCTTGAGCTCTTCGGCGTCCGGCGTACCGATCGCGTCGAGCCTGGAATCGATCTCGCTGTCGACACGGGAGACGAAGAACGATGCCACCGAGTGGATCTTGTCGAGGTCGTGACCGGCAGCGCGCGCGGCCTCCAGACCTTCGAGGTAGGCGTTCATCACCAGCTCGTACCGCTCGACGGAGAAGATGAGCGTCACGTTGACGCTGATACCTTCACCGACCACCTTGGCGATGGCAGGGATGCCTTCTTCGGTCGCCGGAATCTTGATCAGCAGATTGGGTCGGTCGACGATCTTCCAGAGTTCGACGGCCTGCTCGTACGTCTTGTCCGCGTCGTGGGCCATACGGGGATCGACCTCGATGGATACGCGTCCGTCGACGCCTGCACTGGCCTCGTACTGGGGCATCAGGATGTCGCACGCCTCACGGACATCGTCCGTGGTGACGGTGCGGATCGTGGTCTCGACGTCGGCTCCTTCGCCGGCCAGCTTGGTGACCTGCTCGTCGTAGGCGTCGCCCTTGCTCAGGGCGGCCTGGAAGATCGACGGGTTGGTCGTGACGCCCACGACGCTCTTGGTGTCGATGAGGTCCTTCAGGTTGCCCGAACGGATGCGGTCACGAGAGAGGTCGTCCAGCCATACCGAGATGCCTGCTGCGGAGAGCTCTGCGAGATTCTTGTTCTGGGTCATGGATTATCCCTTCACGTTGGTGATGGAGCGCTGAGCGGCTGCGGTGACGGCCTCGGCGGTGAAGCCGAACTCACGGAAAAGTGTGGCAGCATCGGCAGATTCGCCGTAGTGCTCGAGCGAGATGATTTCGCCGAAACCGCCGACGATCTTCCACCACGGCATGGCGATGCCTGCTTCGATCGACACGCGCGCCTTGACGGTCGGCGGGATGACCTGGTCGCGGTAGTTCTGATCCTGGCTCTCGAACCACTCGACACACGGCATCGAGACGACACGGGCAGCAATGCCCTGGGCCTCGAGCTGCTTCTGCGCTTCCACTGCATACTGCAGCTCCGAGCCGGTACCGATCAACACGACGTCCGGTGTCGCCTTGGACGACTCGACGAGGATGTATCCACCCTTCGAGACGCCCTCGAAGCTGGTGCCGTCGAGGATCGGGATGCCCTGACGCGTCAGGGCGAGACCGACGGGTCCACTGCTGCTGGACTTGGCCAGCACTGCCTGCCACGCGAAGGCGGTTTCGTTGGCGTCACCCGGACGCACGACCGACAGGTTGGGGATCGCCCGCAGTGCGGCGAGGTGCTCGACCGGCTGGTGCGTCGGGCCGTCCTCGCCGAGGCCGATGGAATCGTGGGTCCACACGTAGATGGGATCGATGTCCATCAGGGATGCGAGCCGAACGGCAGGCCGCATGTAGTCGCTGAACTGCATGAACGTTCCGCCGTAGGCACGGGTCGGTCCGTGCATGACGATGCCCGACAGGATGGCACCCATCGCGTGCTCACGAATGCCGAAGTGCAGCGTGCGGCCGTAGGGCTCGGCGTCCCAGTCGTCGGTGGAGATCGACGTGGGGCCGAAGGACTTGGCACCCTTGATGGTGGTGTTGTTGCTGCCTGCGAGGTCGGCGGAGCCACCCCACAGTTCGGGAAGAACAGGTCCGACGGCATTGAGGACCTCGCCCGACGCCGCACGTGTCGCGACGGCCTTGCTGCCGGGCTCCCAGGTGGGGAGAACATCGGTCCAGTTCTCGGGCAACGTGCCCTGGGTCAGGCGATCCAGCAGCTTCTTGCGCTCGGGCTCGCGTGCAGCCCAGGCGTCGAACTGGGTGGTCCACTCGGTGTGGGCCGCGCGGCCACGTTCCTGCAGCTTGCGGGTGTGCCCGATCACCTCGTCGGTGACCTCGAAGGTCTTGGCGGGGTCGAAGTCGAGTGCCTGCTTGACCTTGGCGATCTCTTCGTCGCCGAGTGCAGCTCCGTGGACGGCGCCGGTGTTCATCATGGTGGGGGCCGGGAAGCCGATGATGGTGCGCAGCACGATGATCGACGGCTTGTCGGTGACGGCCTTGGCCGCTTCGATGGCCTCTTCGATCGCGGTGACGTTCTCGCCGCCCTCGACCACCTGCACGTGCCAGCCGTAGGCCTCGTAACGGGCAGCCGTGTTCTCGGAGAGAGCGATATCGGTCGAGTGCTCGATCGAGATCTTGTTGTCGTCGTAGAACAGGATCAGGTTGCCGAGCTGCTGAGTGCCCGCGAGGGACGAAGCCTCGGACGTGACGCCTTCTTCGATGTCGCCGTCGGAGGCGATCACGTAGATGAAGTGATCGAACGGGCTCTCACCGAGAGCGGGCTCGGGATCGAACAGTCCGCGCTCGCGGCGTGCCGCCATTGCCATGCCGACGGCGGAGGCGAGTCCCTGACCGAGCGGGCCGGTGGTGATCTCGACGCCGTCGGTGTGACGGAACTCCGGATGTCCGGGAGTCTTCGACTTATAGGTACGCAGCGCCTCGATATCGGCGAGCTCGAGACCGAAGCCGCCCAAGTACAGCTGCAGGTAGAGCGTCAGGCTCGAGTGTCCACACGAGAGGACGAACCGGTCGCGCCCGATCCAGTGCGTATCGGTGGGATCGTGGCGCATGGTGCGCTGAAAGAGGGTGTAGGCGAGGGGAGCCAGGCTCATCGCGGTTCCGGGGTGGCCGTTGCCGACCTTCTGCACTGCGTCCGCTGCCAGAACACGAACGGTGTCGACCGCTCGGGTGTCCAGGTCCGTCCAGTCGCTCGGGTGGTGCGCCGTGGTGAGGACGTCAATATCGTCTGTGATCGACACGAGCAGAAATCTCCTGACATTCGTTCGAGTTGTGGCTCTGTGGAATTCGTCGCTCGGCCGCGACTGCCGTGCGCCTGCGTTGAGCGCGCACATGGTCGGTGCCGAAGGACGTCCTCCACCAGCCTAGTTCTGTCCGACCCTACTGTCGTGCCTTCCCCCGGCCGATTGCGCGCGGGTTACTCGCAGACGACATATTTCCCCACTTTGGGTGCCCTGCGAATTGGAGGTGCAAACCCTGCCGTCTACCATCGTCTGTAGTAGGTGCACGTGCGTCGGATTCGGAGCCAGGTTTTCCGGATCGTGGCGACCTGACGTGCGCGCTGGCGTCCATGGTCGTCGTGCAGAGTGAACCCGTGTGCCGGTGGCGCGCGAGCAAGTGGCCCAGCGCCAGAGAATGACAGTCGTGCAAGGAGACGCAGTGCGAATTGGGCAGCAGCCGGGCGGACACGGATTCGCCGGCGGCCCCGGATTCGGAGCCGACGATCAGGGTGAGTCCGCGCAGGCCGCACCGGTGACGTCCGCCCCGCGTCGAGCGTTCGCTCTCCTCCTCGCGTACGTCGCGCTGACGAAGCCTCGCGTCATCGAACTCCTTCTGGTGACAACCATCCCCGCGATGCTGTTGGCCGACCGCGGTCACGTCGATCCATGGCTGATCCTCACCACGCTCTTCGGTGGCATGCTGGCCGCGGCCAGTGCGAACACCCTGAACATGGTGGTCGACGCCGACATCGACAAGGTCATGAAGCGCACCGAGAAGCGCCCGCTCGCCCGCGGTGCCATGCCGGTGTCGCACGCTCTGGTCTTCGGACTCGTGCTCGGTGTGTTCTCGTTCTTCTGGTTGTGGGCCACCACGAACCTGCTCAGCGGCGTGCTCGCGGTCGTGACGATCTGTTTCTACATCTTCGTCTACACCCTGATCCTCAAGCGGCGCACCTCACAGAACGTGGTGTGGGGCGGCGCGGCCGGATGCATGCCGGTGATGATCGGCTGGTCCGCTGTGACAGGAACGATCGGCTGGCAGGCGCTGGTGATGTTCCTGGTCATCTTCCTGTGGACACCACCGCACACGTGGGCGCTGATGTTGCGCTACAAAGAGGACTATCAGGCCGCGAACGTGCCGATGCTGCCGGCAGTCGCCTCGGAAACCAAGGTCACCAAGCACATCGTGCTCTACGCATGGGCGACCGTGGCTGCCACGCTGGCCCTGGCACCGGGCTCGGGCGTCATCTATGCCGTCGTCGCCGTGGCTTCCGGAGCATGGTTCCTCGTCGTCGCTCATCGCCTGTACGCGGGAGTTCGAGCCGGAACTCCGGTCAAACCGCTGAAGTTGTTCATCCTTTCCAACGAGTACCTGGCCCTGGTGTTCTGTGGCCTTGCCGTGGACTCGGTGCTCGGCTGGCACACGCTCGCCCAGATCTTCTCCTGAGCGAGCGTCCGCCGAGAGTCGGATCAGGGAACCAGAACGATGGATCCGGTCGTCTTGCGTGACTCGAGATCGATATGGGCCTGCGCCGCGTCCTCGAGTGCATAGCGTGCACCTACCTGGACCGTGAGCGTTCCATTCGCCATCGCTGCGAACACGTCACCGGCCCGCCACTCCAGTTCGGCTCGGTCCCGTATGTGATGCGCGAGCGTGGGCCTGGTGAGGAACAGCGAACCCGCACCGTTGAGACGCTGCGGATCCAGGGGTGGCACCGGCCCGCTGGCGGCACCGAACAGGGCAAGCGTGCCCCTGATCCGAAGCGACGCCAAACTGGCCTCGAACGTGTCCGCACCGACGCCGTCGTACACCGCGTGCACGCCTTCGCCGTCGGTGATGTCGCGAACGCGTGCGGCGATGTCGTCGTCGTACCGGAGCACGTGCGCTGCGCCGGTCCGTTTCGAGAGTTCGGCCTTCGCGTCCGTCGATACAGTCGTGATCACGTTCACGCCTTTGGCCACCGCCAGCTGCGTCAGGATCAATCCGACGCCACCCGCCCCAGCGTGGACGAGCACGGTGTCACCCCGCTGAGCGGGGTAAGTGGACTCGATCAGATAGTGCGCCGTCATGCCCTGCAGCAGCGCCGACGCGGCCTGATCCGCCGGAACGCCGTCGGGAACCGAGATGGCCGACGAGGCGTCGACCAGCACGTACTCGGCATAGCTACCGGGTGCTGCGGCCCAGGCGACGCGATCTCCGGGAGCGAAGTCGGTGACGTCCGAGCCGATCTGGTCGATCACCCCTGACCCTTCGTCGCCGGGAACGTACGGCAACGCACGCGGGTACATGCCGCGGCGGAAGTAGGTGTCGATGTAGTTGATTCCGATGGCATCGGTCCGGACCAGGATTTGACCAGCTCCCGGTGTGGGCACCGGGAGATCGACGACAGTCAAGACCTCGGGCCCACCGGTGTTGTCTATTCGAATCGCTCGCATGAACACCGTTCTACACGGGCGATCAGCGCCACGGCACGCGGATGCGCGTGGTGAGCGCGATCGGCCGAAGTTACCGATCAGTAACGAGTGGGTGGGTCGATGTGGGGACGGTGGACAACCTCGGTATCGTGTCCGCATGGCTACCGAAATCGACAGTGCGGGAATCGAGAAGAACACGTCGAACGACGTCCCCAAGGGAACTCTGGCGGCAGTGAAGAGTTTTCTCGCCGATCACGGAAACTCCGCTCAGGTCGTGATCCAGCCGATCGGCCGGGCCGGAACACGGCTCACCATGGTCGGTGCCGACGGCGTGCTCGGTGACCAGGTTGTCGCCACCCACGCCATTGCCCGAGCGGTCGTCGACGAGTTCGACGAACTGACCGAGGCCGAATGGGACCGTGAGCTGGTCAGCTCCGTCAACCCGGCTCCGGGCCATTACGAGAAGATGGCCGGCTGGGTGGCGCGTCAGAAGAAATTTCCCAAGGCGCGCAACCAGGCGATCGTCTGAGCAAAAGTCGCTCCGAAATTTGTTCGATCGGGCGGGAACCATCTCGGAACCCGGTGCGTCGAAGTCAGTGGAGGGGCAGTCGGCCATCTGAGGGGGAGGTCGGCTGCCCCTCCACCCTGTTCGAAGCCGCACCACTCGTCACGACCGTACTGCGACGTCCTCGACGGTCTCGATCTCGTCCGTCACGACCGGGCCACGGGTGCGGCAGGCAGCCCAGACGGCCGCGGTCGCAGCGGTGCACGCGCCCGCTCCCGCGACGTGAAAGGCGACGAGCACAGCCGGAACGCCGGTGAAGTACTGCACCAGTCCGATCAGAGACTGCGCCAGCACCAGCGCGATCAGAACGTGCAGGCGACGCTTGACCGCACTCGGCGCTCGTACCGCGTACAGCGCGAATCCCAGCCCGACCAACAGGGCCAGGTAGCCGACCAAGAACTGGGAATGAGCGTGAACGAGCGTCACGATCTCGATGCCGAGACGTGGCACCGGCTCTTCGATGCTCTTGTCGCCGGCGTGGGGACCGGCCCCGGTCACCATTGTGCCCGCGACCAGCACACCGGTCAGGGCCACTCCGGACAGTCCGACGAGGGCGCGCAGCGCGGCCGGGACAGTGGGGGTCGATTCGGATGCTGCGTCGCTCTCGCCCACCTTGGCGTACAGCAGCGTGGCCAACCAGACCATGGCCATCGAGACGACGAGGTGAACTGCGACCGTCCACCACAGCAGTCCCGTCAACACGGTGAATCCACCGATCACGGCCTGGACGACGGTGCCCAGCGGCATCAGCCATGCAAAGAACAGCACCTCGCGACGACGCCGTGCACGTGTGACCGCAACGACGATGGCGGCGGCCGCGAGCACCACCACGAATGTGAGGAGTCGATTCCCGAACTCCACGGCCTGATGCAGCACGGGGACCTCGGATACACCGACCGGAGTGAAGCTGCCGGGAAAGCACTGCGGCCAGGTGGGGCACCCGAGGCCTGAACCGGTCACTCGCACGACTGCACCGGTGACGGCGATGCCGCCCTGGGTCACTATCGCGATGAACGCCAGAATTCGCTGCACACGAAGCGACGGCAGAGGAAGGAGATCGACGACGCGCAAGAACGCTCTGTACAGCACACCACGATGGTAAACGCCGATCAACTACACAGCGTCGTTGGGTGGTGAGGCTGCGTCAGGTGAACTTGAACGTGCGGACCGCCAGAGTGCCGCACACCGCTGCCCACACCAGCAGCACGACCACGCCGAACACGTCGAAGGACGACGAGACGCCTCGGCTCAGTGCCTCACCGAGCGCTCCGGACGGAACGATGCGAGCGACGTTCTGCACGCCCTGGGGAATTTGATCGTCGACGAATACCACGCTGCCGATGCCGAGCATCACGAACCAGGCGATGTTCGCCAGCGCCAACACGATCTCCGCCCGCAGCGTGCCGCCGAGCAGCAATCCCATGGACGCGAACGTGACGGTGCCCAGAGCGATGATCACGGCACCGAGCAACAGGCCCGTGGCGGTCGGGCGCCAACCGAGGCCGACGCCGATGGAGCCGAGCAGAATCGACTGCAGGATCACGACGATCACCACGGCGGCGGATTTGCCGCCGATGATTCCCCAGCGCGGAAGCGGTGTTGCACCGAGCCGTTTCAGCGCGCCGTAGCGGCGGTCGAAACCGACCGCGATGGCTTGGCCGGTGAACGCCGTCGACATGATGGCCACCATCATCACGGCAGGAACCACCTGGGCAACTCGGTCGTCGCCCAGTGCGCCGAACGGTAGCAGCGTGAGACCGATCAGCAACGTGATCGGGATGAACATCGTCAGCAGCAACTGTTCGCCGTTGCGTAGCAGCAACTTCAGTTCGAGGCGGGTCTGCGCGAACAGCATTCGCGATGCCGAGGCCGGTTGTGGACGAGGCGCGAACAGACCTGTCTCGAATCGGTTGTCGGCGAGCCGGGCTTCTCTGCGCACCGTCACTTCCTCAATTCTCTACCGGTCAGTTCGAGGAACACGTCCTCGAGACGGCGCTGATCGACCTGCAACTCGGTGGCCAGGACGTCCTGCTGGGCGCACCAGGACGTGACGATCACCAGTATCTGCGGCTCGATCACACCCGACACCACGTAGGACCCGGGCGTCGGTTCCGACGGTACGTACCCCGGGGGGAGAGCCGCGTCGAGCATCGAGAGTTCGAGACCAGGGGGAGCGGTGAAGCGCAGTTGGCCCTCGGCACCCTGTTTGGTCAGTTCCGACGGCGAACCCGACGCCACGACGCGACCGTTGTCGATGATCGTCAACCGATCCGCCAGCTGCTCGGCCTCGTCCATGAGATGCGTCGTGAGCAGCACGCCCACACCGTCGCGCCGCAATGCGTCGATCAGCTCCCACACCAGCAGCCGGGCCTGCGCGTCGAGACCAGCAGTCGGTTCGTCGAGAAACACCAGTTCGGGACGCCCGACGATGGCGCAGGCCAGCGCGAGTCGCTGCTGCTGTCCGCCGGAGAGGCGCCGATACGGGGTGCGAACAGCCGAGGTCAGACCGAGGCAGTCGAGCAGCCACGCCGGGTCGTGCGGATCGGCCGAGTACGACGCAACGAGCTCGAGCATCTCACCGGCTTTGGAACCGGGATACGCGCCGCCGCCCTGGAGCATGACGCCGATACGCGGCCTCAGCTGCGCCGACTCTGCGATGGGGTCGAGCCCCAGGACGCGGACCGAGCCACTGTCGGGGACGACGAAGCCTTCGCACATTTCGACGGTGGTGGTCTTGCCCGCACCGTTCGGGCCGAGGAGCGCCAGGACCTCGCCGGGGCCGATATCGAGGCTGAGGCCGTCGACAGCGGTGACGCCGTCGTACGACTTGCGCACGTCGCTCAGCTGTACGACAGGTTGCGCCGCTTTCGACGTCCCGGAGATCACGAGGACTCAGCGTATTCGTCGGCCCCGCGGTCGCGTGCCGGTGGTCCGGTGCGTGTGGGCCACGGCATACGGTTTCGGGTCAGCAGATACAGCACTGCGATGGTCAGGATCGTCATCACCGCGGCCTGCACGATCTGGAACGGCAAGTACTCACTGCCGTTCGGCATCAGGATGACGCTGACCAGAGACGAGAAGGCGATCGCAGGTCGTCGGAACGACGGCGTGGTGGCCCAGGCGGCCAGCGGAATCACCGCCCACAACAGATACCAGGGTTGTACCACCGGAAACAGCAGTACGACCGCGCCCAGAGCCACGCCGAGTGCGCCGACCGGATGCAGTCGACCCCGTAGAACCGCGACCAGCATGCGGACGACGATGACGGCGGCGACGACGGCCGCGATAGGACGAGTGAGGCCCAACACGGCGGTGGTGTGGTCGCCGAGGCCGAGCAGCACTCCCACGAATCCGGTGCCCAGGCCGAGAATCGTGGGTATGGACATCCAGCTGCGTACGACGCCTGCTGTCCCGAGAGTGTTGATCCAACCGAATCCGAGTCCGCTACCCAGGCTGACGGCGACTTGGACCGCGACGACGATCGTGCCGAGGAGGACTGCCACGTACACTACGGATCGGAGGGTCCCGCCCCACCGCCTCGACAGCGCCATTCCCACGAAGCCGAGCGCGATCAGAGAAGGGATCTTGATCGTCGACGACAGCGCAATCAGCGCCGCTCCGCCGACGAGGAAGGCGACGTCGGTCCTCCGCATGGCTCCTGAGTGTTCGACGGCCCGAAGCGCGAGCTCGGTGCCCGCGAGCATGAGGCCGATCATCAGGGCCTCGTTGTGAATTCCGGCAACCAGGTGGAACAGCAGCAGCGGATTGGCGGCACCGAGCCAGAGCGCACTCACCGAGGCCACCCCGCAGCGCCGGGCCAGACGCGGCAGAGCCCAGACGATCAGCGCGACGCCCGCCAGCGCGAGCAGGCGATGCAGAAAGATGCCGGCGACGATGTTCTCACCGGTCAGGTAGGTGATTCCGCGGCCCATCCACAGAAACAGCGGACCGTAGGGCGCCGGAGTTTCGCGCCAGATGTTGGGAACGGTGCGGGTCAGCACGTTGTCCGCACCGAGTGCAGTCTGGGGGCCGACTTCGTAGGGGTCGAGCCCGCGCGCGGTGATCTCGCTCTGCGCAAGATACGAATAGACGTCACGCGAGAACATCGGTGGCGCAACACACAGCGGCAGAATCCACAGCAGCAGCGTGCGGTCCATCTGCGATCTGGTGAGTCGCCGCGGAATGGTGCCGGATCGCGTCCGACCGAGGGCGAACCTGCCCAACAGCAACCAGGCGATCACCACGATGACGGTGCCGGTCATCGTGACCGTCAGGGCAGAGGTGGCCATGCGGGACGGCAGGCTGAGGAATCGAACGCCGAAGACGGGATTCTGCAGCACCGGCTGCGCGCCTGCGCCGAGGGCACCGATCGCCATCAACAGCGCGCCGGCGGCGCCGAAACGGCGGATGTTCCTGAGCTGAACCGTCTCCGCCGGGTTCAGCCCGGGCGCCTCCTGCTCGTCTCCGTGCAGGGTGGCGACCACGCCCCCCGGCGGAGTGGGTTCGAGTCCGATCACTCGGCGTGCGGGGGCCGCCACGTATCGATGGAGAATCTGTCCGAGCGCCGATCTCGAGTCGTCGGTACCGGTTTGCCGACGTGCTCTGCCCGTGAATCGTGAGCGTTCGGCACTCTGCTCACTGTCGGTCGATGACACAGTGGGAGCGTAGCTGTGCTCATGCCCGACGCCCGCACCGTCCTCCCGGCCGAGATGGAACGAGGATCGAGGCCGGCATAGGGCACCCTTGGTGGACCAGGCAAAACAATTCCGTCACACTGGTGTTGTGAAAACAACCGAAAGCACGTTCGCGCGTCCGGGGAGTGTCGATTCCTCGACCGCCGGCGCAGGCGCGCCGTCGGTTCGACAGGCCTCGCTCCCCGAGGGACAGACCAGGGGTGCGGTGGTCACTCTACTGCTGGAAGAGGGCCCCATCACGGCCTCCGACATCGGCACGCGGCTGGGATTGAGTGCGGCAGGGGTCCGACGTCATCTCGATGCGCTCATCGATGCCGGCGAGGCTCGCATCACCACCCCGGCAGGGGCGCGGCAGCGTGGCCGTGGTCGACCGGCCAAGTACTTTCAGCTCACGGCCGCCGGACGTAACCGCCTCGGTCACACCTACGACGATCTCGCCGGTGCCGCAATGCGGCAGCTCCGCAAGATCGGCGGGGACGCGGCCATCGAGACGTTCGCCCGGCAACGCGTGAACACCATCGTGGCCGATGTCGAACCGGCATCGGGGTCCGATGCGCACTCCGTGGAGGATGCGGCAGAGCGAATCGCCGATGCGTTCAGCGCGGCCGGGTTCTCTGCCACCACGCGCCAGGTGGGTAACGGCGTGCAGATCTGCCAGCACCACTGCCCGGTATCGCACGTCGCCTCGGAGTTTCCGGAGTTGTGCGAAGCGGAACAGTCCGCGTTCGCAGAGATTCTCGGCACACACGTGCAGCGTTTGGCGACCATCGCCAACGGCAACTGCGCCTGCACGACGCACGTACCGCTGTCACCGACGCGATACTCGAACACCGATAGTTCCGACAAGAAGACTCCCGACGCGCAGCCCCGTGTCGGAGAACGCCCAAGCCTCCGGAAGGAGCCCGCATGACCGTCACACCAGACCAGGTGACACCCACCGCGCCGCTGACCCAGGACGAGACCATCGCCTCGCTCGGCACCTACGGATACGGCTGGGCCGACTCGGACGTAGCCGGTGAAAGCGCCAAGCGCGGTCTCTCCGAGGCCGTCGTCCGCGACATCTCGCAGAAGAAGAGCGAGCCCGAGTGGATGCTCGAGGCGCGCCTCAAGGCGCTCAAGACGTTCGAGCGCAAGCCGATGCCGAACTGGGGTTCCGACCTCGACGGCATCGACTTCGACAACATCAAGTACTTCGTGCGGTCCAGCGAGAAGCAGGCTGCAACGTGGGAAGACCTGCCCGAGGACATCAAGAACACGTACGACAAGCTCGGCATCCCCGAGGCGGAGAAGCAGCGCCTCGTCTCCGGTGTCGCCGCCCAGTACGAGTCCGAGGTCGTCTACCACTCGATCCGTGAGGACCTCGAGGCTCAGGGAGTGTTGTTCCTCGACACCGACACCGCCCTCAAGGAGCAGCCGGAGCTGTTCCGCGAGTACTTCGGCACCGTCATCCCCGCAGGCGACAACAAGTTCTCCGCACTGAACACCGCGGTGTGGTCCGGTGGGTCGTTCATCTACATCCCGCCGGGCGTCCACGTGGACATCCCACTGCAGGCCTACTTCCGGATCAACACCGAGAACATGGGTCAGTTCGAGCGGACGCTGATCATCGTCGACGAGGGTGCATACGTGCACTACGTCGAGGGCTGCACCGCCCCGATCTACAAGTCGGATTCGCTGCACTCCGCCGTGGTCGAGATCATCGTCAAGAAGGGTGGCCGTTGCCGTTACACGACCATCCAGAACTGGTCCAACAACGTCTACAACCTGGTCACCAAGCGCGCCAAGGCAGAAGCAGGCGCGACGATGGAGTGGGTCGATGGCAACATCGGCTCCAAGGTCACCATGAAGTACCCCGCTGTGTGGATGACCGGCGAATACGCCAAGGGCGAGGTTCTCTCGGTCGCGTTCGCCGGCCCGGACCAGCACCAGGACACCGGCTCGAAGATGCTGCACCTCGCTCCGCACACGTCGTCGAACATCGTCAGCAAGTCCGTCGCCCGTGGTGGTGGCCGGACGTCGTACCGCGGTCTGATCCAGATCAACAAGGGTGCGCACGGTTCGCGCTCGACGGTCAAGTGCGACGCGTTGCTCGTCGACACGATCAGCCGTTCGGACACGTACCCGTACGTCGACATCCGTGAGGACGACGTGTCGATGGGTCACGAGGCCACGGTCTCGAAGGTCAGCGACGATCAGCTGTTCTACCTGATGAGCCGCGGCATGACCGAGGACGAGGCGATGGCGATGGTCGTCCGCGGATTCGTCGAGCCGATCGCTCGCGAACTGCCGATGGAATACGCGCTCGAGCTCAACCGGCTCATCGAGTTGCAGATGGAAGGGTCGGTCGGATAAGTGAACAACCCCCTCACCGGAGTCATGGGTGCCGTGGCATCCGAGAACCCCGATTCCGCCAAGGAAGACAAGTCGAAGCTCGTCGCGAACAAGGGCGCTCAGTTCACGTCGTACGACGTGAACGCGTTCGAGGTGCCGTCGGGCCGTGACGAGCTGTGGCGCTTCACGCCGCTGCGTCGTCTTCGCGGACTGCACGACGGTTCCGCCGTCGCCGACGGGGCCGCTCAGGTCACCGTCGGGGCGCCGGACTCGGTGGTCGTGGAAACCGTCGGACGCGATGACGAGCGCCTCGGCAAGGCCGGAGTACCGGCCGATCGCATTGCAGCTCAGGCATTCTCGGCCTTCTCCGAGGCCACGGTCGTCACCGTGCCGAACGAGGTGGAGGTGGCCGATCCCATCGAGATCACCATCGACGGCCCCGGCGCGGAACACGTTGCGTACGGGCACGTGCAGATCGTGCTCGGCACGTTCGCTCGCGCGACCGTCGTGATCGATCAGCGCGGGAGCGGAACGTACGCCGAGAACATCGAGTTCGTTCTGGGCGACAGCTCGCAACTGCACGTCGTGCTGATCCAGGATTGGCAGTCCGACGCCGTACACGTGGCTGCGCATCACGCGTTGCTCGGTCGCGATTCCGTGTTGAGGCACTACAACGTCAGTCTCGGCGGCGATCTGGTCCGCATCAGCCCGACAGTGCGGTACAGCGCGCCCGGCGGCGACGCGAACCTGCTCGGTGTGTACTTCGCCGACGCAGGCCAGCACCTCGAGCAGCGACTGCTCGTCGACCACTCGGCACCGCACTGCAAGTCCAATGTCATGTACAAGGGCGCGCTGCAGGGCGAAACCGGCCCCGGCACCGTCGACGCGCACACCGTCTGGATCGGCGATGTTCTGATTCGTGCCGAGGCCGAGGGCACCGAGACGTACGAGCTGAACCGAAACCTGGTGCTCACCGACGGCGCTCGCGCCGACTCGGTGCCGAACCTGGAAATCGAAACCGGCGAGATCGTCGGAGCCGGGCACGCGAGTGCGACCGGTCGCTTCGACGACGAGCAGCTGTTCTACCTGCGTGCTCGCGGCATCTCGGAGGAGGTCGCTCGTCGACTCGTCGTCCGCGGTTTCTTCCACGAGATCATCGACAAGATTCCGGTCCCCGCCGTACGCGAGCGTCTCGACGCCGCCATCGAGACCGAACTCGCCGTCGCCGGCGCGTAGGTCCACCCGAACTCCTCTCGACTGCACAAAGGAACTTTGATGTCCACACTCGAAATCCGCGACCTGCACGTCAGCGTCGCCAACACCGACTCGTCCGCCGAGCCGATCAACATCCTCAAGGGTGTCGATCTGACCGTGAAGTCCGGCGAGACGCACGCGATCATGGGGCCCAACGGTTCCGGCAAGTCCACCTTGTCGTACGCCATTGCAGGCCATCCGAAATACACCGTCACCTCCGGCACGATCACCCTCGACGGTGAAGACGTCCTGGAGATGAGCGTCGACGAGCGCGCCCGCGCCGGCCTGTTCCTGGCTATGCAGTACCCGGTGGAGGTGCCGGGAGTCTCGATGTCGAACTTCCTGCGCACCGCCGCCACCGCAGTACGCGGCGAAGCTCCCAAGTTGCGGCACTGGGTCAAGGAAGCCAAGACCGCCATGAGCGAACTGGAGATCGAGGCCAACTTCCTCGAGCGCAACGTCAACGAAGGTTTCTCCGGTGGCGAGAAGAAGCGTCACGAGATCCTGCAGCTGGGACTGCTCAAGCCCAAGATTGCGATCCTGGACGAGACCGATTCCGGTCTCGACGTCGACGCGCTGCGCGTGGTGTCCGAGGGCGTCAACAAGTACAAGGAACGCGAGGACGGCGGAGTGCTGCTGATCACGCACTACACCCGCATCCTGCGCTACATCAAGCCCGATTTCGTGCACGTCTTCGTCAACGGTGAGATCGTGAAGTCCGGCGGTGCCGAGCTGGCAGACGAGCTCGAAGCCAACGGATACGCCGGCTACACCCAGGCCGCGACCACCGGAGCATGAGCGTGGCTGCGCCGGCAGCTGTAGCGGTGGCGGCATCGTTCGATGTCGCTGCCGTTCGCCGCGATTTCCCCATCCTTTCGCGCACCGTCCGTGACGGAAAGCCGTTGGTGTACCTGGATTCCGGTGCCACCTCGCAGCGGCCGGTGCAGGTACTCGACGCCGAACGCGAGTTCCTCACCACGTGCAATGCCGCTGTGCACCGCGGGGCGCATCAGCTGGCCGAGGAAGCCACCGACGCGTACGAGGGAGCCAGGGCGGCCATCGCCACGTTCGTCGGTGCAGACGTCGACGAGATCGTCTTCACCAAGAACGCGACCGAGTCGCTCAACCTCGTGACGTACGTCCTGGCCGATCAACGCTTCGATCGCCATCTCGGACCCGGGGACGAGATCGTCGTCACCGAACTCGAACATCACGCCAATCTCGTTCCGTGGCAAGAGCTTGCAGCCCGCACCGGCGCAACCCTGCGGTGGTACGGCGTGACCGACGACGGTCGCATCGACCTCGATTCGCTCGAGTTGTCCTCGGCCGTCAAGGTTCTCGCGTTCACGCATCAGTCCAACGTGACCGGTGCCGTTGCTCCCGTCGAAGAGTTGGTTCGTCGGGCCCGGGCTGTGGGCGCGCTCGTCGTTCTCGACGCGTGCCAGTCGGTGCCGCACATGAAGGTCGATTTCCACCATCTCGACGTCGACTACGCCGCGTTCTCGGGTCACAAGATGCTCGGTCCCTCGGGAGTCGGTGTGTTGTACGGCAAGGCTGCACTCCTCGAGGCGATGCCTCCCTTCATCACCGGCGGCTCGATGATCGAGACCGTCACCATGGAGAAGACGACGTTCGCCGCGCCTCCGCAACGATTCGAGGCCGGGGTGCCGATGACCTCGCAGGTCGTCGGACTGGGCGCAGCTGTGCGGTATCTGGAGAACATCGGTATCGACGTCATCGCCGCGCACGAGAAGGCTTTGGTCGCAGCAACTCTCGCCGAGTTCGCGAAGATCGACGGGGTGCGCGTGATCGGCCCGACAGAGAATGTCGACCGTGGTTCTGCGGTGTCGTTCGTCGTCGACGGTATCCACGCCCACGACCTCGGACAGATCCTGGACGACGAGGGTGTCGCCATTCGCGTCGGGCATCACTGCGCGTGGCCGCTGCATCGACGGTTCGGTGTGGCCGCGACAGCGCGCGCCTCGTTCGCTTTGTACAACACGGTCGAGGAAGTACAGGTTCTTGCACAGGCAATCCGCCGCGCGCAATCGTTCTTCGGAACCACCGACCAGGGCGGGGGAGGGGAACTCTAGATGCGGATGGAACAGATGTATCAGGAAGTGATCCTCGATCACTACAAGCACCCGCACGGTCGCGGACTGCGCGAGCCGTTCGGTGCAGAGGTACACCACGTCAACCCCACGTGTGGCGACGAGGTCACTCTGCGGGTTCACGTGGACAACGGCACCGTTGCGGACGTCTCGTACGACGGCCAGGGATGCTCGATCAGTCAGGCAGCGACGTCGGTTCTCACCGATCAGGTCGTCGGTCTGAGTGTGGTCGATGCGCTGAAGACGGTCGACGCGTTCAGCGACATGGTCGGCAGCAGAGGTACCGTCGAGGGTGACGAGGACGTCATCGGCGATGGCATTGCGTTCGCCGGTGTGGCCAAGTATCCGGCTCGCGTGAAGTGCGCGTTGCTGGGTTGGATGGCTTTCAAGGATGCGGTTGTTCAAGTAGTGGACGCAGATTCGACAGCTACGACGGGCGAGACCGCCCAGTCGGCACTTTCCGGAGGACAACAATCATGACCGATGCAACAGAGACGACGCCGGCCGAAGCCACGCCGGTGGCATTGACCGCCGACGAGATCAAGGTGCTCGAAGACCTCGAAGAGGCCATGCGTGACGTCGTCGATCCCGAGCTCGGAATCAATGTCGTCGATCTGGGTCTGGTGTACGACATCAAGATCGACGCCGACGACATCGTCACGGTCGACATGACGTTGACCTCGGCGGCGTGCCCGCTGACCGATGTCATCGAGGATCAGGCCCGCGGCGCTCTTGTGCGCAGCGGACTGGCCGCGGACTTGAAGATCAACTGGGTGTGGATGCCGCCGTGGGGTCCGGACAAGATCACCGACGACGGCCGCGAGCAGCTCAGGGCACTCGGCTTCACCGTCTGACCCGACGACGGTTCCGCTCGGTCAGGCACCTTTCGCTTCGTCGGTTTTCGACTCCGCGGCCTTGGCGGGTGCAGACTTCTTCGCTGCAGTTTTCTTGGCCGGGGGCTTCTTCGCTGCCGCTTTCTTTGCGGGTGCCTTCTTGGCGGGAGTCGAGGTCGACGACGATCCCGACTTCGCATTCTTTCCGGCCGCCTCGACACTGCGCTGTAGCGCTGCAACCAGATCGACGACCTCGGCGTCCTCACCGTCGTCGTCTTTCTCGGCCTCGGTGTGGACGACCTTCTCGCCCCCGTTGGCGAGGGTCTCGTCGATCAGCTTGCGCAGCTCGATCTGGTAGTCGTCGGTGTACCCGGTGGGGTCGAACTCCGAGGACATGCTCTCCACCAGTGACGTGGCCATCTTCACCTCTTGCGGACGCGCCGACGGTGCATCCTCGAGTGACGGGAACTCGGCTGCTCTGACTTCATCCGGCCACAGCAGCGTCTGAATCACCAACACGTCGTCACGCACCCGCAGCGCGGCCAATCGGGTCTTCTGCCGCAGCGTGAAATGAACGAGCGCAGTGCGTTCGGTTTCTTCCAGCGTCTCTCGCAGCAGAACGTACGCCTTCGGTGACGCGGAGTCCGGCTCGAGGAAGTAGCTCTTGTCGTAGAGAATCGGATCGATCTGCTCGGTCGGTACGAATTCGAGAACCGGAATCTCGTGCTTCTCGGCCGCCGGAAGTTTGTCGAAGTCGTCGTCGGTGAGAATCACACGTTCGCCGTCGGGGGAGTCGTAGGCCTTGTCGATGTCGGCGAACTGTACCGACTTTCCGCATTCCTGACAGATGCGGTCGTACTTGATCCGACCGCCGTCCTTCGCGTGCACCTGATGGAACCGAATATCGTGCTGCTCGGTGGCCGAGTAGACCTTCACCGGAACATTGACCAGTCCGAAGGCGATCGAGCCCTTCCATATGCTGCGCATCTGTCCATGATCGCCGACCGAGCACCCGCGTGTCGACCGTTGGCAGGAAAGTCAGGCTCTGTGCAGCGGTCGAGCTATCGTGCGCGCGATTGCGACCCTGGCCGAGGCCGGAAGCGTGGGAAACATCTTCAGCATTGCGGTCATCGTGCCGATTGCGTCGTCGTGTCCGGAGAGATAAGAACGCTGGAGTTCGACCGGGAGCGAGAAGAAACTGGAGAAGAACTGGGGCACCATCTCCGGTTCCAGACCGAGCGCGGTGCGGAGGCCGAGATTGCGCAGCTTCTGGACCGTCCAGATGTGCACCGCACGGCTTCGTCGCGGATGACCGCCGTCGCGGAACCTCTCTACCAAGTGGTCCGCGGAAGCCAGCGATGCCGCGACGCTGTACCCAGTGGCAGGGTGCATCAGGTTGGACCGGGATCCGAAGAGCACAGGACCTCCTCGTCCGGTGTGTACTCGCGAACGCGGCGGCGGTTCGACCGAGAAGCGGACTCGCTCGACGGCCTCGTGCCCAGTGGGTTCGAGATTGCGCTGAGACAGCCGGTGGTGCAATCGCGTACGGAGAACATCCAAGCCGAGCGCAGGTCGACCGACGAGACAGGTCTCCTCGAGCAGGACACGATCGTCATCGAGCGCCACGGCATACAGAAAGCTGGGAGCTTCGCCGGGCGACGCGCCGTTGTCGGTGCGCCAATCCATGAACCAGGCGTCGGTGCCCTCGAGGATCGGTTCGGCGCGCTCCCGTTCGACGACGATGCCGTATGCGGTCTGCTGCGCGAGGTCACGCGAATCGAACGTCCCTCGGGCATCGACGACGTGACCAGCGTCGATGATCGTCCCGTCGGACGTGGTCACGCGGGAACCGGTGACGTCGACGGCCGTTCCAGCGAGCACCTGCACTCGATCGAGAGCCAGAGTGCTCTGCAGCGCAGATGTATCCAGCACGCAGTACGTGCGATCGATGGTCCGATGGCGGTCGGTCCACACCGCGGGCTCGAGCGCGGTCGAGGCGACTGCGGTCTCGGGTAGCCACGATGGCAGTTCGTCCGCCCAGGCCGAGTACGTCGGCGTCCACGTACGCGACGGGTGTGGATCGAGGGCCAGCACGTCCAGGCCCGCCGCGGAACAGCGGTGAGCGACTGCTCTTCCTGCGGGACCCAGACCCACCACCGCGACGTCGGCCGAGAAATCGTTCACATTCCGCCGGTGGCGAGCAGACCACCGTCCACCCGCACGGTTTCGCCGGTGATCCAGGACGACGCATCCGACACCAGGAAGGCGACAAGCGCCGCCACATCCTCCGGGTTTCCGAGACGCTTCATCGGGTAGCCGGCGGCCGCCGCGTCTTCGCCGTTGGCGACGAGGGCCTCGGCGAATTTGGTCTTCACGACGCCCGGTGCCACGGCATTCACTCGGATCTTGGGACCCAGTTGCCAGGCAAGCTCCTCGGTGAGCCGTATCAGGGCGGCTTTGGACGCACCGTAAGCCGCGATCACGCCGGTGGAGCGAATGCCTGCCACGCTGGCAATGTTGACGATCGCGCCGCCGTGCTGTCCCATCCAGGCGTGAAATGCCTGCTGGACGAAGCCGAGGGTGCCGACGACGTTCGTATCGAAGATCTTGCTCACGCCGGTCAGATCGGCATCCATCAGCGAGCCGTAGACGGGATTGATACCGGTGTTGTTCACCAGGATGTCCAGCGAACCGAAGGTCTCCACGGTCTGCGCCACGGCGTCGCGTCGATGGTCCGGATCGCCTGCATTGCCGTCCAGTGCAAGCACGGAGTCACCCAGTTCTGCTGCTGCCGCCACGAGAGGTTCGCGCTTACGTGCGGTGATGGCGACATTCGCGCCGCGAGCGAGCAGCTCTGCGGCGATTGCCTTGCCGATGCCCCGGCTGCCGCCGGTGACGAGTGCGGTACGCCCGGTGAGGTCGGGAATCGGTGCGCTGCGTTGGGTGACTGTTTCGGAGGCGTCGGTCATCGACCAGACGTTACCGGTGTCACCGTCGTTCCTGGGTGAGGGCACGTGAATGCTGAGCTAAAATGGGAGTTTGCTGTGCCGTCGTTCGGCGCACCTGTGTTCGCTCGTCGGTCGACGGGCAACGATCTTGTTCGGCAATCGCTAGGAGCTCACGCGTGATCACCGCCACCGACCTGGAAGTTCGTGCCGGTGTGCGGACCCTTCTGTCCACCGAGGGGCCCGCGCTCCGTGTACAGGCAGGCGACCGCATCGGGTTGGTGGGCCGTAACGGTGCAGGCAAGACCACCACTCTGCGCATCCTGGCAGGCGAGGGTGAGCCGTATGCAGGCGAGGTCGTGCGCACCGGAGAGCTCGGTTACCTTCCGCAGGATCCCAAAGAAGGCGACCTCGATGTGCTGGCCAAGGATCGAGTGCTCTCGGCCCGGGGCCTGGACACTCTGCTGCACAGTATGGAGAAGCAGCAGGCGCTGATGGCCGAGGTGGCCGACGAGGCGTTGCTCGACAAGGCCGTCCGCAAGTACGGCGAGCTCGAAGAGCGATTCGCTTCGCTCGGTGGTTACGAAGCCGAGAGCGAAGCAGCTCGCATCTGCAACAGCCTCGGCTTGGCCGACCGCATCCTCGGTCAACCATTGCGGACCCTGTCCGGTGGTCAGCGCCGACGCGTCGAACTGGCTCGCATTCTGTTCGCCGCGTCCGATGGCAGTGGCGGGCGCTCGAACACCACGTTGCTGCTCGACGAGCCGACCAACCACCTCGACGCGGACTCCATCACGTGGCTGCGGGGATTCCTGCAGAACCACGAGGGCGGGCTCATCGTCATCAGCCACGATGTCGAACTGCTCGGTGATGTGGTGAATCGGGTGTGGTTCCTCGATGCCGTGCGCGGTGAGGCCGACATCTACAACATGAACTGGAAGAAGTACCTCGACGCTCGGGCCACGGACGAGCAACGGCGTCGTCGCGAGCGCGCCAACGCCGAGAAGAAGGCGGGCGCACTACGCGTCCAGGCCGCCAAGATGGGGGCCAAGGCGACGAAAGCCGTTGCGGCACAGAACATGGCGAAGCGCGCAGACAAGCTGATGGCCAACCTCGATGCGGAGCGCGTATCCGACAAGGTTGCGCACATTCGCTTTCCCGAGCCGGCTCCGTGCGGCAAGACACCGTTGATGGCCAAGAACCTCACCAAGATGTACGGGTCGCTGGAGATCTTTGCCGGCGTCGACCTGGCCATCGACCGAGGAAGTCGAGTTGTCGTGCTCGGGCTCAACGGTGCGGGCAAGACGACGCTGCTGCGGATCCTCGCGGGCACCGAGAAAGCCGACACCGGCGAGATCGAGCCGGGCCACGGCATGCGTGTGGGCTACTTCGCCCAGGAGCACGACACCCTCGACGATCACGCGTCGGTGTGGGAGAACATCCGGCATGCGGCACCCGACACCGGCGAGCAGGAGCTCAGATCGCTTCTCGGTGCCTTCATGTTCACCGGGCCCCAGCTCGAGCAGCCGGCAGGAACACTCTCGGGCGGTGAGAAGACACGTCTGGCGCTCGCCGGACTGGTGTCCTCGGCCGCGAACGTGCTGCTGCTCGACGAGCCGACCAACAACCTCGATCCGATCTCGCGCGAGCAGGTCCTCGACGCGCTCCGCAGCTACAAGGGTGCCGTGGTGCTGGTGACTCACGATCCTGGTGCCGCCGAGGCTCTCTCACCCGAACGAGTGATCCTCCTTCCCGACGGCACCGAGGATCATTGGTCGCAGGAATACCTGGAACTGATCCAGCTCGCCTGACCCGCAGGCCGGCTCGCCCGGGACATCCCGCTCAGTCCTGCCTGCGGACCGATTCTTCGACCAGATCCAGAATGGCCGAAAGATTGGACCCGCCCTGCCCTGACGCGATTCGGGCGACCAGACCGTCCAGCACGAGGTCCAGGTAATCGGCCAGGACGTCGTTGGGCACGTCATCGCGCAGTTTTCCTGCCGTCTTCTGCCGTTCCAGTCGGCCCAGGGTCGCGTCGGTGAGCTCTGCCGACCGTTCGGCCCAGCTGGTTCGGAAGTCGGCGTCGGTTCGAAGCCGTCGGGTGATCTCGAGCCGCGTTCCGAGCCACTCGAACTGCTCGGGCTGGGCCAGCATGTCTCGCATCACCTGAACCAGACCCTGCGCCGCCGCGACCTCTGCCATGCGACGAGCATCCTCCTGCGCCAACGCGAGGAAGAGACCGTCCTTGTCCTTGAAGTGGTGGAAGATGGCTCCGCGCGAGAGGCCCGTCGCCTCCTCGAGGCGTCGCACCGTCGCGCCCTCGTAGCCGAACTCTCCGAAGCACTTGCGCGCACCGTCGAGTATTTCGCTGCGGCGAGCGGCCAGGTGGTCTTCGCTGACCTTGGGCACGTGTGAAACTCCTACTTTCGATGAAGGGGCCCGTACCGATACGGCGATGGGCCCGAAACACGTATCGAGTTCCGGGCCCATCGCTGTGCGTGGCGTGTGTCAGAGTGCCGTGTGACTAGCCTCTGATCATGTTGCGCAGGACGTACTGCAGGATTCCGCCGTTGCGGTAGTAGTCCGCTTCACCGGGGGTATCGATACGGACCACGGCGTCGAACTCGACCTTGGTTCCGTCTTCCTTGGTCGCGGTCACTGCCATCGTCTTCGGGGTGGTGCCCTCGTTCAGCTTTTCGACGCCGACGATGTCGAACGTCTCGGTTCCGTCGAGCTTGAGCGACGATGCGCTCTCACCGGCCGGGAACTGCAGGGGAACGACGCCCATGCCGATGAGGTTGGAGCGGTGGATGCGCTCGAACGACTCGGTGATGACGGCCTTGACGCCGAGGAGCGAGGTGCCCTTGGCCGCCCAGTCACGGGAGCTTCCCGATCCGTACTCCTTGCCGCCCAGTACGACCAGCGGAATGCCGGCCTTCTGGTAGTTCTGCGACGCGTCGTAGATGAAGGACTGCGGTCCACCGTCGAGGGTGAAGTCGCGGGTGTAGCCACCCGAGACGTCGTCGAGCAGCTGGTTCTTCAGACGGATGTTCGCGAAGGTTCCGCGAATCATGACCTCGTGGTTACCGCGGCGCGATCCGAGCGAGTTGTAGTCCTTGCGCTCGACCCCGTGGGAATCGAGGTACTGCGCGGCCGGCGTGCCCGCCTTGATGGGACCTGCCGGGCTGATGTGGTCGGTGGTGACCGAATCGCCGAGCAGAGCCAGCACGCGTGCACCCTTGATGTCCTCGACCGGAGCCGGGTCCATCGTCATGCCGTCGAAGTACGGAGGCTTGCGCACGTACGTCGACTTGGGATCCCACTCGAACGTGTCGCCCTCGGGGGTGGACAGGTTCTGCCAGCGGCTGTCGCCGGCGAAGATGGTCTCGTAGGACTTGCTGAACATGTCCCGGCTGATCGACGACTTGATGGTGTCTTCGATCTCCTGCGAGGACGGCCAGATGTCCTTGAGATACACGGGGTTGCCCTCGTGGTCCTCGCCGAGTGCGTCGGTCTCGAAGTCGAAGTCCATCGTGCCCGCGAGGCCGTAGGCGATGACCAGCGGCGGCGAAGCCAGGTAGTTCATCTTGACGTCGGGGGAGATGCGACCTTCGAAGTTTCGGTTGCCCGACAGCACGGCGGTGACCGAGAGATCGTTGTCGTTGATCGCCTTCGAGATCGGCTCGAGCAACGGGCCGGTGTTGCCGATGCACGTGGTGCAGCCGTAACCACCGAGGTAGTAGCCGAGCTTCTCGAGGTAGGGCCACAGGCCGGCCTTCTCGTAGTAGTCGGTGACGACCTGCGAGCCGGGTGCCATGTTGGTCTTCACCCACGGCTTGGTGGACAAGCCCTTCTCCACGGCGTTGCGGGCGAGCAGTGCTGCGCCGAGCATGACCGAGGGGTTCGAGGTGTTGGTGCAGGAGGTGATGCCTGCGACCACGACGGCACCGTGATCGAGGACGAACTCGCCTGCCTCGTCGGTGGTGACCCGGATCGGCTTGCTCGGACGACCTTCGGAACCGTATGCGGCAGAACGAACGTCGACGGAATCCTCCTCGGCGAAGCTCAGCGAAGCGGAGTCGCTTGCCGGGAACGATTCGTCGAGGGCCTCGTCGAGCTTGCTGTCACCCTCGTGCTTCGGGTGGTTCTCCTCGACGTAGTTGTGGATGTCCTTGCGGAACGCAACCTTGGACTCGGACAACAGGATTCGGTCCTGCGGTCGCTTCGGTCCCGCAATGGACGGAACGACCGTGTTGAGGTCGAGCTCGATGTACTCGGAGTACACGGCCTCGTTCTTCGGGTCGTGCCACATGCCCTGTTCCTTGGCGTACGCCTCGACGAGCGCGAGCTGCTCGTCGCTGCGGCCGGTGAGGCGCAGGTAGTTGATGGTTTCCTCGTCGATCGGGAAGATCGCTGCGGTGGAACCGAACTCCGGGCTCATGTTGCCCAGGGTGGCGCGGTTCGCGAGCGGAACCTCGGCCACGCCCTCGCCGTAGAACTCGACGAACTTACCGACGACGCCGTGCTTGCGCAGCATCTCGGTTGCGGTGAGCACCACGTCGGTCGCGGTGACTCCGGGCTGGATCTCACCGGAGAGCTTGAAGCCGACGACGCGGGGGATGAGCATCGAGACGGGCTGGCCGAGCATGGCCGCCTCGGCTTCGATGCCGCCGACGCCCCAGCCCAGCACACCGAGGCCGTTGACCATCGTGGTGTGCGAGTCGGTGCCGACGCAGGTGTCGGGGTAGGCCTGGCCCTTGCGGGTCATGATCGTCGGCGCGAGGTACTCGATGTTCACCTGGTGCACGATGCCCATGCCCGGGGGGACGACCTTGAAGTCGTCGAACGCGCCCTGTCCCCAACGCAGGAACTGGTAGCGCTCACCGTTGCGCTCGTACTCGAGGTCGACGTTGCGCTCGAGAGCATCGGCGCGACCGAAGACGTCGAGGATGACCGAGTGGTCGATGACCATGTCGGCGGGGGAGAGGGGGTTGACCTTGTTGGGGTCGCCGCCCAGGGTGGTGACGGCTTCACGCATCGTGGCGAGGTCGACGATGCACGGAACGCCGGTGAAGTCCTGCATGATGACGCGTGCAGGGGTGAACTGGATTTCGAAGCTCGGCTCCGCGGACGGATCCCACGAGGCAATCGAACGAATGTGGTCGGCGGTGATGTTGGCACCGTCCTCGGTGCGAAGGAGATTCTCCGCGAGGACCTTCAGTGCATAGGGCAATTTCTCGGCACCGGGCAAAGCCGACAGCCGGAAGATCTCGTACGAGTTCTCTCCGACTTCGAGGGTGCCCTTTGCACCGAATGAATCATTACTTGCGGTCACTTCAGCTCCACTCGTCTATGAGGCACACCGCCGACGGGGCTGTGTCGACGGTTGAAGCGAGGCGCTGTCCGTGTGTCTCGGCATGGCATCCGGCGTGCGTATTACCTGCGGACGCTCGGGCAGTGTCTCGATGGAAGTCTAACAGTACGCTTGTCCTGTGAAAACGTGCGGGTCCGTTTTGCGGAGGATGCCGACAGAACGACCCGCGTCACAATCCTCACGTACTGTTTCGAGCGACGCAATGAAGGGCGGCCTCAGTTGCTGCCCTGGAGGTGCACGCCTCCCGAGTATCGAGAGCACCGTGACGTAGGGTTTCCCGCGACTGGTTCCTACCGACTGGACGAGAGATGCCTGAACCGATTCACGCCGTTTCCCCACTTGCCACCGATATTCCGGCAGGTCTGGACGTCGACAGCATCGTCGCCACGGTCCGCGAGACCGGCGTGAGTGCGCCCGCCGACGAGGAATCAGCGTTGTCCGCAGCTGTGGCTCGCGCAGAGGACCACGGGATCGATCTGAGCATCGTGATCGTGCCGAACGAACCGCGCCACGACTCGCAGCTGCGCGACCTTGCCACCGCAGTCGGTGCACGCGAGGGTGGCACCGTGCTGGTCCTGAGCCCCGGGCAGGTGGGCACGTTCAGCGACTCGATCAGCCGGGTGACCCTCGAAGCCGGTCAAGATCGCACCTACACCGGCAACCACATCGTCGCGGCCGACAATTTCGTGGACACACTCGTCGAGGATCAGACGCCGTGGGGTCTGCTCACCGGTGGACTGGTCATCGTCGTAGCTGCCGTCGCCACTCTGACTGCAGTTGTCAAGGCCCGCAGATTCCGGGCTCGGGCGACAGCACCCGAGAGCGCGAATCGCGACTCCGGCGAGAATTGACACGACGCGTCGACGCGTCGTTCGGGTGACTGACACCCCACACCCTGGATCCGGCCGTGATCGCGTGACCGTGCCGCAGGAAAAAGTCGGAAAAATTGTTTCCGGCAAACCCCGAGTTCACGGCGTTGTGCCTGGTGGAATTACAAATGTGTCATTTGGGACTGGAGTTTCTTTAGGGTGCAAAGTGTCGTACGGTGCCATTGGCACTGCTGGGGAAGGAGTGTCGCAGAAGGCAGAGTGTCGTCCGTGGGGAACTCGGGAGGCCACTGCTTCGGGTGTGACTGACGTGGTTCGCACCTGTCGTGTCGCTGCGTGCTTCTTTCCCGCCCGGCGATAGCGCTCACCGTCACCTGCGATCGGGGTGGGAACGGCAAGCGCGTCGGCGGCACGACGGTTCGACTCGGACCTGACTGAATGCCGGACCCGAGGGAGATATTCGTGAGCCGACGTCCAGTCCGCGCCACCCGCCGTAAAGCGCTCGTCCGTACCCGATTCATGCTGGTAGGCACCGGCCTCGTCATCGCGTTGATGGCAACCCTTCCCGGAGTTGCCGCCGCCGTGCCGCCGCCACCGCCGAACCCATCCGACAGCGACCTCGCTGCCGCCGGAAGTGCTGTCGATTCGCGCCTGGGCCAGGTCGGTCAGCTCATCGATGCGATCGCGTCGGCCAACCAGCAACTCGCTCGACTCGACGACGAGGTTGCCTCGAAGCGGGAGGGCGTCAACAAGGCCCTCGTGGATCTGCAGAATGCGCGCGACGCAGCGGACGTCGCTGCCGCGGTCGTCGGTGCAGCACAACAGGCACTTGCCGATGCCGGCACCCAAATTCAGGCAGCCCAACGCAAATTCGACGAATTCGCGAAGTCCAGCTACACCCAGGGCTCCGGTGTTGCGTCGATGGCCTCGTTCCTGGGTTCGAGCGGACCGGACGACGTTTTGGATCGCGCCCAAGTACTCAAGGTGCTGTCCAACAGCCAGAATGCGGTGCTCGACGGGCTCCAGCGGGCCCGGACCGAACAGGCGAATCGCGACTCCGCGGCGCGGGACTCGAAGCAGCAGGCAGATGCAGCGGCGTCGGAAGCCGAGGCCAAGAAAGCCGAGGCCGAGCAGGCCATCGCCGAGGCACAAGCTGCTCTGCAGGCCGAGGCCGATCAGAAAGCAGCGATCGAGTCTCAGCGTGACGCTGCCCAGACCGAGCTCGATTCGGCGCGCAGCACTGTCGCTGGCCTGCAGGGTCAGCGCGCGGCCTACGGCGACTGGGAAGCCCAGAAGGCAGCCGAGGATGCGGCCATCGCGGCCGCCACCGCCGCAGCGAAGGAAGCTGCTGTGCAGGCAGCTGCCCGCGTGTCGGCCAACCTCGCGGCGCAGCAGCGCGCAGCGGCCATCGCAGAGGGCCAGCGCTCGCACGTGGACGTGGACGACGATTCGAGCGCGACGACCGACACCGACAGCTCGACCACAACCACGCCTACCAAGCCGAAGACACCGACCAAACCGAAGACGTCCACCACGCCGTCGGTCACCGGAAGCGCGGCCGTCGAGCTGGCGATCGACCGCGGAATGAGCCAACTCGGAGTGCCGTATTCCTGGGGCGGCGGCGACGAGAACGGTCCGACCAAGGGCATCAGGGACGGCGGCGTCGCGGACAGCTACGGCGATTACAACAAGGTGGGGTTCGACTGCTCCGGCCTGATGATCTACGCCTTTGCCGGCCTCGGCATCTCGTTGCCCCACTACACCGGGTATCAGTACACCGCAGGCAAGCAAGTGCCGTCCTCGGATATGAAGCGCGGCGACATGATCTTCTACGGCCCGAACGCCAGCCAGCATGTTGCGCTCTACCTCGGCGACGGCAAGATGCTCGAAGCCCCACAGTCGGGTTCGGTGGTCAAGGTGTCCGACGTGCGATACAGCGGCATGACTCCCTACGCAGTGCGCATGGTGTCCTGAGCACGATCAGGCTCCACTCCGGCCTCTCGAGTCGTTCCGCAGGCTCCACTCCGGCCACGCTGCGGGGGTGCCTTTCGGCGCGCTCGGCGATCACCTGGAATAGTTGATCGCGGCGGTATCGACACGCGCCCGACGATGATCGACTGAAAGCGGTGAATTCTTGGTGACATCACGTGACGGCCGGATTTCGAACGACGAGGAGTCGGCTCACGTCGAGACCTCGACTCGTGATCCACAGGGTGGGGAGCCGAAGCGGGTGGACAGCCCAGGCCTGGCCGAGGACGTCCAGCTTCTCGAGAAGGCCGTGTACGAGGTCAAACGCGTCATCGTCGGTCAGGATCGCCTGGTCGAACGCATTCTGGTCGGACTGCTCGCCCGCGGACACGTACTGCTCGAGGGCGTCCCGGGCGTAGCCAAGACACTTGCCGTCGAGACGTTCGCGCGCGTTGTGGGCGGCTCGTTCTCGCGAGTCCAGTTCACTCCCGACCTGGTTCCGACCGACCTCGTCGGAACCCGGATCTACCGTCAGGGCCGGGAGGAGTTCGACACCGAACTCGGCCCCGTCGTCGCGAACTTCGTCTTGGCCGACGAGATCAACCGGGCGCCGGCCAAGGTGCAGTCCGCGTTGCTCGAGGTCATGGCGGAGCGTCATGTCACCATCGGTGGCCGGACCTTCCCGATGCCCGATCCGTTCCTGGTGATGGCAACGCAGAACCCCATCGAGAACGAAGGCGTGTACCCCCTTCCCGAGGCTCAGCGCGACAGATTCCTGTTCAAGATCGTCGTCGACTACCCGACGGTCGAGGAAGAACGCGAGATCGTCTACCGCATGGGCATCAAGGCACCCGAGCCCAAGCAGATCCTCGACCCGGTCGAGTTGGTTCGGCTGCAGAATCTGGCCAGCTCGGTGTTCGTGCACCATGCGCTCGTCGACTACGTCGTTCGGGTCATCGCTGCCACACGTACGCCCGAGCAGTTCGGCCTGGACGACGTGGCCAGCTGGATCGCCTACGGTGCATCACCGCGCGCAACGCTCGGAATCATCGCGGCGTCGAGGGCTCTCGCTCTGCTCCGTGGACGCGACTACGTGGTGCCGCAGGACGTGCTCGAGGTCATTCCCGACGTGCTTCGGCACCGGCTCGTGTTGTCCTACGACGCCCTCGCGGACGAGGTGACTCCCGAGACGGTCATCTCTCGAGTGCTGCAGACCGTCGGTTTGCCGCAGGTGTCGCCGCAGGCGGTTCCGGTGCCGCAGAGCAACGGAGCCGGTCCGGACGGCCCGCACTTCGACGGCCGTCAAGCCGGGCCGCAGGGGCAATATCCGGCCCAGGGGCAGTATCCCGCTCCCGGCCAGTTCCCCGCTCCGGGCCAATTTCCCGGACAGGGACAGGTACAGCCGCAATCGCAGCAGCCAGGACCTCAGCAGCCTCCGCAGGGCGGCGGTCAGTACGGTCAGCCGGCACCATCGCTGCAGAAGCCGTCGGGTGACGGATCGTCGATCGGTACGCCGGGTCAGTGAGCGGATCCGACACCGCTCCCGTGACTGCCGGCAGTACCGGCGTTTCTCGGCCGCCGTCCTTCCGCTCGGGTGAGCTTCGTGATCCGAAGTTGGCTGCAGCGTTGCGAACCTTGGAACTGACGGTGCGCCGACGGCTGGACGGGGTACTGCACGGGGACCATCTCGGGCTGATTCCAGGTCCCGGTTCCGAGCCAGGCGACGCCAGGGAGTACCAGCCCGGCGACGACGTTCGCCAGATGGATTGGTCGGTCACGGCGCGCACGACGCATCCGCACGTGCGCCAGTCCGTGGCCGATCGTGAACTCGAGACCTGGCTCGTGGTCGACCTGTCGGCCAGCCTCGACTTCGGCACCACCGGGTGCGAGAAACGGGATCTGGCCGTTGCGGCTTCGGCCGCAATCACACATCTGTCGGGCGGCGGTGGTAATCGAATCGGCGCGGTGGTGGCCACCGGTGCCAGCACCACTCGCATTCCGGCACGAGGTGGTCGCGTACACACCCAGTCGATGCTGCGTGCGATCGCCACGACGCCCTCGGCCGAGGACGGGGTACGCGGCGATCTTCGGGCGGCCATCGAAGCTCTGCGGCGGCCGGAGCGACGCCGCGGGATGGCGGTGGTGATCAGTGACTTTCTCGGGCCCATCGACTGGGAACGATCCCTTCGCGCCATCTCGGCCAGACACGACGTGCTGGCCGTCGAAGTACTCGACCCGCGTGACCTCGAACTACCCGACGTCGGCGACGTCGTGCTGCACGATCCGGAGTCCGGCCGCACCCGTGAATTCAGCACGACGCCTCGGCTGCGAGCAGACTTCGCCCGTGCCGCGGCAGCGCACCGCGACGACGTGGAGAAGGCGCTACGGCGCTGCGGAGCGCCCCGTCTGACACTGCGTACCGACGGTGATTGGATCGCTGACGTCGTCCGCTTCGTCACTGCGCGCAGACACACCATCGGATCCGGTTTCACCAATACTGCTCGGACCGGTGCGCGATGAGCCTGACCGATTTCGCTTCCCCGTGGTGGCTCGGGTTTCTCGTCGTCGTCATCGCGCTCACTGTCGGCTACATCTGGGTTCAACGGCGCAAGCAGAAGCACGTTCTTCGCTTCTCCAACATGGAGCTGCTCGAGTCGGTCGCGCCCGCCCGCCCGAACCGACTGCGACACCTACCCACCGCTCTGGTGCTGGTCGGTCTGCTGTTTCTGACGGTCGCGATGGCGGGTCCTACGGCGGACGAGCGCGTCCCACGCAACCGGGCCACCGTCATGCTCGTCATCGACGTCTCGCTGTCGATGGAGGCCACCGACGTCGAGCCGACCCGGTTGGCCGCTGCTCAGGAAGCCGCGAAGTCCTTCGCCGACGGTCTGACGCCAGGAATCAACCTCGGGTTGGTCGCATTCGCGGGCACCGCGTCCGTACTGGTATCGCCCACGGCCAACCGCGAAGCCACCAAGTCCGCCATCGACAAGCTGCAGCTCAGCGAGCGAACGGCCACCGGTGAGGCGATCTTCACGTCGCTGCAGTCGATCGACACTCTCGGAGCGATCCTCGGCGGCGGCGACGCGGCACCTCCGGCGCGCATCGTGCTGCTCTCGGACGGCAAGCAGACCGTTCCGCAGAACCTCGACGACCCACGCGGCGGGTACACCGCGGCGCGAGCAGCCAAGGACAAAGGCGTGCCGATCTCCACCATCTCGTTCGGCACGAGCTACGGCTCGGTCGAAATCGAGGACGAGGGTGGGGTCGAAAGAGTGCCGGTACCCGTCGACGATCCGTCCCTGCGCGAGATCGCGACTCTCTCCGGCGGCAGCTTCTTCACCGCGTCGTCGCTCGAGGACCTGCGCGACGTGTACGACACCCTCGAGGAGCAGATCGGTTTCGAGATCACTCGCGGAGACGCGTCGCGTCCGTGGTTGATTCTCGGAGTCCTGTTCATCTCGACGGGGTTGGGTTCGGCTTTGGTGATGCGACAACGATTGCCGTGATCGCTGTTATTACTCACCAGTAAGTTTCGCTTTGTCATTCCAGGACGAACAGATAGGTTGCTAGGCATGTCCACACCTGACTTCATCGCGCGATCGGTACTCGTCACCGGAGGTAACCGGGGGATCGGTCTGGCCATCGCCCAACGGCTCCAAGCCGACGGACACAAGGTGGCCGTCACCCACCGCGGATCGGGAGCGCCCGACGGTCTGTTCGGAGTCGTCTGCGACGTCACCGACACCGACTCGGTCGACGCAGCCTTCAAGGAGGTCGAGGAGAAGCAGGGTCCCGTCGAGGTGCTGGTGGCCAACGCGGGCATCACCGACGACACGTTGCTGATGCGGATGACCGAGGATCAGTTCCAGCGGGTCATCGATGCAAACCTCACCGGAGCCTTCCGCGTCGCCAAGCGCGCCAACCGCGCCATGCTGCGCGCACGCTGGGGCCGGATGATCTTCCTGAGTTCGGTCGTGGCCATGGCCGGTGGACCGGGGCAGATCAATTACGCGGCGTCCAAGGCGGGCGTCATCGGGATGGCTCGGTCGATCACGAGGGAACTGGGTTCGCGGTCCATCACGGCGAATGTCGTGTCCCCGGGGTTCATCGAAACCGACATGACCGCAGAGCTCTCGGACGACCTGCGCGGCAAGGCAAAGGAATTCATCCCCCTTCAACGTCTCGGTCAGCCCGAGGACGTCGCGGCCGTCGTGAGCTTCCTCGCGGGACCGGACTCGTCGTACGTATCCGGCGCGGTCATCCCCGTCGACGGCGGTATGGGTATGGGGCACTGAAGTCCTACTCGCACAACGGTTTCGATAGACGTACACCTCCGAATTAAGGAAAACAGCACTATGGGCGGATTGCTCGAAGGCAAGACCATTCTGATCACCGGCATCATCACCGACGCGTCGATCGCGTTTCACGCCGCAGCCATGGCACAGGAGCAGGGTGCCAAGGTGATCATCACCGGCTTCGATCGGCTCCGGCTCATCGACCGGATCGCGCAGCGCCTCCCCAAGGAGGTGCCCCCGGCGATCGAGCTCGACGCCACCAACGAGGAGCACCTCGCCGCGCTGGCGGATCGAGTACGCGAAGTGGCCCCCGAGGGCATCGACGGGGTCCTGCACTCCATCGCCTTCGCACCCCGCACCCTGATGGGACCGGACGCCAAGCCGTTCCTCGACGGCCCCGGCCCCGATGCCGCGAGGGCATTCGAGATCTCTGCGTGGAGTTACGCGTCGCTCGCGCGCGCCGTGCTCCCGGTCATGAACGAGGGTGGCTCGATCGTCGGAATGGACTTCGATCCGCGCACCTCGATGCCGTACTACAACTGGATGGGTGTGGCCAAGGCTGCCCTCGAGTCGGTGAACCGTTACGTGGCACGGGAAGTGGGCGCAGCCAAGCGTATCCGCTCCAATCTTGTTGCCGCAGGGCCGATCAGGACTCTCGCCGCCAAGGCGATTGCGGGTACCGCAACCGGTGATGCGGCCAAGATGGACCAGCTGAACGTGTACTGGGACGGTGCTGCCCCGATCGGCTGGGATGTCAACGACCCCACTGTTGTCGCCAAGTCCATCGTTGCGCTGCTGTCGGATTGGCTGCCCGGCACCACCGGATCCATCGTGTACGTCGACGGTGGAGCGAGCCACAACACGTACCTGCCCGAAAACATGTGACGCCGCGGTGAGTGGAGTCCGACGTGGGCTCGCTCACCGTAGGTTTCGTCGACCGATTGTGCCCCTGCCGCAGCCCTGCTGCGGCAGGGGCACAATGGATTCATGACCACCCCTGGAGATTTCGACGCACTGTTGGTGCTCTCGTTCGGCGGACCGGAAAAGCCTGCCGACGTTCGCCCGTTTCTCGAGAACGTCACTCGCGGACGCGGTGTTCCGCCCGAGCGTCTCGACGCCGTCGTCGAGCACTACATGCATTTCGGGGGTGTCTCCCCGATCAACGAGCTCAATCGAAACATCATCTCTGCATTGCAGGCCGAATTCGATTCGGCTGGAATCGATCTGCCGATCTACTTCGGAAACCGCAACTGGCATCCGATGATCGAGGACACCGTGGCGACCATGAAGTCGGACGGAGTCGGCAACGCCTTGGTGTTCCCGACGTCGGCATGGGGCGGCTACTCCGGGTGCAGGCAGTATCACGAGGACATCGCCCGAGCCCGCGACGCAGTGGGCGACGGTGCACCGCACCTGCTCAAGATCCGGCAGTACTACGACCACCCGCTGATGGTCGACGCTTTCACCGATGCCGTCGCCGCTGCCCGAGGCTCACTGCCCGAGCAGCACCGCGCCGGTGCACGCCTGGTGTTCACCGCACACTCCATCCCCTCGGCCGCCGACGCCAACGCAGGCCCGCCCGAGGATGGTGGGCATCTTTACAGTCGCCAGGTAGCCGAGGCCTCGAGGCTCGTTGCGGCCTCGTCCGGTATCGAGGACTACGACCTGGTGTGGCAATCCCGCTCGGGACCGCCACAGGTTCCGTGGCTGGACCCCGACATCTGCGACCATCTCGAAGCGCTCTCGGCTCGGTCGGTCGAGTCGGTGATCGTGTGTCCGATCGGATTCGTGTCCGACCATCTCGAGGTCGTGTGGGATCTGGACACCGAGGCCGAGGAGAAGGCTCGCGAACTCGGGATGGCCTTCGCCCGCGCCGGAACCCCCGGGTCGGATGTGCGTTTTCCCAAGATGATTCGCGAGCTCGTCGACGAGTACCGCCTCGGTGCCGACTGCCGCGGGCTCGGACGCGTGCCGGGCTACGGTTCGACGCTGGACGGAAATCGCTGCGCCGTCGGCTGCTGCGAGCAACCGACCCGGCCGGCTCGTCCTGCCGGGGCCGCTTCCCGATAGTCCCTGGTCAGCGACCGACGGGCATCAAGCGGAGTGCATCGCCGCTTCGATGCTCGTCGCGACAGCGATGGTGCGGGCAGTGCGGACCGCAGCCCACAGCGGCCGAACCAACTCCTCGCGCGCCGCAGCAGCTGTTGCGGTGGGGGCTTCCGACGGAGCAGACCCCGCCGCGACGGTCAGAATGGCCGCAACCCGGTCTGCCGATTCGAGTACCCGGAATGCCCTGTCCGACATCTCGGCGGGGTAGCGATGCCGGGCCGCGTCGGCGATCAGTGCGGCGATGCGGGCGCGTGGATCGGATTGCAGGGTTCGGGTGGGGAGCGACTGCATCTGGGCGAGAGCGTCCGCCGCGCCGCGAACGGCCTCGCGCATCTCGTATTCGGCCTCGCCCAAGCCTTGTTCCCGATGGCCGTGCTCGGGAACGACGATCGAATACACAGTCCAGCGCAACACATCCGGTCCCTCGACGATCGGCACCACTCCGATCCCGTGGTTGCCCGAGGCACCGACTATCACGGCCTGCCCGGCGTTCAGGGCGGCGCGCGAGAAATCCGTGTTCGCCGGCAGTCCGCTGACTGCGCCTGGGGCAGGCAGAACGAGTCTGACCCGGTCGTCTCCGAATGCAGAGCGCATCTCTGCCCCTGCGGTGGCCCTGATCGCCTGCAGCAGGCCTGCGATGCCCTCGACGTAACCGGGATGCTGCAGTCCGAAGCTCGCGGCCGCACCCGCATCGCCCGCACCCACCAGATGCATCGGAGCCCACTCGGACATGGCGTCGATGACGTCGTCCGGTGAGCTGGCACCAGCCAGCCAGGAACTGGCCCACAGGGCAAGACTCGCACTCGAAGAACACACGACTCACGAGCATAGGTCGGCGTGGCGAACCGTGCTCGGGACGCCGGTGTCGCTAGCGTTGACCGCCGTGAACGACATGTACGGCGGAGACATTCTCAAAGGGCACAGTCGGATGCGGAAGGTGCCGGCGCCGGAAGTTCCGGCCGAGCGCGGACTGGTCGTCGAAGACGCCGGAACCGGCTACTGCGGTGCGGTGGTCGGATTCGAGCGCACTTATGACGGAGACTTCGTCCGACTCGAGGACGGTGCCCGCACCACGCGTCTGTTCGCCCTGCGCGAAGCCGCGTTCCTGATCGACGGCCGTCGGGTGACTCTGGTCCGCCCGAAGCCCGCCGCTGCGACACCGCAGCAGACGCGCTCTGCCTCCGGGTCCACCAAAGTCGAGGGACTGCGGGCACGAACGGCCCGCGCGAGCCGGATCTGGGTCGAAGGGGTGCACGACGCGGCCCTCGTGGAAAGTGTGTGGGGCCACGATCTTCGAGTGGAGGGAGTGGTCGTCGAGCACCTGGAAGGTCTGGACAACCTGGGGGAGCGATTGGCTGATTTCGGTCCAGGCCCCGGCCGGCGCGTCGGAGTGCTGGTGGACCATTTGGTGACCGGCTCGAAGGAGTCGAAGTTGACGAGGTCGCTGGGCGAGCACGTGCTGGTCACCGGGCATCCGTTCATCGACGTCTGGGAGGCGGTCAAGCCTGCTGCTGTCGGTATCGATGCCTGGCCGAAGATCCCGCGGGGCGAGGATTGGAAGACCGGAATCTGCCGAGAGCTGGGGTGGGGGAGTCCGCGGGAGGGATGGCGTCGGGTGTATTCGTCGGTGTCGAGCTTTCGTGACCTCGAGGCACCGTTGATCGGAGCGGTCGAACAATTGGTCGACTTCGTGACCGAGTGAACGCTCTGTACTGCTGAACGCCCAGGTCAGGCCGCTCCGCAGGCTTCACTCCACCGCCGGATGTCCGATTCGTGATTGGATGGAGGCTGTGGCAGCGATCATTTGGCTCATAGCGGCAGTGGTGCTCGCCGGTGCCGAGGCACTGACGGGTGACTTCTTCCTTCTGATGATTGCCGGCGGTGCCCTGGGTACTGCCGGTGTCTCTGCTCTCACGGATTTCCCGGTGTGGGCCGATGCGATCGTCTTCGGTGTCCTGTCTCTGGCGCTGGTTCTCGGGTTGCGACCGATTCTGTTGCGGCGCTTCGCGAATCCGCCCGATACCCCGATGGGCATGGCGGCACTCACCGGCAAGAGTGCCGTGGTGCTCGAGCAGGTCACTGCGCACGAAGGCCAGATCAAGCTCGGTGGTGAGGTGTGGACCGCTCGTCCACTCGACGAGACCGAGGTCTATGCCCCGGGTACCACCGTGACCGTGATGGAAATAGACGGCGCTACCGCCGTCGTATGGAAGGGACCGTAGCCAGTGGAAGCACTCATCGCACTGGCTGTCATCGTCGTGTTCGTCGCGGTGCTGATGGCCAAGTCCATCTCGATCGTCCCGCAAGCCGAGGCAGCCGTGATCGAGCGACTCGGCCGCTACACGCGCACCGTGTCCGGTCAGCTCACGGTCCTCGTACCGTTCGTCGACCGCATTCGTGCCAAGGTCGATCTGCGCGAGCGGGTCGTGTCGTTTCCCCCGCAGCCGGTGATCACCAAGGACAACCTGACCGTGTCGATCGACACCGTCGTCTACTTCCAGGTGACCAATCCGCAATCGGCCGTGTACGAGATCAACAATTACATCGTCGGCGTCGAGCAGCTGACGACCACCACGCTGCGCAACGTCGTCGGTGGAATGACGCTGGAAGAGACGCTCACGTCGCGTGATTCGATCAACGGTCAACTCCGCGTCGTGCTGGACGAGGCAACCGGCCGATGGGGCCTGCGAGTGGCCCGAGTGGAGCTCAAGAGCATCGATCCGCCGCCCTCGATTCAGGAGTCGATGGAGAAGCAGATGAAGGCCGATCGCGAGAAGCGAGCGACCATCCTCACTGCCGAAGGACATCGTGAATCGGCGATCAAGACAGCCGAGGGTGACAAGCAGAGTCGAATTCTTGCAGCCGAGGGTGGCAAGCAGGCAGCGATTCTCACCGCCGAGGGTGAGCGGCAGTCGCGCATCCTGCGAGCGCAGGGTGACCGTGCCGCGAAGTACCTCGAAGCTCAGGGTCAGGCCAAGGCGATCGAGAAGGTGTTCGGTGCGATCAAGGCCGGCAAGCCCACGCCCGAGTTGCTCGCGTACCAGTACATGCAGACGCTGCCGCAGATGGCTCAGGGCGACGCCAACAAGGTGTGGATGATCCCGAGCGATTTCGGCGATGCGCTCAAGGGCTTCGCCAAGACACTCGGTGCTCCCGGCGAGGACGGGGTGTTCCGCTACGAGCCCAACGAGTCGGCGGGCAACGAGCCCAAGCCCGAGGACGACTCGGACGAGGTAGCCGAATGGTTCGAGACCAAGACCGATCCGGCGGTCGCCGAGGCGGTCAAGGCTGCAGAAGCAGTGGCGCGCAAGCCGGTCGACACGTCGTTGGCTGCGTCTCCGGAACTCTCGAAGGGCTTCGACGTCGGTGCCCTCTCGGCGTCGCCCGAGGCGGAACCGGAACAGCGCTGAGATCTTCGGTGATCAGTTGAACAGGGCGGTTCCTACACCGGCAGCGGCCAGGGCCCACAGCACGCTGGCGAAGGTGCCGATGATGAACTGTTCGGAGGCATGGGATTCGCGCAGCTCGGGATAGCGCGCGAGTCCCTTGACTGCCAGCACGATGGCGATCCCTTCCGGCCAACCGGCGAGGATCGACACGGCAACGGCCACGCGTTCGAGGATGCCGATGGTCAGTCCACCACGAAGCGGCTCGACCGGATCGTCTCCGGTCGAGTCGCTTTGTCGTCGTGCGACGCGAAACACGGTGGGTACCATCGCTGTTCCGCCCAGGGCCGCAGCGAGGACGGTGAGGACCACTCCGATGGCGTGGCCGAGACCGTAGGCCGGTCCGGCCACCGTGGCCAGGATCGCCGCTGCCGCGAGCAGACTCGACGCGGCGGCGGTGGGCAACCATCGGCGAATTCCGGTGCCGGCGGGGATGGTGGCGGCGCCTGCGGTCAGTGCCAGTAGCACCAGGGTGGCAACGATCATGGCCGATGGCTTCCCGTCGTGTTCGCGGTGTCGAGCAATCGAGTCGCCAGGGTGCGGCCCGCGTTCTCCACCTGCCAGCCGGCGACGGAGAGTCGTTGCGACATAGCTTGTTTGCTGATCTTCAACCGCTCTGCCGCGTCGGTCTGCGACAACCCGTCCTCCATGAGTGCAACCGCTTCGCGGCCGTTGTCCGATCGGCGGCCGATCAGGAGGGCAACAAGGGTGAATGCCGTCTCCGCATCTTCGGCGGCAGTGGGCTCGGGGCCGGAGACGGCAAGCGCGGCGGGGGTTCCCTTGGCTCTGGTCACAGCGTCTCGAGCTGCCTCGAAAGCCGGACCACGTCCGGCTCGCGTGGTTTCCGGTAGTGGAAGCTCTACGGAACCGATGCCGATTCCTACGCTCCACTGTGGCGTGGATACCAGTTCGAGCGCGATGGAGACGACGGTGGCGGCGTCCTCGCACACGGCTTGAACTTCGTCTCCTGCCGTGCGATCGAAAGGTCGGATCAGCCCGTGGTCGCGATACCGGTCGAGCAGTTCGGGCACCCGATCGATATCACGTCTACTTCGACGTTGGTCCACGGTCAGAACGAACATTGGACAAGGCTAGGTCGTTGATTTGGAATAGTCAAGCTTCAAGGCTTGATTCATCGGAGTCAAGGCTTCCGCCCTGCTGACTGCCGGCAGGAACACGCTCCGACTTCGAGCCGCGCGAGAGCCGCCAATCCACCACCAGGCCGCTCAGCCCGATCGCGATGCAGACCGCGGACAGCACCAGCAGCACCGGATGCGTCTCACCTCCGATGGCGCCGCCGATCACGACGATCCCGAGAGTGCCCGGCAGCATGCCGATCGCGGTCGCCACGGCGAACGGCACGAGACGCACCGCCGATACACCGCAGGCGTAGTTCACCAACGAGAACGGCACCGGGGCGATCAAGCGCAGGGAGCCGACGGCGAGCCAGCCTCTCCGGCGAAGGCTGTCGTCGATCGAGTCCAGGGCCGAATGGGACATTCGAGCTGCCACGGCCTCGCGACCGATCGCGCGGACCAGCAACAGAGCCAGGATTGCGCTGACCGTCGACGCACCGATAGTGACGGCCAGGCCGGTCAGCGGCCCGAACAGAACTCCGGCACTGAGTGTGAACAGGGTTCTCGGGACCGGCGCGATGGTCACGATCGCGTGCACGGCGAAGAAAGCGAGCGGGAACGCAGGCCCGACGGCTGTTCCCCACTGGCGAATCTCTTCGACACTCGGATGGGGAGCGAACACGGCCACGAGGGCGAAGACGACGATCACCGCCAGCAGCGCGATCAGTCGGAGGTCGCGCAAGTGCCGGGTCACGAGAGGCCAGCGTACCGGCGCAAGGTGACACCTTCGCCATCTCGGAGTTCGACGACCGAGCGGTACGACCGAACGTGAGGTGATCCTCACGATAACCTGCAATGAAGTGGGGTTAGCATCACTTCAAGTCGGGTGTAGAACTGCCCGCCGAACCGAGGGAGCAGCACACGTGTCCATCGCGTCGCACGAAGATGCCGCACGCAGTGCTCATGCGGCCTGGCAGAAGTCAGTGGCCGGTGTGTTGGCCAAATCTCGCAGGGTCGAGGTGGCCGATCTGCCCGCCGATCCCGAACATCTCCTCGATTCCACGACCTACGACGGGATCACGGTCTCCCCGTTGTACACAGCGTTCGACGAGCGACCGGAAGGTCCGCTACCGGGCCAGTTTCCGTACGTACGGGGTCGCGATCCCCACCGCGACGTCAATGCAGGCTGGAAGGTGTGCACTCGGCACGGCTCGACTGCCCGTGACGCAGCCGACGGTGACGCGTCCGTTCTCAACACCCAGATTCTCGACTCGCTGTCCAACGGCACCAGCGCCCTGTGGTTGGCGGTCGGCGGCCACGGCGTCGACCCGGCCGTGCTGCCGGAGGCTTTGCGCGGGGTGTTCCTCGAGCTCGCACCGCTGACGATCGATGCGCGCGAGGACGTATCCGCCGCGGCAGCCTCGTTGTTCTCGATTCTCGACTCGGCCGACATCGACGATCGCGCCGCAGTCGATATCCGACTCGGAGTGTCCACCCTCACTGCGCAGTTGGGGGGCACCGCGACGATCGAGATGACCGAGGCACTCGAGCTGGTCCACGAGTCGATCGGTCGCGCCGAGACCGTTCGCGCGATCACCGTCGACGGCACCGTCTTCCACAATCTCGGAGCCGGCGACGCGCAGGAACTCGGTGCGTCGATTGCCGCAGGCCTCGAGTACGTCCGCTCCATGACGAACGCAGGCGTCGGCATCACGGATGCTCTGCGCCAGATCGAATTCCGGTTCGCCGCCACCGACGATCAGTTTCAGACCATCGCCAAGTTCAGGGCCGCGCGCACACTGTGGGCGCGCGTTGCGCAGGTGTGCGGATCCCCGGACGCCGGTGATGCTCCACAGCATGCGGTGACCTCGGAAGCAATGATGTCTCAACGAGATCCGTGGGTGAACATGCTGCGCACCACACTCGCGTCCTTCGGTGCCGGGGTGGGCGGCGCGGATTCGGTGACGGTGCTGCCGTTCGATGCAGCGCTGAACGGCGGCGCGGCGGGGGTGTCGAAGACCTTCGCGGCCCGCATCGCCAGGAACACCCAATTGCTGCTGCTCGAAGAAGCCCATCTGGGACGGGTGCTGGATCCCGGCGCGGGGTCCTGGTACATCGAGGAGCTGACGGCCGCGGTCGCCGCGAAGGCCTGGGAGTTCTTCCGGACCGTCGAAGCGTCGGGTGGATTCCGCGCCGCCGTCGACGACGGTTCACTCGTGGCGGCGATCGAGAAGACCCGTGCGGAGCGCGATTCCGACATCGCCCACCGGCTCACCCCACTGACCGGTGTCAACGAATTTCCCAATCTGGCCGAGGCTCCACTGAGCCCCGAGCAGACCGCGCAGCAGGGCTCGGCGGTGCACCGGTACGGCAGAGCCTTCGAGGCGCTTCGGGATCGGTCGGATGCCTTTCTGGCCGAGCATGATTCGCGGCCCACCGTGCTCCTGATACCGCTGGGAAGCGTCGCCGAACACAACGTCCGAACGACGTTCGCATCGAATCTGTTGGCATCGGGCGGAATCGAGGCCGTCAATCCAGGTCCACTGACCGTGGACGGAATCGCCGGATCGGTCGGGACCTCTCGAGCCTCCGTCGCAGTGGTGTGCGGCACCGACAAGCGGTACGCCGACGAGGCGTCCACTGCCGTGGATGCAGCACGCGCCGCTGGTGTTTCGCGGGTTCTGCTCGCCGGACCCGAGAAGATCTTCGCCGGCATCGAGGGCACGTCGCGCCCCGATGGATTCCTGACCGCGAAGGTCGATGCCATCGCCGTGCTGACCGAACTTCTCGACACCCTGGGAGCCTCGAAGTGACGACCGACGAGAACCGAATCTCGCACACCATCGGCAGTTTCGCCGACGTGCCCCTGGTCGACCCCGACGAGCCGACGCCGTCGCCGCCGTCGGCCGAGGACGTTGCCGCTCATGTGGAGCAGGGTGCGAAGGCCAATTTCTACACTCCCGAGCAGGTGGTGTGGTCCACCCCCGAGGGCATCGACGTCAAGCCGGTGTTCACCGAGGCAGATCGTGACGCCGCGGAGGCCGAGGGCTATCCGCTGCACAGCTATCCGGGCGCCCCGCCGTTCCTCCGCGGGCCGTATCCCACGATGTATGTCAACCAGCCGTGGACCATTCGTCAGTACGCCGGATTCTCCACCGCGGCCGAGTCCAACGCCTTCTACCGCCGCAACCTCGCGGCCGGCCAGAAAGGCCTGTCGGTGGCGTTCGACCTGGCCACCCACCGCGGGTACGACTCGGATCATCCGCGCGTGCAGGGTGACGTCGGAATGGCCGGTGTCGCAATCGATTCCATCTACGACATGCGTCAGCTGTTCGATGGCATCGACCTCGGTAGCGTCTCGGTGTCGATGACGATGAACGGAGCGGTGCTGCCGATCCTGGCGCTGTACGTTGCCGCCGCGGAGGAGCAGGGTGTCGGGCCGGAGAAGCTCGCCGGCACCATCCAGAACGACATCCTCAAAGAGTTCATGGTGCGCAACACCTATATCTATCCGCCGAAGCCGTCGATGCGCATCATCTCGGACATCTTCGCGTACACCAGCGAGAAGATGCCGAAGTACAACTCGATCTCCATCTCCGGCTACCACATCCAAGAAGCCGGTGCCACAGCCGATCTCGAACTGGCCTACACCCTCGCGGACGGTGTCGAGTACATCCGCGCCGGCCTCGATGCAGGTATGGACATCGATACGTTCGCACCGCGACTGTCGTTCTTCTGGGCCATCGGAATGAACTTCTTCATGGAGGTCGCCAAGCTCCGCGCCGGGCGCCTGCTGTGGGCCGAACTCGTCCAACAATTCGAGCCCAAGAGCGCCAAATCCCGTTCGCTGCGCACTCATTCGCAGACATCGGGTTGGTCGTTGACCGCACAGGACGTCTTCAACAACGTCGCGCGTACCTGCGTCGAAGCCATGGCCGCTACCCAGGGCCACACCCAGTCCCTGCATACCAATGCGCTCGACGAAGCACTGGCGCTGCCGACGGACTTCTCGGCCCGCATCGCACGCAACACCCAGCTGCTCATCGCTCAGGAATCCAACACCGTGCGCCCGATCGATCCGTGGGGCGGCTCGCATTACGTCGAATGGCTCACCCACCAGCTCGCGAATCGGGCTCGGGCACATATCGCCGAGGTCGAGGAAGCGGGCGGTATGGCCCAGGCCATCGGCGAAGGAATTCCCAAGCTGCGCATCGAGGAGGCGGCGGCCCGCACCCAGGCTCGCATCGACTCCGGCCGACAGCCGCTGGTGGGCGTCAACAAGTACGTGCCCGACGAGCCCGACACCATCGAGGTGCTCAAGGTCGAGAACTCGAAGGTCCGCCGTGAGCAGATCGAGAAGCTCGAACGCCTTCGTGCCGAGCGCGATACAGCCGAAGTCGAGGCAGCACTGGCGAATCTGACCCGGGCCGCGGCCTCGGATAAGCCGGGAATGGAGAACAATCTGCTCGCTCTCGCCATCGACGCCGCGCGCAAGATGGCCACCGTCGGCGAAATCTCCGATGCGCTCGAGAAGGTCTACGGGCGCCATCAGGCGGAAATCCGGACAATCAGTGGTGTGTACCGCGACGAGGCAGGTAAATCCGAGAACATCACCCGCGCCACCGGGCTGGTCGAGCAGTTCGCCGAGGACGAGGGCCGTCGGCCTCGCGTCCTGGTGTGCAAGATGGGTCAGGACGGGCACGATCGTGGCCAGAAGGTCATCGCAACGGCGTTCGCTGACATCGGCTTCGACGTCGACGTCGGCCCACTGTTCCAGACGCCGGAGGAGGTGGCCCGCCAGGCCGCCGACAACGACGTCCACGTTGTCGGCGTGTCGTCCCTGGCGGCAGGCCATCTGACGCTGGTGCCCGCCTTGCGTCAGGCCTTGGCCGATGTCGGCCGCGGAGACATCATGATCGTCGTCGGTGGCGTCATCCCACCCGGCGATTTCGACGAGCTCTACGCGGCGGGCGCCGCGGCGATCTTCCCTCCGGGCACCGTCATCGCCGACGCCGCGATCGGGCTGGTGGAGAAGCTGTCCGTCGCGCTCGGGCACGCACCACGCGAGGCCAACGCCTGAGTATGGGTTCTCCGAACGACAACACGAGTTCCTCGACCGGTGCAGCGTCGCCGAGAGGCCGAACCATCGACATCGATGCGGTGGCCGAGTCGGTCCGAGCGAACGAGCGATCCGGCCTGGCGCGTGCCATCACGCTGGTCGAGTCGACTCGATCGGATCATCGAGATCTGGCGCAGCAACTGCTCCTTCGCGTGTTGCCCGACGCAGGTGGCTCTCACCGGGTCGGCATCACCGGAGTGCCGGGGGTCGGTAAATCGACGTTCATCGACGCGCTCGGTATGCGGTTGATCGAGAAGGGGCACCGGGTCGCGGTGCTGGCGGTCGATCCGTCGTCGACGCGGACCGGTGGTTCGATCCTGGGTGACAAGACCCGGATGTCGCGATTGGCGGTGCAGGAGAACGCGTACATTCGGCCGTCTCCGACGTCGGGAACCCTGGGCGGGGTCGCACGTGCGACCCGAGAGACCATCGTCCTGCTCGAAGCAGCCGGTTTCGACGTGATCCTGGTCGAGACGGTGGGCGTCGGACAGTCGGAGGTGACGGTGGCCAACATGGTCGACTGCTTCACGTTCCTCACGCTTGCGCGCACCGGAGATCAGTTGCAGGGCATCAAGAAGGGCGTTCTCGAACTCGCCGATCTGGTGGCCGTCAACAAGGCCGACGGCAAGCACGCGACCGACGCGAAGAACGCGGCGCGGGAGTTGGCGGGCGCGCTGCGGCTGATCTATCCGCACGATGCGATCTGGAAGCCCCCGGTGTTGACGATGAGTGCCATCGAGGGCACCGGGCTCGACGAGTACTGGGATACAGTGCTGCGCCATCAGCAAGTGCTCAGTGACGCAGGCGAATTCGCAGAGAAGCGTCGCAAGCAGCAGGTCGATTGGACGTGGACGATGGTCAACGATCAGCTGCTGCGCCGGCTGGCGCAGAATCCCTCCGTCAAGGCCATCCGTAGCGACGTCGAGGCCCGGGTGCGCGACGGTTCCCTGACCGCCGCGCTCGCGGCGCAGGAGCTACTCGACGCGTTCGATTCCTGAATCTGCGTCGGCCGCCGGCGTCGCGGGATAGAGCCGGGCGGCGAGAGCTCCGACACGATCGATCAGGCGGTCGAAGAACGCCTCCGGATCGGTGTGCGTCGCGATCGCGACGTTCGCGTCCCTGCCCCACATTCCGCGCCAGTCCGCGACTGTGGTTCCGCGCGTGAGGGTTCCGACGAGTTCGACGTCGACGGTCGCGTGTCGGTAGGTGGCGATATCCGCGTCCAGCGCGACAGCGGCCGCGAACGGATCGTGCATGTGCGCCAGGAATCCTTGATCGTGATCGCGATGAAATTCCATGTAGAACCGCACCGCGTCGGAGAAGTGCCGCACGATCGGATTCGACGCGGTCGACCGAACACCTGGTGCATCGTCGGGCGAGATCACCTCGCCCGGAGAGCTTCCAGCCCGATCGGCAAGCCGCCGAACATGTTCCGGCGTCATCTCGATGGTCTCGGTGATGTCGAGCGCACAGACGATGGGGCGGCGCTCTGCAGGTAGTCCGGAGAAGGCTGCGAACACCTCCGCGGCTGCCTCCGGGTCCACCGCGATGTTCCATTCGCTGGTAGGTGTGGTGTTGCCCTGGTGTTGGAAGGCTCCGCCCATCAGCACCAGACGCTTCAACAGTCGAGGAAGCTCGGGGTCACGCCGGATCGCCAGCGCGAGATTGGTCAGTGGACCGGTGACGAGACCGGTGATCTCGCCCGGACGCGACCGGACCAGCTCGATCCACATCGTGGTGGCGTCTCGCTCCGACAGCGACCGCGACGAGACCGGTAGTTCCGCGTAGCCGATGCCCTGCGGCCCATGAGTGTCCTCGGTGGTCATCAGCGGTGCCACGAGCGGCACCTGCGCACCGAGGGACACCTCGACATCACTCGCGCGGCACAGGTCGAGCCAGGCCAGATTGTTCGCCGCCACTTGGTTCACCGGCACATTGCCCGCGGTGGATGCGATACCGAGGATCTCGGCATCCTCGCTGGCGAGCAGATAGAGCAGGGCGAGCGAGTCGTCGATCCCGGTGTCGACGTCGACGATCAGTGGCACCGTCATGCGGCCACCTGCGTGGTCGGGGTGTGGCGAACCGGAAAATTGACCGAACGTGCGATGAAGCACTTCGAAGACGCGGATGCGTGCAGTTTCTCGGCGCGGGCCACCATCGACGGGTCGGCCACGCTCACGACCGGGGCCAGGGTGACTTCGACGAACTGCCCGGACCCGTCGGAGTGCTCCGTCATCACCCCGGTGGGGGAGTCGACGTAGCCGGTGACGGTAACGCCAGACGCGGCGGCCAGTCCGAGGTACCAGAGCATGTGGCAACTCGACAGCGAGGCCACGAGGAGCTCCTCGGGATTCCAGCGCTCTGCATCTCCGCGGAAGCTGGGATCGGAACTTGCAGCGAGGTCGGGTTTCCCTGGAGCCGAGACAACGTGGTCGCGGTCGTAGCAGGAGGCGCCCGAGGTGCCCTCGCCGCGGTTGCCCGTCCAGTTCACTGTGAGTCCGTAGTTGTGGTTCGGCACGAGTCCATCGTGCCAGTACCGGGCCGAGGGGCGACGGTCCACCTGGTCCCTCGATGTCCGGATCGACCGTATTGCCCCAATTGTCAAGGGGGCCAGGCAAAACGGATCTTTCGACCACCGACCTGGTGAAACCTGGACCGATGTCGCTTTTTGTCGTGTTGGTTGTTTGATCTGCGGTCATTCCCCTGGCTAACGTTGCAGCAATGACGGTTGCGCAAGGTCCAGAATCTCCCGAGTCGTCACCCCGACAATCGCGATGGGGACATCGGCATGTCCAACTCCTCCGACGGGACGCGTTCTCCCATCGGATGCGGAGAAAGCCGGCGCTGTCGGAGGAGAGCATCACCGTCGTCGATCAACCGATGCTCAAACGCGCGGTGTCGGCTGCGGCCCTCGGCAACACGATGGAGTGGTTCGACTTCGGTGTCTACGGCTACCTGGCGGCGACCCTGGGCAAGGTGTTCTACCCCGACGCCACGCCCGCGGTTCAGCTCATCTCGACGTTCGCCACGTTCGCCGCAGCGTTCGTGGTTCGGCCACTGGGCGGCCTGTTCTTCGGCCCGTTGGGGGACCGAATCGGACGGCAGAAGGTGCTCGCCGCCACGATGATCATGATGGCCATCGGCACCCTGGCCGTCGGACTCATCCCCAGCTACGCGACCATCGGAATCTGGGCACCGATCCTCCTTCTCGTCGCACGCTTGGTTCAAGGCTTCTCCACCGGCGGTGAGTACGGCGGTGCCACGACCTTCATTGCCGAGTACTCCCCGGACAAACGGCGTGGCTTCCTCGGTAGTTGGCTCGACTTCGGCACCTTCGTCGGGTACGCAATGGGCTCCGGCCTGGTGACGATCCTCAACGCGGTGCTGGGCGAGGCCTCGATGGTCGAATGGGGCTGGCGCATACCGTTCTTCGTTGCCGGCCCGATGGGGCTCATCGGGCTGTATCTACGTCTCAAGCTCGAGGACACTCCCGCATTCCGTAAGCAACTCGACGAACACGACAGCAAGGTGAAAGCGCAGGAGAGTGCACGGAGGTCGGTGGGAAAGATCTTCACCGATCACTGGCGAGCTCTGCTGATCTGCATGGGAATCGTGCTGTTGTACAACGTGACCAATTACATGGTGACGTCGTATCTTCCGACGTACTTCACCGAAGTTGTCGGACGTAGTCAGCTCAGTGCCGACTTGCTCGTACTTTCGGCGATGATCGTCGTGGTGAGCATCATCGTGCTCGTGGGCAGACTCACCGACAGGATCGGACGCAAGCCGGTATTCGTGTTCGGTGCCGTCGGACAGATCGTTCTGGCCGTACCGTGCTTTCTTCTGCTACGTGGCAGCGGATGGGTCGGGCCGCTGATCGCGTGCCTCCTGCTCGGCCTCGTACTGGCGTGTTTCGCGGCACCGAGCGCATCGACGCTACCTGCCCTGTTTCCCACCCGGATTCGCTACGCAGCGCTCTCGATCGGGTTCAATCTGTCGGTCTCCATCTTCGGCGGAACGACGCCCCTGGTCACGTCGGCCCTGGTCAGTGCAACCGGCAGTCCGATGATTCCTGCCTACTACCTCATCGTGAGCGGCGTCATCGGACTCATCGCAGTCGGTTTCCTGCGCGAATCCGCCACGCAACCGCTCGACGGGTCTCCGCCGCAGGTGGATTCGACAGAGGAAGCCAAGGAGCTCTACACCGAGGCATCGGCTTTGGCCGGACGACCGTGACGAGAACCTGGCCCTGACGAGACAGATGGCACGTCACAACCAGAGCGCCTCGTCGGCTCCCCATGGGCGTGCTGGAAACGGGTAGTCGGCGTAGTCGTCGAACACCGGACGCGCTGCTGTGACGCGACCGTTCGTGACCACACAGTCCGGTGTCGGGGTCTCGGCCGGACCGTGATCGGGATCCCGTCCGGGTGATTCGAGCAACCAGGCGGCCGTCCGGGCCAGGGACACTTCGACGGTGGCGGCCGACCCGAATCCGGATGCACGATCGGCCAGCTCCGAGACGATTCCAGCAGCGAGCAGGTACCCGCTCGCGTGGTCCAGCGCCTGGGCCGGCAGGCGCCCGAGTTCTCCACCACTACCTTCGAGTACCGAGATGCCGGTGGCAGCCTGGACGAGACTGTCGAAGCCACGCCGTCCCGACCATGGTCCGCGAGTACCCCAGGCACTGACCCGTCCGTGCAGGACGTCCGCTCGGTGTTCGAGTCCGAAGCGCTCGAGAGCGCCCGGGCGGTACCCGGTAACCAGGACATCGGCGAATTCGAGCAGTCGGTTCATCACGGCACGTCCTTCATGCGTGCTCATGTCCACCGTCGCCGAATGCTTCCCCTGCCCATTTTCCATGTGCTGCCAGGTGATTTCGGGGCGGTGGGGCGGATCGACGCGAAGCACCTCGGCACCGAACAGGGCGAGCGCGCGGGTAGCCACCGGTCCGGCGATGACGCGGGTCAGGTCCAGTACCCGCACTCCGGCCAGCGGAGCAGCCGTAGTCCCTCGGAATTCGGGAACTCGATACGCGGCAGAGCCCGTGTCGTCCGAACGCGCGATCACCGGACCTGGCCCGGCCGCTGTTCCTGCAGGCTCAGCGGACCACTGGTCTTCGGTGCGGACCTGCACTGCCAGAGCGCCGTTCTGTGCGCACGACCATTCGAGCTCTGCAGCGGCGATACCCGCCACCCGCGCCGCGAATTCATCTGTGCCGCAACCATCGTCGAGACCGACTGTCTCGAGTAGCGCGGTCCGGTGGTGCGGATAGTTCGCGTGAGTTCTCACCCAGCCGTCGGACGCGAGGAAGAAGCCGGACAGATCTGCGAACGGCTGCACCGGTGCGCCGTCGAGGCGCAGCATCGAGTCACTCATGAACGATGCCGCTATCCGCTCCGCCGACGCGGTCGGGCCCGCGCCGGCGGGGGACGGTCCGAGAACACCCCGCAGCCTGCCGACTGCGGTACCGAGGGCACCGACCGACTCGGCAGCGATGGTCGCCACCGGCAGTGTCGCTGCGAGCCATGCACTCACGGGGGCAGGCCCCGTGCCGATGGGACTGCTGTTCCCGACATCAGTTCCGCTTGGCCCAGATCTCCATCCCGGCCGCGTTGAGACGGTCGATGAGAACGTCGCCGATCGCGGTGGCCGGAGTCAGAACGCCACTGGCCTTCGGCAATGCATCCCCACCGAGCACCAGCGCCAGCGCCGATTCCCCGAGCATCACCGCGGTTGCCTTGTAGCCGGGGTCGCCCGACGCCTTGACCCGAGCCCGGTAGCGAGCACCCGAGGTGGTGAGGGTGTACAGGTCGACGGTGAAATGGCCCTTCTCGCGGGCCTTCTCGCTGGGACCGGTTCCTGGCTTGGGCAAGATACGGTCGAGGACCTTACCCGGCAATACCGTCATGGCGGACACTCCGACGAACAGCCCTGCCGAGAGCGCTCCGGCGAGTACCGGACTGGCGAACGACGACCCGACGCTCATCACTTCGCTGTAGCGGAACTGTTTGCCGTATGCCCAATCACGAAGTGCATTGCTGCGCCGGACGACGCGTGTGTTGTACGAGGCCATCACGAACGGTGCCTTCCATCCGCGCAGGCTCGGGTCGATCTTCTTACCGTCGATCAGGACGGTGTCGAGTTGACGGCCGAGCTGCGGCTCCAGGCCTCGGTCCGGGCTGAGTGAGTACGGTCGAGCGGCGATCCGTCGTGCCCGCTTGTCCTTCTTCATCGCCTCGATCTGTCCTCGCAGCGAGTCGATGGTGCCGCCGCTGACTCCACCGGACATCGAGGTGACCACCAGCGTCGTGTCGGTGAGTTCGCCTGCGTTGTCGGCCGTGACGGCCTCGTACAGGGCATGTACTCCGATGTCGGACGGAACGGAATCGAATCCACACGAGTGGACGATCCGTGCTCCGGTGCGCTGGGCGATCTCGTGATTGGCGTCGATGCTCTCGCGGGCGAACAGGACCTCGCCGGTGAGGTCGACATAGTCCGTGCCGGCTTCGGCGCAGGCCGTTGCCAGCGCCAAACCGTACTTCGCGTAAGGGCCGACCGTGGTGATGACGACCTTGGTGGACCGGGCCATGGTGTTCAGCGACGCGACGTCGGTGGCGTCGGCCTCGAGTGCGGACCAGTGTGCGGCCTTCGGTCCGAGTTCCTTCTGCGCAGCGTGTACCCGGGCGGTCGAACGACCGGCCAGAGCGATGCGTGTGCCGGCCGGAGCGTGCTCGGCAAGGTACTTGGCCGTCAGTTTCCCGACGAAGCCCGTGGCTCCGTAGACGACGATGTCGTAGGTGCGATCGGGGCCGATGGTCGAGTCCGAAGCAGGCGAGTTCATAGCAGCGACACTAACGCGGTTGGCGCACCGAGTCGAAGCACCGTCAGTTGGTCCAGGTGTGTACGGGCTCTCCGGAGTTCATCTGCGTGACGTAGTCGCCCAGCATTCCGGCGAGTGCTCGATCCCGCTTGTCGCCTGCCCGTTCGCGGGCGACGACCGAGTTTCGTTGCCAGACCGACCCGGACTGCTTCGCCAGGCAACGGGCCTCGATAACGCCGAGGTACCGGTCGCGGACGGCGGTGTCCACGCCGTAGGCGGCCAATCCGGCATCGGCCATCGGCAGCAGCCGACGCAACACCAGTTCCTGTGGACTGACCCAGCCGACCTCGGGCCAGTACAGCATCGAATCGAAGCCGCCGCGTGCGGCGGAGTGCACGTTCTCCTCCGCAGCGTCGAACGACATCTGCGACCACAACGGTCGATCGGCATCCGCCAGTGCTCGCACCGTGCCGTAGTAGAACGCGGCATCGGCGAGGGTATCCACCACCGACGGTCCGGCCGGGAGGACGCGGTTCTCGAGCCGGATGTGGTGACCGTCGCCGGACCGGTCGTAGATCGGACGATTCCACCGGTAGACGGTTCCGTTGTGCATGCGCAGCTCGGACAGCGACGGCGTCTTTCCCTCGGCCAGAGCTGCCTTGGGGTCCTCGTCGCTGCACACGGGCAGCAACGCCGGAAAGTAGCGGGAATTCTCCTCGAACAGATCGAAGATCGACGTGATCCATCGTTCGCCGAACCACACCCGTGGCCGAACACCCTGATTCTTCAGCTCCTGGGGGCGGGTATCGGTGGCCTGCTCGAACAGCGGAATGCGAGTTTCGTGCCACAGCGCGCGGCCGGCGAAGAACGGCGAGTTGGCGGCAAGGGCCACCTGAACTCCCGAGAGTGCTTGCGCCGCATTCCAATACGACGCGAACTCGTCGGGCGCGACCTGCAGATGCAACTGAACGGAGGTGCACGCAGCCTCGGGAAGGATGGTGTCGGTGACGATGTCCAAGTCCTCGGTAGCGGCGGCACCGGGCAGTCGAACACCACCGATCTTCAGTTCGATGTCCTCGCCGCGAGCGGCGAATATCTGTTGGTTGAGCAGGTCGTAGCGAGGATTGGCCGACAGCCAGCGGTGCTGAAAGTGTTCTTCGTCCAAGGTCGGGAGCATGCCGATCATGGCGAGACGACTACCCGAGGTGCGGGCGCGTTCGTCCGCTGCGTTCAGCGAGCGCCGCAGGTCCTCTTCCAGTTCTGCGATGGAGGCACCACGCAACGGCCGAGGATCGACGTTGATCTCGATGTTGAACTGGCCGAGTTCGGTTTGGTAGTCGGGGTCGGCGATGGCGTCGAGCACGGCGGCGTTGGCCATCGAAGGTGCCATGTCGTCGTCGACGAGATTGAGCTCGATCTCCATGCCGATCTGCGGCTCACCGACGTGGAAGGTCTCGTCGGCCAGCATGATTGCCAAGGCGTCGAGACAGTCCTGAACTTTCTGACGAAACTCGTGTCGATCCTGCCTGGTGAACTTGCGACGCTCGACGTCCTCGCCCATGGTGACCGCCTATCGGTGCGTGAAGAAGGGCCGATCGCTCACACGTAACGGCTTTTCGAGTATCGCAGCCCGTCTTCGCCCTGGGGCACGCACACCGAAATTACTCCACAGTCGAAGGCCGACATCACCACGGTGACGGTTGGTAATCCTTGAGGAAGGAGCCGTACAGATCGTTTCCGAGCTCTCCCTGCACGATGGGGTCGTACACCCGAGCCGCACCGTCCACCAGGTCGAGCGGAGCGTGGAATCCCTCGTCGGCCAGCCTCATCTTGGTGGGGTGCGGGCGCTCGTCGGTGATCCAGCCGGTGTCGACGGCGGTCATCAGAATCCCGCTCTCGAGCATCTCCTTCGCGCTGGTTCGCGTCAGCATGTTCAGCGCGGCCTTCGCCATGTTGGTGTGGGGATGGCCCGGTCCCTTGTATGCGCGGCCGAACTGGCCCTCCATCGCCGAGACGTTGACGACGTACTTGCGTCGCGCATCCGAGGCCTCCATTGCCGGACGCAGACGCGACACGAGAATGAACGGGGCAACGGAATTGCACAGCTGCACTTCGAGCAACTCGACCGGGTCGACCTGCTCGACTGTGTGGATCCAGCTGTTCGTCTCGGCCAGGTCGGGCACCAGACCGCCTGCATCGATAGCGAGCCCACTCTCGATTCGCTCGGCCGTCACCGAGCCCGCGACCATGGCGAGCGAGGCCACGTCGTCTGCACTCAGCACTGCGGCCGGCTGCCCGCCGAGCGCCGTTGCCGGCAGCGAACTCGCGAGCGACGCGGGGTGGGCATCACTGGTCTTGCCGAACGTGATGCGCTCCGGGCCCGCCCCGTCGGCCAAGGCGGCCGGCAGAGGCTCGGCCTCGGCGTCGGCCAGTGCGCTGTACGAACCGGGGGAGCGCTTGACGGTCTGTGCGGCATTGTTGATCAGAATGTCCAGCGGTCCCTCCGCAGCAACCGAATCGGCAAGGGCCACAACCTGAGCCGGATCACGCAAATCGATCCCGACGATACGAAGACGATGCAGCCACTGGTCGCTGTCGTCCATCGCAGCGAATCGCCGAACCGCATCGTTGGGGAAGCGGGTGGTGATGGTCGTGTGTGCACCGTCCCGAAGCAGTCGAAGCGCGATGTACATCCCGATCTTCGCCCGACCTCCGGTCAACAACGCGCGTCGTCCGGACAGGTCCGTCCGCGCGTTGCGCTTACCGCGATTGAGCGCCGCGCACTCCGGGCACAGCTGGTGGTAGAACGAGTCGACATCGGTGTAGCGCTGCTTGCAGATGTAGCACGGGCGAGCCTTGATCAGCGTGCCCGCGATGTCGCCCTCGGCGCGCGAGGTGAGCGAAAGACCCGCAGTCTCGTCGTCGATGCGGTCCGGCGATCCGGTTGCGGTTGCAGCGACGACGGCACGGTCGGCGGCATTGACGGCATTACGTGCGGCGACGCGTCGGGCACGCTTGAGATCTTTGAACATGGCACCGGAGGCACGTTGAACGGCAATGGAATCAGGATGATTCTTGTCCAATTCGGCGGCCTGCTGCAGCACCCGTAGGCACGTCTCCAGATCGGTGGGGTCGATCGAGTCCATCGTCAATCTCCTAGCATCTGCCCGGTCGAGCCGAACGAGGCGAGTGAAGAACGAAAAAGACCCCGATTCCGAAGAATCAGGGTCCGTTTCGTCTGTCTCAACTCAGATCTTTGAAAATCTTTGTCTGCCTACATCTTTCAGACGGTGTCCGAGGGGGGACTTGAACCCCCACGTCCGTTAATAGGACACTAGCACCTCAAGCTAGCGCGTCTGCCATTCCGCCACTCGGACCAGCGCGACTCGTGTCGCACGTTTCAACCTTGCATTCACAACCGGCCGCTGTGCGCTGCGTTAGATTATCCGACGGGTTCCCGATAACCCAAATCCGCACGTCAGTTCATGTCCGAAGGCGTTCGCCGGTGGTGCCCACAGCGGATTCTGGTGGTAGGAACAACGGTGTGCCCAACGAAGTGAGCAACCCCGGACATCGCACCACCGACAACCCCACCGTCGCCGTCGACGAAGTCGTGGATCTGGTCAGTTCCCTCATTCGATTCGATACGTCGAACACAGGAGAACTCGAGACCACGGTCGGCGAGAAGGAATGCGCCGAGTGGGTGGCGAGCAAGCTCGAGGAGGTGGGGTACGAGACCGAGTACGTCGAATCCGGTGCTCCCGGCCGTGGCAACGTGTTCGCCTGGTTGCGCGGAGCGGACTCCTCGCGCGGTGCACTACTGGTCCACGGCCACCTGGACGTCGTACCGGCCGAGCCGGCCGACTGGAGCGTGCACCCGTTCTCCGGCGCCGTCGAGGACGGGTACGTGTGGGGTCGTGGTGCGGTCGACATGAAGGACATGGTCGGTATGGCCCTTGCGCTGGCCCGGCAATTCAAATCGAACGGAACCGTGCCGCCGCGCGACATCCTCTTCGCGTTCCTCGCCGACGAGGAGGCGGGTGGCAAGTACGGATCGCATTGGCTGGTCGACAATCGACCCGACCTGTTCGAGGGCGTCACCGAGGCAGTCGGCGAAGTCGGCGGGTTCTCGCTGACCGTCGCTCGCCCGGACGGCACCGAGAAGCGGCTCTACATGGTCGAGACGGCGGAGAAGAGCCTGGCGTGGATGCGGCTCACCGCCAAGGCCCGCGCCGGCCACGGATCGTTCCTGCACGACGACAACGCCGTGACGTACCTGGCCGAGGCCGTCGCCAAACTCGGCAATCACACGTTTCCGTTGGTCCTCACCGAATCGGTGTCGCAGTTCCTGCACGCGGTCTCCGAGGAGTCCGGCCTCGACTTCGACCCCACCTCGCCGGATATCGACGGCACCCTGCTCAAACTCGGCAGCATCGCGCGCATCGTGGGAGCGACTCTGCGTGACACCGCGAACCCCACGATGCTCTCGGCCGGATACAAGGCCAACGTGATTCCGCAGAGCGCGACGGCGGTAGTGGATTGCCGGGTGCTGCCCGGGCGGCAGGCGGCCTTCGAGAAGGAGGTCGACGAGTTGATCGGCCCCAACGTCGAACGGGAATGGATCACCAAGCTCGAACCCTACGAGACAACCTTCGACGGTGACCTCGTCGACGCGATGAACGAGGCCGTCCTCGCGCACGATCCGAACGGCCGAACTGTTCCGTACATGCTGTCCGGGGGTACCGATGCAAAGGCGTTCGCGCGCATCGGTATTCGCTGCTTCGGCTTCGCTCCGTTGAAGCTGCCACCGGAGCTGGATTTCGCGGCGTTGTTTCACGGCATCGACGAACGAGTACCCGTGGAGTCGTTGGAGTTCGGTACACAGGTACTGGAACACTTCTTGATGCACAGCTGACACGAAAGGAACCATCGTGGCGTACAACCCATACGACTCGCTTCCGGACCTACCGTCCTTCGAGTTGACGTCCGAGGACATCGAGGACGGCCAGGCGTTGGCCGCTCAGCAGGTCAGCGGGATCATGGGAGCCGGTGGGCACGACAACTCTCCGCAGCTGTCCTGGTCCGGCTTCCCCGAGGGAACCAAGAGCTTCGCTGTCACCGTCTACGATCCCGACGCTCCCACTGCGTCCGGATTCTGGCACTGGGCAGTGGCGAACATCCCCGTCGAGACGACGTCACTGGTGTCGGGCGCCGGCGACGACGGCGGCACCGGAGTGCCCAGCACCGCGGTGACACTGAAGAACGACGCGGGCCTGTTCCGCTACATCGGAGCGGCTCCGCCGGCGGGTCACGGACCGCACCGGTACTTCATCGCCGTCCATGCGGTGGACGTCGAGCGACTCGAAGTGGACGAGACGGCCACCCCGGCCTACCTCGGCTTCAATTTGTTCTCGCACGCCATCGGCCGTGCGGTCATCACCGGCACGTACGAGGCCTGACCTCGGCCCTGTCGTGCGCGTTTTGCGTAGCTCCAGCTACGCAAAACGCGCACAAGGGGATCAGGGTCTGTTCGCCGAACCCACGGCGTCGGCGATCGTGTCGAACCCGTTCTGTTCCAGGCGCGCCGACAGTCCCCGGTGAATGCTCTTGATCCACAGCGGGCCGCCGTAGATGAACCCTGTATAGCCCTGCACCAGGGAAGCGCCTGCGGTGATCCGCTCCCAGGCCTGCGCCTCGGTCTCGATTCCCCCGACCGAGATCAACGTCAGCTGCGTACCCACTCGGCGGTAGAGATGACGCAGCACCTCGAGTGACCGCTCTGCCAGCGGTGCGCCGGACAGGCCTCCAGCTCCCATTCCGGCAACCATTTCCGCATCGCTGCGCAGGCCTGCGCGCGAGATCGTCGTATTGGTGGCCACGATGCCGTCGAGACCGAGTTCGATGGCTAGGTCGGCCACGGCGTCGATATCCTCGTCGGAGAGGTCAGGGGCAATTTTGACCAGCACCGGCACGGACACCACCGACTGCACCGCCGCCAGGATCGGTCGCAGTGATTCGACGGCCTGCAGGTCACGGAGCCCCGGGGTGTTGGGAGAGCTCACGTTGACCACGACGAAATCCGCCAGCGGCCCCAGCGAACGAGCGCTGGCGGTGTAGTCCGCAGCAGCATCGGCGGGTTCCACGATCTTCGTCTTGCCGATGTTGGCACCGATCGGGATGCGGGTGCGCCTCGAGCGCAATCGCTGAGCGGCATGTTCTGCACCGTGGTTGTTGAAACCCATGCGGTTGACGATGGCGCGATCGAGGGGCAACCGAAACAGTCGAGGGGTCGGATTACCGGGCTGGCCCTGCGCTGTCACGGTGCCGATCTCGGCGAACCCGAATCCGATGGGTTCCCAGGAATCGATGCCGTCGGCGTTCTTGTCGAAGCCGGCCGCGAGACCGAGCGGAGCTGGGAAGTCGACGCCGAACACCGTCGAGCGCAGGCGCGGGTCGTCGGCCACGAACAACTTCCCGGCCAGATGGCGCAGCGGCGGTACGACAGCCACCGCGCGGAGTACACCGAACGCCAGGTGGTGAATCCGTTCCGGTGGCACGAGGAACATCAGGCGCAACAGCGCGCGGTACAGACGGTCTCCCACGGTCTTCTTTCCGATCGATCCGGCTCGGTAGACATGTTGAGGTAGAACTTCCACTGCGGTCGAACAGTACTGCTGTGACGATCAGATTCCGGGCTCCGGGATGTGATGCGCAGTCTTCTTCCGCTTGAGCAGAACACGCCGGCTGCCGTCGGTGTACAGCCGAACCCGCGACAGTTCCCAGCCGCCGAACTCCGCTTGGATCGCCAGCCTCATCGACGCCGTGACCCGAGTGACGTCCGGGGGCAGCCGCAGCGGCACGTACTCCCAATCGTCGGATGGGGACACTTCCCATCCGATGGGCATCTTGGCTCGGCCCGGTGTCGAACTCTCGTGTGCGTTCACGTGCCTCCTTGACGACCCGCGGAAGGGATGCGCTGCAGCCCGTCGCCGGTTGCCGATCCGATGTACAGGTCGCCGGTGTTGTCGTCGACGGCAATCGAGTCAGGCTGCCGCACGGTGGCCAACCGCTCGGTCTCGACGGGAATTCCGGTATCGAGTGTGTATCCGACCACTTCGTTGAGGGCGGGCAGTGTCACCCACGCGACGCCGGACTGTTCATCGTAGGCGATAGCCCAGGGCTTCGACCCGACCGGAAACCGTTGCCGCATGAGCAGGTCGTGCGAGGTGAAGACGAGCAACTCCGTGCCGGTCGAATCGGTGACCAGAAGCCGCCCGAATTCGTCGCTGGTCATTTCCGCAGCACCTTCGCCGGCCCGCAGAGCCACTCCGAGGGTGCCGTCGTCCAGATTCAGATCGGTCACCGACGTCTGTCTGCGATCGAGAACCGAGACGCCCTTCGGCGTACTGGCCAGCGCATCGGCAGAGGTGACACTGCCCCCGGAGACCGTCCGGGTCACCTGTCCGCTCGCGTCCAGGACGCGGATCGTGCCGGTGTCGTCGCCGACGGCAGTGGTGCCGTCGGGCAGGTCGGCAGCCGACAGGGCACTCGATTCGACGGCCAGATCGGTGCGCTGCCCGTCAGCGACGTCGATCCTTGCCACCGAACCGTTCAGTGGAACCAGGACGGTCGAATCCCGACCGGCAACCAGTTCTGCTCCGACAGAGCCCAGGTCGATCACACGCGTCTGTGCCGCCGCGTCGGTGCCGACCAGACTCACCGAAGTCGATGAGTCGGTCAGCGCAACGAGCGTCCGGGTGACAGGATCGAAGGTGAGCGCGCTGACGGGCGCAAAGTCGGTGACGATTCCGGCAGGAGTCACAGCCGTTGCGGGGGATTGGGCCGGTGGCAGCGGTTCGACCGATATCTCGTCGGAATTCTCGTCGTCGCTCGAACACCCGCTCACCGACAACACTGTGACCACGGCGAGTGCGGATGCAACTGCCGCTCGAACCGTACGAGCCGACGGTGTTCGCATGGAACCGAACCTACTTCCTTGGTGGCACTGCCCTGTTGTGGCGATGCCACATCTGTACCAGCGTGCGACGATCCCGGTGAAATCGACCGTGCCGGATCGGGTGTCCCCGGCCGTGCCGGGCGAGGCGGTAGCGTGATCGTCCGAGGTGAGTACACGACATGGGAGTGGACGTGGAATCCGAAGAAGCACACTTCGTCGTCGAAGAAGTGAATGCCGGAACGCATGCGAACGGTTTCGGGCACACCGACGACGGTCGGGCGTTCGCGTTCAGAGTGCACCGCAGCACGCTGTACGTGGAGATCTACCGAGCCGACGTACGATCCCCGGTGCCGGATCGGTCCGAGGTCGAAGCGGTTTCCGAACACTCGGTCACCGAGATCGATCTGACCGACGAACGCAGCATCATCGGCGTCGTGCGTGACGCGGTTGCACATGCACAGCAGCTGTCCGATGCGTCACAGCGAGACACGACGGCAGTCCGAGCCTTCTTCAATCGGGTCAACTCCGTGCTCGAGGGTTTCTGACTCGACGGGGAACGACGAGTTGTTCACCGGTGTCGGGGTGATCGAAGACGTCGACGGGGTGTCCGTACACGCGAGCGAGCAGCTCCGAGGTCAGTACCTGTCGCGGCGGACCGACGGCAACGAGTGAACCCGAGTCGAGTATCGCAACGCGATCGGCGTACGCCGCTGCGAGACCCAGATCGTGCAACACGACGACGACGGCGCGGCCCGCGGCTGCGAGGGAGCGCACCACAGCCATGACGGACTCCTGATGTCCGAGGTCGAGCGCAGCGGTGGGCTCGTCGAGCATGATCGTCGCGGTGTCCTGCGCGATCACCCGTGCCAGCGCAACCCGAGCCTGTTCACCCCCGGACAACGACGCGAACGGCCGACGTGCAAAGCCCGAGACGTCGCATGCAGCCATCGCGGATCGGACACGAGCATCGTCGTTGCGAGCCTCGGCCGTTCCCACCCAGGGGGCACGGCCCATCCGGACTATCTGTTCGGCCGTGAACGCGAATCCGACAGTGTGGTGCTGCGGCAGCACCGCGCGTCTTCTGGCCAGATCGAGGGACCGGTACGGCTGGGTTCCGAGTGGGGTCGGTGATTGCGACGCCACCACCACCGATCCGGTGCCGGGCTCGGTGTCACCCGACAGGACGGAGAGCAGCGTCGACTTTCCCGCGCCGTTGGGTCCTACGAGCGCCAGAATCTCGCCGGCGACGACGTCGAGGTGGACGTCGTCGAGCACCGTTCTCTCGCCCAGCTGCGCGCTGACTCCGCGAGCGACGATCGTGTTCGAGCCCGTCGTCGGGGCAGTAGGGATGTCGTTGCGAACCCGGCCGAATCGCCGCATCATGCCCAACCGCCTTGCCGAGCGCGAGTGCGACGAAGCAGCCAGAAGAAGAACGGCGCCCCGGCCAGGGAGGTCACCATGCCAAGGGGGAGGTCGACGTTCGCGACGAGGGTGCGCGTGACGAGGTCGGCAGCGAGCAACACGATGGCTCCCGCGAGCGCGCTGGCCGGAATGAGGACGCGATGCGATGGGCCGAGCACCATCCGCATCGCATGCGGAACGACCAGGCCCACGAACAGGATTATTCCGGTGAACGCGACACCGGATGCGACGAGCAGGGCGACGATCACGATGGCGAATTGTCTGAGACGTTCGACGTTCACTCCGAGATGACGCGCCACGTTCTCCCCGAGCGCCAACAGATCGAGTCGGCGAGCGATCACCAGCGAGGCTGCGATCCCGAGTACCGCCAGTGGGGCGACCACAGCCACCGACTGCCACGTTGCGCCCGCCAAGGACCCCAGTTGCCAGAACACGATCTGATCCCTGGCAGCGGGACTGGCGACGAAGGTGAAGAACGCGATCATACCGCCTGCGAAGGCATTGACTGCGACGCCGGTGAGGATGAGGGTCACCACCTCGGTGCGGCCGGCGTTGCGCGCCAGGAAATACACCGCGATCGTGGTGATCAGCCCGCCGACGAACGCGGCCAGAGCCACGCTCCAGACCCCGGCGAAGCTACCACCGAGGACGATGACCGAACTGGCACCGACGGCTGCCCCAGAGGACACTCCCACAACGCCTGGCTCGGCCAGAGGATTCGCGAACACACCCTGCAGCAGTGCGCCCGCGCACCCGAGACACGCGCCGACGAACACTGCGAGGGTCAATCGAGGAAATCGGACCTGCCATAACGTCACCTCGCCGCTGGGGTGAGCGGGCATCGGACCGATGTCGAGACCGGCCCGATGGGCGAGGCTTCCCAGCACTTCCAACGGCGACGTCGGCACTTGCCCGACGACGGCAGAGATCAGCGCCAGGGCAACCAACGCCACGACCGATACGCCGAACGTCACGACGACCCGGCGTGTGTCCGTTCGCGCCCCGATCGGTGATGCCTCGGTCATGACGGCGGGTCGTACACGGCTGCGGACAGTGCTCGCAGCACCTTGCCGGTGTTCGGGCCGAAACTGAGAATGGTGCCGTCATCCATGTCCACCACGCGGCGTTCTCGACCGGCCGGGGTCTGTGCGATTCCTGGAATCTGCTCGAGTCCCTCGATGCCGCCGATCGACTGCAGTCCTTTTGTCATCATCAGGATGACGTCGGGTGCCGCGGCGATGAGTGCCTCGCTCGTCACCGGTACGAATTGTTCGGTCAGACCGGATTGGACACCCGCGTCCGTCGCCCCGAGCGCCTCGATCAGTGCGTCGGCTCCCGAGCCGGGTCCGGCGAGCATCTTGATCGCCGGACCACGCATGTACAGAAACGCGATCTTCAGCGGTACGTCCGATGTCGGGGTGTCGTCGGCAGCTTCGTCGATCTCGGCGTTCGCACGTTCGGCGAGCGCGCGGCCGGCGTCGGGTACCCCGAGTGCGGCGGCGACGGCTTCGATCTGGTCGGCGACCCCGGTCAACGTTCGGGTCGGGTCGAAGTACACGACGGGGATGCCCGCGGCTCGGATCTGGTCCTGCACTGCGCGCGGACCGATGCTGGTGTCGGTGAGTACGACGGTGGGCGAGAGCGCCAGGATTCCCTCGGCGCTCAACGAGTGGCCGGTGGGAGTGACATCAGGCACGTCCTGTGCCGCCGGAAACGCTGCCGATGTGTCGCGTCCGACCAGTTTGTCACCGAGCCCCAGCGCGAAGACCGTCTCGGCCAACGTGCCGTACTGGTCGGCAGCGACTATGCGGCTGTTGTCGGTCACCGTGACGGCGACGCCGTCGAATCCGGTCACGGTGGCGGGTAGCACCGCCGCCGGGTTCTCGGCGACCGGTTCCGGATTCGGGTCTTCGACGACGGCGGTGCGGGGGCCGAATGTGCCGGTGGGCCCGGCGTCGGGCGTGGGCACCGAGCAGGCGGCCGACAGTGCGGCGACGACAAGCACGGCCGCTAGGCGTTCGACGATCACCACCGAAGGTTAGCCTGTCCGATGTTTCTGGTCGCCCCGAAGTTTCTCGGCGAGAACGACTCGACCGATCAGGCGCTGACGTCGTCCAGGGCGGACGCAATGGCCGCCGGCAGTTCGAGTTCTTCGGCCATCAATGCGCCCATCAGCTGGGCAAGATCGCGGGCACCCACGATAGCGCTGCTCACACCCGGACGATCCCGAGCCCATGCGAGCGCCACGACGAGGGGAGAGGTCGCGAGCCCGTCGGCAGCGGTGACGGCAGCGTCGACGATGCTGACAGCAGAATCGGTCAGGTAGGACAGCACGGATTCGGCGTGCAACTCGTCGGCACCGCGCGAGTCTGCAGGAATTCCGTTGCGGTACTTGCCCGTCAGCACGCCGCCCGCGAGGGGAATTGCGGCCAGGACGCCGATGCCGTGGTGATGTGCTGCGGGAACCAACTCGTCCTCGATCCCGCGGGCAAGCAGGGAGTATTCCGCCTGCGTGGCCACGATCCGACCGGTATCGGCTGCTCCCGCTGCCGTTGCCAACTGCCAGCCGAGGTAGCCGCGGGCACCGGTGTAGCGCACCCGTCCGCTGGTGACGGCATAGTCGAGCGTCGCCGCGACCTCGTCGACAGGCGTCATCGGGTCCCAGGCCGCGACCTGCCACAAGTCGAGATAGTCCGTTCCGAGCTCTCGCAGCGTGGCATCCAGCTGTCCGAGGAGACCACGTCGTGAGCAGTCGACGTCGTACCGGCCGTGGCGCGGGTTCAGTCCCGCTGCACTGCTGATCACCAGTTCGTGCCGGGGGACCACGTCGTCGAGCAACTCGGCGAGTACTCGCTGCGCACGACCGTCCCCGTACGCCGGTGACGTATCGACCAGGGTGCCGCCGGCCTCGGCGAACGCCGACAGCTGTGCTGCGGCATCGTCACCGTCGGTTCCGCTGCCCCAGCCGAGGGTGCCGAGGCCGAGTCTGGAGACTCGGAGTCCGCTGGTGCCGACCGATCTCTGCTTCATATGTGCCGAATGTCCTTTTACGTGTGATCGTCGGTGTCCAACTGCACTGCCGCCAGTGCACAGTAGTGCGCCCGGCCGCTGTCTGTGAATGTGCCGCGCCGCGTCGCTCGGCTCGGTACGAACCTGCCTCGCCGGGTACGGTCGTGCCCGTGAATCGCGAATTCAGGGGGCGTGCCGTCGGCCGCGCAACGGTAACGAACAGTCCATCCGCTTCCGTAACGGAGATGTCGATGTCGGAGGGGGGTGCCGCATGATCGACATGACGTGGCTGCAGGCGATCATTCTCGGTGCAGTGCAGGGCCTGACGGAATTCCTACCTATTTCGTCGTCGGGCCACCTCCGCATCGTGTCCGGAGTGTTCTGGAACGAGGACGCGGGTGCCTCGTTCACCGCCGTGACTCAGCTCGGCACCGAAGCTGCTGTGCTGCTGTTCTTCTGGCGCGACATCGTCAGGATCGTCAAAGCCTGGTTCGTCGGACTGTCGAAGAAGGACGAACGCGGTCTCGATTACCGGATGGGCTGGTACGTGATCATCGCCACCATTCCCATCGGCGTTCTCGGATTGCTGTTCAAGGATCAGATCCGAACCGGTGCCCGCAACCTGTATCTCATCGCGTTCATGCTCATCGCGTTCGCCATCGTCATCGCGGTCGCGGAGAAGGTCGGTCGCAAGGAACGCGCGATCGAGAAGTTGACCACCCGCGACGGCATCGTGATGGGTCTGGCGCAGTGTCTGGCGTTGATTCCCGGAGTGTCTCGCTCCGGCGCGACGACCAGCGCCGGCCTGTTCCTCGGCCTCGAACGCGAGGCAGCAGTGCGATTCTCGTTTCTACTCGCCATTCCGGCGGTGACCGCCTCCGGATTGTTCTCGCTGCCCGACGCCTTCGAACCGGTCGGCACGGGACTGGCCGCGTCCGGCCCACAATTGCTGGTGGCAACCGTCATCGCCTTCGGCCTCGGCTATGCCTCGATTGCCTGGCTGCTCAAATTCGTCGCGAACCATTCGCTGTACTGGTTCGTCGGATACCGCATCGTGCTCGGCGTCGTGGTGCTCGGTTTGCTGGCCGGCGGGGTCGTATCGGCTACCTGAGCCCCACTAGGCTCAGAGCAATGACAGTCATCTTGCTTCGGCACGGCCGCTCGACTTCGAATACCGCGGGCACTCTCGCAGGTCGCAGTGCCGGCATCGAACTCGACGACCGTGGGCGCGAGCAGGCGCAGGCGGTCGCGGACCGCCTCGGTGAGCTTCCGGTCGCCGAGATCGTCCGTTCGCCGTTGCTCCGGTGTGAGCAGACAGTGGAGCCCTTGGCGGCCAGGCTCGGCATGTCGCCGGTGGTCGAGGACCGTCTGGTGGAAGTGGACTACGGACAATGGACCGGCCGGACGATCAAGGAATTACTGGCAGAGCCCCTGTGGAAGGTGGTTCAGCAGCATCCATCGGCAGCTGTGTTTCCCGACGGCGAAGGCCTGGCGACGGTGCAGCAGCGCGCGGTGCAGGCCGTGCGCGAGCACGACGCCCGGTTGGCCGCGCAGCACGGCCGGGACGTGCTGTGGGTGGCATGCTCACACGGCGATGTCATCAAGTCGGTGCTGTCGGACGCGATGGGTGCCCACCTGGACTCCTTTCAGCGCATCGTCGCCGACCCGGCGTCGATCAGTGTCGTTCGATACACCTCGACGCGGCCGTTCGTTCTGCGGACCAACGACACCGGGTCCGATCTCAGTGCATTCGTGCCGAAAGCCGAGGAGCCCGACACGTCGGAATCGGACAATTCGAGCTCTTCCGACGCGGTAGTCGGCGGTGGAGCCGGCAGCTGAGGCGGGCGATTCGGCACCGAAGCCCCCATCGGTGGCAGGCTGGAGAGCAAGCAATACCGTCCGTGGTCGATCTGTGGCCGATAATGAAGGTTCCGCGATGTGCCACGCGGAGCTGTTCGAGTCGTTAGGAGGTGCAATGCCGCGCGCAATACACGTTTTTCGCACCCCTGATCGTTTCGTTGCCGGGACCGTTGGTGAACCGGGCGACCGAACGTTCTTTCTGCAAGCGGTGCACGACGCACGAGTGGTGTCGGTCGCGCTGGAAAAGCAGCAGGTTCAGGTCCTGGCCGACCGGGTGGGACTTCTGCTCGAGGAAGTGCACCGCAGATTCGGAGCCGATGTGCCGGCCGAGGAAACGGACACGGTGGACACCAGCCCGCTTCTGACACCGATCGACACCGAATTTCGTGTCGGCACGATGGGACTCGGCTGGGACGCCGATGCCAACGCAGTCGTGGTGGAACTGCTTGCTGTCAGTGAGGTCGAGGTGGACGAATCCGTCGTACTCGACGACACCGACGAAGGCCCCGACGCAGTCCGAGTGTTCCTGACTCCGGTTCAGGCTCGCGAATTCGCGGTCCGATCCGAGCGCGTGATCGCAGCGGGCCGCGCGCCGTGCCCGTTGTGCGGACAGCCGTTGGCACCCGAGGGACACGTCTGCATCAGAACCAACGGATATCGCCGCGGTGCGACGTTCGGACCGGTGACCGAGGTCGACGAGTCTTGACCGTCGACCTGCCTCCGTTCGAGGGCCGCGAAACGATGGAGACCGGCGAGCTCACGATCGTTGGGCGGGTGGTCTCGGCCAGCAACGCCACGCTGGTGTGCGAAGCGGGCGAGGGCGATTCGTCTGTCCGATGCGTCTACAAGCCCGTTCGCGGGGAGGTGCCGCTCTGGGACTTCCCCGACGGCACTCTCGCGGGCCGCGAAGTGGCGTCCTACGAGATATCCGAGTCGCTCGGCTGGGGTGTGATACCGCCGACCGTTCTGCGCGACGGGCCGTTCGGGCCCGGAATGGTGCAGAAGTGGATCGACACACCCGAGGTTCACGCCGAAGGAAGGGTCGACCTCGTCGACATCTGTCGACCCGATCTGGTACCCGCAGGATGGATTCCGGTGCTGCAGGCGTACGACGGCGAGGGAGAAGAGATCGCGCTGATCCACGCCGACGATCCGCGTCTGCAGCGGATGGCAGTCCTCGACGTGATCCTCAACAACGCCGACCGGAAGGGCGGACACGCGCTCGAAGGTCTCGACGGATACGTGTACGGGGTCGATCACGGCATCTGCCTGCACGCCGAGAACAAGTTGCGCACGGTGCTGTGGGGATGGGCCGGCCAGGCGGTGGACGACGCGTTGATGAACGACGTCGTTCGGTTCGTCGAGACCTTCGACGCCGTCACCGCCCCGCGTCTGGTGGACAAGATCACACTGACCGAAACCATCGCGGTTCTCGATCGGGCACAGGAGCTCATCGCACGCCCGGTCATGCCGGAGCCTCGTTCGAGCAGACCCATACCGTGGCCCGCCTTCTGATCGGGCTCGGATAGGCTCGGCTGCATGCATTCTTGGTCCAGCCCGGAGATCCCGACAATCCCAGGACAGGGTCCAGCGCTTCGATTGTTCGACACCGCCGACCGCCAGGTCCGTCCCGTCACCCCGGGTTCGACCGCCCGCATGTACGTCTGCGGCATCACCCCGTACGACGCCACCCATCTGGGACACGCAGCGACCTACCTGACGTTCGACCTGATCAACCGGTTGTGGCGGGATGCCGGTGTCGACGTGCACTACGTGCAGAACGTCACCGATGTCGACGATCCGCTGTTCGAGCGTGCCGACCGCGACGGTGAGGACTGGCGCGACCTGGGGGCACGCGAGATCGAGCTCTTCCGCGCCGACATGGAAGCTCTGCGGGTGATCCCTCCTCGCGACTACATCGGGGCCGTCGAGTCCGTCGACGAGGTCGTCGAACTGGTGGAGAAGTTGGTTGCGTCCAAGGCCGCCTACGTCGTCGACGACGCCGAGTACCCCGACGTGTACTTCCGCGCCGACGCCACCGAGCAATTCGGCTACGAGTCCGGATACGACCGCCCCACGATGGACACGTTCTTCGCCGAGCGCGGTGGCGATCCAGATCGCGCAGGCAAGCGAAATTCACTCGACGCATTGTTGTGGCGCGCGGTGCGTCCCGGCGAACCGTCGTGGCCGTCGCCGTGGGGCCCCGGCCGACCGGGTTGGCACATCGAGTGTGCCGCAATCGCACTCAATCGCATCGGAACCGGCTTCGACATCCAGGGCGGCGGAAGCGATCTCATCTTCCCGCACCACGAATTCTCCGCGGCCCACGCCGAGGCCGCGACCGGTGATCCCCGCTTCGCCCGCCACTACGTGCACACGGGAATGATCGGGCTGGACGGCGAGAAGATGTCCAAGAGCCGCGGCAACCTGGTGTTCGTCTCCAAGCTCCGCGCCGAGAACGTCGATCCGGCCGCTGTGCGTCTCGGGCTGTTGGCGGGTCACTACCGGCAGGATCGACCGTGGTCCGACGAGGTCCTCGAACGGGCTCACACCCGGCTCGCGCTGTGGCGTCGGGCAGCGGCGCTCGAGGCGGCGGCGTCGGCCGACGACGTGATCAACCGGCTCCGGCAGCACCTGGCCGACGACCTCGACACACCCAAGGCGCTCGACGCTCTCGACGCGTGGGCTAGTTTTGCAGTCGAGCGGGGTGGATCGGATGCAGGTGCACCCGGTGCCTTCGCCGATGCCGTCGACGCGCTGCTCGGAGTGCCGCTGCGTTAGTTCGCGGGCCCCAGGCGTAGATCCGCCAGCAGATCCGGGATCAGTCGTTCTTCCATGACCGCACGACCCGAATCACGGAGTGCGGCAGCCAGTTCCGGGTCCCACGGACTGTCCGTGGGATGTCCCTTCAGTGGTTCCGAATTCCGCGCATCCAGTCCGTGCCGGTAGGAATCGACATCCATTCGCCACGGTGACGCGCCGTATCGATCCACGGCTCGTTTCACCATGTGCAGTCCGGCCCAGTCGAAGTCGGCACGCCACTGGATTACGGTGTCGGGAGCGCGCGAAGCCAGCAGCCGATGCACCGCGGCCGACGGCTGGCCGTCGGTGCAGATCACGCTTGCGCTGCTCGAGCCGAGAGTTCGGGCTGCAGCAGCGAGCACAGCGATGTTCTCGCAGACGAACACTCTCGACGAGCTGTTCGTGAGCGGGCCACGCGCGAGCATGTCCACGGTGACGGGAAAAGGCACGCCCTCGTCCGCTGCGTCGTTGAGCCAACGAGCCACCGTGTGGTTCTCGTCGACGCGGTAGCCGAGAACCAGGACCCGACTCGACAGTGCGTCGACCGACACCCCGGCCGTCTCCCACAGCGCCCTGATGCCCACCGGGTCGACGGGTCGAGGCACGTTCTCGCACAACGACAGTGCGTCGAGGACGAGCTTCGCGGCTCCTCCGCCCGCGAGGGCCTTGGTATCACCGGTGGCCAGTTCCGCCAGCTCGGTGAGCGACATCCCGTCCACCGGAAGCAGGGCCAGGACCTGCGTTGCCACCGCCAGTGCATCGACGGCGACGCGGCCGCCGAGCGTGCCGTCCTGATTGAGCAACGATGCGATCCAGTACTCGATCCACTCGCGATCGGTACCACCGCCGAGTACCTCCCTGGCTCGATCCAGAGCGTCCGCCCGCATCTGAGCCTTGTCCGCAGCGATGCGCTTCTTGTCCTGCAACGGGGCCTGCTCGGTGAGAGTGTCGATCAATCCGGCGCCACCATTGAGCGGATGGCGCAGCCACGCGTCGAACCGCTCGAGGTCGAGCTTGGTGCTCCGCGCCCGAGAATGCAGACTGGAGTTGGACCGAGAGATGGCGCTGCACAGACGCCACAACTCCGGGGCATCGCTCAGATCGACGGTGATGTTGCCACCGACCCGAAGCCAGTTGGACTCCAACTTCTTTCGCGCAGCATCCAGCAGCGCAGACAATTCCGCGCTGCCCCGCCATTCGCCGTTACTGGACAAACTCCAGCCCGCCTTCGGTTCGGGTCGGCACACGGCGCGTCAACGGTGATCCGAGTGCGGCCGCGAGGTCGGTGCCGTCGTGTTCGGCGAACAGTTCGCCGTTCTCCCACACCAGAAGCGCTGCACTGACGGTGTTCTCGGCCGTCGAATGCGCCAGGTCGTAGTGCGCGCAACCGGGGACGTCCGCGTAGGTGATCCACAGGTCGTAGCCGGTCATGAACAGGTCGAGGTCGAATTGCACACTCAGGCCCAACAATTCGCTGCGGCCGTTGTCGTCGACACCGGCGAACGCCTCGTCGAGAGCGAGCAGACGAGGGGAGTGCGGATCGGCGGAAGACAGCATCACGTGCGCTGCCGCGAACAGCGGCAGGTGCAGCGACACAGATTGCTCGCCGCCGGAGAGCGCACTGTGCCGGGCGACGGTCAGGCGATCCTCGTTTCCGTCCCCACTGATGAGCGTGAAGGCGAACACCCGCCAACGGCGATAGTCCAGTGTCGCAGAAAGGATCTCGGGGTACGACCGTTCCGGATGTGCGGCACGGGCAATCCTGATCTCCGACGCGAAGTGGGCGCGCATCGCGGCCAGGTCGTCCTGGTTCAGCGCCGAGGCGTCGCGGTCCAGCAGTTTGGACACCGCCCGCGCCCCGTCGTCGAGGTTGTCCGCGAGCACCCAGTGCACGCCGATCGTGTTGCCCGAGGACATCCGGCGTTGCTTCATCTCGGCGGACATCTGAGCGATCAGCTCGCGGGCGTCGACAGTGCGCTCGTGGATCTGCTGCGCCAGACCGGTCAGCAGGGCATCCTCGAGAATCCGGCGCTCCTGCTCGGTCAGCAACAGTTCCTGGTCGGCCCTGGCCGAACCGATTCGGTCGGCGAAGTCTCCGACCGACGAATAGCCCTGCTCGTCCTGCACTCGTACCACCGTCAAACCGTCCGGCGCATCCCACTGCAGACGGTAGTCCTGACCCGATGCGGCCAGTTGCGAGTCGAACTCCTGCAGCGCACTCGTCAGCGCCGTTCGGGTCGACTTCCGGCTCGAGTCACTCACTTTCACCGACGCCGTCGCCGCGTCGAGTGCCGAATGCAACGCGCTCACCACCGGTGGAAGCACCGGATCGACGTCGTCCGGGCCGTCGGCCTGCTGAACTCGATACAGGATCTGTTCGACCGTCAGCCACGCCGAGTCACTGGCCGGCCACGCGTACGTCTCGTGGACGCCGAGGATGGCGAGCAGATCCTTGCGGGCGTACGGCGCGAGCCGCACCGCATCGGTCAGGGTTTCGGTGACCGCGGCGCGCAGGGTTTCGAGTGCCGTGTTGCAGGCACCCTCGGCCTTGCCGATCGCTTCGCCGGCTTCCTTGTCCGCTTTTCGGGCTGCCCGCTGCTCGACGCGGCATTTCTCGATGCGTTCGCGTGCGTTCTCGAGATCGGTGTCGATCTGTTCGGCGGTAGCACCGAGCTTCTCGCTCAGGAGCTCGAGGCGTTGTACCTGTTGCCGGTAGTTCTCGTCGGCTATCGCGGCTTCCTCGGCGAGCTCCTCGGCCAGACCGGTCGCTTCCTCGAGGCGGTTGGTGGCTTCGCGGGCCCGCTCGCTCTCGCGCGTGTGGTCGCTGCGCTTGCGGATGACCACCGCGCCCTGGTGCTCGAAATGGCGAATCGCTGCGGCAAGGGCATCGACATCACGTCCGATGTGAGGGGTGCGATGGGCGACGGCGACGGTGCGCAGTTGCTTCTCCTTCGCGGACAGATCCGCGATCGCCTGATCGAATTCGCGGTCGGCGGCTACGGAACCATCCTTCGAGGTGCGCAGCGCTCCAGCGGCGGCCGTGACGGCGCGTTGTGCCTTCACGATGGACGAGACACGGGGGAGTTGTTTGGCGGCCGCACCCAGAGCCTGCACCCGCTCGCGTGCCGCCAGCTCGTCGGCCGTCGCGGTCTCGAGCGCAGCCGTTGCCGTATCGATCGCGCTGCCGAGTTCGGCGATGCGCTGCTCCCGCCGGCGAGCCCGCGCCGTGGCACCGATGTACTCGGCGTCCGGTTTCGCGTGTCGACCCCGCTGCACACCCTGCCAGTATCGGCCGTCGACACTTACCGCGACAGCGCCGCCCGATCGATCGTTCGGCTCCTGCTGCAATGCAACGGATTCGAGCAGATCCAGGACTCGGGACGCCGGTACGGCCGTTCCGGGTTCCGGTTCCAGAACGGACGCCAACGTTGCCCCGGAAGGCCTCGAGGCCTCCGGTAGCGGCACCAGATACTGCTCCGAGTCTGCGTCGGCGGGGAAGTCCGCGGTCGGGTGGATCCAACCGTCGAGCACATTGGCGGCCTGCAACGCGGATTCGATCCCCGCCGCGTCGGCAGGGGACACCGCGTCGGAAAATCGAACCAGCTGCCACAGCGGTGCGCCCGAGATATCTGCACGGCTGTCGGTCCGCGCAGCGAACGGCGGCGGGGCGTCGTCGTGTTCGGCTCGAACCAGAGACAGTTCGTCGCGCAGCGCATTCAGTTCGGCCGAGCGCGTGGACACGTCGACGCGTGCCTGTGCCTGCCGGGCACGAATTGCGTCGATACCGTCTGCGGTCTGCTCGGCGAGCACCGATTCCAGGCTCGGGGCGTCGTCGTCACCGATGCCTGCCAACGCCGCGTCGAGGGCGTCGAACACAGCGGAGGTGATGCCCGCGGAGGAGTAAAGCGCCGAGTTGTTCGACCACCAGGTCCGCAGTCCCGAAGCGAACTGCGCCTTCTCGAGATCCACGGTCGCCTCGGCCTCGGTGACCGCTGCCGCCGCTGCCTCCAGCAAGTCGCGCGCCTTCGTTGCAGCCTTCTCCGCGCGAGCACGTTCCGTGGACGCCTTCTCGACGGTTGCCAGCGCCTCACGAACCGCGCGTACGTCACCGTCCCGCTCCTCGGCGTGCCCTCGAAGAGCGGTACTGATCTGGTCACTGCGAGCCGTACCCGGCAGCGGTGTCCACACGATGCCCGCGTCCTCGGCTGCAGTCTGCAGCTCTTCCTCCGCGCGGGTCACCCCGGAGACGGAATCCCGGAGTGCGGCGTCCGCTCGAGCGGCCTCGGCGGTGCGCTGTTCCAGTTCTGCTTGCGCTTTGCGTGCCCGGTCGGCCTGCTGCGCCGTCGACACTTCCAGCTTTGCCGCAGATTCGGCCAGGTCGTCCAGTTGCTGCTTGCCCTCGTACGCGCTCGAGCGCTGCAGTGTTTCGCGGTCTGCGACGGCCTGATCCAGTGCACGCTCGGCCTCGTCGAATCGAGTTTCGGCTGCCGCCCGCTCCACCAGTCGACGGTCCTTCAGCGCCGACGCCGCGAAGTGCGCAGTGGTCGCGTGGGTTACGGTCTCGAGCCGGCGCGAGACTTGCTCGACATCCGAACGAGTTTGCACCCGAAGGTATTTGGAATAGACCGACACGAAGTTCCTGGCTGCCTGGTCGGCTTGAGCCAGCCCCTCCAGCGCACGTCCCACTTCCTCCATGTCACTGAAGGATCGTGCGGCCTCGAGCACCAGTTGCTCGTCGAGAGGACGCAGACCATCGGTCAGCGCCTGGGACAGTCCCTTCGGATCGAGATTCTTGGCCAACTGCGGACGGCGAAGTGTCAGAATCAGATTGATCAACTGGTCATAACGTTGCGCGCCGAGCCCGAACATCCGGGCATCGATCGCGGCGCGGTAGTCGACCGGACGATCGGTGATGGCGTCGCTGCCGAGTTGTTCGGCCAACTGCTTCTTCGTCAACGGCCGGTCGTCGGAGCCCAACAACGAGAAGTCGACGCCCACTCGGCCGTCGGCCACGAAGTACCAACGAGTCACCTTGTCGTTCTGACGGCTGGCCCGCATGCCGATGCCGACGGTCACCGATTCGGGGTCCGCACGCGAGCCGCGGCCGAACTCCATCCACACGTACGAGTGAGCACTTTCCTGCCCTCGGTAGAGCAGGTTGGACTTCATGGTTCGCTCTTCACCGGCGAACGGATTGAGTCGGCGCGGTTCGATGCGACCATCGAGGACGAAAGGAAACAATACTTCGAGCGCTTTGGTCTTGCCGGATCCGTTGGGCCCACGCAGCACCAGTCGACCGTCGGCGAAGGAGAACTCCTGATCGCGGTAGTCCCACAGGTTGACGATCCCTGCTCGTGTCGGCCGAAAACGTGTCGAGTGTGCGGTCATCTACTCAAGCCTCTACTTCGGATGGATCGGTGCTGGGGGATTGTCCGTTGCCGAACAGTGAGTCCTGCGGGGTCCGATCACGCACGCTGACCATCACGTCTCGGTAGCGCGCGATCACCGGCAGTACCAGCGCGCCGCCGGACACGCAGTGCACCAGGCGAAGTCGATGCAGTAGTGCCAGTGCACGCAGCCGTAGGCCGTCCCGATCGCTCTGCCACTGAGCAGCGAAGGTGCGGCCGAAACGTTCGACGAGATCATCGACGACCGTGGTCAACCAACTGTCCTCGATCAACGGATACAGCTTCTTCTCGTCCACACTGTCGAATGTCGTTGCGTCGGAACCGAACCCGAACTCGGCGAGATCACCGAAGATCCCACCGTCGGGAATGGCACTGTCCAACTGCTCGATCAGGGCGTCACCGTCGGGTAGGGGGTAGGTCGCCAGCGCGGGTGCATCCGGATCGATCACTCGGTCCGAGATCTCACCGGCGATCAACAACGCGACCTGGGCAATGGTTCCGGTGCTGGGGAAGCGGTGGTCCGACAGCCGACCCGAGGTGTCGATGAGTGCCACCCCCTCGGAACGGCGCTCGGCAACGAGACCGGTCAGCAACTCGACGTCGGCAACGGTGCGCGGTGCGGCCAGGGCAGTGCGGCCGTCCGGGTCGAGATCGTCGAGGTAGACGACCGGTTGCTCGACCAACGCTCGGCGTACTGCACGTAGCGTTTCCTTCGGGTCTGCTTCGCGTCCGGAGTCGGTGTGTCCTTGATCGGAGTCGTCGAGATCGATCGCGGCGTCCGTGCCGGCCAACAGACCGCGAATCGATCGCAGATGCTGGACGGCGCGAGGCGGCCGGAAGAGTGCGACGACAACAGGCCGGTCGATGTCGTAGAGGGCCTCGCCTGCGGACGGATTGTTCGCCCAACCGGTGGCGTCACCGTCGGCCAATGCGATCGCACCGCGGGTCGCAAGCCAGCCGATCGCGTCGACGAATGCGTCTCGGTCGCTCGCTCGGTCGGTCGTCAGCTCTACTCCGTCTACTTGACTTGCTTCTGCCGCAACATGATCGGCAAGCTCGGAGAGGGTGATCTGGTTGCCCGCCCTGCCGAGTGCCGCCAGTGCCAGTGCCAGATACGCGTATCTACGTCGGTCGAAGATTCGGTCGGTGGCTGTTCGGGCGGGTTGACTGTCGTCGAGCCGATCGATCACCGGGTACAGACGTGCCGTGGTCTCGGTGACCTCGAGGCGATATCCGAACAGTTCGAGCAGGTCCTCGCGTAACTCGGTGGCCCATCTGCGCAGCAGAGGCAGCGCAATCCTATCGGGATACGTCGTGGTCACCAGGTGATTCGACAGCGCGACCCGGGCGGCCCGCTGGTAGGAATCCAGTGCGAGGGTGGAGATTTCGCGAGCTCTCATCGGCGAGCGACCTCACTGACATCGAGAGACAGGCGGTCCAGATGCAGGCGTCCCCGGCTGGTCCGCACGATCGTCGAACGGTCGCTGTCACTCAGCGTCAAGCGCACGCCGCTGTCCGATCCGGACGAGTCGGAGGTCCGCCCACTCACCCGTACCCGCGCCGTGAGTGCAGCGTTCAGCAGGCTCAACAGCACCTCGGTTTCCTGCTCGTTCAGAATTCGGTCGTGGATTCCGGCCGACGCAAGCGACTGCGCTGCGGCACTGCGTGATCGCTGCGCGTCCAGTTGCTGCTCCCGAAGCCGCCTGATGCCGCCGTCGTTGCGCTGCACCCGACCCGGAACGCCGGGAGTCGGGGTGCGGCCGGTCTCGGCCAGGGTGCGGGAAATCTCGACCGGTGGAGCCTCCCACCACGATCGGGACGTGGAGATGATGTCGGCATCGGGATGCACCATCGACAGGTGCCTGGGCCTGCCGAGACCGAACACTGCGTGAAACAGGGCGTGTGCGCTGTCCTCGGTAGGCGTGGCCGCGAACCAACCGGCCAGATGCCGCAATTGGCTTTCCCTGCTCACGCCACCCCTGCGGGTCTCCGTGACGCGGCGTAGGAGCGACAGCACGGCGGCAATCGCGCTCATCGTGCCTTCGCGGAGTCGCTCGGACTCGCTGAGTTCGGACTCCGCCGCGACGAACCAGTGCGACAGGCCGGCCCAGCGGTCGGTCCAGTCGGCTCGCCGTTCGTCGACGGAGAGAAATACTCGTTCGTCGCTGATCGCGGCGCGCTCGACGAGCTCCTCGATGCCGGTGCTCTCGACGAGCGCGATCGCCTCCGCCAGCTTCGGGGCGTAGCGGGTGAGATCCGAGCTGAACTCGCGCATGTGCGTCAGCAACGCATCCTTGTGGACCAGAAACGACTCGGGAGTGATTTCGGTGGTGCGCACCAGATCGCCCAGCACCAAGTAGAAATGTGCGGCGCGGGTCGCCATCTCCGACAGCGTCGAATCGAGTCTGCTCAGCTTGCGGTAGATGCGATCGCCGTCGGCCTGACGGTTCGCCTCGGCCAGCTCGTGCATGTCGGCCAGCAGCTCGGGCAACACCAACCGCGACAGTGACGCGTCGTCCAGGCGGGCGCCGAGCACGTCCTCGACCGCGCGGTACGCCTTGTAGCCGGCCTGGCCGAACTGGTAGACGAAGTGACGGTTGCGGTATTCGGCGAGGGTCGCCGCGCGGGTGCCGTCGTAGCTGCGTTCGAGCAGGCCCCAGGCGTGGAGCTGATCGAGGAGGGGCGCGATGTCGAGTGTGGTCAGTGCGGCGTGCCGACCGGGGCTGCGGGCGATGAGGTCGGCCACGTCTCCGGAGTGCAGCAGGACGACGTAATTGGCTCGTGCGGTGTCGAAGGCCCGCAGGACTGCCAGGTACTCGGATCGCTTCTCGGCAACGGCGAACGAGAACAGACCGAGACGGTCCTCCTCCACGAACGCGTTCACGGCGCCCAGCCGTGCGTCCTCACCTGAATCGCTCACTGGAACAGGGTAGGGGGTAGGAGTGGAGCCTGCGGAATGACCCTGGCCACGGGTCTCGGTCGTTCAACCGTGCCGGTTAGAGCTCGACGGTCACTTTCCCGTCCACCACAGCGGCGGGGTAGGTGCGCACGGAGTCGATGCCGCTGGGGCAGGAGCCGTCGTCGAGCGAGAACGTGTACTGGTGGAGTGGGCAGACGACGATGGATCCGTCGATCTGACCGTCCGCCAGTGGCCCGCCCTTGTGTGGGCAGATGGCATCCATCGCCCGCACCGAGCCGTCACCGAGCAGGAACACAGCCACCTGCTTGCCGTCCACCACGTAGGCCCTGCCCTCACCGGGCGTCAGGTCCTCGACCGCCCCCACCGGCACGCTCATCGGACCGGTACCTGTGGCAGCGGAAGCAGTGGCAGCGACGGGGTGAACTGCGCGGGTGATCTGGGTGCCGCGCGGTCCTGCCACGGGTCGACGTAGCCGTCCACCGATGCCTGCATTCGCTCGTCGAGTCCGGCCACGATGCCGTCACGGTCGTCGATCAGCACGCTCTGCAGTTCTTCCAGGCCGAGGCGCGGAACCCACGCGTACGTTCGCTCGAGCCATTGGGCGTTCTCGCGGTAGTGCTGAATGAACCTGCCTGCCACGGTCAGAACCTCCTCGGCCCCCGTCACGGTAGCCAGTAGATCGCCCTTGCGAATGTGTGCGCCTGCCGCGCCTCCGACGTAGATCTCCCACTTGTCCTCGCCCACCGAGACGACGCCGAAGTCCTTGCACAGTGCCTCCGAACAGTTGCGAGGGCACCCTGCTACCGCGAGCTTCAACTTCGCCGGAGTCTCCAGGCCTTGGAACCGCTCTTCGAGGGCGATACCGAGAGCAGTCGAGTCGCCGAGGCCGAAGCGGCAGAAGTCGCTGCCCACGCAGGTCTTCACCGTGCGCATGCTCTTGCCGTACGCGAACCCCGAGGGCATGTCCAGATCGCCCCACACCTTCGGCAGGTCTTCCTTCTTGATGCCGAGCAGGTCGATGCGTTGTCCGCCGGTCACCTTGACCAGCGGAACGCTGTATTTGTCTGCGACGTCGGCGATCTTTCGCAGCTGATCCGGTGTGGTGACGCCACCCTTCATCTGCGGCACCACCGAGAACGTGCCGTCCCGTTGGATATTGGCGTGCACACGATCGTTGATGAACAACGCGCCGCGCTCGTCCACCCAATCCGGACCCCACACGGTGCGCAGCAACGACGCCAACGGCATCTTGGCGGCGGCGTCCTCGAGGCCGTCGGTCGCGAGCGTTGTGAACACCTGCGACACCGCCCGCAGATCCTGCGCTCGGACGGCGTCGATCAGTTCCGGCTTCGTCATCGGGATACACGGCACGTACCAGTCCGCGGTGGGGTCTGCTTCGACGGCACCGCCCGCTGCGCACGCGATGATGTCTTTCACCAGCCCCTTGCACGAGCCGCACCCCTTGCCCGCGCGGGTCTTCGCGGTCACGTCGCTCAGATTCTTGGCACCCGCGTGCACGCAGGCCACGATGGCACCCTTCGTGACACCGTTGCAGTTGCACACCTGGACGTCGTCGGCCAATTCCGCGGCTCCTGTTGCCGCAGAGGGAGTTCCCATATCGAAGAGCATGCTGATGCGCTCGTCGGGCAGTGGTACTTTCTCGTCGAATGCCTGAGTCAGGAAGTTGGCCTTGGAGATGTCGCCCAGCAGAGTGGCACCGACCAGTTTGTTGCCCCGCACGATCACCGACTTGTACGTGCCACTGCGCGGCTCGTAGAACTGGACGAACTCGTCGTCGTCGCGCTCGGGGGCGGTGATCCCCATCGAGGCGACGTCGACACCGGCCACCTTGAGCTTGGTCGTCAGACGCGAACCATGATACGCCGCAGTGGGATTCGCACCCGTGAGCACGTCGGCCAATACGACGGCCTGCTCCCACAGTGGCGCAACGAGGCCGTAGACCTCGCCGCGATGTTGGCAGCATTCACCGACGGCGTAGATGGAACCTTCGTCCTCGCAACGTAATTGGTCGTCGACCACGATTCCTCGTTCGATCACCAAACCGCCGGCGCGAGCGAAGTCGACACTGGGGCGGATACCGGCGGTGACGACGACCATGTCCGCAGCAAGCGAGGTGCCGTCGTTGAACCCGACGCCGGTGACGACACCGTCCTCGGAACGCAACACCGAGGTGGTTCTCTTCGAGGTGTGCACTCCGACCCCGAGCGACTCGATCTTGTTGCGCAGCACTCGTCCACCGCGCTCGTCGAGCTGCTGGTTCATCAAGTGTCCGGGGGAGTGCACCACGTTCACGTCGAGCCCCTGGGTCCGCAGACCGTACGCGGCTTCGAGTCCGAGCAGTCCGCCGCCGATGACGACGGCGCAGACGTCGTCGCGAGACTCTGCCATCTGCAGCATGCCATTGGTGTCTGCGATGGTCCGGAAGCCGAACACGCCGCGTGCCAGTCTGCCGTCGGATTCGCGGAGACCGTCCATGTTCGGGAAGAACGTGTTGCTTCCCGTTGCGATGATCAGCACGTCGTAGTCGACGGACCGACCGCTCTCGCACACAACGGTCTTGGAGAATCGATCCAACGACACGGCACGATCGCCCACGTGCAGTGTCACGCCGTTGTCGCTGTACCAACTCATGGGATTGAGGATCAGATCCTCGTCATCGACGGTGGTCTCACCGGACAGCACGTGCGAAAGCATGATTCGGTTGTAGTTGCCGTACGGCTCGTCGCCGATCATCGTGATCTCGAACAACGAGCTGCCGTCACGCTCGAGGATCTGCTCGACCGTTCTCGCACCGGCCATTCCGTTGCCGATCACCAACAGCCGCTGCTTGCCTGCAGTCATCAGACGAGCACCAGACCGAAATCGACGACGACCTCTCCGGTGGTTCCGGCCGGGGCAGCGACGACCAACTCGAGGACGGTGTCCGGATCGACGTCCTCGACCACACGGAGGGGGATGTTGACCCCGCTCTTGGCTCCCATCGGGAAGATGCGCATCGGGCTACCGTCGCGCAGCAGAGTCACGACCACGAGTTCGTCGCTGGAGTTTCCACCCCGGAAGTACAGCGGTTGGGCCGTCACACCCTCGGGCACGACGAAACTCAGGCTGGGATCGATCAACTCGGGCTTGTCCAGGCCGTTGCCGGAGAAGGAGAAGACGCCTTGCAGAAATCGTGGTGTGCTGGCCATACCCACGAGGTTGCGGTGTCGGGGTGACGCCACCGATGCGGTGACGTTACGTCGGCATCAGAAATACCTCACCGAGCGCCGGTTCATCGTGTGCGCTCGGGTCAGAGTCCGAAGTTGCCGGGGCCGCGGCGCCTCAGGTACTTCTCGAACTCGGCTGCAATGGCGTCGCCGTCGATCTTCGCTATCGCGTCGGACATGTCCACCTCGGCATCGCCGCGCTCTTCGAGGCTGCGCACGTATTCGCTGATCTCCTCGTCCTCTTTCGTCATCTCGTTGACCGCTTCTTCCCACTCCTCGGCCTGGGTGGGAAGTTCGCCGAGCGGTACCTCGATGTCGAGCACGTCCTCGACCCGCTGCAGCAATGCAACGGTCGCCTTGGGATTCGGCGGCTGCGAGACGTAGTGGGGCACGGCGGCCCAGAACGACACCGCAGGGACGCCGGCCTTCACGCATTCGTCCTGCAACACGCCGGTGATTCCCGTCGGGCCCTCGTATCGGGTCTGTTCGAGATTGAACTGTTCGGCCGACTCGGTGCTGTAGGCGGTGCCGGTGACCGGAACGGGCCTGGTGTGCGGGGTGTCGGCCAGCAGTGCTCCCAGGATGACGACGGTCTCGACGCCGAGCTGTTCGACGAACTCGAGCAGGTCGTCGCAGAAGCTGCGCCACCGCATGTTCGGCTCGATGCCGCGCAGCAGCACCACGTCACGGTCGCTGCCGGGAGGCGAACACACCGACAACCGAGTCGACGGCCACTCGATCTCACGGGTGACACCATCCACCTGGCGAACCGTCGGTCTGTTGACCTGGTAGTCGTAGTAGTCCTCCGAGTCCAGCTCGGCAAGAGGACTGGCATCCCAGATCAGCTCGAGGTGCTCGACGGCACCGCTCGCCGCATCGCCCGCGTCGTTCCAGCCCTCGAAAGCAGCCACCAGGATGGGGGAGCGCAATTCGGGAATGTCCTCGTCGAGATCGTCGAGGTCTGTGGCATTGGCCACAGCGTCGTGGACGGCCTCGATCAACGCGGCGTCGAGCGGCACGGCCGAGTCGGCACCCGGAATGTCCGTATTTTCGGTAACGTCGTCGTTCGGGGACTGGCCATCGAGGTTTCGGGGACTCACCACGACAGCCTACGACCCGAGGGAACTGCGGTGCCCACTACTCTGTAGTGATGCCCGATCAACACAAGCCCGGTCTGCTCGATGCGATTTCACGTCGCGTTGTCATCGGCGACGGAGCGATGGGCACGATGCTCCAGGACGCCGACCTGACTCTCGACGATTTTCTCGGTCTCGAGGGATGCAACGAAATTCTGAACGCCACCCGGCCCGACGTGCTGCGCGAGATCCACCGCGAGTACTTCGCAGCCGGTGCGGACGCCGTGGAAACGAACACGTTCGGATGCAACCTGCCCAACTTGGCCGATTACGACATCGAGGATCGAATTCGTGAGTTGGCCGAGAAAGGCACCCGGCTCGCCCGCGAGACCGCCGACGAAATGGGCCCCGGCCGCGACGGGATGGACCGATACGTCCTGGGTTCGATGGGCCCCGGGACCAAGCTCCCCACACTCGGACATGCTCCGTTCGCCCGGCTGCGCGACGCGTACACCGAAGCCGCTCTGGGAATGATCGACGGCGGAGCCGATGCCATTTTGGTCGAGACATGCCAGGACTTGCTTCAGGTCAAGGCCGCGATCATCGGTAGCCAGCACGCGATGGACAGGCTGGGCGTCCGTATTCCGATCATCACCCACGTGACGGTCGAGACGACGGGTGCGATGCTCGTCGGCAGCGAGATCGGTGCAGCGCTCACTGCGCTCGAACCGCTCGGAATCGACATGATCGGCCTCAACTGCGCCACCGGTCCGGCCGAGATGAGTGAGCACCTGCGCCATCTGTCCAAGCATTCGCGGCTGCCGGTGTCGGTGATGCCCAATGCCGGTCTGCCGACGTTGGGTGCAAAGGGAGCGGAGTACCCGCTGACCGCACCCGAACTGGCCACGGCGCTGAGCGGTTTCGTCAACGAGTACGGGCTGGCTCTGGTCGGCGGTTGCTGCGGAACCACCCCCGAGCACATCCGTCAGGTTGCCGACATGGTGCACTCAGCCACGAAGCTCGAGCGCCGGCCCGCGCCGGAGCCGGGTGTCTCCTCGCTCTACACTGCCGTTCCGTTCGAGCAGGACGCCAGCATCCTGATGATCGGTGAGCGCACCAACTCCAACGGCTCCAAGGCATTTCGCGACGCGATGCTGGCCGAGGACTACGAGAAGTGCCTCGACATCGCCAAGGATCAGACGCGCGACGGGGCGCACATGTTGGACCTCAACGTCGACTACGTCGGCCGCGACGGTGCCGCCGACATGGCCGCGCTCGCAAGCAGATTGGCGACCGCGTCGACGCTGCCGATCATGCTCGACTCCACCGAACCGGCCGTACTCGAAGCCGGTCTGGAGCACCTCGGCGGCCGTAGCGCCGTCAACTCGGTCAACTACGAGGACGGCGACGGGCCCGATTCGCGGTTCCAGAAGATCATGCGTCTGGTCAAGGAACACGGTGCCGCCGTCGTCGCCCTCACCATCGACGAGGAAGGCCAGGCCCGTACGGCCGAATGGAAGGTGCGTGTCGCAGATCGCCTGATCACCGACATCACCGAGAACTGGGGCCTGCGCCACGAGGACATCATCGTCGACACCCTCACCTTCCCGATTTCCACCGGCCAGGAAGAGGTTCGACGCGACGGCATCGAGACCATCGAGGCGATCCGGCAGCTCAAGGAGAAGTATCCGAAGGTGCACACCACCCTCGGGTTGTCGAACATCTCGTTCGGTCTCAATCCCGCTGCACGCCAGGTGCTGAACTCGGTCTTCCTGCACGAGTGCACACAGGCCGGCCTCGATACCGCCATCGTGCACGCGTCGAAGATCCTGCCGATGAACAAGATTCCCGACGAGCAGCGCGAGACCGCTCTGGATCTGGTGTACGACCGCCGCCGCGAAGGCTACGACCCGTTGCAGAAGCTGATGCAGCTGTTCGAGGGCGTCTCGGCAGCATCGGCCCGGGAATCTCGCGCTGAGGAACTGGGTCGTCTGCCACTGTTCGAGCGACTCGAACGCCGCATCGTCGACGGCGAACGCAACGGTCTCGACGTCGATCTGGATGCCGCGATGACCGAGAAGCCGCCGCTGGAGATCATCAACGAGACGTTGCTCTCGGGCATGAAGACCGTGGGGGAGCTGTTCGGTTCCGGTCAGATGCAGTTGCCGTTCGTGCTTGCCTCCGCCGAGGTGATGAAGGCTGCGGTGGCGTATCTGGAGCCGCACATGGAGGCGACCGACGACGACGGCAAGGGTCGTATCGTGCTCGGTACCGTCAAGGGCGACGTCCACGACATCGGGAAGAACCTCGTCGACATCATCCTGAGCAACAACGGCTACGAGGTCGTCAATCTCGGTATCAAGCAACCGATTTCGACCATCCTCGAAGCCGCGATAGACAAGCGCGCCGACGTGATCGGGATGTCCGGGCTGCTGGTGAAGTCGACCGTCGTCATGAAGGACAACCTGATCGAACTCAACTCCAAGGGCGTCGCGGAACAGTTCCCGGTCCTGCTCGGTGGAGCAGCGTTGACGCGGTCGTATGTCGAGAACGATCTGCAAGATGTGTACGAGGGTGACGTCCACTATGCGCGAGACGCATTCGAGGGCCTGCGTTTGATGGACACCATCATGACCACCAAACGCGGTGGGGGTCCGGCTCCCGACAGTCCGGAGGCACTCGAAGCGAAGGCCAAGGCCGCCGAGCGCAAGGAACGCCATGAGCGGTCCAAGCGCATCGCGGAGAAGCGCAAGGCTGCGGAGGCACCGGTCGTCGTGCCCGAACGATCCGATGTCGCAGCCGATATCGACATTCCGGTTCCGCCGTTCTGGGGTACTCGCATCGTCCGAGGCGTGTCCTTGGCCGACTACTCGGGTCTGCTCGACGAGCGCGCACTGTTCCTCGGGCAATGGGGCCTGCGCGGTGCTCGCAAGGGTGAAGGTGCCACCTACGAAGACCTGGTGGAATCGGAAGGCAAACCGCGCCTGCGGTATTGGCTGGATCGCCTGAGCACCGACGGCATACTCGCACACGCCGCACTGGTGTACGGGTACTTCCCGGCGGTCTCCGAGGGCGACGACGTCGTCGTGCTCACCGAGCCCGAACCCGATGCACCCGAACGCTTCCGGTTCACGTTCCCCCGTCAGCACCGTGACCGATTCCTCTGCATCTCGGATTTCGTTCGGTCGCGTACGGCTGCACGAGAATCCGGCCAAGTCGATGTTCTGCCGATGAACCTGGTGACAATGGGCCAGCCCATTGCCGACTTCGCGAACGAGCTGTTCGCTGCCGACTCGTACCGCGACTATCTCGAGGTGCACGGAATCGGTGTCCAGCTCACCGAGGCGTTGGCCGAATACTGGCATCGTCGAGTGCGCGAAGAACTGAAACTGTCCGACGGCAAATCGGTCGCCGCGGAGGATCCCACCGAGGCCGAGGGGTACTTCAAACTCGAATACCGCGGTGCTCGTTACTCGTTCGGCTACGGGGCATGCCCCGATCTGGAAGACCGGATCAAGCTCGCCGCTCTGCTCGAGCCCGAGAGAATCGGCGTGAAGCTCTCCGAGGAGCTGCAGCTCCATCCCGAACAGTCGACCGATGCGTTCGTACTTCATCACCCGGAGGCCAAGTACTTCAATGTCTAGTGGAATTCACCTGCAGGGTGTCCTGTGGGACATGGACGGCACACTGCTCGATTCCGAGAAGATCTGGGACGTCGCGATCGGTGAGTACTCACGAAATCTCGGGACGGAACTCAGCGCAGAAGTGCGCGAGAGCACCCTCGGAAATTCGATGTGGGATGCATTACGCAAGGTCCTGGCACACGCATCGGTCGAGGTCACCGACGAGCACCTGACCGAGGGTCGTGAGTGGCTGACGACCCGTGTCGGGGACCTGTTCGCCGAGGGTATTCCCTGGCGGCCCGGTGCCAAGGATGCGCTCGCTCTGGTTCGCGAGATGGGTCTGTCCACCGGCCTCGTCACCAACACCGAGCGCGGTCTGGTCGAGCGAGCTCTGGACACGTTGGGCCGCGAATACTTCGACATCACGGTCACCGGCGACGAGGTGGAGGTCGGTAAACCGCATCCAGCGCCGTACCTGCGCGGTGCCGCACTGCTGGGCGTGGACGCTGGAGCCTGCCTCGCGGTCGAGGACTCGCCTACGGGCTCACTGTCCGCGCACACTGCGGGATGCCCCGTGCTGGTGGTTCCCTCGGAGATCGCCGTGCCGCCGGCTCCTGGGTACACCATTCGTGACGGTCTTGTCGGTCTCACCGCCGACGACGTCCGGCGGGCCTGGGCAGCCTGATTCCTCGAATCTCGACCGAACTGATTCCGCTGGATACCGACGTGAAAGAATACGAATCCGTGAAGACTTTCGATTCCCTGTTCGCCGAGCTCACCGACCGCGCGAAGACCCGCCCGGAGGGCTCGGGCACCGTCGCAGCGTTGGATGCGGGAGTTCATTTTCAGGGCAAGAAGGTTCTCGAAGAAGCGGGCGAAGTGTGGATCGCAGCCGAGCACGAAAGCGACGAGGCGCTCGCCGAGGAAATCTCGCAGCTGTTGTACTGGGTCCAGGTGATGATGGTGGGCAGGGGCATCGAGCTCGAGGACGTCTACCGACATCTGTGAGTCGAGGACCCGCATGTCTCCCACGAACTCACCGAAGAAGGAAAACTCCATGCTGCGCGTAGCCGTACCCAACAAGGGCGCTCTCTCCGAGTCCGCCGCAGAGATTCTCAGCGAGGCCGGCTATCGGCGCCGAAGCGACTCGAAGGACCTGACGGTTCTCGATCCAGCGAACGGCGTCGAGTTCTTCTTCCTCCGCCCCAAGGACATTGCGATCTACGTCGGATCCGGCCAGTTGGATCTGGGCATTACCGGCCGCGACCTGGCCCTCGATTCGGGTGCTGCCGTCGAAGAGCGCTTGGCGCTCGGATTCGGCCGCTCGACGTTCCGCTACGCGGCGCCCGCGGGCAAGGAATGGGCACCCGAGGACTTGGGCGGACTCCGCATCGCCACGTCTTACCCCAATCTGGTGCGCGCGGACTTGGCGCAGCGGGGGTTGGAGGCCACGGTCATCCGCCTCGACGGCGCGGTCGAGATCTCCATCCAGCTCGGGGTCGCCGACGCCATTGCCGACGTCGTCGAATCGGGCCGATCACTGCGCCAGAACAACCTGGTGGCCTTCGGTGAATCGCTCTGCGATTCGGAGGGCGTACTCATCGAGCGCGCAGGCACCCCGGGTACCGATTCCGCGCGTAAGCAGCTCATCGCCCGCGTGCAAGGCGTCGTATTCGCACAGCAGTACCTGATGCTCGATTACGACTGCCCGAAGTCGATTCTCGACGAGGCCGTCAAGATCACCCCGGGCATCGAGTCGCCCACGCTGGCGCCGATGGTCGACGACAACTGGGTTGCCGTGCGCGCCATGGTTTCTCGCAAAGTTCACAACAACGTCATGGACGAGCTCGCCGAGTTGGGGGCAAAGGCTATCCTGGCGTCCGACATCAGGTCGTGCCGCGCCTTCTAGATCCGGCGGGCTCAACTCGTCTCCACCGACGGTGGCATCGTAGAGGTTCGCCTCAATAACCGACCCGAGCTCCGACAGCAACACGGCTTCGTGCACGGTGGCGTCATCAGCTATCTGGCCGACAATGCCGTGACGTTCGCCGGCGGAATCGCGCTCGGCGGCGACGCGGTGACCGCGCACTGCACCGTCGATTTCGCGAGGCCGGCAACCGGCGAGTATTTGATCGCCCGCGCGCACTCGGTCTCGTCGACCCGAAACCAGGCTGTCTGCCACTGCGCCGTGTATTCGATCGACGGGGACACGGAACGGATTGTCGCGGTGGCTCAGGGCACCGTCGTGACAGCGCGCACGTCCTGATCGGTCGCTGCCGTCAGTTGCGACGCCGGACCAGGACCGTCTGCGCGATTCGGCCGACCGGACCCAGTTCGTCGCTCAGAGTGCCAGCACACATGGCGATTCCGTCCGGACCGGTGGAGGTTTCGGCCGAGACTCCGACCCAGTCACCCTGAGGCACCCTGAACACGTGCACTGTCAGGTCGGTGTTCAAGAAGGTCCATTCGTCGATCGGTAATTTCGCGCCGATTCCGTTCGCGATGTCCGCAATCGAGAACAGTCGCTCCAGCGGAGTCATCGATTCACCCTGGACGAGAACAGGTTTGGGCCTGGCCCAGATCTCGCCGGGACCATCGGCACCGAGCCCGGTGAGAATCTTGAACTCGACGGCGTCGAGATAGCCCGACGACCACGTGCCCCCGAAGGTGTAGTCGACTCCGTCTCCCACCGGCTTCATCACCGGGTCGCCGCCGTGTTCGACGTCCTCCGTCGGTGTGGTGCGCATACGCCACGCGGTGCCGCGAGCCACCGCCCGAGCAGTGCCGGACGAACTTTCCGCCCACAATTCGGCAACAACGAGTTCGACGTTGCCCCCGGGGCGCTCCGTCCATGCCCGAATCTCGATGTCCGCGACCGGAATCGGACCGAGTATGTCGACCGCGACTCGACTGATACGGGTGTCCTCCCGAGCGTCGACGCGCTCGAGTGCACGGACCAGTAGAGCGGACGGCGGAGCGCCGTGCTGCATCGTCGGTGCCCACAGACTGACGGTGTTCTCGGTGGCCGTGACCCTCTCGAAGCCGTCCTTGCCGACACCGGCGGGAACGAAGAAGGCGTCCGGAATGGTCACAGCTCGGGCTCCGTCTGTTCCGATGCGACCTGCGGCCAACCCGGGTACGGCGGAGGAGTGCCGCCGAACTCGGGACACAGGGCCTGGTGGTCGCACCACTTGCACAGTGCGCCTTTCTTGGCGCGAAAGTCACCGGTCTCGCCTGCGGCCAGAATCGCTTTCCAGATGGCGGACAGCATGCGCTCGAACCTGCGCAGCTCGTCTTCGTCGGGAGCGTAGGTCAGTTCCTGCTTGTCGGCCAGATACATCAATTTCAGTTGCGCCGGAACGACTCCGCGCATGCGCATGATCATCAAGGCGTAGAACTTCATCTGGAACAACGCCTTGGACTCGGTGAACTCCCGCGGTGCCCGACCGGTTTTGTAGTCGACGACGCGAATCATGCCGTTGGGTGCGACGTCGATTCGATCGATGAATCCCCGAAGCGGCGTGCCGTCGTCCAGATCGATCTCCACCCGTTGCTCGCAGGACTCGGGCTCGAAGTGAGTAGGGTCCTCGAGTTCGTAGTATCCGGCGACCAGAGCCCGAGCGCGATCGAGAAAAGCCGTCCGCTCGTCGGCCGGAACCAACGACTCGATGGCGGGCGACTGGGCAACCACTCGCTCCCACGCCGGATCCACCAGGTCGCGCGCAGTCGTCGGCACTCGGTCCTGCGCAGGCAACGCGTAGAGAGCCTCCAGTGCGGCATGCACCACAGTTCCCTTGACCTGAGCTTCGGTGGACACCTCCGGAATGCGGTCGACCGCGCGAAAGCGGTAGAGCAGAGGACACTGCTTGAAATCGCCTGCGCGGGAGGGCGACAACGCCGGCGTGCTGCGGGGGCTCGGCACCGCCAGCGGCGGTCGCGCGCTGTCGCCGAGGTCGAGTAGAGGCAAGTCGATGGGTGTCGACACGGAAATACTCACGACTGCGAGACTATGCCGCTGGTCCGACAACTTCGGTCAAGGCCGTAGTCTGGCACGTCGAGTCGTCCCCGACGCCTGCCCGCTCCGGTAGATCGTCGAACCGAACAACGAAAGCAGGTTCCGCTGTGTCCACCGGTGATTCCGCGTCCGCGTCGACCGACGGGCCCGAGGTCGACGCGCTCGTCGATGTCCCGGTTCCGAGTGCGGACGATGTGGTCACCGCCACGGTCGACGAGATCGAACTCGACCAGGTCCCGACTGCGGACGAGAACTCCATCGCACCGGTTCCGACCGGACCCGCCCGCAGTGGGCCGTTCCGCGTCGGAGATCGAGTGCAGCTCACCGACGGCAAGGGCAGGCACTACACGGTGGTGCTCGAGGCGGGCAAGGAATTCCACACCCACCGAGGCGGAATCACTCACGACAAGTTGCTGGGTGCCGACGAGGGCAGCGTCGTGACCTCCGTCAACGGCACCCCGTACCTTGCGCTTCGGCCGCTGTTGACCGACTACGTGTTGTCGATGCCGCGCGGCGCGCAGGTCATCTACCCCAAGGATGCAGCGCAGATCGTCCACGAGGGCGACATGTTCCCCGGAGCCCGCGTTCTGGAGGCCGGTGCCGGATCGGGCGCTCTGACGTGCTCGCTGCTGCGTGCGGTGGGTACGGAAGGAACGGTCATCTCCTACGAGATCCGCCAGGACCATGCCGACTACGCGATCAAGAACGTCGAGACGTTCTTCGGCGAGCGGCCGTCCAACTGGCACCTGACGGTGGCCGACGTGGATCAGTTCGGTGTCGATCGACCGGGGGAGCAGGTGGATCGGGTGGTTCTCGACATGCTGGCTCCCTGGGACGCACTGCCTGCCGTATCGAAGGCTCTCGTTCCGGGCGGAGTGCTGTTGGTCTACGTCGCCACGGTGACGCAGCTGTCCAAGGTCGTCGAAGCCCTACGCGCACAGGAATGCTGGACCGAACCCCGTTCGTGGGAGTCGATGGTCCGAGGTTGGCACGTCGTGGGACTGGCGGTTCGGCCCGAGCACCGTATGCAGGGGCACACGGCATTCCTCGTGAGCGTTCGACGCCTCGCCGAGGGCACCGTCACCCCCAAGCCGCAGCGTCGGTCCGGTAAGGGCTGACCGATCGCGGCGGTCTCGCTCGACTGGCGGGCCCGGACTTCAGGCGCAGGGTGCTTGCCCCATCGCAAGGATCTGGCAGGTGCTGGCGTCGGAGAGCTTCCACTTGCCGTCGATCAGGACCCAGGTCTGCGGTGAGGGCGCTGCCGTCCCTCGTGGGGTGGCGATCGCCACGTCGGCCGTGGACGTCTCGCCCTCGACAGTCGGCTCGGCAACCTCGAACGTGATCGTGCCGTAGTTCGCCAGCGCGGCGGTCATGGTGTCGAGGTTCGTCAGACGCGCCTGACCGTTCTCGACCGCGGCCGCTTTGGTTGCCGCGTCGACGTCCGGTGCCACCAGCTGCAGCAGCGAGGATTCGAGTTCATCGGAGGTCGGTGCCGCAACAGCGGGCACGTCGGTCGTCGTGCCGACAGAATCTGCGGCCGACGTCGAATTGTGATCGGCGTGATCGGATTCATCTGCGGTGCTGCACCCGGCCACCGACATCACCGCCGCCGTGAGTGCGACGCTGGCGGAGAATATGCGCATCTTCACTGGTGAAGCCCCTGTTTCCGTAGTCCGTCCACCGTTTGGTCAGGTGAGGCTAACATGACCCCGGCCTCGGTTGGTGTGCAGTCGAGGCATGCAGCAGGCACGCCCGATCGTGGTGTCGGTCCGCACATTCGGGCCGGTGCCGGTAGCGTTGATAGATCGTCACTGGGAGGAGTCGCTCATGAGCTCAACAGACAATCCGGATGTGGCCGCGGCCAGAGCCGAACTGGACGCCGTGCGAGCCGAAGCCGCTTCACTGCGCCGTCAACTGGGGGAGTCCCCCGAACAGGTACGCGAGCTCGAAGGCCGTGTCGATTCGCTCTCGCTCCGCAACACCAAGCTGATGGACACCCTCAAAGAGGCCAGACAACAGCTCATCGCGCTTCGCGAGGAGGTCGACCGACTCGGCCAACCGCCGAGCGGTTACGGCGTTCTGCTGAGTGTGTTCGACGACGGAACCGTCGATGTGTTCACGTCCGGCCGAAAGATGCGCCTCACGTGCTCGCCCAACATCGAAGCCGACTCGCTTGCGCCGGGCCAGACGGTGCGGCTGAACGAGGCGTTGACCATCGTCGAGGCCTGCACCTTCGACCAGGTCGGTGAGATCAGCACTCTGCGTGAGCTTCTCGGCGACGGATCGAGGGCTCTCGTCGTCGGTCACGCCGACGAGGAGCGCGTCGTGTGGCTGGCAAAGCCGCTGATCGACATGGTCAACGACGACGGCCCCATCGACCCGGACGAACCGTCCCGCAAACTCCGTCCCGGCGATTCGCTCCTGGTCGACACCAAGGCCGGCTACGCCTTCGAGCGTGTCCCCAAGGCCGAGGTGGAGGACTTGGTCCTCGAAGAGGTTCCGGACGTGGGATACGAGGACATCGGTGGTCTCGGTCGACAGATCGAGCAGATTCGCGACGCCGTCGAACTCCCGTTCCTGCACAAGGATCTGTTTCGCGAGTACTCCCTGCGTCCACCCAAGGGTGTACTGCTCTACGGCCCTCCCGGGTGCGGAAAGACGTTGATCGCCAAGGCGGTTGCCAACTCGTTGGCCAAGAAGATCGCCGAGGCCCGCGGGCAGGACGCCAAGGAAGCGAAGTCGTTCTTCCTCAACATCAAGGGTCCCGAACTGCTCAACAAGTTCGTCGGCGAGACCGAGCGTCACATTCGCATGATCTTCCAGCGCGCACGGGAGAAGGCGTCCGAGGGCACCCCGGTCATCGTGTTCTTCGACGAGATGGACTCGATCTTCCGCACCCGCGGTTCGGGTGTCTCGTCCGATGTCGAGACGACGGTCGTTCCGCAGCTGCTCGCCGAGATCGACGGTGTGGAGGGGCTCGAGAACGTCATCGTGATCGGTGCCTCCAACCGAGAGGACATGATCGACCCCGCGATCCTGCGGCCCGGTCGCCTGGACGTGAAGATCAAGATCGAGCGTCCCGACGCCGAATCGGCACAGGACATCTTCTCCAAGTACCTGACCGACTCGCTGCCGGTCAATGCCGACGATGTCGCCGAGTTCGGTGGTGACCGCGCGGCCTGCATCCGAGGGATGATCGACCGGGTCGTCGAGCGCATGTACGCCGAGAGCGACGACAACCGTTTCCTCGAGGTGACATATGCCAACGGCGACAAGGAAGTTTTGTACTTCAAGGACTTCAACTCCGGTGCCATGATTCAGAACATCGTGGACCGCGCGAAGAAGTACGCCATCAAGTCGGTTCTCGAAACCGGCAACGCCGGTTTGAGGATCCAGCACCTCTTCGACTCCATCGTCGACGAGTTCGCCGAGAACGAAGATCTGCCGAACACCACGAATCCCGACGACTGGGCGCGAATTTCCGGTAAGAAGGGCGAGCGGATCGTCTACATCCGCACGTTGGTCACCGGTAAGAATGCCAGCGCGAGCCGGGCAATCGACACCGAGGCCAACACCGGCCAGTACCTGTAGATCCTGCACAGAACAACATCGGGGCGCGTCCGCACAGGGCGCGCCCCGTTCTGTGTCTGCGTGCCGTCTAGGCTCGACTCATGCAGCGCATCATCGGTATCGAGGTCGAGTACGGCATTTCTTCGCCCACCGAACCCACCGCCAATCCGATCTTGACGTCCACCCAGGCAGTGTTGGCCTACGCGGCCGCTGCAGGGGTACCGCGGGCCAAGCGCACACGATGGGATTACGAAGTCGAGTCGCCGCTACGTGACGCCCGTGGCTTCGACCTCGGACGCTTCAGCGGCCCTGCACCGGTCATCGATGCCGACGAGATCGGCGCGGCCAACATGATTCTCACCAACGGTGCCCGTCTGTACGTCGACCATGCTCACCCCGAATACTCGGCCCCGGAAGTACGGGATCCGTTGGACGCTGTGATCTGGGACAAGGCCGGGGAGCGCGTCATGGAGGCCGCCGCTCGCCACGCCTCCAGCGTGCCAGGAGCCCCGCGGTTGCAGCTGTACAAGAACAACGTCGACGGCAAGGGCGCGTCGTACGGCACTCACGAGAACTACTTGATGTCGCGCGAGACGCCGTTCTCGGCCGTCATCGCCGGTCTGTCGCCGTTCTTCGCATCGCGGCAGGTGATCACGGGATCGGGACGCGTCGGAATCGGCCAGTCCGGCGACGAGGCCGGGTTCCAGCTCTCTCAGCGAGCCGACTACATCGAGGTGGAGGTCGGCCTCGAGACCACACTCAAGCGCGGCATCATCAACACGCGCGACGAACCGCACGCGGATGCGGACAAGTATCGCCGCCTGCATTGCATCATCGGCGACGCGAACCTCGCGGAGATGTCGACCTACCTCAAGGTGGGCACCACCGCGCTGGTACTCGACCTCATCGAAGCCGGAGTGGATCTGTCCGATCTCCAGCTCGCCCGACCGGTGACCGCCGTCCACCAGATCAGCCACGATCCGACTCTGCGCAAGGCAGTGGCTCTCGCGGACGGGCGCGAGCTGACCGGGCTTGCGCTCCAGCGCATCTACCACCAGCGGGCCGCGAAATTCGTGGCCGCCGAGGGGAGCGACGACGCGCGGGCCCTGGACGTGCTCGACAAGTGGGCCATGGTGCTCGACCTCCTCGAACGCGATCCGATGGAATGCGCCCACCTGCTGGACTGGCCCGCGAAGCTGCGTCTGCTGGAGGGTTTCCGCCAGCGCGAGGGCCTGGGCTGGTCGGCGCCGCGCCTTCATCTGGTAGACCTGCAGTACTCCGACGTTCGGCTCGACAAAGGCCTGTACAACCGGCTGGTTGCTCGTGGGTCGATGGATCGACTGGTCACGGAGCAGCAGGTACTCGATGCCGTCGGCAACCCGCCGGAGGATACGAGGGCCTACTTCCGCGGCGAGTGCCTCCGCAAATTCGGGGCCGATATCGCTGCGGCGAGCTGGGATTCCGTCATCTTCGACCTGGGTGGCGACTCACTGGTACGCATCCCGACACTCGAACCGCTGCGCGGTACCAAATCGCACGTCGGTGCGCTGCTCGAGTCTGTCGACAGTGCCGCCGAGCTCGTCGATCAGCTCACCAACTGAGAACCCGGCAACGCAGTCCGACTATTCGATGGTGTCTCGACGACCCGCGCGGCCGGTCTGTCGGTAGGGTAAAGGTCCGTGCACTTTCGGCGGAACGTTCGGTTGCACTTGCACATCCACAACGGTGCATCTCGGATGAATCGATGAACGTGCAGTAGATGTGTTCTCTCGATACACGGAGGAGGTCGGCGACTATGGCACAGGAGCAGACACGGCGCTCTGGCGGCGGCGACGACGATGAGGTCCCAGGCGACACCGGAGCCGGTGGGCAGGAGCGGCGCGAGAAGCTGGCCGAGGAGACCGACGACCTCTTGGACGAGATCGACGACGTCCTCGAGGAGAACGCCGAGGACTTCGTTCGTGCCTACGTGCAGAAGGGCGGCCAGTGACGGTGGATCGTTCGGACCCACGGTCGGCCGGTGACGGCATGACGATCCCGCTCGGATCGAGCAGTTCGTCGTTCTCCGACTACCTCCGTCAGCACGCCCCCCATCTGTTGCCCGAGAGCGGTCTGGCCGCAGACCTGGTGTCCCACGCTGCCAACGGCACCTCCGACAAGTCCGGCATCGCTCCGCACGGGACGACGATCGTCGCCCTCACCTACGCGGGTGGGGTCCTGATCGCTGGTGATCGGCGCGCCACTCAAGGCAATCTGATCGCCAACCGTGACATGCAGAAGGTCTACGTCACCGACGAGTACTCCGCTGCGGGCATTGCCGGAACCGCAGGCATCGCGATCGAGCTCGTACGGCTCTTCGCGGTCGAACTGGAGCACTACGAGAAGATCGAAGGGGTTCCACTCACCTTCAACGGCAAGGCCAACAAGCTGTCGTCGATGGTGCGGAGCAACCTCGGTGCCGCAATGCAAGGATTGGCCGCCGTCCCGTTGCTGGTCGGGTTCGACATCGACATCTCGGACCCGGACAGTGCCGGGCGCATCGTGTCCTACGACGTGGTCGGCGGGCGCTACGAGGAGCGCTCGGGCTATCACGCGGTGGGGTCGGGATCACTGTTCGCCAAGTCGGCACTCAAGAAGCTCTATCGCCCCGGAATGACCGAGGACGAAGCGCTTCGCGCAGCGGTCGAATCGCTGTACGACGCCGCCGACGACGACTCCGCCACAGGCGGACCTGACGTCACCCGAGGGATCTATCCGACGGCAGTGGCAATCACGAGCGTCGGCGCAGACGACGTTGCACACGACCGTGTGTCGGCCGCAGCGCATTCCGTTCTCGCGGAGCGGACCGAGAGTGCCGCGCACACCGGCGGTGCCGAGCATCACACCCGGTCCGGTCAGCAAGTGAGCGAAGGGGGTAGCGCACCATGACAATGCCGTACTACGCATCAGCCGAGCAGATCATGCGCGATCGTTCGGAATTGGCGCGCAAGGGAATCGGCCGTGGCCGGAGCGTCATCGCACTGACCTACGCGGACGGCGTGCTGTTCGTGGCCGAGAATCGCTCGACGGCGCTGCACAAGGTGAGCGAACTGTACGACCGGATCGGCTTCGCGGCCGTGGGGAAGTACAACGAGTTCGAGAATCTCCGGAAAGCCGGTATTCAGCATGCCGACATCAAGGGGTACACCTACGACCGCCGGGATGTGACCGGCAGGTCGCTCGCCAAGACCTACGCGCAGGCGCTCGGCACGATTTTCACGGAGCAGCTCAAGCCGTACGAAGTGGAAATCTGTGTCGCGGAGGTCTCGCATCAGGACGAGCCGATCGCAACGCAGCTCTACCGCATCACCTACGACGGGTCCATCGTCGACGAACAGGATTTCGTCGTCATGGGCGGAACGACCGAGCCCATCGTCGCAGCGTTGAAGGACACCTACCGTCCCGGACTCGATCTGGCCGACGCGGTGCGCGTTGCGGTGGATGCACTCACCGCGGGACCCGCGGTACCGCCCGCTGCAGGCGGTGAGCCCGAGAAGAAGGTTCTCGAGGTATCCGCGCTCGAAGTGGCTGTACTGGACCAAGGTCGGCCTCGGCGCGCGTTCCGACGCATCGCAGGAGCTGCGTTGGAGGACATGTTGCCGGCTTCGGCACCAGCCGTACAGGCCACCACCGACACGGTCGACGGTGTGCCCGAGGTGGGTCCCTCGTAGCTGGCTCGCAGATCGCACCCAGACGGCCTCGTGCCCTACCGCTTCCGGTAGAGCGCGAGGCCGTTCTTGTCACTGGTGAACTCGAACCACGTTCCGTCGCCTACCACTTCGCCGTCGGCGGCGAGTGCAACGGGAGCGCCTTCCACCTCCACCGTCAGCTGCTTCACTGCTCGGCGAACGTAGGCCGGTGAGGAGCCCAGGGTGCCCGTCACCGTCGCCCACAGCAATCTGGTTCGCGACGCCTTGGGTTCGGAGGGAAGGAAACGAACGTCCAGGGTGCCGGTGTGAATGCTGCTGCGCGACATGGGAACTTGGTCGGTCGGCACGTAGTTGCCGTTGCCGACGAAGAGCATCCACACCGAATGTCCGGTGCCGTCGAGTTCGATGTTCAGCGGCTCCGCGGCGGCCAGTACCCTCGTCATCGCAACGGCTGCCGCAGGCCATTTGCCGATTCGGCTCTGGAGTTTCTGACGTAACCGCACCGAGTCGGGATATCCGCCGAAGGTAGCGGTGTTGACGAACGACACGCTGCGGCCGTCGATGGCCACCTAGGCAATATCGACCAGTTCGGCCGTCCCCGCCTCGATGGCTGCTGCGGTGTCTTCGACGGCGGTCAAACCGGTGTCACGGGCGAAGTGATTGAGAGTGCCACCGGGGAACGCTGCGAGAGGCAACCCGCTGCGCGCTGCCGACGCGGCGACGCTCACCACCGTTCCGTCGCCGCCGCAGACGCCGAGTGCCCGCGGCGACGTATCCCGAATTCGTTGTTCGAGTTGCTCGTTGAAATCGAGTTCCGGATCCGGAACGAACAGATCTGCCTCGGGAAGTGCGCGACGGATCGCCTCGGGCACCGACTCGGAGCCATCACCCGACCCTGGATTGACGAGCACGAGCAGCCCCCGTCCCCCCTGAAGTGGCGGGACCTCGACCGGTGAGCCCAGATCGGCAGGCTTTTCCGAACGCACAGCCCACCATCGGCGGGTGGACAGCGCGATGGCCGAACCGAGGGCGGCGCCTGCGATGACGTCGGTGGGCCAATGCACACCGACGTGGACACGCGAGTAGCAGACAGCGGCCGCAACGGGTGCCAGAACAATTCCTGCCAGCGGAGATTCGATGGCAACGGCCGTCACGAAAGCCGCGGCAGAAGCCGAGTGACCGGACGGAAAAGATGAGGACACCGGTGGAGCCAGTACCTGACGCAGCACGGGCACCGACTCGGAACCGGGACGAGTCCGTGGGAACAACGGCTTGAGCAGACCGTTGGCGCTGGCACTCGCGCCCGCGAGCGCCACGAGTCCACGAACACCCCCTCGGCGTGCAGGCCCACCAGCGGCAACGAGCACAGCAGCAACGCCGAGCCACAGACGACCGTGATCGGCCGCGTTACTCAGCGCGCGCAGGCCCGCATCCGCTCGGCTGGACCGCAACGCTGCACTCCGTGCCACCAGCGAGAGGTCCCACGCATGAACGGCCGTCGAAACAGAGGTAGGCGTGGGTGTCATGACACCCAGCCTAGGCACGCGCGGCAGCATCTTCACGGACGGACGACATCGGGGCGCTCCGACACATCGAATCGCAGGTTGCGTTGTAGTGTCGAAGTGTGCAGCGACGAATTATGGGCATCGAGACAGAGTTCGGTGTCACATGTACTTTCCACGGACATCGACGCCTCAGTCCGGACGAAGTGGCTCGCTACTTGTTCCGCCGGGTGGTCTCGTGGGGGCGAAGCTCGAATGTGTTCCTTCGCAACGGTGCCCGCCTGTACCTCGATGTCGGCTCGCACCCCGAGTACGCGACGGCCGAGTGCGACAGCCTGCTGCAGTTGGTCACCCACGACCGGGCGGGCGAGCGTGTTCTCGAGGATCTGCTGATCGACGCCGAGCAGCGCCTGGCCGAGGAAGGCATCGGCGGCGATATCTACCTGTTCAAGAACAACACCGACTCCGCCGGCAACTCGTACGGCTGCCACGAAAACTTCCTGGTACAGCGAGCGGGGGAGTTCTCTCGGATTTCGGACGTTCTGCTTCCCTTTCTGGTCACGCGTCAATTGATCTGCGGCGCAGGCAAGGTCCTGCAGACGCCGAAAGCGGCCACGTTCTGCCTGTCACAGCGTGCCGAGCACATCTGGGAAGGCGTCTCCTCTGCCACCACTCGGTCGCGGCCGATCATCAACACTCGCGACGAGCCCCACGCCGACGCCGAGAAGTACCGCAGGCTGCACGTGATCGTGGGCGATTCGAATATGGCCGAGACCTCGACGATGCTCAAGGTCGGAACGGCGGCCCTCGTCCTCGAAATGATCGAGGCAGGAGTATCTTTCCGAGACTTCGCTTTGGACAATCCGATTCGCGCCATCCGCGAGGTCAGCCACGATCTCACCGGACGGCGCCCGGTGAGGCTCGCGGGGGGACGGCAGGCCAGCGCCCTCGATATCCAGCGGGAGTACTACGCCCGGGCCGTCGAACACCTGAAGACGCGGGAGCCGAACACTCAGGTGGAGCAGGTGGTCGACCTCTGGGGGCGGACCCTCGATGCCATCGAGACGCAGGACTTCGCGAAGGTGGATACCGAGATCGACTGGGTCATCAAGCGCAAGCTGTTCCAGCGTTACCAGGATCGGTACTCGATGGAGCTCTCCGATCCCAAGATCGCTCAACTGGACCTGGCCTACCACGACATCAAACGCGGGCGTGGAGTGTTCGACCTGCTACAGCGCAAGGGCTTGGCCAAGCGAGTCACCGAGGACGAGCAGATCGACGAAGCGGTCGACCTCCCTCCGCAGACCACGCGGGCCAAACTGCGAGGTGAGTTCATCACCGCCGCGCAGGAGGCGGGTCGCGACTTCACGGTCGATTGGGTGCACCTCAAGCTCAACGACCAGGCGCAGCGAACCGTGTTGTGCAAGGACCCGTTCCGTTCGGTCGACGAGCGTGTGGAGAGACTGATCGCGTCGATGTAAGCCCGGTGGATATACGGCAGCTCGGGTCGCTACCGCTCCGACGACTCGGGTCGCTACCGCTCCGGCACCAGTTGAGCAACTAGGCTCGACAGTCGTGGCCACCACCAAAGTCGAACGCCTGATGAATCTTGTCATCTGCCTGCTGTCGACGCGTCAGTTCCTCACCGCGGAGTGGATCCGTGACAGCGTGGCCGGATACGACGACTCGTCCAGCCACGAAGCTTTCAGTCGAATGTTCGAGCGGGACAAGAACGAACTACGTGACCTCGGCGTTCCCTTGGAAACCGGAGCCGCAACCAGGTTCGGCGGCGTCGAGGGCTACCGCATCAATCGCGACGCGTACGAGCTGCCCGACATCGACCTCACCAGCGAGGAGTCGGCCGCTGTCGCTGTCGCCGTCAAACTCTGGGAATCACCCGAGCTCACGTCGGCGGCTCAGAGTGCGCTCCTCAAACTTCGCGCCGCGGGTATTCAGGTCGACCAGAACGAGTCCGCGGCGGCGGTGACCGCGGTTCCCGCACGGACCAGGGGCTCCGAACCTGCACTCGGTGCGCTGCTGGCCGCCATCGACGAGGGCAAATCGGTGCGGTTCGAGCACCGACCGTCGTTGACGGATCCGTTCACCACCAGAACCGTCCAGCCGTGGGGTGTCGTCACGTTCCGCGGCCGCTGGTACCTGGTGGGACACGACGTGGACCGAGACGACACCCGAACCTTCCGCCTCTCCCGCATCGGTGACGAGGTCAAATCGTTCGGCTCGCCGCAGAGTGTCCGCAAACCCGACGGTATCGACCTGCAGGACATCGTCCGTCGCGTCGCAGGGACGTCCTCGGTGTCGGGCACAGCACGAGTCTGGTTGCACGATGGCAGGGCACTGGAGCTACGCCGGATGGGAACGATCGTGGGCGCGCAGAGTCTGGGCACCCGGAGCGGCACGGTCGTCGAGGTTCCAGTGCGGTCCTGGGATTGGATCTCGCGGTTGATCGCGGGCCACGGGGCTGATGCGGTGGTGCTCGAACCCGCGGAATTGCGGGCCGATGTGATCTCGACTCTTCAGACGGCAGCCGACGTGGAGACCGAGCGATGAGCGCGCGTCTGTCGGTCCGTTTGGCCAGGCTCCTCAACATGGTGCCGTTCTTCATGGCGAATCCGGGGTTGAGCGCCGAGGAGGCCGCACGCGAGCTGGGTGTGTCGACGGCAACGCTGATGGCCGATCTCAACCAACTCTGGATGTGCGGTCTACCCGGCTACGGCCCGGGTGACCTCATCGATCTCTCGTTCTCCGAGGAGAGCATCGACGTGACGTTCTCCGCGGGGATCGATCGTCCACTGCGCCTGACGTCGACCGAGGCCACGGCCCTGTTGGTCGCGCTCCGATCGCTGACGTCGATGCCCGGCATGGTCGATCCGTCCGCCGCGCAGCGAGCGATCGCGAAGATCGAAACCGCGGCGGGCTCGGCGGCGGCCAACGTGCCACTCTCGTCCGATCACGACAGCGTCGGCACCGAAGAGGGGGCGGTCTCGAGCACCGTCCGGTCTGCTTTGCGGCACCGGCACGCACTCGACCTGACGTATTATTCTGCGTCGCGAGACGTCGTCACCGAACGAACTGTCGACCCGATCAGGACGGTCGTGGTCGACGACAACAGCTATCTGCAGGCGTGGTGCCGAGGAGCCGAGGGCGTTCGGCTTTTCCGGTTCGACCGCATCGACTCGGCTGTCGAACGGAACGAGCCCGCTGCACCGCCGGAGTCGGTTCAGGACGAGGACGCCTTCGAGATCTTCAACGACGACCCCTCGCTGTCGCAGGCGCGACTGAAGGTGTCGCCCACCTACACCTGGATTCTGGACTACTACCCGATGACACAGGTCGCAGCCGATTCCGACGGATCGATCGAGGTGACGATGCGATTTGCAACTCTGCAGTGGATGACCCGTCTGACACTCGGGTTCGGCGGCGGCGTCACGGTACTTTCACCTGAATCCTTGGTGAACTCCGTCCGCGAACGCGCACGTTCTGCGCTGGACGTGTACTCCGAGCTGGACTCGACCAGCGCAGACGGCACCGTCACGACATGAACGCAGGGCAAACCGCTGCTCGCCGCTGCTGAAGGTGTCACCCGTAGTCGGGTACGCTCGATTCATCTGATCTCAGGAGGTTCACATGGGATTCACCAGTCCCTGGCACTGGGCGATCGTTGCGGTGGTCGTCATCATTCTGTTCGGTTCCAAGAAGCTGCCCGACGCTGCTCGTGGACTCGGCCGCTCGTTGCGCATCTTCAAGAGCGAGGTGAAGGAGATGCAGAACGACGGCAAATCCGACACCGATACCACGACGGCACAGCAGCCGGCCGCGCCTACTCAGCTGCCTCCGCCTGCGCCCGTTGCCCCGACGAACGTCGACGCACAGCACGACGCGAAGTCTGCCTGAGCGCAGACCGCTCAGCACACCTTCGGTGCCACGTGGGCACCGAAGGTTCACTGCTGTCGGTGACGGCCCGGCGCCGTCGGCCGACCGAAGAAGGCTGACCGTACAACACCATGCGCATTCCGTTCGATCCGCGGCGTAGCAAGCGCCGAGTCAATCCCGACGGCACGATGTCGTTGGTCGATCATCTGTACGAGCTGCGGACGCGGCTCCTGTGGTCGCTCGTTGCCGTCGCCGTCACCACGGCGTTCGGGTTCTTCTGGTACTCGCACACGATATTCGGCGTCGAAAGTCTCGGTGACCTTCTTCGAGGTCCGTACTGCACACTCGATCCGAACCTCCGCGCGAACTTGAGCAACGACGACCAATGTCGACTGCTCGCGACCGGACCGTTCGATCAGTTCCTGCTGCGATTCAAGGTCGCGTTCACCGCCGGGGTCGTGCTTGCCTGCCCCATCTGGCTCTATCAGATCTGGGCGTTCATCACGCCTGGCCTGTATGCCAACGAACGTCGATACGCCGTCTCCTTCGTCACCGGCGCGGCTGCACTGTTCGTCACCGGTGCCATCCTGGCGTACTTCGTGGTGGCCAAGGGGCTGCACTTCTTGCTGTCGATCGGCGACAACGTACAGATCACTGCACTGAGTGGCGATCAGTACTTCGGATTCTTGATCAACCTCCTCATCATCTTCGGTGTCAGCTTCGAGATTCCGCTGCTCGTGGTTGCTCTGAATTTCGTCGGCGTGCTGACCTACGAACGACTCAAGGCGTGGCGTCGCGGTCTGATCTTCGGTCTGTTCGTCTTCGCCGCCATCGCGACACCGGGGCAGGACCCGTTCTCGATGTTGGCGCTGGCGTTGGCGTTGACGGTCCTCTTCGAGATGGCAGTGCAGATTGCGCGAATTCACGACAAGCGTAAGTTGCGCAAGAGAAGAGACGAATGGGGTGATGTGTCAGATGACGAAGCAACACGTATCGAAGGCGCAAGTACGATCGAGTCCCCACACGCTGTCGCTCCGACACCGCCGCCCAGCGGATTCGGTGCTGCAACCCGAACCCAGTCACAGTACGACGACACCATCTGACCTCGGCCGATGCGTGGGGACCAGCGCATGACGGACACTACGACGGACGTCCATCCGAGTCCGAAGCCCACTGAGCTGCAACGTTTCTCGGCAGAGCTGGGTTTCCCGCTCGACCGGTTCCAGGTCGATGCGTGTACCGCGTTGGAGAACGGACACGGCGTCCTGGTCTGTGCCCCTACCGGTGCAGGCAAGACTGTGATCGGTGAGTTCGCCGTCCACCTGGCCCTCGCAGCCGGGCGAAAGTGCTTCTACACCACACCGATCAAGGCGCTCAGCAATCAGAAGTTCGCCGAGCTGACTGCACGGTACGGCCGCGACACGGTGGGCCTGCTCACCGGAGATTCGTCGATCAACCCCGATGCCCCCATCGTCATCATGACGACGGAGGTTCTGCGAAACATGCTCTACGCATCGTCGGACGCGCTTCGCGGACTCTCTCATGTCGTGATGGACGAGGTGCACTACCTGGCCGATCGCTTCCGGGGGGCAGTGTGGGAAGAGGTCATCCTGCACCTGTCCGACGATGTTCGCCTGGTGAGTCTGTCGGCCACGGTCAGCAACGCCGAGGAGTTCGGCGCGTGGATGAGCACGGTTCGCGGTGACACCACCGTCGTGGTGGACGAGAACCGACCGGTACCTCTCTCTCAGCACATCATGGTGGGACGCCGGTTGTTCGACTTGTTCGACACCAGGGCGCAGTCACCCGACGGCAGCCAGAAGGTCGTGGTCGACCGCGAACTCGTCCGGCACGTCAAGCAGCGCCAGTCTCTCGACTCGATGGACCGCTGGCACGCGCCGCACAGCCGAGGCCGGGGCGGTCGAGGGGGCGGAGGAGGCCGCGGTGGCGGTCAGGGCAGCGGGGCCAACAACCGGCCGCTTGCCCGACCCGATGTGATCGCCAAACTCGACGAAGAGGGCTTGCTCCCCGCGATCACGTTCATCTTCAGTCGCGCCGGGTGCGACGGTGCACTCACTCAATGCATGCGCTCGCGTCTGGTGTTGACGACGCCCGAGCAGGCGGAAGAAATTCGGTACATCGTCGAGAAGCACACCTCGGAACTTCCGCGGGAAGACCTGGAGGTTCTGGGCTTCTGGGAGTGGCGCGATGCACTCGAGCGTGGCTTCGCCGCCCATCACGCCGGTATGTTGCCGGTCTTTCGGCACACCGTGGAGGAATTGTTCGTCAAGGGCCTGGTCAGAGCGGTGTTCGCCACCGAGACGCTGGCGCTCGGCATCAACATGCCGGCCCGAACGGTGGTGCTGGAAAAGCTCGTCAAGTTCAACGGTGAAACGCATGCCGAGCTGACCCCGGGGGAGTACACCCAGTTGACCGGTCGAGCCGGGCGCCGCGGTATCGACGTCGAAGGCCATGCCGTCGTGCTGTGGCAGCCGGGCACCGAGCCGACCGAAGTCGCCGGGCTCGCGTCGACCCGTACTTTTCCGCTGCGCAGTTCGTTCGCGCCGGCGTACAACATGTCGATCAACCTGATCGAGCAGTTCGGTGCAGCCGATTCGCGTCTGCTGCTCGAGCGATCCTTCGCTCAGTTCCAGGCCGACCGCTCCGTCGTCGGCATGGTCCGGGGTATCGAGAAGAACATGCAGACGCTGGACGCGCTCGGTGCACGCCTCGGCGGACCCGACGGCGAATACTTCGAGTATGCGCGGCTGCGCGAACGACTCAAAGATCGCGAGAAGACCCTCGAACGCCAGAGCCGCTCCGATCGACGAGACAAGGCTGTCGATTCGCTGCGCGCCCTGCGCCGCGGCGATGTGATCTCGGTGCCGACCGGTCGCCGCAGCGGCCTTGCCGTCGTGCTGGAACCGGACGACGACCGGGCCGATCCGCGTCCGCTGGTGCTGACCGAGGACAAGTGGGCGGGTCGACTCTCCGCAGCGGACTTCCCCTCGCCGGCAACGTCACTGGGAACGATGCGGCTACCGCGGTTCGTCGACCATCGCACCGCGAGGACCCGGCGCGATCTCGCGGCAGCACTGGTCACGCGCGGAATATCGCAGCCGTCGGACCGCATCCGACGAAAGTCGACAGCAGCGGACGACAAGGAGCTGGCCACCCTTCGCCGAGCCATTCGATCGCATCCGGTGCACGCACGACCCGATCGTGACGAACTCGGTCGTACCGGTGAGCGCTACAACCGGCTTGCCCGCGAGACCGAAACGATGCGTCAGAAAGTATCGGCGACGACGAACTCTCTTGCTCGCACCTTCGACCGCATCCTGGCTCTACTCGCCGACCGCGGGTACGTGACGCCGGGTAAGGATCCCAAGGTCACCGACGACGGTGCCAGGTTGAGCCGGATCTACTCGGAGTCCGACCTGCTCGTGGCGGAATGCCTCCGCGGTGGTCTGTGGCAGGGCCTGTCACCTGCCGAGTTGGCAGCGGTCGTTTCGGCCGTCGTCTACGAGTCGAGGTCGGAGGGGGACATCACCCCGCACGGTCCGACGGGTCCCATTCGACATGCACTCACCGAGACGGTCCGGGTGTGGCACGAGCTTCGTTCGGACGAAGTTCGGCACAAGCTCCCGCCGACGAGAGAGCCCGACATGGGTTTCGTGAAGGCCATCTACAAGTGGGCGTCCGATCACTCGTTGGTCGACGCCCTCGTCACGGCCGGGGACAACGGCAAAGCTCTCTCGGGTGGAGACTTCGTGCGGTGGTGCCGACAGGTGATAGATCTGCTCGATCAGGTTCGGCTCGCGGCCCCGGAGCCGGAACTGTCGCGAACGGCGGCGCGCGCCGTCGCAGCCCTGCGCCGCGGCGTGGTCGCCGTCGACGCCGCGTGACAGGAGCGGTGTGATGGAGTGGCCCGGTAGAGATGAACCCGACGCAGTCGGAGCGAATCGGACTGCCGGGTCGGTACAGCGGGACGTCGTACAGTCGGGCTACTGTACCCCCGACGAATCCGAAATTTCAGTGGAGGCGAGATGAGCGGCCCATACGGTCCGACCGACCCCGACAACAGTTGGTCGCGCACACCCGACCAGCAGGACGGTGCCGCGAAAGATACTCCCGAATCTCCTGGTCATTCCGCAGGCTCCACTCCTGCGCCTCCTGGTCATTCCGCAGGCTCCACTCCTGCGCCTCCTGGTCATTCCGCAGGCTCCACTCCTGCGTCTCCTGGTCGTTCCGCAGGCTCCACTCCTGCACCGGATTCGCAGACCCCGACACCATCCGCATGGGGCCAGTACGGGCAACCGCCCGCAGCGCCGACCACTCCGTACGGAGAGTCCACGCCGGGCGCGTACGGGCAGAATTCACCGCAGCCGAGCGGTCAGTACCCACAGGGCCAGTACCCACCGACCGGGTATCCGCAGGGCCAGTATCCGCAAGCGGGCTACCCCCAGGGTCAGTACCCGCAGGGCCAGTATCCACAGGGCGGTTATCCCCAGGGCCAGTACCCACAGGGGCAATACCCACAGGGGCAGTTTCCCGAAGGCCAGAATCCACCGGCCTCGGCGGGTCAGAATCCCACCGCGCAGTACCCGGCCGGCCAGCAGTACGGCGCGCCCTATCCCGGGACGGCCACACCGCCGTCGGGTGATCCGGCTTATCAGAATCCCTATGCCCCACAGCAATTCGGTGGTGGTCAGTACGGTCCCGGCCAGTACGGGCAGCAGCCGTGGAACCCGAATCAGCAGTATCCGAATCAGCAGTATCCGAATCAGCAAGTACCCGGTCAGCAGGGCCCCCGGCCGGCCGGATCGCAGTCGAAGAAACCGTTGATCATCGTGGGTGTCGTCATTGCGGTCGTCGCGGTGATCGCACTGGTCTCGTTCTTGGCATTCGGCCGCTCGACCACGCTCGATTCTGCGGCCGCCCAAGAGGGCGTCCGTAAGGTGGTCACCGAGTCCTACGGCGCGTCCGATGTCTCCGGGGTGTCGTGCCCCCAGAACATCGAGGTGAAGAAGGGCGCAAGCGTCGATTGCACCCTGACGGTCGACGGGGCGTTCAAGAAGGTGACGTTGACTTTCCTGGACGACGACGCCAACTACGAGGTCTCGCTACCAAAGTAGATCTGCTCGACCGTCCTGTCAGTTCTTCGACGCCGTGGCCGCCATCGCAGTGACGAGGCGGGCCACGGCGTTTTCCACTCCGAGGGTCTCGGCAAGTTCGTTCAGTGCGTCGACGTCGGCGGGCTCGGCCGGGATCTCGTCCGACTTCGACAAGACGACGTCGGCGTCGGTGACCACTCGGACGACAGGAAGGGCCGCATCGAGGTAGTCGCTCGCGTTGGCCAGCTTCGCCCGGATTCCCTTGGCCATGTCCGACGACGGATCGAGTGCCGCGTCACGCAATGCAGCGACCGACTCGTACTGGAGCATCAGGGTAGAGGCCGTCTTCTCCCCGATGCCCTTCACTCCTGGCAGGCCGTCCGAGGCGTCGCCTCTGAGCAGTGCGAGCTCGGCGTAGGCCGCGCCTGCACGGTGCAGAGGAACTCCGTAGCGTTCGGAAACCAATGCGGGGTCGAACAATTCGGCCTTGGCCAACCCTCGCCCCACGTACAACACCCGAACCTCGTTCGGTTCGTCCGCCGCGACCTGCAACAGATCTCTGTCCCCGCTGACCACGACCACCGGGTCCTGTCGCTCGCGCGCAGCCAAGGTGCCCAGCACGTCGTCTGCCTCCAGCCCCTCCGCGCCTGCGGTCGCAATACCCAGCGCGGCGAGAACGTCCATGATCATGTCCACCTGAGGAGTCAACGTCTCCGGAACCTCTTCGCTCTCGGCGACCTCCGGGGCAGCCTCGGCCACACGGTGCGCCTTGTAGGACGGCACGAGATCGACTCGGAACTGCGGCCGCCAGTCCAGATCGAGGCACACGGCCAGCCGACTGGGTTCGGTTCGTGCGATCAGCGCCGAGATCATGTCGAGAAAACCACGGACTGCGTTGACGGGTCGTCCGTCGGGGGCCGTAATCGACTCGGGCAGTGCGTAGTAGGCCCTGAACCACAGGCTCGCACCGTCGAGGAGCAGCAACGGCGACTTTCCGGGGGCGGTCATGGGGCTCATCTTGCCGTACGGCATTAGCCTGGAGGCATGAGTGTCGATTCTTCGGTCAGTTCCTCACGTTTCTCCAGTGACGTCTACGCGTCGCGGCTCGCGCGAGCTGCGCGTCTGACATCGGATGCGGGATTGGATGCGCTGCTGATCACGCCGGGCCCGGATCTGCAGTATCTGACCGGCTCGAAGGCCAGTTCGTTCGAGCGTCTCATCGCCCTGGTCGTGCCGGCCGACGGCAGCACTCCCAGTATTGTCGTGCCGCGGCTCGAGCTGGCCGCGCTGGGCGATTCCGCGGCTGCGGATCTGTCACTGAACCTCGTCGATTGGGTGGACGGCGTCGATCCGTACGCGCTGGTGGCTGCGGCGGTTTCGACCGGAACGAAGACTGCCGTCGCCGACGCGATGCCCGCACTGCACTTCGTGCCGCTGGCCGAGGTGTTCGGAACTGTGCCGGTGCTGGCCACGGATGTGCTCCGCGAACTTCGGATGGTCAAGGACGAGGCCGAGATCGACGCGTTACGGCGAGCCGGGTACGCCATCGATCGAGTGCACGCCCGTATGGGGGAATGGCTTCGCGTGGGCCGAACCGAAGCGCAGATCGCTGCAGACATTGCCACGGCCATCGTCGAAGAGGGGCACACTGCACCCGAATTCATCATCGTCGGGTCCGGCCCACACGGTGCCGATCCGCATCACGAGGTGTCCGATCGTGTCGTGGAGGCAGGCGACATCGTCGTGATCGACATCGGCGGGCCCGTTGCACCGGGATACAACTCCGACTCGACCCGCACCTACAGTCTCGGCGAGCCGACAGCGGAGATCGCGGGCCTCTACGCGGTGCTGGAGCGGGCGCAGCAAGCAGCTGTCGACGCGGTGGTGCCGGGGGTCACGGCGCAGTCCATCGATGCGGCTGCCCGCGACGTCCTGGTGGACGCCGGACTGGGCGAGGCGTTTCTGCACCGCACCGGTCACGGAATCGGACTGTCTGTGCACGAGGAGCCATACATCGTTTCCGGCAACGACATCACCCTGACCGAGGGGATGGCGTTCAGCATCGAGCCGGGAATCTACTTCCGAGGACAGTGGGGTGCCCGTATCGAAGACATCGTCGTCGTTACCGCGGACGGGTGTGAATCGGTCAATCTTCGGCCCCACGGTCTGGCCGTCCTCCCGGTGTGACAACTGTGCGCGAGGCCGAATTCGTCTCGATCGTTCGGTCCAATCCTGCTGTCGCCGAGATACTTCGGCGTGCACCGCAACTGAAGCTTCCCGGGTGGTACCTGACGGCGGGTGGCCTGTTCCAGACGGTGTGGAACCGTCTGGCAGACCGCAACTTACAGGCAGGAATCCGGGACTACGACTTCTTCTACTTCGACGACTCCGATCTGTCCTACGAGGCGGAGAACGATGTGATCGAGGCCGCGGCGTCGGTGTTTGCCGACCTCGGTGTGGACGTCGAAGTGCGCAACGAGGCGCGCGTACACCTGTGGTACGAGCAGCATTTCGGCTCTGCGATCGCGCCGTACCGGAGTACCGAGGATGCGATCGATCATTTCGTCTCCACCACGTGCTGCTTCGGCATCACCACCGACCATTGCGGAACGGACGTCGTGTACGCGCCGCACGGATTTGACGATCTCTTCGCGGGAATCGTGCGGCCGAACCCACGGTTGCCGATGCGGCACGTATACGAGGCCAAGGCCGCACGGTGGACGACCGAATGGCCGAACCTTACCGTTCTTCCCTGGGTGTGAGGGCCGAGGCGGTGGCTCTTGTCAGCGCTTCAGCAGTGAGCGGCTGCCCAGCACGCGCTGCACCTGTATCTCGATGACGACCCGGGTGGGGTTCTCCCTCGGTACGCGGTAGCGCTGCGCATAGCGGTTCTCCGCATCGACGACGGATTCGCGATCGTCCCGCACCGCAGCCGGACCCTCCAGCGTCAGCCAGCGGGCACCGTCGATCTGAGTGACGGCGGCGTAGGCACCGCGGCCGGCGTTGATGGCCTTCTGCGACACGTCGTTGGTGATGACCCGCGCAATTCGAGCATCGGAGTCGTACGTGAAGCCGACGGCAACAACGTGCGGCGTCCCGTCCGGTCGAAGCGTCGTCAGTGTGGCGAGATGCCGCTCGGTGAGGAATTCGAGCGCGTCGTCGGTGAGGGCAGTCGCGTCTGCGGGGGTTGCGGCCATGACCCGACTGTAGTGACGTGCCCCGACTGCCACGAGCCGGGTTCGATCGGCCAGACTGATCGGCGTGAGCAGACGAGCAGAACCCGCACCCGGAACGCTGTTGCTGTTGGGCGGACGAAGCGAGATCGGGCTCGAGGTGGCCACCCGACTGGCACCGGGGCGAACCGTCGTACTGGCCGCGAGACGTAGCAATGAGCTGACAGCAGAACAAGTCCGGGTGCAACGGGCAGGCGCGGGCGCAGTCCACACTGTCGAATTCGACGCGAACGCGATGGACACCCACGCCGAACTCCTGCGCGCAATGGCCCGAGAACACGGTCCGATAGGCATCGTGGTTCTCGCCTTCGGCATCCTCGGCGACCAGGCGCGCGCCGAGAACGACGCCCAGCATGCGCTCGACGTCATCACCACGGACTTCCTGGCGCAGGTCTCCGTACTCACTCACGCCGCGACACTTCTTCGGGCGCAGGGCACCGGCGACCTGATCGTGTTCTCGTCGGTGGCGGGTGTACGAGTGCGCCGCGCAAACTATGTGTACGGGTCCGCGAAAGCCGGCCTCGACGGATTCGCGAGCGGACTGAGCGATTCGCTGCACGGCAGCGGAGTGCACCTGTTGCTCGCCCGCCCCGGGTTCGTCATCGGGTCCATGACCGAAGGAATGGACCCGGCTCCGATGTCGAGTACCCCTGATCAGGTCGCCGACCTCGTGGTGTCTGCACTGAACAAACGACGGAACAGCGTGTGGATCCCCGGCATTCTTCGCCCGGTCTTCTTCGCCATGCGTCTCCTGCCACAATGGCTCTGGCGCAGGATGCCCCGCTGATGACGGTTCCGATGCCCCGGCCGATAGTCGTCGTCGGAATCGGCGCGGACGGCTGGGACGGACTGCCTGCGACCTCCCGCGGGGCTGTCGAGAAGGCCGATGTGGTGTTCGGTTCGGTACGCCAGATTGCGAGTGTCCGGCCGCATTGCACCGAGACCAGGACGTGGCCGAGCCCGTTGCTACCGAATCTGCGGTCGATGCTCGACGCCTACGAGGCGTCGAACGTCTGTGTGTTGGCCAGCGGGGATCCGATGTTCCACGGCATCGGGGTGACGTTGGTGCGCGAGTTCGGTGCCGAGCGACTGCGCATGCACCCGGCACCGTCCTCCGTGTCGTTGGCATGCGCGCGGCTGGGGTGGGCACTGCAGGACACCCCGACGGTGTCTCTGGTGAACACGCCGATCGAGACACTGTTGCCGGACTTGGCCGACGGTCGCCGAGTGATCGTGTTGAGTCGGGGGAGCAGTACACCGGGTGAGGTGGCGGGGCTGTTGTCCGGCAACGGGTTCGGAGACTCCGCGATGACTGTGCTCGAACAGCTCGGCGGACCGGCCGAACGAATTGTCCACGGTCGAGCGCGAGATTCGACGTTCGAGGGCACCGACCCGCTCAACGTCGTTGCGCTGGAGTGCGTGAGAGATCCCGACGCGCCCCGCCACGCTCGCGTACCCGGCCTGGCCGATTCCGCATACACCGGTGACGGCCAGATGACCAAGCAGGAGGTTCGAGCACTGACCCTGAGCGCGTTGGCACCTGCGCCCGGAGAACTGTTGTGGGACATCGGAGGCGGATCGGGAACCATTGCCATCGAATGGATGCGTACCGACAGATCCTGCCGCGCAGTGACGTTCGAGAGTTCGCAGGCGCGGCGTGATCAGATCGAGCGCAACGCTCTGCACCTGGGAGTTCCGGGACTCATCGTGCACAACGCGGCACCCGAGAGCTTCGGAGGCGTCTCGGCCGTGAACGCGGTGCCCGACGCGGTGTTCATCGGTGGTGGATTGACCGGTGCCGACATGCTCGAGGCGTGTTGGAACGCGGTGCGCACCGGGGGGCGTGTGGTCGCCAATTCGGTGACTGCAGAATCGGATTCGTTGTTGCTGACCGCGTCGGCGAAGTACGGCGGAGAGCTCCGCAGATTCCAGATCTATCGAGGTGAGCCGTTGGGCGCGTTCACGACGTGGAGGCCACACTTACCGGTTACTCAATGGAGTGCGATCAAACCGTGAAGGTTCTGATTCTCGGCGGTACCACAGAGGCGCGGGCACTCGCGGCGGCGCTGGATCGGGTTCGGGACGTCGACAGCGTCACCTCACTGGCTGGGCGGGTCACACAGCCGATACTGCCCGTCGGTCGGACCCGAATCGGCGGGTTCGGTGGACCGGATGCCCTTGCGATGTGGCTGCGAGACAATGCGATCGACGTAGTGGTGGACGCGACACACCCGTTCGCATCCACCATCGGAGCGCACGCCGTGCATGCCACCGAGGCAACGGGAGTCGCACTCCTCGTAATGACGCGGCCACCGTGGACCGAGGGCGAAGGCGATCGGTGGACCGCGGTTCCCTCGCTGCCCGACGCGGCGTCGGCGATCACCCCCGGCAGCCGGGTGTTTCTCACGACAGGCAGGCAGGGCGTTCACCATTTTGCGAGGGTCGATCACTCGTGGTTTCTGGTAAGGACGATCGATCCTCCGACCGGTCCGGTACCACCGCACATGACGCTGCAGCTCGGTCGCGGTCCGTTCGACATCGACCACGAGTCGAAGGTGCTCGCAGACAACCGAATCGACCTGTTGATCACAAAGAACAGCGGCGGCGACATGACTCGAGCCAAACTCGATGCGGCGAGGGCAGCATCGATCCCGGTCCTCATGATCGCCCGTCCCGAGGCACCGACCTCGGCACCGATCGTGTACGAGGTGGATTCCGCCGTGGACTGGTTGACGAACCGGCTACGCGTCTACTGACGGGTACCGTCGGGAGGTGAAGACTTTCGGACCGCTTCCGGTCTCCACCACCGTGGTCATCGAGGATCCGATGATGAGCAGGCACCGCATATCGATCGACTCGGGGTCGAGTTCTCCGAGCGTCACAGTGCACACCGATTCCTGCACACTGCCCACCGCGCGTCCGATCACCACCGGCGTCTGTGGTGAACGATGCTCGAGCAGTAGATCTTTCATGGCTGCAACCTGCCAGGTTCTCGACTTCGAAGCGGGATTGTAGATCGCGATCGCCATGTCGGCTGCGGCGACCGCCGACAGACGCCCGGCCACCACGTTCCATGGCTTGAGTCGGTCGGAGAGCGATATCACGGCATAGTCGTGGCCGAGGGGTGCTCCCACCCGGCTCGCGACGGCGTTCGCGGCGGTCATTCCCGGTACCACTCGTACCGGCACCGAACTCCACTGTTGTTCGGCTGCAACCTCTATGACCGCTGTCGCCATCGCGAAGACCCCCGGATCGCCCGAGGACACCACGGCTACTCGCCGTCCTTGTTTGGCGAGGTCGAGGGCGAACGCCGCACGTTCGGATTCGACCTTGTTGTCGCTCGCGTGCCGTATCTGCCCGGGCCTCGGCGGTACCCGGTCGATGTAGGTGATGTAACCGACGAGATCGGTGGCGGCGGCCAGTTCGGCCCGCACCTCGTCCGTCGTCCATGCTTCGTCGCCTGGACCGAGGCCGACGACGACCACTTCGCCCGTGCTGGTGGGTGTTTCGGCTCGGTTGGAGGGGCTCGGCACCACGATCATCGAGAAGTACGGGACGTCGTCCGCGTCGGCGGCATCGAGGACGCGTTGATCGGGTGTACTGGCCCGCTCGACGTATCGCGCCTCGTCCAGTCTGCCCGATCGTTCCAGTGCGTCGAGCACTGTCGGATAAGTTCGCCCGAGTTTCATGATGACCGCGGCGTCGGTACCGCGTAGTCGGCGTGTGAGTTCGTCGGTAGTCAGTGTTCCGGGCAGGACGGTCAACACCTCGTCGCGCTCCACCAATGGAGTTGCCAGCGCCGCCGACGCAGCACTGACCGAGGTCACGCCGGGAACCACCTCGACCTCGAACCGGTGCGCCAGGCGTTTGTGCATGTGCATGTACGAGCTGTAGAACAGCGGATCGCCCTCGGCCAGAAGCGCAACCGACCGACCGGCGTCGAGATGAGCGGCGAGCCGTGCAGCAGCGGACTCGTAGAACTCGTCGATCGCACCTTGATACCCACCGGGATGAGCCGTCGCCTCGGTGGTCACCGGGTACACCAGGTGCTCCTCGAGTTGACCGTCACGCATGTACCCGGCCGCGAGGGCGCGCGAGATGCTGCGGCCGTGTCGAGCGCTGTGGAATGCAACAACATCGGCCTCGGCGATCACACGAGCAGCCTTGACGGTCAACAGCTCCGGGTCACCCGGGCCGACGCCGACTCCCCACAATTTTCCGACAGCGGTCATTCCTGTTCGCTCGCAATGGCATTGACTGCGGCGACGGTGATGGGGCTGCCACCACGTCTGCCTCGGACGACCAGATACTCCACGCCGAGGTCGGCTGCGATCAGATCTTCTTTCGACTCCGCTGCGCCGATGAATCCTACCGGGCCGCCGACGATGGCTGCGGGCTTCGGGGCTCCGGCCGCGAGCATCTCCATCAGGTGGAACAGTGCGGTCGGCGCGTTTCCGATGGCGACGACGGCGCCGCCGAGCTTCTCGCCCCACAACTCCAGCGCGGCAGCGGTTCTCGTGGTGCCCATACTCCGAGCCAAATCCGGTACCCGAGGATCGGACAGGGTGCACAGAACCTCGTTGTCGGCCGGAAGACGGCGACGAGTGATGCCGGCGGCGACCATGTTGGCATCGCACAGCACCGGTGCGCCTGCGCGCAGGGCGGTTCGAGCGGAACCCACCACGTCGGGCGTGAATCCGATGGTCTCGGTCAGGTCGATCTCACCGACAGCGTGGATCATGCGTACGACGACCTGGGCGACATCCGGCGCGAATCGAGACAGATCTGCTTCGGCTCGAATGGTTGCGAAAGACTGGCGATAGATCTCCGCGCCGTCGCGGACGTAGTCGTGCATGCGTGTCACGATAGGGGAGAGGGACCCCTCGTCCGGAAGCCGGTCTCCCGGTGCTCAGGACACCTGGTAGCCGATTCCTGTCGCGATCACGTCGGTGACCTCACCTTTCGGTCGCCCACAGCGCCGCTCGCACCCGGACCAGTGTTGCCGCTCGTCACGCGGAGTCATCCGGGCTTCGACGGCCGCCTCCAGGTCGGATCGGACGTCGGCCAACGACTTCGCACAGCCCGGCGATCCGGTACACGCGCTCACCCGGATCCACGGTGATTCCGCGTCGAAGATCAGGCCCATCGGGGCCAGCACCCGGACAACTTGTTCGGCGGGCTCCTCGTCCAGATCGCACACGATCAGCGACCTCCACGGAGTCACGATCACCGGTCGGTCGATGGCGGCGAGGAACTCGGCCAGTCGTGCGCCGATAACGCCGTTGGCAAGTCCTGCGGCCAGGGCCACCAGTCCGTCGTCCTGGTCGAGCCAGCCGATCGGTGGTACCTCGACAGGTGTGGGCAACGGCAGCGCAGTGCCCGCAGAGAGCCCGAGCAGTTCGACGATTCGATCGACGCCGTTGTCGACTTCGGCCAACCGCCATTCGGATTCTCGCAGTTCCGCGAAGGCTGCGGCGCAGTTCAGCAGCGTCGGCACCACGCTGTCTCGATCCACTCGAACTCCGCTGTCCCGGCCTGCGAGCAGCAGCGCGTACGACCCGTCGGACTGGGCGTAAGCACCGAAATCCGGTTCGAGTCCGCCCATGTCGCCGCGCCCGTCGTCGAGGGCGAACAGCGTTCGCCCGGGCAGTTCGGCCAGGTCGCGACGCGCGCAGAGCCCTTCGTCCAACTCGCGGACGAGCGCACGCACGTCGGTGAGACCGCCGACCCGTCCCGAGAGTGGTGAGGCGAGGATGTTGCGCACCCGCTCGTGCGTTGCGGACGGTAGCAATCCGGCCTCGGCCAACCTGCTCGCCAGGGCGACCGGGTCCGAGACCGCCCGCAGCTGAACGTTGCCCCGGGACGTCAGCTCCACCGTCCCGTCGCCCAGTTCCTCTGCAGCCCGCGCCAGGACCTGCATCTGTTTCGGCAGCACCAGGCCACCCGGCAGCCTGATCCGCGCAAGCGGACCGTCCGCAGCGAGGTGCGTCGTCAGCGCTCCTGGGCAGCCGTCGGGCACCGATCTGTCAGGCGAACTCATGTTCACCAGGCTACAAGCGCGACGGGTGGACCGATGTGCCGCTCGCACCGGTAGCATTCTGTCGACACGGCTCAGGCCGAGAGGAAACCGGCGAGAATCCGGTACGGTCGCGCCACTGTAACGGCCCTGCACTTCGGGTGCACGGGCCGGAGTCAGACCCTCTCGCCGACGAACCGAAGAGAAGATTCACCTAGTTCAGGGGCGCGAAACCCCCGAGGAGGGCGTTACCCGTGTTCTTGTTGCTGTCCACATCGGACACAGATCTGCTCAGTGCCCGTGCCAGTGGAGCCGACTTCACCTGGGGCAACCCATCTCGCCTTCTGGCGCAGGACATCCCGTCGATGGCCGAATCGGCCGAGCTGATCATCGTGCGCATTCTCGGATCGCGCCGCTCGTGGGAGGCGGGCATCGGCGCCGTGCTCGCCACCGGGCTTCCGGTTGTCGTTCTCGGCGGTGAGCAGGCACCGGATGCGGATCTGATGGAGATCTCGACGGTGCCGGCCAACGTCGCCGCGCAAGCACACAACTATTTGGCCGAGGGCGGGTCGGACAACCTGCGCCAGCTGTACAACTTCCTCTCCGACACCGTGTTGCTCACCGGTCACGGTTTCGATGCTCCGCGGCACCTGCCGACGTGGGGGCACCTCGAACGGAACTCCACCCCGCACTCCGACGGTCCGACGGTGGCGATCCTCTATTACCGCGCCCAGCATCTGGCCGGAAACACCACGTACATCGATGCCCTCGCCGCCGCGGTCGAGAACGCCGGTGCCACGGCCCTTCCGATCTACTGTGCGTCGTTGCGCACGGCGGAGTCAGACCTGCTCGAGACGCTGAAGTCGGCCGATGCCCTGATCGTGACGGTGCTTGCAGCGGGCGGGACGAAACCTGCCGGGGCGTCGGCAGGTGGCGACGACGAGGCCTGGGACGTCGCCGAACTCGCGGCTCTCGACGTTCCGATCCTGCAGGGTCTGTGCCTCACGAGCTCACGCGCGACGTGGTCCGAGAACGACGACGGGCTGTCGCCACTGGACGTGGCCACACAGGTTGCCGTCCCGGAATTCGACGGCCGTCTCATCACGGTTCCGTTCTCGTTCAAGGAGATCGACGACGACGGGCTGACCACGTACGTTCCGGATCACGAGCGAGCAGCGCGCGTCGCCGGCATCGCCGTTCGCCATGCACGGCTACGACACATCCCGGCCGCCGACCGCCGAATCGCCCTGATGTTCTCGGCGTATCCCACCAAACATGCCCGCATCGGCAATGCCGTCGGCCTCGACACTCCGGCCAGCGCCATCGCGTTGATGTCGGACATGCGCACTGCCGGCTACGACCTCGGGCCGCTCGACGGCCCGGATTCGGTGCCCGGTCTGGCTGCTCGCGACGGTGATGCACTCATCCACGCGCTGATTGCCCGCGGTGGCCAGGATCCGAACTGGCTCACCGACGCTCAGCTCGAGGGCAACCCCATTCGCATCTCGGCGGCGCGGTATCGCACCTGGTTCGAGCAGCTCCCGTCTGATCTGCGCGACGGCGTGATCGAGCATTGGGGCCCGCCACCGGGCGATCTCTATGTCGATCGCTCTGCCGATCCGAACGGTGAGATCGTCATCGCAGCAATGCAATTCGGCAATGTGGTCATCATGGTTCAGCCGCCGCGCGGGTTCGGGGAGAAGCCCGTCGCGATCTACCACGACCCGGATCTTCCACCGAGCCACCACTACCTGGCGGCCTACCGATGGATTTCCGCTACCGAGACAGACGGCGGTTTCGGTGCCGATGCGATGGTTCATCTGGGCAAGCACGGCAATCTCGAATGGTTGCCGGGTAAGACGCTCGGCATGTCCGCCTCCTGCGGAACCGATGCGGCCCTCGGCGATCTGCCGCTGATCTATCCGTTCCTGGTCAACGATCCGGGGGAGGGGACGCAGGCCAAGCGCCGAGCACACGCCACTCTCGTCGATCACCTCATTCCCCCGATGGCGCGCGCGGAGAGCTACGGAGACATCTCGAGGCTCGAGCAGTTGCTCGACGAGCACGCGAATATCTCGGCGCTCGATCCAGCCAAGCTGCCCGCGATTCGTCAGCAGATCTGGACGCTCATGACCGCGGCGCAGATGCACAAGGATCTGGGGCTCGAGGAGCGCCCCGACGAGGAAGTGTTCGACGACATGCTGCTCAACGTCGACGGATGGCTGTGCGAGATCAAGGACGTGCAGATCCGCGATGGGCTGCACATCCTGGGCCAGGAGCCCGTCGGCGATGCCGAGGTCGAGTTGGTGCTGGCGATGCTGCGTGCTCGGCAGATGTGGGGAGGCGAGCAGACGGTCCCCGGACTTCGCGAAGCTCTCGGGCTCAGCGAGGACGGCGACGAGGAACGCACGCGCGTCGACAGCATCGAGGCCGTGGCGCACGGTCTGGTCGCAGCCATGCAGGCCGCGCAGTGGAATCCGGACGAGGCCGAGCGCGTTGCAGGCGAACACGGTGACGTGGTCGCGGAGATCTTGAAGTTCGCCGCCGCCGAGGTGGTACCGCGTCTGCGCGGAACCGCACGCGAGATCGAGCAAGTGCTGCACGCTCTCGACGGCGGGTTCATCGCGGCGGGGCCGAGCGGTTCACCGCTGCGCGGACTGATCAATGTCCTACCTACCGGGCGCAATTTCTATTCGGTCGACCCGAAGGCCGTGCCGTCGAAACTGGCATGGGAGACCGGTCAGGCGATGGCGGAGTCATTGCTCGCTCGATACCGTCAGGATCACGGGGAGTGGCCGAAGTCGGTGGGCCTGTCGGTGTGGGGCACGTCTGCGATGCGGACCTCCGGCGACGACATCGCCGAGGTGTTCGCGCTGCTGGGCGTGTCGCCGGTATGGGACGAGGCCTCACGCCGGGTCACTCGGCTCGAGGTGATCGATCTCGGCGAGCTCGGTCGTCCTCGTATCGACGTCACGGTCCGGATCAGCGGCTTCTTCCGCGACGCGTTTCCCCACGTGCTCGCCCTGCTCGACGACGCGGTACGGATGGTCGCCGCATTGGACGAGGAGCCCGATCAGAACTACGTCCGCGCACACGCGCAGGCCGATCTCGCTGAACACGGTGACGAAAGACGCTCCACAACAAGGATCTTCGGATCCAAGCCGGGTACCTATGGTGCCGGGTTGCTCCAGTTGATCGACAGCAAGACCTGGCGCAGCGACGACGACCTGGCTCAGGTCTACACCACATGGGGCGGTTTCGCGTACGGCCGCGGCCTCGATGGCGTCCCTGCGTCGGACGATATGCGCACCGCGTACAAGCGCATCGCCGTTGCCGCCAAGAACACCGATACACGCGAGCACGACATCGCCGATTCCGACGACTACTTCCAGTACCACGGCGGCATGGTGGCGACTGTGCGCGCGCTGACCGGAAAGTCGCCCGAGGCATACATCGGCGACAGCACGCGTCCGGAATCGGTACGCACCCGCACCCTCTCGGAGGAGACCGCCCGGGTGTTCCGTGCGCGCGTGGTGAACCCCAAGTGGCTCGAAGCCATGCGCAGGCACGGCTACAAGGGCGCGTTCGAGATGGCGGCCACGGTGGACTACCTGTTCGGCTACGACGCCACCACGGGAGTCGTCCAGGACTGGATGTACGAGAAGCTGGCCGAAACCTACGTGCTCGACGAGCAAAACCAGAAGTTCATGCAGCAGTCGAATCCGTGGGCACTGCACGGCATCGCCGAACGCCTGCTCGAGGCGGTGGAACGGAAGTTGTGGGCCGAGCCGAACGAGCAGGTTCTCGACGGGTTGCGCCAGATCTACCTCGAGACCGAGGGCGAGCTCGAAGGGGAGTAGCGACGTACTCTGAGCGGTATGGCCGCCACGTTCGAAGACATTGCCAAGGGCAAGTACGTACTGCTGACGACGTTCAAGAAGGACGGCACCGGGGTGCCGACGCCGCTGTGGGGTGCGCTCGACGGTGACCGACTACTCATGTGGACGGTTGCCGATTCGTGGAAGGTCAAACGCATTCGCCGCAACCCGCAGGTGACGATTGCGGCGTGCGACATGCGCGGCAATCCGCAGGGCGACGCAGTGAGCGCCACCGCCGAGATTCTCGACGCGACCGGCACCGCGAAGGCCCGCGCAGCTGTCGCGTCGAAGTACGGAATCCTGGGCTGGCTCACCGTGAAGGGCAGCGTGCTGCGTCGAGGAAAGAGCGGCTCGGTCGGGCTGTCGATCACCGCAGCCTGAAATCGACACATCGGCACCATCGCTCGCATGCGCGGTTCCGAATGCTTCACGAGGCAGCTTCCCCTGCTGCCGGAATGGAGTATCACGTGCCTATCGCAGTGACCGACTACAACCACGTCCGTCTCACCGTTCGCGACATCGAGCGATCGAGGTCGTTCTACGACTCGGTGTTCGGCTTCGAGGTCGCATACGCCTGGGATCCCGACGCCGACGAGGAGACCAAGAAGGCGCTATGGTTCCTGTTCGGTGGAGTCATCTACAAGTTCGGCGGGGGACTGCTCGGCCTGCGTCCCGTCGCACCGAGCGACGACACTTTCGGTGAAGACCGCTGCGGGCTCGACCACTTGAGCTTCACGGTGGACACGCGAGCCGCACTCGAAGACGCCGTCAAAACGCTCGACGATCTCGGCATCGCCCACGAAGGCATCAAGGACGCAGGGCCCGGGCTGTCCATCGTGGAGTTCCGCGACCCGGACAACATCGCGCTCGAGCTCTCCGGACCCGATAAGTAGCCCGGACCTACGTCACTGAGCGGCGCTGACCGAGGACATGTGAAAATCGGGAATGCGCAGCGGCGGCATCGCCGTGCGGGTGAACCAGTCCTTCCACTCGCGCGGCAGTGTCGCTTCCGTTGCACCCGCTTCGGTGACGCGACGCAACAGATCCAGCGGGCTCTCATTGAACCGAAAGTTGTTCACAGCACCGGTGATTCGACCGTTCTCGATGGCGTAGACGCCATCCCTGGTCAGTCCGGTGAGTAGCAGTGAGGTCGGATCGACCTCACGGATGTACCAGAGTGTAGTCAGGATCAATCCGCGTTCGGTGTCGGCCACCATCTTGTCCAGACCGATGTCTGTGCCGCCCGTGAGAACGAGGTTCTCGCCCGGCACCGCGACGGGAGCTCCGTACTTCTCGGCCGACGCGCGCGGATAGGCCAGAGCCGAGACCGATCCGTCCCGTACCCAGTCGACGCGCTCGATGTCCATGCCGTTGTCGAATACCGACACCGAATCGCTGGACGATCCCGCCACCACGAAGGGCGCGTACTCGAGACCGTCAGCGCGCGGATCCGAGTACAACGTGAGCGGGAGAGCTGTGAGCTTCTCGCCCACTCGTGTTCCGCCTGCGCCCGAAAGTGCAGTGCGACCTTCCTGCGCGCCACGCCCCTCCATGGTCCACATCAGGTAGATCATCAGATCCGCCACGGCCGACGGCGGTAGCAGCGTCTCGTATCGCCCTGCCGGCATCTCGACGGTGTTCTGCGCCCAGCCGAGCCGGGTGGACAGCTCGTCCAACATGTTCTGGGCCGACACATCACGAAAGTCCGTGGTGCCGGTTCCGACCCAGGCGCTGGCCCCGGATCTTTTGCCGTTGATCTCGACCGATCCGGTCGGCTGCGTGAAAGTTCGACGCAGGCCGGCCGAGGTGCCGAGCCAAACGTTGTCGACCCGATGCTGAGCAAATCCGTACAGGGCGTCGCGACCGTCGAACCCGACGTTCAATTCCGTTGCCAGTGAGCCGAACACATCGATCGACGTGTGTTGCGCTCGGCGGTCCCAGTCTCGAGGATCCGAGTCCGACTCTCGAGGCAGCAAGGGCATCGCGTCGTCGGCGGGCTCCGCCGATCGCGCCGCCGCTTCGCTCGCGCGTACCACGCCCTCGATGTCGTCTGGTTCGACACTCGTCGACGACACAGTGCCCACTCGTGCGGATGTCGAGTCTCGCACGACGGAGATCACCTCCCAGCGCCGCGAGGTCGCAATTCCGTTGGTGGTCATGGAGTTTCCGGCCCACCGCAGTGTTGCGTCGCTGGAGTCGGTGACGATCACAATGGTGTCGTCGACACTCGCGCAGGCGAGTGCACGTTCGATCACGAGCTGCGGCGCGATCATCGACCTGCCTCCGATCGGGTGTTGAGGACGTTGACGCCGCGGAACAGCGCTGACGGGCAACCGTGGCTGACGGCGGCAACCTGGCCGGGTTGCGCCTTGCCGCAGTTGAAGGCACCGCCGAGCCGCCAGGTGGACGGTCCGCCGAGCATCTCCATCGAACCCCAGAATTCGGTGGTGGTCGCCTGATACGCAACATCGCGCACCTGGCCGTCGAGCACGCCGTTGCGAATGCGGTAGAAGCGTTGACCGGTGAACTGGAAGTTGTACCGCTGCATGTCGATCGACCAGGACTTGTCGCCGACGACGTAGATGCCGTCCTCCACCGCACCGATGAGGTCGGCAGTCGTTCGATCGGTGTCCGGGTCCGGCTGCAGCGACACGTTCGCCATGCGCTGGATCGGAACGTGATGTGGAGAATCCGCGTATGCGCACCCGTTGGACCGCTCCAGCCCGAGCCTAGGGGCGAAGACGCGATCGAGTTGATAGCCGACCAGTGTCCCGTCGCGGACCAGATCCCACCGTTGCGAGGCCACTCCGTCGTCGTCGAAACCGATGCTGGCCAGGCCGTTGACTTCGGTCCGATCGGCAGTGACATGCATGATGGGCGATCCGTAGCGCAACGTGCCCAATTGGTCCGGCGTCGCGAAAGACGTGCCTGCGTATGCCGCCTCGTAGCCGATGGCTCGATCGTATTCTGTTGCATGCCCTATGGATTCGTGAATGGTCAGCCACAGGTTGGTCGGGTCGATGACGAGGTCGGTCGGTCCGGCCACCACGGTCGGCGCCTTCACCTTCTCGGCCAGCCATTCGGGTATTCGGGCCAACTCCTCGGCCCAGTCCCAGGTGCTGGTTTCGCCGAGGTATTCCCAACCGCGTCCCACCGGTGGCGCGAGGGTGCGCTTGGTTTCGAAAGCACCGACGGACCGGTCGACGGTTGTTGCCTCGAACTGGGGATGCAGTCGCACCCTCTGCTGGGTGATGCTGCTGCCGGCCAGATCGGCGTAGAAGGATTGCTCTTTGACCTGTAGCACCGAGGCGGTGACGTGGTCCACGCCGTCCGACGCGGCCAGGCGGGACGAGTACTCCGCGAGCAACCCCACCTTGTCGGCAGTGGGTACCTCGAACGGATCGATGTCGTAATCCGATACCCAGGTCGCGTCCAAGTAGACCGGCTCGAACGCGAGCTCGACACGTTCGCGATTGAGCGCACGCAGTGCCGTGGCCACCTCGACTGCTTTACGGGCCGTCTCGGAGGCCGCGTCGGTGCCGAGTTCGGCATGGGAGGCGAACCCCCAGGTCCCGTCGACCACCACCCGCACGGCGAGGCCGATCTCACCGGCATCGACCGAGGATTGAACCGAGCCGTCGCGCAGCGAGATCGACTGCGTCGTCAAACGCTGCACGCGCACATCGGCATGGGTGGCTCCGGCCGAGCGTGCTGTGCTCAGTGCGGCATCCGCGAGTTCCCGCAGGGGCAGGGCGAGGAAGTCGGCGTCGACCGACCGATCCGGTTGTCTCGTCACTGCACCGACGCTAGCCGAACTGTTGCCAGCCGAGTCGGAGAACCATCCCCACCACGACGACGAGCAGGACGATTCGGACGAATCCGGCCCCTCTGGCCACCGCTGTTCTGGACCCGACTACCGCCCCGAGGACGTTGCACACCGCCATGGCAGCTCCGAGTTGCCAGTACACGCTGCCGGTGGCGGCGAAGAATCCGAGGGCCCCAACATTGGATCCGACATTGATCACCTTGGCCATCGCAGCACTGCGCACGAATTCCGTTCCGAGCATCGTGGCGAACACGATGATGAGAAACGTGCCGGTTCCGGGCCCGAGGATTCCGTCGTAGAAGCCGATTCCCGCGGCCGCGAGACCGACGACGATCAGAACTTTGCGATGCGTCGGCGGCGACGACGCCACGGTTCGACCGATGGTAGGGCGACACGTCACGAGTACTGCCACGCCGACGAGAACGACCATGATGATCGGGATGAACAGCTCGCGGTCGATCAGCGAGACTGCGGCAGCACCGGCCGCCGAGGTCACCGCGGCGAGGACACCGGCCGGGACCAGGACTGTCCAGTTCAGCGAGACCTTCCGAGCGAAGGTCACGACTGCAGCGACGGTACCGAATACCGCCGTCGCCTTGTTTGTCGCGAGCGCCGCCTGCTGCGTCATTTGTGGTGCCACGAGCAGGATCGCGGGCAACAGGATCAGGCCGCCTCCACCGACCACGGCGTCGACCCAGCCAGCGGCTGTCGCAGCCACCATCAGCAGTCCCCAGTCCGCGGCAGTCATACGGCAAACTCAATCACATGCGTCGTTTCAGCCTGTGGCTCCGTGGGCAGCCCTTCGTAGCCGATGCATTGCTGGCGGCAGGACTGTTCGTCGTCGAGATCTTGGTGTTCGTCAGTTCTGCCGATGGACTGAACGGGCCGTTGTTTCTCGTGTTCTCGGTCGTGTTGGCGGTACCCGTTGCGTGGCGGCGACGCTTTCCCCGGTCGATCGCGGCTTTCACTCTGGTGGCCACGGGCATCTGCGATATCGCGGGCGCCATGGTGGGCGACGCCGTCAACGGTCACCCGGCGACGCTGGCCCTGCCGATCATGCTGTACACCCTGGTTGCGTACGTAGGACGAGTTCAGGGTGCCGTCTACGCCGTTGCTCTCGCGGCGTATTCGGTAGCGTCCATGCTGCTGTTCGACCAGCCGATCTTCACGACACTGTTGTTCGGTGCGCTTCTCTACGCGCTGTCCTGGCTCGCGGCAGAGTTTCTCGGTGCTCGGCGGGCCTACGACGAGGCGACTCAGGCTCGACTGGTCGTCGCCGAGTACGACCGAGACCGCCGCGCCGAGGAAGCCGTGATCGCGGAACGTACGCGCATCGCGCGTGAACTTCACGACGTCATCGCCCACAGCGTCAGTGTCATGGTGGTTCAGGCCGACGGCGCCTCGTACGCCATCCGGCGCAATCCCGAGCGCGCCGAGCAGGCTGTGGCCAACATTTCCGCGACCGGTCGGCTTGCGCTGGCAGAGCTGCGCCGAACCGTCGCACTGATGCGGACCTCCCCGGACTCGGACGACATGCCTCACTACGGCACAGCAGGCCTCGCCCGGGTGGTCGAGATGATGGGCCGCGCCGGGTTGTACGTCGAGCTCGAGCAGACCGGAAATCTCGACGACATCAGCCCGGCAATCAGCCTGGGAGTGCACCGTGTGGTGCAGGAATCGCTCACCAACGTTCTACGGCACGCCGGCCACGCCCCGCGCGCCGTGGTCAAAGTGGTCCGGGAAGAAAATGTTGTCACCGTCGAGATCTCCGACAACGGCACCGGCACCGGCGCGGTCTCATCCGTGGACGGCGGCGGACACGGACTGCTCGGGATGCGGGAGCGGGTGGCCGTGCTGCAGGGCACGCTGCACGCGGGCCGCACCCCGCACGGCAGCTGGCTCGTGCGAGCGACGCTGCCGATCGAGTGAGGGCTAGGTGAATTTTACAGCTAGGTTGGATCGGTGCCGATCACCGTTGTCGTCGTGGACGACCAAGAGCTCATGCGCATGGGATTGAACATGGTGCTCGAGGCCCAGGACGACATCGAGGTGGTCGGTGAGGCATCCGACGGTGCCGGTGCCATCGAGGCCGTGGACAGGCTGGCACCGGCTGTGGTGTTGATGGACGTCCGCATGCCCGGCATCGACGGTGTGTCCGCCACTCGATCTATCACTGAATCCGGTTCCGATACAAGGGTTTTGGTGATGACGACATTCGATCTCGACGAGCATGTCCTGGGAGCGCTTCGGGCGGGCGCAAGTGGATTCCTGCTCAAGGACACACCACCAGAGGATTTGGTATCCGCAATTCGCAGCGTGGCCGCAGGCGATGCCGTCGTCTCACCGAAGGTCACCAAGCGGCTGCTCTCGCGGTTCGTCGCCCAGTCCGTTTCGACCACCGATGCGTCGGTTCTCGACGCACTGACCGGTCGTGAGCGGGAGGTGCTGGTGCACTTGGCGACCGGTCTGTCCAATGCCGAGATCGCGGCGGTACTGCACCTGTCCGAGGCGACGATCAAGACGCACATCGGGCGGATTCTGACGAAATTGGACGTGCGCGACCGAGTACAAGCGGTCGTTCTGGCGTACGAGACCGGTCTCGTACGACCGGGTTCCTGAGAATTTCTCGGCAAACAGGGCACTTCGGGAGCGATTTCGTCGGCTCGAGCGTTGTACCGGTGAAGCGAAGAAAGGACCGTCATGCTCGCTCTGTTCGTACTTTATGTCGTCGTCGAGGTCGCCGCACTGGTCGCCGTCTCGAGCGCGCTCGGTGTGCTGTGGACCGTGGTGTTGTTGATCGGTGGATCGCTGATCGGCTCGCTGCTGGTGCGGTCGCAGGGTAGACGCGTATTGGACGGTCTGCGGAGAGCATCGCGCGGTGAGCGGTCGGCCGGCGGCGCAGTGGCCGACGGCGCTCTGTTCGCGGCGGGGTCCGTGGCGATGTTCGTCCCCGGCCTGGTGACCACGGTGATCGGTTTGCTGCTGCTGATTCCGCCGACTCGGTGGCTGTTGCGCCCGGCGGTGATGTGGGCGGCTGCGCGCTGGCTGCCGCAGGTCGCCACTGCGACGCGGCGCATGCGTCCGACCGTCATCGACGGCGAGATCCTCGACGATCGCGTCGAAACAACGGGCACAGCGTCATCGGCGGCGGGTTCTGCACTCGTCCTCGAAGGTCAGGTGATCGAGGCGGACCGTGACGATCGGCCGACCGGGGATTTCCGGAAGCCGCATCGATAGGGGCAGACTGGTCGTTCGTGACCACCGAATTGTTCTGCGGCGGACGGATCTACAGTCCGATGGCCTCCGACGCCACCGCCATGGCCGTGACCGATGGAGTCGTCAGTTGGATCGGTGAGGATCGCACCGGCCGTGCGCTTCATCCCGGAGTGCCCGTCACCGACCTGGCCGGCTCCTTCGTGGCACCGGCTTTCGTCGACACACACGTACACGTCACCGATCTGGGGTTGTCCCTGATCGGACTCGATCTGTCTCACTGCCGATCCCTCGACGACTGCATGCGCGCACTCGCCGAGTACGCAGCGAAGACGTCCGACGCGCTCGTGTGGGGGCACGGCTGGGACGAATCGGAGTGGATCGAACGGCGGTCACCGACGACGTCCGATCTCGATGCAGCAGCTCCGGGCCGGCCGGTGTACCTCACGCGAGTCGATTCGCACTCGGCTGCCGTCTCGACGCCGTTGCGGGCGGCGGCGTCCGGTATCGACACCGCCACGGGGTTCTCGCCACAGTCCCCGCTCACCGCCGACGCACACCACCTCGCGAGGCTGGCGGCTCGCGCCATGCTCACCACGGACACCCGCACCCGGGCCCGTAAGGCGGCGCTGGACGACGCAGCAGCCAAGGGAATCGTCGCCGTGCACGAATGCGGGGGCCCGATCGTGTCGGGAATCGACGACTTCCGTGAACTGATGGCTACCGCACACGGGGTGGAAGTGCGCGGCTACTGGGGCGAGCCGGTCGACACGGCCGAGCAGGCACGGCAGCTGCTCGCAGACACCGGCGCGCACGGCCTGGCCGGCGACATCTTCGTCGATGGCTCGCTGGGGTCGCGAACCGCCTGGTTGTCGTCTCGCTATGCCGACGGCCCAGGAACGGGAGTCTCCTACCTCGACGTCGACGCGATCACCGCGCACATCTCGGCCTGTACCGCGGCCGGGGTCCAAGCCGGCTTCCACGTCATCGGAGACGCCGCGGTCACGGCCACCGTCACGGCCTTCGCGCGTGTGGTGGCCGAACTCGGCACACCTGCCGTTGCTGCATGCGGACACCGGCTCGAACATCTGTCGATGGTGACACCGGAACAGTCCGATCTCCTGGCCTCGTGGGGCGTGATCGCCAGCGTGCAACCGCTGTTCGACTCATTGTGGGGCGGTTCCGAAGGACTCTATGCGGCACGGCTCGGTGCCGAACGCGGCGCCGCACTCCATCCGTTCGCCCGATTGGCCTCGGCCGGCGTTGCCCTCGCTTTCGGTTCCGACGCACCGGTCACGCGCCTCGACCCATGGGCGACGGCGAGGGCCGCCGTCAACCACCACACGGCGGGCAGTGCCGTTTCACCCCGAGCTGCGTTCTCCGCAGCGACGCGGGGAGCGTGGCGCGCGGGGGGAGTCCGAGATGGCGTGGCGGGCACGCTGGTGCCGGGTGCGCCTGCATCCTTCGCGGTGTGGGACGTCGACGAACTCGTTGTGCGGGCCCCCAAAGACAGCGTCCAACGCTGGTCGACGGACCCACGTGCCGGGGTGTCACCGCTGCCCAGCCTCGACGCGTCGGCCGAAAGCCCGCGTTGTTCGATGACCGTGCATCGCGGCAAGGTCATCCATGAACAGTGACAGAGTTCCGGCGGTCGCGACGACGCAGTCACGGGGTGATCGTCTACGCAGGGCCACCGTGTCGACCCTGCTCTCGGTCGGTGCCGGTGTACTGATCTTCGCAAGCTTCCCTCCTCGGACCCTGTGGTTCCTGGCACCGATCGGCATTGCGGTACTGGCGCTGGTGTTGACCGGCTTCGGCGGTCGACGATCGGTGTCACTGAAGGCAGGCTTCGGCTACGGGTATGCCGCCGGCCTCGGATTCTTCGTTCCGCTGCTGCCGTGGATCGGTGTGTACGTGGGGCCGATGCCGTGGTTGGCGTTGGCTGCCGCCGAGTCCGTCTTCGTCGGATTGTTCGGGGTTCTCGGTGTGGTTGCAGCGCGAAGTGCCTGGTGGCCACTGTCGTTGGCGTTGGCGTGGAGTCTGACCGAATGGCTGCGGTCGAGTGTTCCGTTCGGCGGCTTCCCGTGGGGTCGGCTGGCTTTCGGGCAACCCGAGGGTTGGTTGCTGCCGTTGGCGAGCGTGGGAGGCGCGCCGCTGCTCACTTTCGGGGTGGCCCTGACCGGAACCGGCCTGGCAGCGCTGATCCTGGCGAGCTGCCGTCCGCGCACTGTGCGATCCTTCGTCGTTCCCGTGGCCGCGACGACGGTCGCGTCCATCTTCGCGCTGGCTCTGCTACCGACTCTGCACACAAACGACGCGGAGGACGGCGAACGCACGGTCACCATCGCGGCCGTGCAGGGGAGCGTTCCGCGATTGGGTCTGGATTTCAACGCACAGCGCCGCGCAGTTCTGGACAATCACGTCCGGGAGACCATGACACTGGCCGCCGATGTCGAGGCGGGCAGACAACCGGCTCCGGATCTCGTGGTGTGGCCGGAGAACGCGTCCGATATCGATCCGTTGCGCAATCCCGATGCTGCGACTCTCATCACTCGAGCATCGGTTGCGGTCGGCGCGCCGATCCTCGTGGGCACGGTGCTCGTCAATGCCGATGGCACGAACTCGAATTCCGTCATTGCCTGGAACGGTGACGACGGCCCCGGCGAGAGGCACGACAAGAAGATAATTCAACCGTTCGGCGAGTACTTGCCCTACCGAAGCTTTTTCCGTTTGTTTTCGGAATATGCCGACCGGGCGGGATATTTCGTCCCCGGCAGTGGTAACGGCGTGGTGCACGCCGCGGGAATAGCCGCCGGAATAGCGACGTGCTACGAGGTCGCATTCGATCGCGCCCTCGAAGAATCGGTCAGGTCCGGCGCGGAATTCATTGCCATCCCCACCAACAACGCGACCTTCGGCGACACCGAAATGACCTACCAGCAACTTGCGATGTCGCGAGTACGAGCCGTCGAACACGGAAGGACTGTCGTGGTGGCCGCGACGAGTGGGGTCAGCGCGATAGTCTCGCCCAACGGCGCCGTGTTGCAACAGACGCCGCTGTTCACCCCCGACGTACTCGTTTCGAGTGTTGCACTGCGTCGAACGCACACCGTCGCCACTCGGCTGGGCTTCGGATCAGAGCTGATCCTGTGCCTTTCTGCTGTCGGTGCACTCGGTGCGACCCTGCTGATCAGGCGGCGCGAGTTGCCACACAAACAAACATGAAGTCGGTAAATGCGGCATTTTACCGATCGCTGCGCCGGATAAATACCGGGACGTGACGCCCCTTCCTCTCGAGAAGTCATTCGTTCGATCGAATAGGGCACGTTCGAGTGGCGAACACGGTCACTCCTGTAACAGGCTGGAAGCGGTCGTCGATGCTTCTTATGACGACTGCACAAAAGGCTCCCGCCAATGTTGTATCTTTGTAAGCCGCTGGAGGTGTTGGAGGCCGATTTTCGGGTGCGGCTTCAGTGGGTGGACGGGCTGGACAGCTCCGGCCACACGTTGTAATGGGATCGAAGGGTCGGCATCGACGTTGCGTTCGTGCCGGACACCTGTTCGGGGAGGGGAAGCTCGTGTCGCAGACACTTATCCAATCGGTCGTCGTCTCACGCTCGTCCTGCGAACTCACAGTTCGGTCGAAGCGGTAGAACCAGGGAGCCGCCCCGTTTCAATCCGGTCGGCGATGCGCGACGAAGCAATACGAGCCCTTTCAGTACATCGAGCGGGTGTGAACCGACACGAACGCAGACCAGAACGGAAGCCAGAATTGCTCAATCGCGCGCACCAGCCGCCGCGGCTCGACACCCCGAACCGGACCGAAACCTTCGAGCCGATGAATTCGGCGTCGGATTTCGCCACCGCGACCGTGCCGCCGAAGGGCAAGTGAATGCGTGCAACAACAACCGGTGGGTCTCAGACGCCCCCGACCGGCACCGGTTTCGAAAACGGCTTCCCACTCTCGTCCGCCCAGCGGGGAATGTGGTTCGCTCAGCAGCTCGCCCCTGATGTTGCAGTCTGCATCGCCCAGTACGTCGACCTGCGAGGCAACCTCGACATAGCAGTGCTGCAGGAAGCGTCGGCTCAGGCCGGACACGAGTTCCAGTCCGCCTACCTCCGTCTGGCCGAAGTCGACGGAGAGGCCGTTCAGCTGGTCGATCACTCCATCGACCAATCCGTGAACTACCTGGACCTGCGCGGCGAAGACGATCCCATGGCCTCGGCGCTGCGCTGGATCGACCACAACTACGTGCAGCCGGTCGACATGGAGAACGATCCGCTGGTCGAGAGCTGGATCATTCAGGTCGAGGACGAGCGCAACCTCTGGTACAGCAAGATCCACCACGTGGCCCTGGACGGCTACGGTGCCATGACCCTCGTCAACCGCACCGCAGCGCTGTACACAGCCGCCGTCGAGCACTCCGAACCCGAGCCCAACAAGGCGGCCGAGTTGCGCCGTCTGTACGAGCTCGATCAGGAGTATCGGACGTCGACACGCTTCGAGTCCGACAAGGAATATTGGGTCGCCCGCGCCGCCGACATTCACGACGGAGCAACTCTGTCGAACACGGACGGCCGCACGATTGCCGCCAGCAAGTTGCGCAGCATCGCTCTGCCCGCCGACGTCGTGACCGCTCTCGAAGACTCCGACTCCACCAAGGGCGGAACCTCGGCCGCGGTGTTCATCGCCGCGTTCGGCTGCTACCTCTCGCGAATGACCGGACGAGACGACGTACTGGTCAACATTCCTGTGTCCGCCCGAACCACGGCGTTGCTCCGCCGATCCGGCGGAATGCTGGTCAACGTCGCACCGATTCCGATGCACGTCCGAGAGGACGCCACCGTCGGTGAACTGGTACAGCAGGTCCAGCTCGAGTTGATGGGCGCGCTTCGGCACCAGCGGTTCAGCATCGAGGACATCCGGCGCGAGCTGGCGGCCTCGGGCAGCGACAAGCAGCTCACCGGGCCGATGGTCAACATGATGCTGTTCCACCAGCAGATCAACCTCGGTTCCATTGTCGGCGAGTTCAACATCGTCACGTCGGGGCCGGTGGAGGACCTTCTGGTCAACGTGTACCAGAGTGGTTCACCTGCAAGAACATTCGTCGATTTCAGGGCGAACCCGAACCGATACGACGACGACGACCTCACGGCGCACCATTCGAGTTTCGTGGATATGGCCGAAGCATTCATTGCGGCCGCCCCCGATGTCGTTGTCGCCGAAGTACATCCGGACAGCGCCGACGAAGGCCGACGACGCCGACGCGCCGCCGCTCAGCTCGCCTACTGGACGGATCGACTCTCCGATTCTCCGGACCTGATCGGCATCCCCACCGATCGAGTCCGTCCTTCGCGTATCGGCCATGTTCGCGCATCGCACGAAATCACCCTCGGATCCACGTCCTGGGCCGCAGTCGAACAACTGGCCGCCGACCGGTCGACAACGCCGTTCGTGGTGTTCGAATCCGTTCTCGCCGTGCTTCTTTCACGCCTTGCCAGCACCGACGACGTCTCGATCGCCGTGCCCGCCGACAGCGGCGAAACCGTCGTTCTGCGTACCAACCCGAACGGACGGCAGTCTTTCGGCGACTTCGTCGCTTCGACCGAGGTCGATTTCGACGCTGCACTCGCACACGGTGACGTGTCGTTCGAAGACGTCGTCGACGCGCTCGGTCTGTCTCGGTCCGGCTCGCACAGCCCGTTGGCTCAGGTTGCGCTTCGATTCGGTCCCGCGGCTCTGCCGCACGACGGGGTCGACATGGATCTGGTCGTCACCGTCAACGAGTCCGATTCGGTCGGTGTCGTTTTCGATTACGCCACAGAACTGTTCGACGCCGCGAGCATGTCGCAATTCGGCCGCCGAGTGGTCCGGATTCTCGACGCGCTCACGGATGCACCCGAGCTGCTGATCGGGGACGTGGACATTCTGTCCGCGGCCGAGCGTGCTCGACTGGCTCCGGTTCGTGGGCCGCGGTCTGTGGTGGGTGTGGTGTTGCCGGAGTTGTTGGCTGGTGCGGTGGGTGTGGCTGGTGTCGGTGGTGTTGCGGTGGTGTCGGGTTCGCGGGTGCTTTCGTATGGTGAGTTGGATGCGGCGTCGTCGCGGTTGGCGCGGATGTTGATGTCGTGTGGTGTGGGTCCGGGGTCGTTCGTGGCGTTGGCGTTGTCGCGGTCGGTGGAGTCTGTGGTGGCGGTGTGGGCGGTGGCGAAGGCCGGTGGTGCGTTCTTGCCGGTGGATCCGAATTATCCGGTGGATCGGATCGAGCACATGTTGGTCGATTCGGGTGCTGTGGTGGGTGTGACGTTGGGTGCTCATGTGGGTGCGGTGTCGGGTGTGGGTGGGGTGTCGTGGGTGGTGCTCGATGATCCGGATGTGGTGGCGGATCTGGCGTTTCGGTCGGCTGCTCCGGTGTTGGATGCCGAGCGTTCGGGGGTGTTGCGTCTCGATGATGCGGCGTATCTGATTTATACGTCGGGGTCCACTGGTGTGCCCAAGGGTGTGGTGGTCACTCATCGTGGTGTGGGGAACTTGGCTGCTGAGGAGCGGGTTCGGTTCGGTGTGGGTCCGTCGTCTCGGGTGTTGGCGTTTGCGTCGCCGAGTTTCGATGCGTCGATTCTCGAGTTCGTGTTGGCGTTTTCGGGTGGGGCGACGATGGTGATTGCTCCGCCGTTGGTGTTCGGTGGGGTGGAGTTGGCGTCGTTGTTGGCGCAGGAGCGGGTCTCGCATGCGTTCGTGACGCCGGCGGCGTTGGCGTCGGTGGATCCGGTGGGGTTGGATTCGGTTCAGGTTGTGGTCACCGGTGGTGATGTGTGTGCGCCGGAGTTGGTGGCGCGGTGGGCGCCGGGTCGGCGGATGTTCAATGCGTACGGTCCGACGGAGGCGACGATTTTCTCGTCGATTTCGTCGGCGTTGGTGGTGGGGGAGTCTGTCGATATCGGTTCTCCGACTATCGGTTTCGCGGAGGTGGTGTTGGATGCGCGGTTGAATCCGGTGCCGGTGGGTGTGGTGGGTGAGTTGTATCTGGCGGGTCCGGCGTTGGCTCGTGGGTATCACGCTCGGTTGGGTTTGACGGCGGAGCGTTTCGTGGCCAATCCGTTCGGTGGTGCGGGTTCGCGGATGTATCGCACCGGTGATGTGGTGCGGTGGAATGCGTCGGGTGCGTTGGAGTATGTGGGGCGTAGCGATTTTCAGGTGAAGGTGCGTGGTTTCCGGATCGAGTTGGGTGAGATCGATTCGGTGTTGGCGGCTGTGCCGGGTGTCGATTTTGTGGTCACTGTGGGGCGTGAGAGTGCGGCCGGGGCGACGGTGTTGGTGTCGTACGTGTTGCCGGTGGCCGGGACGGTTCTGGATGCGGCGTCGTTGCGGGAGCATGTGGGGTCGGTGTTGCCGGCGCATATGGTGCCGTCGGCGTTGGTGATGCTCGAATCGATTCCGTTGACTCCGGCAGGCAAACTCGACCGAAACGCACTACCCGAACCGGAACTCGGATCGCACGGTGCGTTCGAGGCCGCGCAGACGGAGTACGAAGCCGCTGTGGCAGCTGTCTTCTGCGACGTTCTCGAGGTCGATCGGGTCGGTGTGACCGACAGCTTCTTCGATCTCGGCGGAAACTCTCTGGTGGCAACGCGATTGATCGCGCGAGCAAATTCTGCCCTCGGAACCGATCTGAAAGTTCTCGACCTGTTCGAGGCATCGACGGTGCGCACACTGGCAGAACGTGCGGAGGCAAAGGGTGCCTCGTTGCACCGCCGCCCGGCACTCGTGGCTGTCGAACGACCCGAGTCCGTTCCGCTCTCTCTCGCTCAGCAGCGAATGTGGTTCATCAACCAGTTCGACGTGGCCTCGCCCGCGTACAACATTCCACTCACCGTCCGTTTGACGGGTCGCCTGGACGTCACCGCGATGTCCGCGGCCATCGGCGACGTGCTGTCGCGCCACGAATCTCTCCGGACGGTGTTTCCCACCGTGGGAGATCTGCCGAACCAGGTCATCACCCCGGTCGAGGACGTCACCGGACCCAACCTCCCACTGGACTTCGTCGAGGTCGACGCCGCGTCGGTAGACGCACTCGTCCGCACCTCTGCGACAACAGGATTCGACGTCACGGTCGATCTTCCATTCCGGGCCGTGCTGTATCGGACCGGCGCGGAAAGTTTTGTGCTCGCCATCGTGGTGCACCACATTGCTGCCGACGGTGCCTCGATGGCACCGCTGGCGCGCGACGTCATGGTCGCCTACGGCGCCCGGTCTGCGGGATCGGCTCCGATGTGGGATCCCCTGGCCGTGCAGTATGCGGACTTCGCCTTGTGGCAACACGCCGTCCTCGGCAACGAGAACGACCCCACATCCGTGGCATCGCGGCAGATCGACTTCTGGCAGTCGGCACTGGCAGATCTACCCGACGTGTTGCCGATGCCGCTCGATCGACCACGGCCCATTCGGCAGTCGATGCGTGGCAGCGTCACCCCGTTCACCATTCCGGCCGATGTCGCCGCTCGATTGTCTTCGGTTGCGGCCGAACACGACTCAACGCTGTTCATGGTGGTCCACTCCGCGCTCGCTTTGCTGCTCGCCCGGTTGAGCGGCACCCGCGACATCGCTATCGGAACTCCGATCGCTGGCCGAGGGGATGCAGCCCTCGACGATCTGGTCGGTATGTTCGTCGGCACGCTCGTGCTGCGTACACAGGTCGAACCGCACGCGACTTTCGGCGAGTTGTTGGCCGGTACCCGACGATCCGATCTCGCTGCCTTCGACAACACCGACATTCCGTTCGAGCGACTCGTCGATGTGCTCGATCCGGCCAGATCGACCGATCATTCACCGCTGTTCCAGGTTCTCCTCGAATTCCAGAACAACGCCGCGGCCACGCTGGAACTGCCCGATCTCACCGTCGAGTTCGAGGAAATCAGCACCGACACAGCGAAGTTCGACCTGCAACTGCGTGTCGATCAGAACCCCGCCGACGATTCCGGTGCGTTGTCGGCCTCCTTCACCTACGCCACGGATCTGTTCGATCCCGACACCATCGATCGGTTCGTCGACCGCTTCCTGCGAATCGTCTCCACCATCGGCACATCGACGGACGTCCGGACCGGCGACATCGACATCCTCTCCGCCGCAGAACGGGAACTCGTTCTGTTCGAGTGGAACGACACCGCACGACTGATCGAATCGTCTTCGGTCCACCAGCAGATCCCGGCCGGAGATAGCGGCGTCACGCTGAGCAGCTTGTTCGACCGGCAGGTGCTTCGCAGTCCGTACTCGACCGCGCTGGTGTTCGAGGACGAGCGCATCACGTATCTCGAACTGGACGAGCGTGCCAATCAGCTCGCTAGGCACCTCATCTCGCTCGGCGTGGCTCCGGAATCCCACGTCGGCCTGGCAATGCGACGATCGATCGACCTGCTCGTGGGTATGTACGCCATCGTCAAGGCCGGCGGTGCATATGTTCCGATCGACCCGGACCATCCGGTCGAGCGGTCGTCCTACGTGCTGTCGAGTGCTCAACCGGTGTGCATTCTCACCACGAGCCGCGACTGGATCAACATTCCGGTGGCAACTCCCGTTCTCGCCGTCGATCTGTTGGACGTCTCCGATCGCGATCACTCGTCGGTCACCGATGCCGATCGACTGGGCAGCCTGGGTGGCTCGAACACCGCCTACGTGATCTACACCTCCGGTTCCACCGGCCGGCCCAAGGGCGTGGCAGTCACGCACTCCGCCATAGTGAATCGCCTGCTGTGGATGCAGCACGAGTATCGTCTCGAGGCGGCCGACACCGTTCTGCAGAAGACGCCCGCCACCTTCGACGTCTCGGTGTGGGAATTCTTCTGGCCACTTCAGGTGGGCGCCAAACTCGTGGTGGCAGAACCCGACGGACACCGCGACCCTGCGTACCTCTCCCGCATCATCGCCGACGAGCACATCACCACCGTGCACTTCGTACCGTCGATGCTCGCTGTGTTCGCTGCCGGTGCCCGGGCTGCGGAGTGCACATCGCTGCGGCTGGTCTTCTGCAGTGGCGAAGCACTTCCGCCTGCCACCGCGGCACAGTTCGCTCAGTTCTCCCTCGCGGAGTTGCACAATCTCTACGGCCCGACCGAAGCCGCAGTCGATGTCAGCTACTACCACGTGACCGGACGGGATCCGGTCTCCATCCCCATCGGCGCACCGGTGTGGAACACCCGGTTGTACGTGCTCGACGCGTCGTTGCGGCTGGCACCGATCGGCGCACCCGGCGAGCTGTATCTCGCGGGTGTCCAACTCGCACGCGGTTATGTAGGGCGCGGCGATCTGACGGCAGATCGCTTCGTCGCCGACCCGTTCGGGGAACCGGGTGAGCGGCTCTACCGCACAGGCGATCTGGTTCGCTGGCGCGCCGACGGTGAGCTCGAGTACATCGGCCGTACCGATTTTCAGGTCAAGTTGCGCGGCCTGCGCATCGAGCTGCCCGAGATCGAAGCCGTCCTGCTGCGGTCCGAGTCGGTCGCCCAAGCGATCGCATTGGTACACAAGGACCCGAACACCGGTGAGACGCTGGTTGCTTACGTCGTGGGCGCACACGGTGCTGCCGTCGACCCCACCGATCTGACGGCCGAGGCCGCGCGCCGGCTTCCGGCCTACATGGTGCCCTCGCATGTGGTGGTGCTCGATTCGCTGCCGGTCAACGCCAGCGGAAAGCTCGATCGAAAGGCGCTGCCTGCACCCGAGTTCACCGTCGCCGCTTCGGAATTCGTCGGTCCTGAGAACCCCGTCGAAGAAATCGTGGCCGGCATCTTCGCTGACCTGCTCGGCATTTCCCAGGTGGGCGTCACGTCGAGCTTCTTCGAGATCGGTGGCAACTCTCTGATCGCGATGCGTTTGGTAGCGCGGGTCAATGCCGCACTCGGAAGCAATATCGGTATCCGGGATCTGTTCGACGCGCCCACCGTGCGCGCGTTGTCCGCTGGCATCGACATCCGTGAACACGACGCCGACGCGGCTCCGCGACTGGTTCCGCAGGAGCGGCCAGACGTAGTCCCGCTGTCGCTGGCGCAGCAACGAATGTGGTTCATCAATCAGTACGACACCGAGTCGGCTGCCTACAACGTCGCGTTCGCCATGCGCCTGAGCGGTGCCCTCGACGTCGACGCGATGCGATCGGCCATCGGCGATGTGCTGACGCGGCACGAGTCTCTTCGCACGATGTTCCCGCTGTCCGACGACGGCCCTGTGCAATCGATTCTCGATGTGGCGTCGGCACTGCCGGATCTGACTCCGATCACTGCGGACGACGACCGGCATGTGCACGAACTGATCGGCGATGTCGCCGGCTCGGGCTTCGACGTGGTGGCGGACGTTCCGTTGCGCGTCCGATTGATCCGGGAGCGCGAGAACGAGCACGTACTCGTCATGGTGGTGCACCACATCTCCTCCGACGGCTTCTCCAGCGCCCCGCTGGCCCGCGATCTGATGGTGGCGTACAGCGCCCGTGCCGCAGGGCACGCACCGAGCCAGGAACCGTTGCCGGTCCAGTACGCCGATTACGCACTGTGGCAGCGTCGATACCTCGGCACGGAGTCCGATCCCGCGTCGCTGATGGCACAGCAATCGACCTACTGGGTCGACACACTGTCCGGCAGCCCCGAGGTTCTGCCCCTGCCAACCGATCGCCCCCGCCCGGCGGTGGCGTCTCTGCGCGGCGACTCGGTCTCGTTCGAGATCGACGCGGCCGTCCATGCGCGGCTCGCAACTGTTGCTGCCGAGCACAATTCGAGCTCGTTCATGATCGTGCACGCCGCATTGGCCGTCCTTCTCGCCCGACTGTCCGGCACCGAGGACATCTCGGTGGGAACGCCGATCTCGGGTCGAGGGGACGCTGCGCTCGACGAGCTCGTCGGCATGTTCGTCAATACCCTCGTGCTACGCACCCAGGTGCCGGGCTCCACTCGTTTCGAGGATCTCCTCTCGGACGTGCGTGCCACCGACCTTGCGGCGTTCACACACTCGGACATCCCGTTCGAGCGCGTCGTCGATGCGGTCGATCCCGCGAGATCGACCGCCCATGCGCCGTTGTTCCAGGTGATGCTCGAGTTCCAACACACCGACCGACCGACGGTGACGTTGCCCGGCCTGTCGATCGAGGGCATCGAACTGCCCAATCACATCTCCAATTTCGACCTGCAATTGACGGTCTCGGAAGAATTCGACAAGTTCGGGGCACCGGTCGGCATCGATGCCGGTTTCCGCTACGCCACAGAACTGTTCGATGCCGACACGGTCCGAGTCCTCGCCGACCGCCTCGCGCGAATCCTCGATGTCGTGACGACGGACCCGTCCGTCCGGATCGGGGACATCGACATTCTGTCGAACGACGAATACGCCTCCCTGGCTCCGGTTCGTGGTCCGCGGTCTGTGGTGGGTGTGGTGTTGCCGGAGTTGTTGGCTGGTGCGGTGGGTGTGGCTGGTGTCGGTGGTGTTGCGGTGGTGTCGGGTTCGCGGGTGCTTTCGTATGGTGAGTTGGATGCGGCGTCGTCGCGGTTGGCGCGGATGTTGATGTCGTGTGGTGTGGGTCCGGGGTCGTTCGTGGCGTTGGCGTTGTCGCGGTCGGTGGAGTCTGTGGTGGCGGTGTGGGCGGTGGCGAAGGCCGGTGGTGCGTTCTTGCCGGTGGATCCGAATTATCCGGTGGATCGGATCGAGCACATGTTGGTCGATTCGGGTGCTGTGGTGGGTGTGACGTTGGGTGCTCATGTGGGTGCGGTGTCGGGTGTGGGTGGGGTGTCGTGGGTGGTGCTCGATGATCCGGATGTGGTGGCGGATCTGGCGTTTCGGTCGGCTGCTCCGGTGTTGGATGCCGAGCGTTCGGGGGTGTTGCGTCTCGATGATGCGGCGTATCTGATTTATACGTCGGGGTCCACTGGTGTGCCCAAGGGTGTGGTGGTCACTCATCGTGGTGTGGGGAACTTGGCTGCTGAGGAGCGGGTTCGGTTCGGTGTGGGTCCGTCGTCTCGGGTGTTGGCGTTTGCGTCGCCGAGTTTCGATGCGTCGATTCTCGAGTTCGTGTTGGCGTTTTCGGGTGGGGCGACGATGGTGATTGCTCCGCCGTTGGTGTTCGGTGGGGTGGAGTTGGCGTCGTTGTTGGCGCAGGAGCGGGTCTCGCATGCGTTCGTGACGCCGGCGGCGTTGGCGTCGGTGGATCCGGTGGGGTTGGATTCGGTTCAGGTTGTGGTCACCGGTGGTGATGTGTGTGCGCCGGAGTTGGTGGCGCGGTGGGCGCCGGGTCGGCGGATGTTCAATGCGTACGGTCCGACGGAGGCGACGATTTTCTCGTCGATTTCGTCGGCGTTGGTGGTGGGGGAGTCTGTCGATATCGGTTCTCCGACTATCGGTTTCGCGGAGGTGGTGTTGGATGCGCGGTTGAATCCGGTGCCGGTGGGTGTGGTGGGTGAGTTGTATCTGGCGGGTCCGGCGTTGGCTCGTGGGTATCACGCTCGGTTGGGTTTGACGGCGGAGCGTTTCGTGGCCAATCCGTTCGGTGGTGCGGGTTCGCGGATGTATCGCACCGGTGATGTGGTGCGGTGGAATGCGTCGGGTGCGTTGGAGTATGTGGGGCGTAGCGATTTTCAGGTGAAGGTGCGTGGTTTCCGGATCGAGTTGGGTGAGATCGATTCGGTGTTGGCGGCTGTGCCGGGTGTCGATTTTGTGGTCACTGTGGGGCGTGAGAGTGCGGCCGGGGCGACGGTGTTGGTGTCGTACGTGTTGCCCGTGGCCGGGACGGTTCTGGATGCGGCGTCGTTGCGGGAGCATGTGGGGTCGGTGTTGCCGGCGCATATGGTGCCGTCGGCGTTGGTGATGCTCGAATCGATTCCGTTGACTCCGGCAGGCAAACTCGACCGAAACGCACTACCCGAACCGGACTGGTCCGCTCAGGTCACCACGGGCGGCCGCGATGCCGACAATGCGGTCGAGAAGACGCTGGCCGGATTGTTCGCCGAGGTCCTGCGGCTGGACCGCGTCGGCGTCGACGATTCGTTCTTCGCGCTCGGCGGCGACAGCATCATGTCCATTCAGTTGGTCTCGCGCGCCAAAGCCGCCGGCCTCGCCCTCTCGCCGCGAGATGTGTTCGAGCACAAAACAGTTGCCGCGCTGGCCGAGGTGGTCGCAGCCGGTGACGGAACAGCAGCGCTCGTGCTCGAAGAACTGCCGGGCGGCGGTGTCGGAGACGTACCGCTGACCCCGATCGTGGCATGGATGCTCGATCGCACGGCAGTGCTCGACAAGCACACCCAGACCGCTGTCCTGACGCTTCCAGCGGACATCGAACTCGACGTTCTCGAAGCCACTGTCCAGACGGTTCTCGATCACCACGACATGCTTCGCGGTGTGCTGCATCGCGGTGAACACCCCGCGATGGAGGTTCTTCCCGTCGGATCGGTGTCCGCGCGGTCGGTTGTCCACCGAGTCTCGTCGACAACCGTTCACGGGGCGGAGTTCTCGGAGCAGGCCAGAACCGAGGCCGCGGCAGCAGTGGCCCGCTTGGCACCTGATTCCGGTGTCATGATCCAGATGGTGTGGTTCGACGCAGGCACCGAGGGAAGCCGTCTGCTCGTTGTCGCCCATCACCTGGTGATCGATGGTGTGTCCTGGCGGATTCTCGTTCCGGATCTCGCGTCGGCATGGGCCCAGATCATCGGCGGAAACACCCCGGAACTGGCTCCGGTCGGCACCTCGATGCGCCGTTGGTCTCACGGTTTGCGTGAGGTCACCGCGACCCGCGCCGACGAGCTGGAAATCTGGCGATCTGTTGTGGCGCAACCCGATCCGCTCATCGGATCCCGTGCGCTCGATCGCGAGATCGACGTGTACCGGACCGTGGACAAGATCGAGACGACTCTGTCGACCGACGTCACCGAGGGACTGCTCACCGCACTGCCCGACGCGTTCCACGGCAGCGTCAACGACGGTCTTCTCGCAGCTTTGGCCCTTGCCACCGCCGTCTGGCGACGAGGTCGCGGCGTGGTCGTCGACGACGCGCTCATCTCCCTCGAGGGTCACGGTCGTGAGGACCACGTCGTGCCCGGCGCTGATCTCGGCCGCACCATCGGTTGGTTCACCACGATCTACCCGCTCAGATTGACCCTCGACGGTATCGATCTGGACGACGCTCTCGCGGGCGGCGCCGATGCAGCGCGCCTGATCAAATCGGTCAAGGAGCAGTTGCTGGCCGTTCCGGATCACGGCATCGGCTACGGCATGCTGCGATACCTGGACGAGACGGGTGCCGCTGCGCTTCGCGACTTCCCGGCTCCCCAGATCAGTTTCAACTACCTCGGGCGCTACAGCACCGACATTCCGGACGAGCTTCGCGGGCACGGCTGGTTGCCGGTCGACGATTCCGGTGTCGGTGATTCGCAGGACGACGATCTACCCGTCGCCGCTGTGCTCGACATCAACGCCGTCACCACGGCGACACCGACCGGCCCACGACTGGAAGCCTCGTTCGCGTTCCCGACAGGCGTTCTCGACGCGGCCGAGGTCGCAGAGCTGGTCGAACTGTGGCGACAGGCACTCACCGCGCTGACTCTGCTTGCACAGCGGCCCGGAGCCGGCGGTTTCACTCCGTCCGATCTCGAGCTGGTTCGGCTCGACCAGAGCTCGATCGACGACCTCGAACGCGTCTATCCGACACTGGACGACATCTGGTCGATGACGCCTCTGCAGGCCGGTCTGCTGTTCCACGCCGAGCTGTCGGATCAGTCCGTCGATGCCTACATCGTTCAACTCGTGTTGGAACTGCGCGGACACGTCGACGAAGCTCGGTTCCGACGGTCTGCTCAGGCGCTGCTGCGTAGACACGCCAACCTACGTACCGCCTTCGTGCACAACACCGACGGCGAGTCGATCCAGATCGTGCATCACGAGGTGGACGCACCGTGGTCGTCGATCGACCTCACCGGTCTGGACGTCGACGATAGGGCCGCCGAGCTCGAACGCATCGAACACGAGGACCGAGCCACCCGTTTCAACATGGCTCAGGCTCCGCTGTTGCGCTTCATGCTGATCACGGTGGCGCCGGGCGAGTGGCGTCTGGTGATGACCAACCATCACATTCTGCTCGACGGTTGGTCGACGCCGCTGCTGCTCAAGGACCTCTTGACCCTGTACATGGTCGACGGCGACGAGACCGTGCTCCCGCGCGTCCCCGCCTACCGCGACTACCTGTCGTGGCTCGCAAAACGTGACCGTTCGTCGGCAACTGCGGCATGGACCGACGCGCTCGCAGGACTGTCCGAACCCACTCTGTTGACTCCGGTCGAAAGTCGGCGCCAGGAATCGACGTTGGCCGGCCGTGCGCTGATCTCGTTGGACACCGCACAGACCGACCGACTGCGGGCCGTCGCCCGAGCACGCGGCGTGACGATGAACTCCATGGTGCAGGCGTCGTGGGCCATGGTTCTCGGCACCTTGACCGGACGCTCCGACGTGGTGTTCGGTGCGACCGTGTCCGGACGACCGCCCGAGGTGTCCGATATCGAGTCGATGGTCGGCTTGTTCATCAACACCCTGCCGGTCAGGATCGTGCTCGATCCATCCGAGACACTCGGTGAATACCTCGATCGGGTGCAGGCCGAGCAGGCTGCTCTGCTCGATCACCACTACCTCGGACTCACCGACATTCAGCGCGCCGTGGGACCGGCCGTCGCCTTCGACACCCTGACGGTGTTCGAGTCCTACCCGATGGACCGTGCAGGACTGTCGGCCGAGACCGACCTCGCCGGCATGCACGTCCACGACGTCCACGACGGCAGCGACACGGCGCAGTATCCACTGACTCTGGTCGCGATGGTCGACGACCGCCTGCACATCGAAGCCAAGTATCTGCCAGAACTGTTCGAGGACAGCGTCGTTCGAGCGACGATCGACAGGATCGTCCGGGTACTGGAGGCCATTGCCACCGATACCGATCGGCGCGTCGGATCGCTGTCACTGCTGTCCGAGGACGAACTGGGTCGACTGGCCCCGGTTCACGGCCCGGCGTCGTCGGGTGTTCGTCTGCTCCCCGAGATCTTCACCGGTGCAGCGGCGACGAACACCGACGGCCTCGCTCTGTGGAGCGGGGACGGCAGCCTCGGCTACGCCGAGCTGGACGCGCGGTCCTCCGCTCTTGCCCGCGCGCTCATCGCCCGCGGTGCCGGACCGGAAAGTGTTGTCGCACTGGCTCTACCGCGCTCCATCGATTCTGTTCTCGGTATCTGGGCGGTCGCCAAGACGGGCGCGGCATTCCTGCCCATCGATCCGAGCTACCCCCGCGATCGCGTCGAGCACATGTTGGTCGACTCGGGTGCCTCCATCGGCCTCACACTCGCCACGCACGTCCCCGCTGTCGACGGTCTCGGCTCGGCCCGGTGGACCGTCCTCGATCAGGACGAGACACGTGCCGAGCTAGCCGATCTCTCGACCACCCCGGTGCGCGACGAAGACCGAACGCGTCCGATGCACGTCGATCAGGTCGCCTACTTGATCTACACGTCGGGCTCGACCGGTGTGCCCAAGGGCGTCACCGTCACCCATCGCGGTCTTGCGAATCTGGCAGAGGAAGAGCGAAGCCGTTTCGAGGTGACTCCCGATGCTCGAGTTCTGGCTTTCGCTTCGCCGAGCTTCGATGCCTCCATCCTCGAACTGGTCATGGTCCTCTCCGGCGCTGCGACAATGGTCATCGCACCGACCTCGGTCTACGGCGGCACCGAGCTGGCCGCACTGCTCGCCGAGCAGAACGTGACGCACGCGTTCGTCACGCCTGCCGCACTGGCATCGGTGGACCCCGAAGGCCTCACCGAGCTGCGCGTCGTCGCCACCGGTGGAGACGTCTGTCCGCCCGAGCTGGTGGCTCGCTGGGCTCCGGGTCGTCTGATGTTCAATGCGTACGGACCCACCGAAGCGACCATCTTCTCGTCGATCAGCGATCCGCTGAGCGTCGATTCCTCTATCGACATCGGTTCGCCGACAATCGGTTTCAGCGAGGTCGTTCTCGACACACGGCTGCATCCCGTTCCGGTCGGAGTTGCGGGAGAGCTGTATCTCGCCGGGCCCGCACTTGCCCGGGGCTACCATTCCCGATTCGGTCTGACAGCAGACCGATTCGTTGCAAATCCCTTCGCCGAGCCGGGTGCGCGGATGTACCGCACCGGAGATGTCGTGCGGTGGACCGAATCCGGGACACTCGAGTACGTCGGGCGCAGCGACTTCCAGGTCAAGGTGCGTGGGTTCCGTATCGAACTGGGCGAGATCGACGCTGTTCTGACCGACGATCCGACGGTCGAATTCGCCACCACGGTTGGGGTCGACGGTCCGACGGGAAACACGATTCTGGTCGCCTATGTTCTTCCGCGACCGGGTCGGCAGATCGACGCCGCCGCATTGCGGACCCATGTGTCGAGTTCGCTTCCCACGCACATGATCCCGACGGCCTTCGTCGCGCTGGAATCGATTCCGTTGACCCCTGCCGGCAAGCTGGATCGAAAAGCACTGCCTGCTCCCGATCTCCATCTCGGAAGCGATTCACGTGCTCCCCGAACCGAGACGGAGCGGATCATCGCCGACATATTCGGCGAGGTGCTCGGAATCGAGGCAGTCGGTATCGATTCGAGCTTCTTCGATCTGGGCGGCGACTCCCTCAGCGCCACCAGACTCACCGCGCGAGTCAACACTGCCCTGGACACTGCGATCAGTGTGCGTGCCCTGTTCGAGGCTCCCACTGTCGAGTCGCTCGCAGAGCGCGTGGACAGCAACCCGCTCGGCACGGTTCGCCGCCCCGCACTCGTCGCGAAGCCGCGGCCGAGTTCGATTCCGTTGTCCTTGGCTCAGCAACGGATGTGGTTCATCAACCAGTTCGACGTGACGTCGGCGGCGTACAACATCCCGCTCGCGGTTCGTCTGACCGGTCGTCTCGATATCGCTGCGATGAGCGCGGCCGTCGGCGACGTTCTGGAACGACACGAGTCGCTGCGCACGGTGTTCCCCACCCAGGGAGAGCGACCCGAGCAAAAGATTCTCGACGTCCGGACTGCATCGACGGAGCTCGACGTCGTCGATCTCGACGCCGGCGAGGTCGTGGCGGCCGTGTCGGCAGCTGCGGCACAGGGATTCGACGTCTCGACCGAGCTGCCCTTCCGCGCGGTTCTGTACCGGTTGGCACCGGACGAGTTCGTGCTCTCGATCGTCGTGCATCACATCGCCGCCGACGGAGCGTCCATGGCACCACTGGCGCGAGACGTGATGGTGGCCTACGGAGCCCGTGCCGCAGCCACAGTTCCGATGTGGGTACCGCTCGAGGTTCAGTACGCCGACTTCGCGATATGGCAGCGCGATGTTCTCGGCGACGAGTCCGATCCGTCGTCACTCGCCGCACAGCAGCTGGACTTCTGGAAAACCGCCCTGGCGGACCTGCCCGAGGTTCTCCCGCTGCCGTTGGATCATCCCCGCCCGGCCCGTCAATCGTTGCGCGGCAACAGCGTTCGTTTCGAGATCGACCGCGACGCCCATGCATCACTGGTCGACGTCGCACGCGCCAACGAGGCAACCGTCTTCATGGCCGTACATGCTGCATGGTCGGTCCTGATGGCGCGACTGAGCGGCACCGAGGACATCGCGGTCGGTACCCCCATCGCAGGCCGCGGCGACGCCGCACTCGACGATCTGGTCGGCATGTTCGTGGGTACGCTCGTTCTGCGCACCGACGTGGCACCGCAGCTCTCGTTCACCGACCTGCTCCGTGCCACGCGCACAGCCGATCTGGCTGCGTTCGACAACACCGACGTCCCGTTCGAGCGGTTGGTCGACGTACTCGACCCGACGCGTTCGACCGACCACTCGCCGCTGTTCCAGGTACTGCTCGAATTCCAGAACAACACCTCGGCGACGCTCGAGCTGCCGGACCTGACCGTCCGAGCCGTCGACATCGACGCACACGTGGCGAAGTTCGATCTACAGCTGACCGTTGCGGAGAACTTCGACGAGACCGGTGCGCCGTCCGGGATGACCGCAGCGATCACGTATGCGGTCGATTTGTTCGAGGAATCGTCCGTCCAGGAGTTCTCCGCACGCTTCGGTGCCGTTCTCGATGCAGTCACTGCCGATCCTGACAGCGCCGTAGGCGACATCGATCTGCTTCTCACCGGCGAACTCGATGCGATGACGCACGAGTGGAACCACGCGGGTCTCGAGGCAGACGACTCGACCTTGGCCGACCGATTCGCCGCTGCTGCAGCACGATTCCCGGATTCGCGTGCCGTCGTCTTCGGCGATCGATCGATGACCTACGCCGAGCTGGACGACCGTTCGAGCCGCCTGGCCCGCGTTCTCGTCGGTCGCGGCGTGACGTCCGAATCGCTCGTTGCGGTCGCAATGCCACGTGACGAGCAGCTGATCGTGGCGCTGCTCGCCGTGATCAAATCCGGCGGCGGGTATCTGCCGATCGACGTCTCCTACCCAGCTGACCGACTCGCGTTCATGCTGGAGGACGCCTCGCCTGTCTGCGTCATCTCCACCGTGGCCGACAGCACTGCGGTTCCGGCCTCCGACGTCGATGTTCTCCTGGTCGATTCGCCGGAACTGATCGCGGAGCTGAAGGACGTCTCCGGCGCACCGCTGACCGATGCGGACCGCTCGGGCAGGACCGGTGCAGATTCGATCGCGTACGTCATCTACACCTCGGGTAGTACCGGTCGCCCCAAGGGCGTCCAGATCGCGCACCGCAATGTGGCGACACTGTTTGCGAACACCGCGGATCTGTTCGATTTCGACAGCCGCGATGTCTGGACGATGTTCCACTCGTACGCGTTCGACTTCTCGGTGTGGGAGCTGTGGGGCCCGTTGCTGCACGGCGGAGCCCTCGTCGTCGTCGATTACTACACGGCACGTTCGCCGGAGCTGTTCCGCGAGTTGCTGGTGCGCGAGAAGGTCACGGTGCTCAACCAGACACCGACGGCGTTCTACCAGTTCGCTGAGGCCGATAGGGTTGCCACCGCTGCCGTGGGAGCTGCCGATGACTCGGCAGACCTCTCGCTGCGTTACGTCATCTTCGGCGGTGAGGCACTCGATCTCGGACAGTTGGGCCGTTGGTATGCCCGACACGACGAGTCCGCGCCGACCCTGGTGAACATGTACGGCATCACCGAGACGACGGTCCACGTGAGCCACCTGGCCCTGACCGAGGAGTTCGCCGCCTCGGCGTCCGCCAGCGTCATCGGTCAGGCGATCCCGGCCCTGAACGTTGCCGTTCTCGACGCGCGTCTGAAGCCTGTGCCACCCGGCGTGACCGGCGAAATGTACGTCTCCGGGGCACAGCTCTCGCGCGGCTACCTCGGACGGGCCGGCCTGTCGGCAACGCGTTTCGTGGCTGATCCCTCCGGTCCGGCCGGACACCGGATGTACCGCACCGGTGACACTGCGCGATGGAACCGCGACGGGGCGCTCGAATACCTGGGCCGCAGTGACATGCAGGTACAGCTGCACGGGTTCCGCATCGAACTCGGTGAGATCGAAAGCGCTCTGCTCGCATTCGACGGTGTCGCGGCCTCCGTGGTCTCGGTACGAGACGACGGATTCGGTGACCGATTGATCGGCTACGTCGTTGCCGAGTCCGGTCGAACCCTCGATCACTCCGCCGTTCTCGATTTCGTGGGCACCACGCTGACGTCCTACATGGTGCCTGCCGCGCTGATCGTGCTGGACGAGCTGCCCCTCACCGCCAACGGCAAGCTCGATCGACGCGCCTTGCCGGCACCGGACTTCTCGGCCAATGTCACCGAAAGTCGCTTGCCTGCAACAGAAGTCGAGTCCATTCTCGCCGGCCTGTTCGCGGACGTGCTCGGACTCGACACCGTCGGCGTCGACGATTCGTTCTTCGCACTCGGCGGCGACAGCATCATGTCGATTCAGCTGGTCTCCCGCGCCAAGGCGGCCGGACTGGTGCTGGCTCCACGCGACATCTTCGAGCGCAAGACCGTGGCCGCGCTGGCCGAGGTGGTCGTTCTCGGAGGCGACGTCGTCGTACTGGAGGAACTCGACGGCGGGGGAGTCGGCCCACTACCACTGACACCGGTCGTTCGATGGATGTTGGATCGCAGCACCGACTTCGGTCGCTACACCCAGACCGCTCTGCTTCAGCTCCCGGTCGGTATCGACACCACCACGCTCGAGCGCACAGTCCAGGCCGTGCTCGATCGTCACGACATGCTGCGGTCGCGTCTGTTCCAGGACTCGGACGGCACGTGGCACGAGGAAGTCTCTCCGATCGGGACCGTGTCCGCCGCGTCGGTCATCCATGCCGTCTCGGTCGATTCCGTGGACGGTGCCGAGTTCTCCTCCCGCGCCGCAACCGAACTCGACGCCGCAGCGGATCGACTGATCCCCGCCGACGGGGTCATGGTCCAGATGGTGTGGTTCCAGGGCCCGAACGGATCCGGTCGACTTCTCGTCGTCGCACATCACCTCGTCATCGACGGCGTGTCCTGGCGCATCCTCGTTCCGGATCTGGCCACGGCATGGAGCCAGATCGTCGCGGGCGACGAGCCTGTGCTGGCACCGATCGGCACGTCGATGCGGCGCTGGTCCACCGGATTGACCGAGGTCACCACAAGCCGCGCAGGCGAGCTCGGGCTGTGGCGACGCATCCTCGACGGCGAAGATCCGACCATCGGCTCGCGTCCGCTGGACAAGCGGGTGGACGTCGACGCCACCGTGCAGCGCATTCGCACATCGCTGCCGGTCGAGGTCACCGAGCGCCTGCTGACCACGGTGCCGAATGTCTTCCGGGGCAGCGTCAACGACGGCCTGCTGGCCGGGTTGGCTCTCGCGCTCACGGCATGGCGTCGCGAACGGGGAGCCGCTGTCCGCAGTGCGCTGATCACGCTCGAAGGCCATGGCCGTGAAGACGCCGTGGTTCCCGGAGCCGATCTCGGCAGAACCGTCGGCTGGTTCACCACGATCTTCCCGGTGCGCCTCGACCTCGGTTCCGTCGACATCGCCGACGCGTTGTCCGGCGGAGACTCCGCAGGCACGCTGATCAAGGCCGTCAAAGAGCAGCTGCTCGAGATCCCCGATCACGGCATCGGCTACGGCATGCTCCGGTACCTCGATCCCGCAGGAACCGAAGCTCTGTCCGATCACGCCGCTCCGCAGGTCAGTTTCAACTACCTCGGGCGCTTCTCGACCGGTTCGTCCGAGGGCATGGAAGACGTGGGCTGGATTCCCGTGGCCGACGCCGAACTGGGCGACGCGCAGAACCCGGACATGCCCGTGCCGGCCGCGTTGGACATCAATGCCGTCACGACGTCGACACCCAATGGCCCACAGCTCGACGCCACGTTCGCATTCCCGGCCGGGATCCTCGGTGCCGACGAGGTCGATCGACTGATCGAGCTCTGGACGCAGGCGCTCACCTCGATCACCGAGCACGCCTCGGCCGACGGTGCGGGTGGTCTCACTCCGTCCGATCTCGAGCTGGTCGACATAGATCAGAGGTCCATCGAGGTACTGGAGAACAGATTCCCGGACCTGGACGACGTGTGGTCGATGTCGCCGCTGCAGGCTGGTTTGCTCTTCCACGCGCGCCTCGCGGGCGAGGTCGGCAGCGACTCTGCGGGCGTCGACGCCTACATGGTGCAACTCGGCCTCGAGTTGCGTGGCACCGTCGATTCCGAGCGGATGCACGCCGCAGTCGACAAGCTCGTCTCACGTCATCCGAATCTGCGGGCAGCGTTCGTCCACAACAGCTCCGGCGAATCTCTGCAGATCGTGCAGAGTTCGGTCACGGTTCCGTGGGCCGAGATCGATCTGCGCGGTGAAGCCGATGTCGAGGCTGCACTGGAAGGAGTCCTCGAAGCCGATCGCGGTGTTCGGTTCGAGATGGACTCCGCGCCGCTGCTTCGATTCACGCTCATCACCCTCGCCGACGATCATTGGCGACTGCTGCTGACCAACCACCACATTCTGCTGGACGGGTGGTCGACGCCGCTGGTCGTCAAGGAACTCATCACGCTGTACGTCACCGAGTCCGACGACTCGATGCTGCCGCGGGTGCCCGCGTACCGGGACTACCTGACATGGATGCGGCAACGCGACGTCTCGATCTCGACCGCGCAGTGGGTCAGTGCGATGGCGGGCGTCGAGGAGCCGACGCTGCTGGTCACCGGCGATCGAGGGCGGCAATTGTCCACGGTCTCTCGCGAATCCGAACGCTCGTTGTCGATCGAGACCACCGCTGCCCTACGCGATTTCGCGGCGCGCCGCGGGTCGACTCTCAACACGCTCGTCCAGACCGCGTGGGGCGTCGTGCTCGCGACACTGACCGGCCGAGACGACGTCGTGTTCGGTGCCACCGTGTCGGGACGTCCACCCGAGGTCCCAGGCATCGAAGGCATGATCGGGCTGTTCATCAACACGCTGCCCGTTCGGGTCACGCTCGATCCGAGCGAGACGCTGGGCGCTCTGGTCGATCGTGTTCAGTCCGAGCAGGCGTCGTTGCTGGACCATCACTACCTCGGATTGACCGACATCCAGCGTGCGGCTGGTGCCGGGGTCGCATTCGACACGCTGACGGTGTTCGAGTCGTACCCGGTCGATCGCGCCGGTGCCTCTGCGGCAACGGATTTCGCCGGTATGCAGGTGACCGACATTCTGGGGACCGACGCCGCACACTATCCGTTGACTCTGGTCTCGTCCGTGGACGAGCGCCTGAATCTGAAGGCCAAGTACCTGCCCGAACTTTTCGATGTCGAGGACGTCGACGCCATCGTCGACCGAGTCGAGCGGGTGCTCGGCGCAGTGCTGGCAGACGAGCAGCAGCCTCTGGCCCGACTCAGCCTGCTCGATCAGGCCGAATTCGGCTCCCTGGCACCGGTATTCGGAATCGAAGGCCGCTCCACGCGTTTGTTGCCGGAGATCTTCTCCGACGCCGCAGCCATCGATCCGGACGCCATCGCGCTGCGCAGCGTGGACGGAGAGCTGACGTACCGGGAGCTGGACCGACGGTCGAACAGACTCGCTCGGATCCTGCTGAGCCACGGCGTGCACACCGAGACGTTCGTCGCGCTCGGTATCGCGCGGTCCATCGAATCCGTTCTGACGGTGTGGGCGGTCGCCAAGTCCGGTGCCGCGTTCGTTCCGGTCGACCCGAACTACCCCGCCGATCGCATCGAGCACATGCTGGCGGACTCGGGCGCGAGTTTCGGCGTCACCACCCGTGCCCATCTCGACGACCTGCCCTCGACCGTGGCATGGATCATTCTGGACGATCTCGCCACGGACGGCCCGAACGGCGTCGGTGACGAGCCGATAGCCGACAGCGAACGTCACGGTCGCATCACTCTGGACAGTGCTGCGTACACGATCTACACGTCGGGTTCGACGGGCGTTCCGAAGGGCGTCGTGGTCACCCACTCCGGCCTCGACAACTTCGCGACCGAGCAGCGCGAGCGCTACGGCGTCTCGAAAAAATCACGGACACTGCATGTTTCGTCGCCGAGCTTCGATGCCTCCGTGCTCGAATATCTGCTCGCATTCGGTGCCGGAGCAACCATGGTGATCGTGCCACCGACGGTGTACGGCGGCGAGGAGCTCGCGTCGTTGTTGGCATCGGAGGCAGTGACTCACGGATTCATCACTCCGTCTGCCCTCGCGTCGGTGGACCCAACAGGTCTCGACACGTTCGCCGACGTCGTCGTCGGCGGCGAGGCCGTTCCGGCCGAGTTGGTCGGCAAGTGGGCCCCCGGGCGCAACCTGTACAACGGGTACGGACCGACCGAGGCCACGATCATGTCCAACATCAGTGCACCGATGGTCGCCGGCGAGCCGGTGTCGATCGGTGGGCCGGTGCGCGGCGTGCACGAGGTGGTCCTGAACTCACGGCTGCAGCCGGTTCCTGTCGGTGTCGCAGGAGAGCTGTACCTCGCCGGTGTCGGTCTGGCCCGCGGCTACCACGACCGAATGGGCCTGACGGCAGAGCGATTCGTCGCCGATCCGTTCGGTGCACCCGGTTCGAGGATGTATCGCACCGGAGACGTGGTGCGGTGGTCACCGGATCTGACCGTCGAGTACGTCGGTCGGAGCGACTCCCAGGTCAAGGTTCGCGGCTTCCGCATCGAACTCGGCGAAATCGACGCGGCGCTCTCCGCGCATCCTGCGGTGGACTTCGCGGCGACCTTCGGCACTCCGGGGCCTTCGGGGGCGACCGTGCTCGTTGCCTACGTGCGTCTGGCAGGGGAGGCAGTCGACACCTTCGACACCGCTGTGCTGCGCGATCATCTCGCCGCTGCACTGCCCTCTCACATGGTTCCGAGCGCCATCGTCGTGCTCGAGACCATTCCGCTCACCCCCGTGGGCAAGCTCGATCGCGCTGCCCTGCCGATACCGGAGTTCGGTGCGGCAACGTCGTACCGCGAGCCGACCACCCCTGCCGAGCTGACCGTCGCTGCGGTGTTCGCCGAGATCCTCGACATCGACCGAGTCGGTGCCGACGACAGCTTCTTCGAGCTGGGGGGCGACTCGCTCAGCGCAACTCGGGTGATCGCGCGTGTCAACGCCGAATTCGGTACTGCGATCGGCGTTCGCACGATCTTCGAGACGCCGACGGTGTCGGGTCTGGCGAACGTGGTCGGTACTGCGGACACCCGATCGCATCGTCCGGCCCTCGTCGCAGTTCAGCGTCCCGAGCACATTCCACTCTCGCTCGCTCAGCAACGTATGTGGTTCATCAACCGGTTCGACACCTCGTCGGCGGCATACAACGTGCCGCTGGTCGTCAAACTGACCGGGCAGCTCGACACTGCGGCACTGGCCGCCGCGGTCGTCGACGTTCTCGAACGCCATGAGTCGCTACGCACGACCTTCCCCGAGGGTCCGCAGTTCCCGGTGCAGCTGGTGCATCCGGCCGGCGATGTCGCGCCGACGGTCGAACCCGAACGGATCGATGCCGGGGTACTGACCGATCGCGTGGCCCTGTTGGCGGGTCGAGGGTTCGACGTCACCACCGAGATACCGGTGCATGTCGAGCTGTTCCAGGTGCTCGACACGACCGGCTCGGCGGCGGACGATCAGGTCTTCGTTCTCGCCATGGTGGTGCACCACATCGCAGCCGACGGCGCATCGATGGCACCGCTGGCGCGCGACGTCGTACTCGCATACTCGGCTCGCAGTGCAGGGCGCGCGCCGGATTGGCGGCCGCTACCGGTGCAGTACGCCGATTACACGCTCTGGCAGCGTTCGTTGCTCGGCGACGAAAAAGACGAGTCGAGCGTGGCTGCGGCCCAGCTGAAGTACTGGACGACAACGCTCGCAGGACTGCCGGATCTGTTGCCGTTGCCCACCGATCGCCCTCGACCCACCACTCAGGATTTCCGGGGTGGCCGGGTGCGATTCACCGTCGAGGCCGAGATACACCGGGCACTCGTCGAGGTGACCCGCGAGCAGAACGTCAGTATGTTCATGGTGCTGCACGCCGCGTTCGCCGTGGTGTTGGCACGACTGAGCGGTACCGACGACATCGCGATCACCACCCCGGTGGCAGGGCGCGGCGACGCGGGACTGGACGACCTCGTCGGGATGTTCGTCAACACGTTGGTGTTGCGCAGCCGGGTCGTCGACTCCACCTCGTTCGTGGATCTGCTCACCCAGGTGAAGGCACAAGATCTCGATGCCTTCGATCACACCGAGATGCCGTTCGAGCGCATCGTCGAGGTGCTCAATCCCACCCGGTCGACGGCGTACGCTCCGCTTTCACAGGTGGCGCTGTCGTTCCAGAACAACGAGAAGGCGTCACTCGAGCTCCCCGACCTACGGGTGGAGGGCTTCGACTTCGACGTACCCGTCGCCAAGCAGGATCTGCAACTCCTGGTGTCCGAGAATTTCGGGGACGACGGGCGACCGGCCGGCTTCGAGGCAGCGTTCGATTACGCCACATCACTGTTCGACGCAGCCACCGTCGACGCCATCGCGGCGCGTCTGGTTCGCGTGCTCGACGCCGTCGGGAACGATCGACTCACTGCGGTGGGGGATATCGATATTCTCGGTGCCGACGAGAAGCAGGCTTTGGCACCGGCCCGCGGTTCGGCGGACGTCGCGCTGCGGACATGGCCGGAAATGCTCGCCGCGTCGGTGGCACTCGACCCGTACGCGGTCGCCGTCACCTATCGAGGCGTGAGCCTGTCCTACGCCGACCTCGACAGCTGGTCCAACCGCATTGCTCGGATGCTCATCGACTACGGCGTCGGCCCGGAAACGTTCGTCGCCCTGGCACTGCCTCGGTCGATCGAATCGGTCCTGTCGGTGTGGGCGGTCGCCAAGACCGGCGCAGCTTTCTTGCCGGTCGACCCCAACTACCCGTCCGACCGCATCGCGCACATGCTCGAAGATTCCCGCGCTGCAATGGGATTGACCGATATCGACAGTAGGGAGTCGCTACCCGACACCGTGCCGTGGCTCGTGCTGGACGATCCCGAGACGTCCTCGGAACTGTCTCGTTACCCCGTGGATGCCGTCACCGACTCGGAGCGCACGGCGACGCTGCACCTCGACCACCCGGCATATTTGATCTACACGTCGGGTTCGACGGGTCGGCCGAAGGGCGTCGCGGTGCGACACCGAGGCATGGCCAACTTGCAGGCCGAGGTGATCGAGCGATTCCGACCCACCCGAGATTCGCGGGTGTCTCACATCGCTTCGCCGAGTTTCGACGCGTCGGTGTACGAGCTGACGATGGCATTCGGCGTCGGTGCCACGGTCGTGATCGTGCCGCCGGGTACGTTCGGCGGCAGCGAACTTGCCGACCTGCTCGAGTCCGAACACGTCACGCACGCATTCCTGACACCGGCGGCGTTGTCGTCGATCGACGAGACCCGCCTCGGCACTGTCCGCGTCCTTGCAGTCGGCGGCGAGGCCTGTACTCCGGAACTGGTGGCGAAATGGGCACCTGGCCGCAAGATGTTCAACGGCTACGGTCCGACCGAGACCACTATCCAAGCGAGTGTCGGTGGGCCGTTGGTGCCCGGCGGCACGGTGGACGTCGGCAGCCCTGGGACCGGATTCCGGTTCCTGGTGCTCGACGCACGCCTGCGACCGGTCCCGGCAGGTGTGTCAGGCGAGCTGTACATTGCCGGCCCAGGCACTGCACGTGGGTACCTACGGCGATTCGGACTGACGGCCGAGCGGTTCGTAGCCGACCCGTTCGGTACTCCGGGCGAGCGGATGTACCGCACCGGCGACGTCGTGCGCTGGGGGAGTACCGGTGCTGTCGAATTCGTCGGACGCAGCGACTTCCAGGTCAAGGTGCGCGGCTTCCGAATCGAACTCGGTGAGATCGACTCCGCCCTCACCGAGCACGAACAGGTCGGATTTGCCGCCACGATAGGACACACCGCGGCGTCCGGGGACACGGTGCTCGTGTCGTATGTCCTGGCGGCAGACGGCGAGACGGTCGACACCGAGGCGCTGCGAGATCGAGTAGCCAAAGTGCTTCCACGCCACATGGTTCCGTCGGCGATCATCGAGCTCGACGACATTCCGCTCACCCCGGTGGGCAAGCTCGATCGTCGGGCATTGCCGATACCGGAGCTGACGGTCTCGACAACTCCGTACCGAGCACCGAGTACCGACGTGGAGGCTGCCATCGCCGACGCCTTTGCTCAGGTTCTCGGAGTCGAGCGTGTCGGTATGGACGACAACTTCTTCGAGCTCGGCGGCACCTCGCTGGTGGCCACGAAGATCGTGCCGGCCATCGAAGGCGCCATCGGAGTACGAGTGCCGCTGCAAGCGTTGTTCGTCGACCCCACACCGGCCGGGCTGGCCGCACGGGTTGCGTCCGACGCCGATGCCGCGGGTGCCGATCTCGATTCGGTGTTCGGAGTGATGATTCCGCTGCGTGGTACCGGGTCGAAGGCACCGCTGTTCTGCGTCCACCCGGGAATCGGGCTCTCGTGGGGATACGCCGGTATCGTCTCGAAATTGACCGACGACCGTCCCGTGTACGGCCTGCAGCTGCCGAGCATCGTGGAAGGTACTACGTTCGGTTCGATTCGTGACCTCGCGCACCGATACGCCGACGAGATCCGCACTGTCCAGCCGGTCGGTCCGTACCACCTGCTCGGTTGGTCGCTGGGCGGCTCGCTCGCTCACGCGATCGCTGTGGAATTGCGCAGCACCGGCAGCGAAGTTCGCACTCTCGCGTTGCTGGACAGCTACGTCGACGGCCACGACGACGACAACATCGACGGAGCGTTGAGCGTCGAGAATCTGCTCGGAGGCCTGGGTCTCGACCTGACGGCGCAGCCGTCGGCCGAGCCGCTGACCTACGAGCGGGGCGTGGAACTGCTGGACGAATCCTTGGGTCAGACGACCGGCGTGACTGCCGATCATCTGCGAAGAATCAACGCAGGATTCGAGAATTCGACAAGAATCATGGCCGAGTTCGTGCCGGACGTCTTCGACGGAGATGTTTTGTTCTTTTCCGCAACGAAGGGTGCGAGCGACGGAATTGTCAGATCACCGCAGGAATGGCGACCGTACGTGACAGGGGATATCGTCATCCACGACGTCGAGGTTTTCCACAACGAGATGACAAATGCCGATGCGGCCGATGTAATCGGGCCGATCGTCGATTCTCATCTGGGTAATACAGCTGAATAACGTTTGGCGTGTTCTTCACATCGAGGAGCACCTGTACGAATACCATCGGCGTTCGGTACCAATGCGGTCGAATGCTCGTCACTACCAACCAGGGGACAGAAGTGAAACTGATCAGAACAGCTACGGTCGCGGTGGCGTTGACCGCTGCGGTAGCCACCGGAGCGGGCCACGCCGTAGCAGATCCGTCGTCGGACACGGTTAACTACCAGACGTCGGTCAACCCGGATGGATCCGTCAAGACCATCCTCGACGCCGGGCTGTTCCGGGTCGATGCGACGAGCGAGACAGTGTCGATCATCGATCAGTCCGGTGCCACGCTCGCATCGGTTCCGCTGGAGTACACCATCAACGGCACGGTCTACTCGATCGCACCCCTGATCGGTGCCGAGGGTCGCGAGCTGACCTTGACTCCGCAGACTGTTCCCGTCGCCGACGCTGTGGGCCCTCGTACCAAGCAGCAGGCGTTCGACAACATGGTCAACCAGCTGGCAATCGGCTGGAACAACGGCGGCGGCGTCGGTACGGCAATCGGTGCAGGCCTCGGCTTCGCCATCGGCTGCGTGTCCATCTTCCCGAACTTCATTTCCGGTTGCATCATCGGAACTGTGATCGGAACCGTCGCCGGCGCGGTCATCGGAACGGCCAACGGCAACCCGCAGGCACAGCCCGCGGTCTTCGAGTACTTCACCACTCCGTAAGACGCGACAAGCGCTTACAGACGCACACGACACGGAGGGTAGGGCGGCAAGCGCCCTACCCTCCGTTTTACGTTCGGCCGGTCAGCGCCCGGCGCATGGACACGGCCTTGACCATCGTTTCCTCGAACTCCTCATCGGGATCGGACAGTGCCACGATCGCACCGCCGACCCCGTAGGTCACCTCGTGCTCGGTGGCGACGATCGTGCGGATGACGATCGAGAAGTCCGCAGTGCCCGTGATCGAGAAGTAGCCGATGGCACCCGAATACACTCCGCGCGGGCCGTCTTCGAGCTTGTCGATGATCGCCATGGTGCGGATCTTCGGGGCCCCGGTCATGGATCCACCCGGAAACGCAGCGCGGATACAGTCCGCCGCCGACGCGTCGTCACGCAGGCGACCGCGAACCGTCGACACCAATTGATGCACAGGGGCATAGGTCTCGACATCGAACAGCTTCGGCACATGCACCGAACCAGGAATACACACCTGAGCCAGATCGTTGCGGACCAGATCGACGATCATGAGGTTCTCGGCCTTGTCCTTCTCGTTCGCGACGAGGTCGGCCTTGAGTGCGTTGTCCTCTTCGGAAGTCGCTCCGCGTGGACGAGTTCCTTTGATGGGCTTGGACTCCACGATGCGGTCTGCGTCGATTCGTAGGAAGCGCTCGGGTGACGCGCTCAAGACCGACACCTCGGGAAAATTCAAGAACGCACTGTACGGAGTCGGGTTGATTTCCCGCATGAACGAATACGTTGCCGCAGGGTCGATCGAACCCGCCAACGTAGCGGTGTTCGTCAAACAGACCTCGTAGGTCTCACCGGAGCGGATTTCGGCGAGGCACTGGGAAATCAAATCGAGGTAGTGGGCGCGATCGTGCCGCAGTCGCGGTTCGAGCGAGTGCTCTGCTCCGAGCAGAGGAGTACCGGACGCGCCCATGCCGGAGCGGGCCGCCTGTGCGGATCGACCGGACAGGACGCGCAGTGTGGCGGTTGTCGAGTCGAACCACTGCGCCAGGACGGGGTCACCGGGCGTGGTGGCCAATCCCATCAGATAGAGGGTGCCGGCCTCGTGGTCGAAGACCAACGCGCGATCCGCGAAGACCATGGAGGCATCGGGGGTGGCAGCTGTATGCACCAATTGTCCGCCGGTGTCGGCCTTCAACTCGTAGCCGAGATATCCGACGTAGCCGAGTCCGAAGGCAAACGGAAGGTCGTGGCGAGGGGGAGTGGCGCGCTCGCGCAATCGATCGTCGATGTAGTCGAAGAACGTGGAGTGAACGCGCTCCGTCGTACCGTCGGCACCCTGCACGGACACCATGGTCTCGGCAACGGAGTAGGTCACGTACTCGGCGTGTGGCCCCGAGCAATCGCCCATGACGGTGAACCTGCATTCGGGCTCGAGTGCTGCGCTGCCGTCCAGCCAGAAACTCTTCTTACCGTCGGCGTAGAGCGTGGCGAAAACCTGCTCGGGATCGAAAGCCTCGTCGAGAGAGCGAGTTTCGATGGTGAACATCGAATCCTGGGTACCTGCAGCACTCGATGCGTTGGACTGCGCCAATGTCAGGTCTCGGAAGTTGGCGAGCAGCTCGCGTCCGTACTCGGTGCTGATGGACTCGGGATGGAATTGCACTCCCCACATCGGCTTGCTGCGATGCCGAACGGCCATCACCAAGCCGTCGGGTGTCCATGCGACTTCCTCGAAGTCGGCGGGTGTGCGTGTCACGACCAGTGAGTGATACCGAACCACCGAGTAGGGAGACGGGATTCCGGCGAAGAGATCGACACCGGTATGAGTGATATCGGTGATCCTGCCGTGCATCGGTGCCGGTGCGAGATCGACACTGCCACCGAACAGGTGGCACAGCCCCTGGTGCCCGAGGCATACACCGAGAATCGGCAGACCGGATTCGGTGATCACTCGACTGCTGATGCCGAAGTCCTGCTCCAGATCAGGGCGTCCGGGCCCGGGGGAGATGACGACGTTGTCGTAGGCGTCGAAGTTCAGAGACGTCCATTCTACGTCGTTCTTGACCACTGTCGGCGGACGGCCGTTGACCTCGGCCAGCAGGCTGTACAGGTTGTAGGTGAACGAATCGTAGTTGTCCACGAGGAGTGTGTTGATGGTCATCGACGTGCTCTACCGTTCACTATCGGGGCCGAGCCCGGCAGCCGGAGAGTCGATGATCAAGTCCTCGACACGACATGCTTCGGCAATCATCGATCGGTACAGCTCTTCGAGGAAGTCGGGGGACAGGCCATTTGCGGACGCGAATTCTCGCGCGCGTTCGGTCACCAAACCGACGCGACCGGGTTGCATCATCGGAATGGAATGTTCGCGCTTCACGTGTGCAACTCGGACACACACATCGATACGGTCTCGAATTGCAGCGCGCAGAACTTCGTCTATTCCGTCCAACTCACGCCTCAGCTCGGCAAGCTTCTGCTCACCTGCAGCGCGATGACCTTCGGATTTCGCCTCGGAGGCAGCTGCGCGCAGGGCGTCGTTGGAGCGTTGATCAGAATCCTGGCTCACGAGTTACTGCCCCCTGATGTTTCGACTCCAGTGGTGATGATTATCGGAATGCACCGACAATTGTTACGGCAGCCATTGCCGATCTACGTCCTGCGCGGTAATCGATGCTCGATCATGACACCTCGCGCGGTTTCACCGCCACTCAACAGTATTGGAACCCGCGAAAGCGCGACGACAAACACACCACCCTCATCCGGAACGTACGTCGAGTTGGAATAGCACAAAAAAACTGCACCGCCGGATTGTTTCCAATCAGGCGGTGCAGACGACGATTCTCATGCTCCGCGGCGCTTGACCTTCAACAAATCCAAGCGCTCTTTGAGGAGTTCTTCCAGCTCGTCCACCGAGCGCCGTTCGAGCAGCATGTCCCAATGGGTGCGCGGCGGCTTGACCTTCTTGGCCTCCGGCGCGGTTCCCTCGATCAGCGACCCTTCGAGACCGTTACGGCAAGCCCAGGTGCCGGGGATTTCCGCGTCGTCGGCGAAGGGGACGTCGAACTCCTCACCGTTGTCGCATCGGTAGCGTGCAACGCGGCGAGGTGCCAGGTCGTGATCACGATCGGTCTCGTAGCTCACGGCTCCGAGTCGGCTACCTCGAAGTACACGATCTGCCATGGTGAAGTCCTCTCCATCGATAGTAGGTACGCGAGTCGGTGTCATCGGTCGACACCGAGCTACACCGTCTACCCACTGATCTACAACGTCGCCGCGCGTCGGTTCGTTCCCCGGGCCGATGAGCCCCGGTGCGATGCCATCGGCGCAGCTGGTGAATGCATCCTACCTTCCTGTCGCAGTAGGCTGAACGACCATGTCCGTCAGAACTCGCCGTGACCAGACGTGCACGTGGTGCGGACGCCCTGTCGCCGACTCCGGAACCGGACGCAAGCGACGGTACTGCCGTCAGTCGTGTCGCCAACGTGCCTACGAGCAGCGCAGTGCGATGAAGGAAACCTCGATTCCCGACGACGCCGTCATCTTGACGGCCGAAGAGGCGTCGGCGGCGGCCGATCGCGCGTTCGAGGTCCGCTGCGCCGCCGAGGACGTGAGCACCGCGGTCACAGAAGGTGCCGACATCCCGGAGTTGCACCGCTTGTGTGCCGAGCTGTTGACCAAGGCGCGCGATGCGGAGCGGCTGCGCTGAGTAGAACAGCAGGGAACGGCTGGTGAAGCGCCCTCACCGAACTGTGGTTCCATCCTCGTTCACCGGCACCGTGGACAATGGACGGGGTTCGCGCATGTGCGCGGATGAAAGAACACGAAGAGGAGCTCCATGGCGTTCTGGGATCAACTCAAGTCCAAGGCACAGGAACTGAACGGGCAGCTGCAAACCAAGACCAGCCAGTTCAAGAACAAGGAATTTGCCAACGGCAGCATGGCCATGTGTGCGCTCATCGCGGCAGCAGACGGCACCATCGATCCTGCCGAGCGTCAGAAGACGGCAGCCCTGATCGCCGGTAACGAGGCCCTGCGGGTGTTCGAATCCGACGAACTTCGTCAGAAGTTCGACTGGTACTGCGACAAGCTGCAGGGCGATTTCGACTTCGGGAAGGTCGAAGCAACTGCCACGATCGGCAAGCTGAAATCGAAGCCCGACCAGGCGCGAGCCGTCATTCAGATCGGCATCATCATCGGCGGTGCCGACGGTCATTTCGACGATCACGAGAAGGCTGCCGTCCGCAATGCATGCTTTGCTGTGGGAATCGATCCGGCCGAGTTCGAGCTCTGAGACCTTCCGACCGATAGAGGACGAACACTCGATCGCAGCAACGGCGATCGGCGAAGGCGCACCTTCGCCGGTCGCCGTTGTCGTCCGCGGACTGTGTGCGCTGTGAAATAGCCGGAATGCCGGGATACTTGGGTCACTCCGACTGCATGTGCCGATGTCGTCGATCCGTTGGAGATCCGGTTGCGACCCACCAGCAGAGAGACCGTGCATGACAGTTGCCGCGATCTACCTCGTCATCGCCTTCGGCTTGGGCGGACTCGCCATGGCTGTCCGGCTACCTCCACTGGTCGGCTTCCTGGCGGCCGGCTTCGTCATCAATGCTCTCGATGTCGGTGAGATGCCCCAACTCGAACTGATGGCAGACCTCGGTGTCACATTGCTGCTGTTCGCGATCGGTCTCAAGCTGGACGTGCGGATTCTGCTGCGCCGAGAAGTGTGGCTGACGACGTCGATACATCTAATTTTCAGCGTCGTGCTCGGTACCACCGTCCTGTGGCTCGCGGCCGTCGCCGGAATGGCCATGCTGTCCGGGCAGAGCACAACGACGATTGCGTTGCTCGCCTTCGCCATGTCGTTCTCGAGCACTGTATTCGTCGTCAAAGTTCTCGAAGAACGAGGTGAATCGCACGCTCTCTACGGTCGTGTGGCCATCGGAGTGCTCGTGATGCAGGACATCGTTGCCGTGGTGTTCCTTACCGTCACCAGCGGCACACTGCCCAGTCCGTGGGCGGTGACTCTCGTACTCCTGTGGCCCCTGACACGAATCCTCCGGAGGGTGTGGAGCGGGCTGGGCCACGGCGAGATGCAGTCGCTCTTCGGCATCGTGATGGCCCTCGTTCCGGGCTACGCCTTGTTTTCCGCACTGGGGCTCAAAGGAGACCTGGGAGCGTTGATCATCGGCGTTCTCCTGGCGTCGCATCCGGCTTCCTCCGAGCTGTCCCGATCGCTGTTTCATATCAAAGAACTGCTGTTGGTCGGCTTCTTCGTTTCCATCGGCCTGTCCGGTTTGCCCGATGTTCCCAGCCTGGGCGTCGCACTACTGATGGTGCTCCTACTGCCGCTCAAATCGGTGCTGTACCTGGCGCTGTTCGCCATGATGAAACTGCGGTATCGAACCGCGCTGCTCGCGGGACTGAGCCTGATGAACTATTCCGAGTTCGGTCTGATCGTCGTCTCGGTCGGAGTGACGACCGGGCTGCTGGCACCGGCCTGGCTGGTGGAAATGTCGATTGCCGTGGCGTTGAGCTTCGTCGTGTCGGCCCTGGTGAACGGTCGGGGACACCTGATGGTGGAGAAGATCGCGGCGCGATTGCCCGATCAGGACGATCAGAGCCTGCACCCGGAGGAACGCTCCGGGGACGCGGGCGACGCCGAGGTCGTCGTGATCGGAATGGGGCGTGTCGGCTTCGCGGCGTACCAGCGACTCACCGAGCATTACAGACTCAGCGTGGTGGGGGTCGACTACGACGGTCCTCGGATTCGTCGACTCGCCGAACAGGGTCTGCGAGTGTTGGAAGGGGACGCAACCGATCTCGATTTCTGGAATCAGCTGCGGCACTCGGAGTCGGTGCGGATCGCGGTGCTGGCAATGCCACGTCACGGAGCCAACGTCACAGCACTCGCCTGTCTCCGCGAATCCGGATTCAGCGGAACCGTCGCGGCCGTCGCCCGCTACGACGACGAAGTTCAGTGGGCCAAGGAACACGGTGTGGACATCGCGTTCAACGTCTATGCCGGTGCCGGATTGGAATTGGCAGATCAAGTGGGACACGGTGCACCAGATCCCGTAGGCGACGCGGTCGACCCCGAGTCCGACAAGCCCCGCCGTCCGGACAGCGTGACATGACCCAGGGGAGTGAACCTGTTGCGACGAGTCGATGGACCCGCCCGCGTGTACGTGCCGGCAATCCCCTTGGCAGCAATGTCCGACGACAACAGGCCTTGTGGGTCGACACACTTCATGTGACGTCGGTGCTCGTGACCTGCAAGGCCAGCCAGACTATGGCGAAACGTCACAGTGACGTAATGAGTTCTTCACAGGGGGACTATCGCGGCGACAAAGCAAGAGTGAAGCATCAGTGCGATAACAGCGAAATCGACAACGCAGGCGACTGAAGAACATCGGGTCGGTAGTCCGCAAGCATTCATCGATACCCACGGACGCACGGACGCACGGACGGTCACCGGGCAAGTCAACGGATGTAGGACGAAGAACCCCCGAGCATTGATGGTGGATCGAAACCGTGAACTCGACGATGATCGTCAACGTCGACCAGCTGCGTTCTTTTGCCGATAATCAACATTATGTCAACTAACGCTGACCGTCGTGCAGTTCGCGCACTCCTGGCCTGCCTAGTTCCCGTGCGAGGTCCAGCCTTCCCCTGGCACTGCCTCTTCCGTGTCGGTTGCGAGAAGCCCGTCGTCAACCGTGTTGGAATCGGGCCGAGAGTCTTCGATCAGCTCACGGGTCGACGTCGGTTCATCGCCGTCGATGGCGGGTTCTTCCAGGCCGGTGTCGTAGTCGTCGTCTGTCGAGGGGTTTCGATCGCTCACGGTGATGGTCTCCAAGTCTGTTCGTAGGTCTGACGTATCCAAATCGACATGGCCCGACAGGAAACTCGATGACATGGAACGCTACCCCGCTCGCGTTTCCGGGAGACGCGTCGCCGGCGAAATGCAATGGCCCTCAATGAATAAGCAAGTCAGCACTAGCGGCGACGCAACATTTATGTCACTCTGTTCGTATGACTACCGGAAAGGCTGACACAGCCTCCATCGCGTGAGCGCCGTGCGGATCCCCTCGACTTCTTCGTCGCACGGGACATTCATCGAAGACCCCCATTCAGAACTCATTCGCAGTGTCGTGTCCGAGCGCGATACCTATCTCGGTCACGGAATGCGCGCCGGACCATCGGATCGACACTCTGCCGAATCTGCTGTGGCACAGCTGTATCGACATGCCGACCTCCCCGTTCCCCGCTTCGTATGGGAACTTTCTCCGGCTGCTGCAGCGGCCCGCATTGCCGAGGACAACCTGGCTTACGCTGTAACCTTTGCCGTCGAGGGCCCCACCTGTGCATCGGCTCGCATCGCGACACTGCTCTCCATTTCACGGTCCCGAATGGACGCATGCATTCGGTTGCCGGTGAGCGAACGGCCACCGCCCCGGTGGCCGATGACGATCCGGTCTCAGGCGCTCAGAGCAGCCCAAGGTCGCACAGCGGCTGCGGTACGACATCAGCCACCCGAAATGTCGGTCCGCGCGGGCATCGGACTCAACCCGATCATCCGATCGACGGTGTGGGACTCGTTGCGCACCAGCTTGTTCGACGGCGTCGCAGCAGCAATCAGGACACTGATGCCGCCCCTTGTCGGCGGAATCCCCTGGTACGGCCAGCAAGAAGCTCACCGCATCGCGTACTACGAAATATACCGCCGCCTCGGCCTCGCAACCTTCCAACCACAGGACAACGAACTGCTGGACGCACTTGTTGCCCTGACCGAATCGACGGGATGGTGGTGGGCGTTCGACGACGTCTGCGTCATGTCCGAACGACCGACCGCGCTGCACTCCGAACCCATTCCCGATCGAGTACACGGTGAACGACGGCTGCACCACCACGACGAACCGGCGCTCCAATTCGCTGACGGCAGTGCGGCATACGTCCTGAACGGCACAATTGTGCCGGATTGGGTGGTGCTCGACCCGAGCGTCGAACGCATCACCGTCGAACGCAACGTCGAGATCCGCCGCTCCGCAATCGAACGCATCGGGTGGGACAACTACATCGACGCTGCAGGACTCGCGCTGGTCGACAACACCGACGATCCTGGCAACGACGGCTGCACCCTGCAGCTGTTCGCCACCCCCGCCGGCTGGGGCGGCGAGGGTCGAGTGCTTCTCGCTGTCAATGGGTCTCGCGAACGCGACGGCCAGCGCAGACGCTACGGCCTCTACGTTCCAGGTGAATTCTCCTCGGCCCTCGACGCCGCAGGCTGGACCTACGGCCTCAGCGGAGAAAACTACGCCCAATTGCTCCGCCGAACCTGAACCTACTCTCACACAAGGTGACTCAGATGAATCAGAACATGACCCTGTCCGCATTGACATCGATGACCGGCCTCGATGTCTTCGACTATCTCGACAAGGAGATCTCGGTGCCGATCATCGACGGCATGCAAGCCCAAGGCGACCTCATCGTCGTTCCGTATGCGCTGCTCGAAGGCGTCGTCTCCACCGGGATTTGGACGCGCATCGACGCGGTGCCCCTGTCCGGAATCGAGTTGCTGCGCAGCGCAGCGGGCGGAAATCCCCACAGCCTCGTAGCCGACGGCGGCCGATGCACGTGGTCGACACCGGTGAGCGATACGCGGCGTCTGGCGCTCGGAATTCTCGACAACACAGTGACCGCCTACCTGATCCACCCCGAACACGGAGCCACCGGAATTGCCCCGGGCCGCTACGTCATCGGCAGACAACGTGAGCGTGCTCGAGGTGGGTACTTCGAGTCGACGCAGTTGGTCGCCGACTGAGTGCGGCTCGGCCGCGCTGCTCCTTGCCCATTCGGAAATACGGGTGGGCAGGGAGCCACGACCTCAACGTCCGGCAGGGCCGCGTACCAGGGTTCTGCATACTACGATTCTGAGATGATTGCCCGATGCATCGAATCCGGCAGATCTCCGCGCTCGTCGCGCTGACACTGCTCGCGGCAGCATGCGCCGACGACCCTCCACCCGAGCCGACACCGGTGGTCGTGGCCTTCGACGACGGATGGGGCCAGCTGTTCGTCATGAACATCGACGGCTCCGGCTTGCGTCAGGTCACCCCGACCGTGGGCGAAGACAGCCGCGACCCGAACTACGGGAACGACGCCGCCCTCTCCCCCGATGGCGAGCAACTCGCGTACGCCCGAGGCCGGTTCATCGAGATCCTCGACCTCGAGTCGGGTGAATCGAGGTCGGTGCACGAAGGTGGCTACGAACCGGCTTTCTCACCGGACGGATCCAAGATCGCGTTTACCTCGAACGGCAGCATCGACATCATGAACGTGGACGGATCCGACGCACACGTCATCGCGCAAGAAGAGTCGGCCTTCGGAGCGACATTCTCCCCGGATGGCTCACGGATCGTCTACGTCACCGGCGGCTACCTGAACGAAGTGTCTGTCGACGGCGGAGAATCGACAGTGCTTCTGCGCGACCAGTTCTGGAACTCCGACCCGGCCTTTTCGCCCGACGGGTCGACACTCGTCTTCTCCAGTAACCGAGGCGGTAACAACGGCTCCGAGATCTACGCAACGCCCTCCGGCGGAGGGGAGATCACTCCCCTCACCGATACCTACGCCGTACATCCGAAGTTCACGCCCGACGGCTCGCGCATCCTGTACGACCGGGCGGTCACACAGGCGGGTGAACTGGTGACCGACGTCGCTACCGGCTCTCAGCCCGAGATTGCATCGATGAACCCTGACGGGTCCGACCAGAAACGGCTGACTCCACGCTCTCTGAGCGGTCAGATGCCGACCGTGGGCGGGGGGCGTTGATCCGCGAGCGACAATCGCTGTTGCCGTGGAGTGACGATGGGCAGGTCGTCGAGGACGACCTGGCCGTCATCACCGTTGGATCAGTCAGTCAGTGCAGCGGACAGGCGGTATCGAATGTGTAATCGGCGAGCTCGGTCAGGCGGGGAAATCCGCGCTACGAGACAGCGTTTCGTTCGACCGGATGTCGCCCAGGTTCTGTTCCAGCGCGTCGATCACAGCGTCGTACCCGCTGTTACCCAGGATCAGCCGGCGTGGCGGCGGGTCTTGGGCCATCGCTGCGATCACCGCACGGGCACCGCGACGCGGATCGCCCGGTTGCACCCCGTTCATGCCGACGAAAGCGGCACGGACCTCGTCCAGCATGTCGTGGTATTCCGGAATCGCTTCCGCGACGGGCTCGTCGGCGAATCCGGCGTAGGCGTTCGTGCGGAATGCCCCTGGTTCGACCGCCAACACGGAGAGACCCTGCCCGGCGACCTCCTGGCGCAGCGCGTCGGTGACGGCCTCGATCGCGTACTTCGTGGCGCTGTAGTAGCCGAATCCGACCGCCGCCAGAAGCCCGGCCACCGAGGACACATTGACGATCCACCCGCTTCCGCGGGTGCGCATACCTGGTAGCACTGCTCGCGTGACGGACAGTACTGCAAAGAAATTCAGCTCGAACATCGCCCGAATCGAGGTTTCGTTCATTCCCTCGATCGATCCGTACCAGCCTCGGCCTGCGTTGTTGACCAGCACGTCGATGCCGCCGAAATGCTCTTCGGCTGTTCGTACGGCCCGCAGTACCTGTGCCGCGTCGGTGACATCCATGGGCACGACGAGAATGCTGTCACCGTACTTGTCGGCCCACGAGGCGAGTTCCCCTGGACGCCGGGCGGTGAGTACCACGCGGTCCCCCGCCTCCAGCGCCACCTCGGCGTACGCCATACCGAAGCCGCCTGGTGTGCCACCGGTGATGAACCATCGTTTGCTCATGGCTCGATCACCAACCGGTTGATCTGTGCGCCGTCCAGGGTGAAGCGATAGTGCAGATCGACAACGCCCCCTGGGAAATTGCCTTCCAGGTGCTGCGTGACGTCGACAGTCGTGCCGGTCGTGGTCGCGCCGGTGAACTCTGTTGTGTAGGTGTACTCACTCGCACTGACCGAGGCGGTCAGCCAGGCCTCGATCTCGTCGCGGCCCGAGTGGTCGTGGCCCTCATCGGTCACCACGGCATCTGCGGTGAACACGGTGAGGGCTCGGGCGCCTTGGCGGGCGTCGAGTGCGGTCATGAACTTCTTTACGGTGTCCGGGAGTCCATCCCATTCTGTGGTCATGACACCACGGTGATGCCTACCCCAGGGGGAAGGTCAACACTGGGTCGGCACACTGTTGTATGTGCCCGACTCTCACCTTCACGTGGTCTGGGAAGCACTCCCCGCGGTTGCTGGGACGGACCGCAGAAAACAACGAGCGGACTCCAGGCGATCGGCATCGTAGTGATTCCATTTCGCGGCAGGGACATCCTGGCGTCCCACTTCACGGAATCCCCGTCGGCCGAAGAAATCTGCAGCCTCATCGCTGACGGTCACTGCGAACAGGTTCGCGATCCCCCGCTCGCGACAGAGATCCATCAATCCGTCGATCAGTAGGCCCCCAGCGCCGAGACCGGAAAACTCTGCGACCGTGATCAAGCCCGACACCTCGCCGAATCCTGTCCCGGCGTATCGGTCCACCTCGAGTCCGACGATGCCGGCCAGGTGCCCGGTGCGTAGGACCCGAGCTCCGAGCCCACCGGCAGCCATCCTCGCAATCTCGATCCGGCTGCGCCGCTTGAGAACACCTTCGCGGACTCCCTGCGCGACCAGCGCCTCGATTGCTGGAAAATCGTCCACCTGAAGCGAGGCCAAATGGAGGTACCGCCCCTGGGTCAGGACGGTGCCGCGGCCGTCGAAGGTGAACAGCTCGAATTCGAGATCTTCTGCACGGCAGAGGTTTACGCTGTATGCACCGCCTGCAAGCGCGTCCTGTGCCGCGTACGGGAAATCCTCGAGCCCTCGTTCGGCCAGGTGACTGGACAAACGTTCGCGGTGCACGTCGATATCCGCGAAGCTTCGAGGTGGAGTCCCCCAGCCGCCGCCCGGATCGGTGAGCACCATCTTGGATGCCCGAACGCTTGCAGCTACAGACCCGGCCGTGCGCGCGACGTCGGACGCCTCGGTCCCGATCACAACGCATTCCGAGTCCGCGATAGCGAGCCACAGACGGGCAACTGCCTCGTCGGTCCACGCCGTCGAACCGTCCATGGCCAGACCACCGATCGCAGTGGCGGTCTTCGAAACGCAGTCGGAAGGAACGACAAAAATGAACCGCGTATCCCCCGTACCGAACTCACCCACCGTGCGGCTGACTGCTTGCAGCCCAGCGGCGCTCACGACGGGTAAGGCAACCACGATGGTGACCCCACGGAACTCTTCGATGAAGAAGTCACGCTCGGAAACAGGTACGCCACTGGACGTCAGTTCGACCGCAGCCTCCAGCGGTGCAGTCCGTCTCGTCCTCACTGTGCGCGGATTTGCTCGAAAGTCGTCGTTCGTCATGATTGCTTCAGTCTGGACTGTTCCCAGTGCACCCCGCAACGCGTCCGAATCTCGGTACCTCTTAGGCGGAGTCGACCGAACCTGATCAGCGATTGTTGGACGGAGCTCGACTCGCCGCAGCGGACGTCGCTTGTGTGCCTGGTTCCGGTGACCAGTACCCGTACCGCAGCGCCTGGGCGTAATTCGTCAGCGCCCACCGGCCGTTCTGGAGGGGCTCGTCGGCTATGCGGTTCACCGCCGTTCCAAAAGGAGTGCAACCGCAGGCACCGCCTTTCCGGCGCTGGTGAGGGCAAGCGCCAGATATCAGGCGACGAGTGGGTCGTCGGGTCGGTCGTGGCGGGCCTCGGCCAGAACGTCGATCGCCTCATCGAAATTCGACGAAAGCTGTACTTCGCGAGCGTGTTTCATCGAGATCGGACGTGATCTCGACTATCGGTCGTCCGATGGAACAGTTTCCGCTCGAGTCGACCAGATGCCGTGTCCATCTGCGTCATATCCGTTCTGAGCCATCCTGCGCCCTCGTACACACCGACGGCACGTTCGTTGTCGTCGATTACCCACAGCTCGCAGGTATCGCATCCGACGGAACCGGCATGAGTGTCGACCGCGTGCAGCAAGCATGTGGCGATCCCCCGCCCCCACATTTCCGGATCGACTGCCAGATAGAAGACTTCCAGAACGTCGCCCTGAACGGCGCACAGTACGAAACCGACAATGTCGCCCGCGCACTCGGCCACGAGAGCACGGGCATCGTCCAGTTCGATCCTTCGCCGAATGCCGTCCACCGCCCGTGACACGCGTGTCGGTTCCGCGCATCCGTCGCGCAGGTCAGTCGAGCGAACCCAGATCGACGCCAATTTCTGCGGATCATGTACGTCCTTGGCGTCGACCGAGCGGATGACGACGTCGACGGACTCCATGGAATCAGGATATGTGCCGCCGATGCCGCGTGCGCGATATTCTCGGCCCATGGCAACCGACCCCGCAGTCAGAGTCTCACGGCTGCGAACGTTGATCGACCACCCCCGCACAGGCAGCTCGGAACGGGACACGGCGCAGCGCATGCTGAATCGGATACTTCGCACCTCGCGGCCGATCACCGACACTCATCGACAGTACGGTTCGAGCCACGGCCGTCTCGGCCGACATTCGGGACTGGACAGCATCGCCGAGATGATTCGCGACGACATCACGATGGCCCGCATCTACCGTCCCTCCGCTACCGAATCCTCCGGGATCACCCCAGTCGATCCAGTTCGCGACGCACCCAAAGACATTCGGATCGAAGTCGACGTACACCACGGTTGCGAAATCGTCGTCACGATCAGCTGCATTCCACCCGCTTGGGGCTGGTTCCGCGACAGCGGAATCGATATCTACTCCCCTGCGCTTCGCGCTCTCGTGGACGAGCTCGCATCGATCGTCGCCGGCTTCGACCATTCCGGGGACGACATCACGAACAGATTCTTCGGTCGAGTTCGCGTCGAGGACACCACTGTGGTGTGGTGACACTTCCGTAACTCCCGGAAGTTCTGAGAGGCGAACGACCACATGACAACGCTATCCACCCGAGCGGGGGCGGCCCCGTACACCAAGCTTGTCCTACGACTGTACGACCTGTGGGTGATCCGACTGTCGAACAGTTTCGGATGGCGTTGCAACAGAGCTCATTTCGTCGATCTCTACCGTCGGCACATCGGCCACCGTCACCTGGAGGTCGGCCCTGGATCCGGCTGGGCCCTCGCCAACATCGACCTGCCCACCGATATCGACCTCACCCTCCTCGACCTCAACGCCAACTCGCTCGATCACACGGCATCCCGACTGGATGTTCCGCTTACGCTGATCGAACACGATGTTCTGGTGCCATTGGACAAGAGCATCGAAAAGTTCGACTCGGTGTCGATCAATTACGTTCTGCACTGCCTCCCCGGCGACTGGTCCACCAAGGCTGCTGCCCTGACAAACCTCGCGGAGAAGCTGACGCCGGAGGGAGTGCTGTTCGGATCGACCGTGATCGGTGCGGACCAGAGCTTCACCGTCCTCGGCAAGGCGCTGATGTTCGCCTACAACCAAACCGGCGTGTTCGGAAATCGCCAGGACGATCTGCCCGGCCTTCGCCGGTCACTGTCCGAAACATTCGAGCAAGTCGAGGTGACTATGGTCGGCAATGTCGCGATCTTCGTGGCTCGACAGCCTCGCACACGACCGTAGACCCCGAAGGACCGTCGGCGCGCCTCCGAAGCCGCACCCGTTGCCATCAACTCCGCCTGTGCACGAGTGTTGTCCACTACGCCGGCCGTCGCTCGGATTCATGCGTGTCGAGCAGATAGTTCGGGGCCCGTCGTGGCAATCGTGCACACGCACCGCACCCGCCGAATAGCATTGGCTCGGCAGTGCTCGGATCACGGGCGAGCCGGATCGGAGGACCGGTGAACGATCTCACGGGCGATCCGGTGAGCCTTCGGTCGTTTCTCGATCGATTCCCGGACTTCGCTTCCCTGTCCGATTTCTCGGGAAAAATCCTCTATATCAATCCTGGAGGCTTGGAACTGATCGGATCGACGAGCCTATCCGCTGCCATGGAGTTGAGTGCGCTCGAATTCCTCACCTCGGGTGGGCTCGATCTCGCGGCAGATATCGGTGACGGTCTGCGCATCGACGGAAGATGGGAGGGATACTGCGAATTACGCCATCAGGTGACCGGTGCCGCAATTCCGGTGATGGTGACCGCCTATTCGATCGATTCCGGCGACGGTGGGCCCGACTTGGTTGCATCCATCATTCGTCATCGTCACACCGCCGAACAGCGCAATGCTCGGATGGCCGCCGATGTCCTCCTCGCAGGTCGGCATGCTCGAGAGCAGAAGGCTCTTGCCGATCTCAGCAGATTCGCCGTCATCGCAGACCTACCGACACTGCTCACCGCCGCCACCGATACCGCCGCAACCTTGATCGGTGTCGGAAACTCGGCGATTTCCCATCTCGAACGCCCGGACGATCCTTACCTGACCATGGACGCAGCAAGCGGCGCACTCGGTATACGGCACGATGTTCCACCGGGAGACGGGTCGCTGATGGGGTTCGTCCTGGCGAACTCCGAGCCGGCCGTGTGCAACGACCGCACTGTCGAGACGCGTTTTCGCACCGAGACGATGGCTGCTTTCGGGCTGCGCAGCGGAGTGGGAGTTCCGATCTTCGACGTTGCCGGCGCCGCCTGGGGTGTGCTCACAATCCACAGCGTGGAGGCCCGTCTCTACCGCGACGAGGAGGTGTCGTTTCTCGGTTCCGTCGCTGGGATCGTCTCCGCGGCAATGAGAAGGATCGATCTGGAACGCCAGCTGAGACGACGCAGTACACACGACGCACTCACCGGTCTGCCGAACCGAACGCTCGCCTACGACGTCATCGACGCTGCGCTGGTTCGCGCGCGGCAACAGTTCGGCACGGTTGCGCTGCTGTTGCTCGACATCGACGACTTCAAGATCATCAACGACAGCCTGGGCCACGATGCCGGTGACAGGGCGCTGGTCAAATTCGTCGATCGACTTGCCTCGGCAATTCGGGAAGCCGATACAGTTGCGCGCCTTGGCGGAGACGAGTTCCTGATCGTGTGTGAGGGAGTGGACAGCGTCGAGCATGCGAAAGAACTCGCGCGGCACATCTCGAGTTCGATCGCGGTGCCGTTTTCTGCCGTCGACGTTCCGATTCCCCTCAGCGCGAGTATCGGCATCGCTGTGTCCGACCGGAATTCGACGCGACAGGAGCTCATTCACCGTGCGGACCTGGCCATGTACCGCGCGAAGGACAGCGGTACTGGCGGCCATGCCGTCTTCGATCCAACCGATCTCTACGACGCCGATCGCATCAGGTCACTCTCGATAGATCTCAGGGCGGCCTTGAAAGCGAACGAACTCACGCTGGCTTATCAACCGCTGGTGGAGATCGCGACTCGGAAGGTCGTTGCGGTCGAGGCGCTGGCTCGCTGGAATCACCACCACCTCGGACCGATAGAACCCAGCGAATTCGTCAGCGTCGCCGAGAGAACGGGCCTTGCAACGCCATTGGGCACCTGGGCTCTTCGCACCGCGTGTGCCGCTGCGGCACGATGGCGCACGTTCTCCGACATCGTCGTTCGCGTCAACGTCAGCGCACTCCAGCTTCGAGATCCGGATTTTCCGAAAGAGGTTGCGTCCGTGTTGGCAGACACGGGACTTCCCGCTTTCGCCCTCGGTTTGGAGGTCACCGAAACCGTCTGGGTCGCGGACACCGAACGAGTCGCCGACACCGTCTCCACGCTGCATTCGATGGGTGTCACTCTGCTGCTCGACGACATGGGAAAGGGACACAGTTCCATGTCGTATCTCGACCGCTATCCCATGTTCGAGAGTTTCAAGATCGACAGGTCGTATATCGCCCGGCTGCCGGCCCCACGCGCCTGCGCCATCATCTCGGCGATCGTCGCACTCGCCCGGGCATTCGATGTCACCGTCGTCGGGGAAGGGGTCGAGACCGAGGAACAACTCGAGGCATTGGCCGCTGCCGGATGCGATTTCGCCCAGGGGTTCCTGTTGGGACGACCGGTCGATGCCGACGCGATCGCAGACTTGCTGCTCACCGATCCATGAGTGACGAGCAGCGACCACGTTCGTGATAACGTGCCGAAGCAGAGCTACTCGCATAGCCACCCCAGCTGCAGCAGGCACCCGCGTCGCCTCCGCCAGCGCTCGACGGGCAAGGTCTTTTACGGATCTGCGATCGAAGACCTTTTTGTTCGTTGCTGCACGCCGTGTCCTCGACCTCCGACCGGTGCAGTGGTGCCGCGGGGCCGCTGCACAGAATTCGGAACTAGGGTGACCAAGAACCACGCCGAGAAGCGAGCAGCACGAGCCTACGCACAATCGCACCTGCTCCCCTACCGTCAGGCTCTGACGTCGGTGAAAGCGGCCCGTGCCGATCGCGCATCGTTGTCGCCTTTCGCGGAGCGCCTGCTGATCGAGGCCGTGGAGGGATGTGGAATTCGCCACTGGGCGCGTGTCGAGGAATGGGACGGCGTCGCTCGGGCGGCGATTACCGACCTCGGCGGCGAGCGGTTCGTACTCACCGTCGACAGCGTGCTGATCGTGCTGCGTGAACACCTCGACAACAATCCGACACTGCAGCCGAATGACATCGACAGCTACTTCGCCGACGAGACCGTGCAACGCATCCTGTTCGGCGGCATCATCTACCGACTCGAACTTCATCGCGGCAGAGGTCTCGTAGCGTGATCCTGGAATCGTATGAGCTGTCTCGCAGTCTCTTCGATGATGGTCGCTGCAGACGACGTGTAAATCCTGGATTTCCGCACGAGTTGATCTGCGCCAGCGGCAAGCAAGCCGGTTCCGGCAAGAACAAGACATCCAGGCAGTAGCACAGACGTGCGATCGGGCCATGGGTTCGGAAAGCGAGGATCACCTCTTTCCACTTTCAATGTATAGCGCACCCCGGGGCTTGCGGCAAGACCCCGTACAGGGCTCAGAATGGCTCGCTACCGTCATGAATCAGTCGATCGGAGTTCTGTGAATCCTGTGCGCCCACGCGTCTTCGACCTGCCCGATAGTCTCTCTCGCAAGCGCGATCCAGAGCTGATCGAGGTTGATCAGCAACACTTTTCAGAAATCTGTTCGAGTATCGAGACGTCTCGATCCGATACGACGGATCGGCTGAACACCATCCAGAAGTCGTCGGGCCGGATGGGCCAGGAGGTGATGGAGCGAGACTTCGAGGTCCATCGTCTGCGCGGGCGTCTTCGTTCACTACATCGCTACGGGATCGATCTGTGCCTGGGTCGCATCGTGCCCGTCGACTCGGACGAGCCCGTCTACATCGGGCGCCTCGGACTGTTGGGGAACTCGGGCGAGCAACTTCTGGTGGACTGGCGCTCCCCCGCTGCCGAGCCCTTCTTCGGTGCCACCCACGCCAACCCCATGGGGCTCCAGAGTCGCCGACGCTATCGATGGACGAACGGCGTCATCACGGATTACTGGGACGAGGTCTTCGACTCGACGGGGATCGACTCCGATGCGGCGCTCGACGATCAGTCGGCATTCATCGCCAGCTTGGGTACCGAACGTTCGGCGCGGATGCGGGACGTACTGGGCACAGTGCAAGCGGATCAGGACGCGATCATCCGAGCAGATGCGCGCGGAGCTCTCGTCGTCGACGGTGGGCCGGGAACCGGGAAAACGGTTGTCGCTCTTCACCGTACTGCCTATCTTCTGTACACGGATTCACGCATAGGACACAACCGGGGCGGAGTTCTGTTCGTGGGCCCGCACGAGCCGTACCTCGCCTATGTCTCCGACGTCCTGCCGAGTCTCGGCGAAGACGGTGTACACACCTGCACCCTCCAGGACCTCGTTTCAGAAGGAACGAACGCAACAGAAGAGCCCGATCCTGCTGTGGCGCAACTGAAGTCCACTCTCGGAATGATCGACGCAATCGCCGCGGCCGTCGCGTTCTACGAGCAACCGCCCACCCAGAACATGATCGTGGAAACAGAATGGGCCGACCTCAGACTCACCCCGGACGATTGGATCGAAGCGTTCGGGGCAGCCGAGCCCGGTACTCCGCACAACGAGGCACGAGAACAGATCTGGGACCTACTCCTCACAATTCTCACGGAGCGATACGACGGCGACGAGTCCACCCAGGAAGTACGACGGTCTCTGCAGCGCAACGAGCATCTACGTCGGACGCTCGAAAGATCATGGACAATCATCGAGGCCGCCGACCTCGTTGCCGACTTGTGGAGCGTGCCGGCGTATCTCCGTCGATGTGCACCCTGGCTGAGTGCCGAGCAGGTGCGCATGCTGCAACGAACCGATCCGACGCGATGGACACTGGCCGATCTACCCCTGCTCGACGCTGCGCGCATGCGGCTCGGAGATCCCGAGCATGCGCGGCGCACGCAACGCCGCGAGGCAGCGTCGGCAGTCGAGCGGACGCGGATGGATCGCGTCGTCGACGAACTCATGGCTGCCGACGACGACGACATGATGGCTGCACAGCTTCGCCAGGACGGAATTCGCGATGCGCTCGTCGATCGAGCCGGATTCGAGGAGATCCCCATCGACCCACTGGCCGGACCGTTCGCACACATTGTCGTGGACGAGGCTCAGGAGCTGACGGATGCGCAGTGGCACATGGTGTGTCGCCGCTGCCCTTCGGGCAGCGTCACTGTCGTCGGAGACCGCGCGCAGTCGCGTCGTGGGTTCTCCGAATCCTGGCTCGAACGGCTCGGACGAGTGGGGATCGACCACATCGACATTGCCACCCTCGGCGTCAACTACCGCACCCCGCGAGAAGTGATGGCGGTGGCCGAGCCGGTGATCCGTGCAGTGTTGCCGGACGCCAACGTCCCGGTATCGATTCGCAGCAGCGGTGTGCCTGTCGAGTACGGCAACTCGGCAGATCTGTCGTCGATCCTGGAAAGGTGGATGGAATCGAACGCCAGCGGAATCGGCTGTGTCATAGGCGATCCTACGTTCGCGGGATCGGAACGCATACGCTCACTGACGCCCCAACTGACCAAGGGACTCGAATTCGACCTGGTCGTCCTCGTCGACCCGGAGTCGTTCGGGTCCGGAATCGCCGGTGCTGTCGACCGATACGTGGCAATGACACGAGCTACCGGGCGGCTGACAATTCTGACCTCTCAGCTCGAGGCCGGGTTCAGGACGTCCAGTACCGCGTGAATTGCGGGGCTCGCATTCGCACTGTGCCTCCAAGCCGCCTGCACCTCACGTGTGGGAGTGCGTGCCGGTGACACTGCAACGAGGTCGGCGCTCAGAACCGGCCGTGCGAGACGAGGAACGAGCGCAAGAACGTCGTCCCCTTCGACCAGTGCGAGCTGGGTCGAGAAATCATCGACGAGATGGCGAACGACTACGTCGGTGGGTGTGTCGGCGAACAGTCGACGGAACCACTGATGGCACACCGTCCCCGCCGGGCTCGTCACCCACGGGTAGCGGGCGAGTTCGGAATGGGTCAGCGCAGACTCGCGTCCGGCGAGTGGATGAGTACGTTTCATGATCACGTCGCCGTAGTCGGTATGGATCGGTCGTCGGACGATCGAGGGCGGCGCCGCTGCCGGTACACCGTCGGCGTCGTGCACCAGCGCCAAGTCGGCGGCACCCGCGTGGACGCTGTGCAGGGCGCGATCGGGATCTTCCTCGCTGATGTGGACGGTCAGATCGGGATACCGCCGGTGCAGTCGGCTCAGCGCAGGTGCCACCAGACCGCGAAGGGCGGTCGAGAAGCCGACGAGGCGCACGACCCCACGAGCGACGCCTTCGTCGGCGGAGCGCGCCGACTCAACGCAGCGCTCGAGGGCATGGAACACCTCGTCCGCAGAGTCGACCACCGCTCGACCGGCCGGGGTGAGTACGACGCCTCGGCCGGCCTGCGCCAGCACCGGCGTCCCGATCTGCCGTTCGAGCCGCTTGATCTGCTGGGAAATGGCCGACGAGGTGTATCCGAGCTCGTCGGCCGCCCTGGCCAGGGTTCCCGTGGCAGCGACCGCGCGCAGGGCATGGAGTGCGTTCACATCGATCATGAAGCAACACTACGCAATAATGCCGATAATCCATCGCTGGACCGTAGGTGTTGGGCGGACCACACTCACCTGGTGACCAATTCCGCGCCTTCTTCCTCGTCGATTTTCGGTACCAATGTCGTCGCCATGGTGACGCCCATGCACCCGGACGGAACTATCGATCGCGTCGGCGTCGATGCACTGCTCGTGCACCTGCTGTCGACCGGATGCGACGGAGTCGTCGTCGGCGGCACCACCGGTGAAGCACCGACACTGACCTCCCACGAGCTGTCGGGGCTGATCACGCAGGCCCGAGAGCACTCGAACGATGCCTTTCGGGTGATCGCCGGACTCGGTACCAACGACACGGCGGCGGGAATGGACATGGCTCGGTCCGCTGCAGCGGCCGGTGCCGATGCACTACTGATCAGTGCTCCCCACTATTCGCGCCCCACCCAGGCGGGCATTGTGGCGCACATCGTCGACATCGCCGGAGCAGGTGGGCTTCCCGTCATGGTGTACGACGTCCCGGCGCGCACGGGCATCGCCATCGAGCAGGCGACGTTGATCGAACTGTCCCGGCATCCCTCGATCAGGGCTGTCAAAGACGCAAAGGGCGACCTCTACGAAGCCATGACCGTCATGGCCTCGACGGAGCTTGCCTACTACTGCGGAATCGACGAGCTTGCCCTCGCTTATCTCTGCTGTGGCGCAACAGGATTGGTCAGTGTCACCGGCAACGCCGTGGCCGACCGGTACGCCGAGATGATCGAAGCCGTCCGGACCGGCGACCTGGATCGAGCAAACGCAGTACAGCGGGCACTGTTGCCGCTCACCGACGCCGTCATGCGTACGACGCAGGGAGCCATCATGGCCAAGGCTGCACTGGTCAGGATCGGTGTGCTGTCCGACGCAACCGTCCGCCGTCCACTTCTCGAATCGTCGACGACCGACCTGAGGCGATTGGACGCGGCACTGCGCGCCACCGGAATCGATCAGGAATCGAGAAGCGTGGGCATTCCGGTGCGACTAGCCTGACTGCTCATGGCGACGAAGAAGGTCACGCAGGTCTCGGAACCGCACGCTGCCGATAGTCACGATGTGATTCGTGTACAGGGAGCACGGCAGAACAACCTTCAGGACATCGACGTGGACTTGCCCAAGCGACGGCTCACCGTGTTCACCGGTGTGTCGGGCTCCGGCAAGAGCTCACTGGTCTTCAGCACTATCGCTGCGGAATCGCAGCGGATGATCAACGAGACCTACAGCGCCTTCGTCCAGGGATTCATGCCGACACTCGCTCGACCCTACGTCGACGTCATGGACGGGCTCACCACGGCCATCATCGTCGATCAACAGCGCATGGGTGCCAATCCGCACTCCACCGTCGGTACGGCCACCGACGCCAATGCCATGCTTCGCATTCTCTTCAGTCGAGTCGGTAAACCGTATATCGGCTCAGCACAAGCTTTTTCGTTCAACGTTGCATCGGTCTCCGGCGCAGGCGCCTACAAGGTGGACAAGGGTGGCCGTCAGACCACCGAGAAGAAGTCCTTCTCCGTCACCGGCGGCATGTGCCCACGCTGCGAGGGCCGAGGTTCGGTCAGCGACTTCGATCTCACCGCCCTGTACGACGCGAGCAAGTCCCTCAACGAGAACGCCATCACGATTCCCGGCTACAGCATGGAAGGCTGGTACGGCCGAATTTTCCGTGGCTGCGGTTACTTCGACCCGGACAAGCCCATCGCGAAGTACACGAAGAAGGAACTCGACGATCTGCTCTACCGCGAGCCCACGAAGATCAAGGTCGAGGGCATAAATCTGACCTACTCGGGACTCGTGCCTCAGATCCAGAAATCGTTCCTGTCCAAGGACGTCGAGGCAATGCAGCCGCATATCCGCGCCTTCGTCGACCGCGCGATCACCTTCACCACGTGTCCCGACTGCGACGGCACCCGACTCAACGAGGGAGCTCGATCGTCGAAGATCAAGGGCATCAACATCGCCGACGCCTGTTCGATGCAGATCAGCGATTTGGCCACATGGGTTGCAGGCCTGAAGGAACCGTCGGTGGCACCATTGTTGACGACGCTGAGCGAGACCCTGGACTCGTTCGTGGAGATCGGGCTCGGATATCTGAGCCTGGATCGTCCCTCGGGGACGTTGTCCGGTGGAGAGGCCCAGCGTACCAAAATGATTCGCCACCTCGGCTCCTCGCTGACCGACGTGACGTACGTGTTCGACGAGCCCACGACCGGCTTGCACCCGCATGACATCGAACGGATGAACAACCTGCTGTTGCAGTTGCGAGACAAGGGAAATACGGTGCTGGTCGTCGAGCACAAGCCCGAGACGATCTCGATCGCAGATCACGTGGTGGATCTGGGTCCAGGTGCCGGCAGCGCGGGCGGGCACGTGTGCTTCGAGGGCACGGTCGAGGGATTGCGACACAGCGACACGGTCACCGGTCGGCATTTCGACGATCGAGCGTCGCTCAAGGACTCGGTGCGTGGGTTCTCTGAAGTACTCGAAATTCGCGGTGCGAACTCACACAATCTGCGCGACGTGGACGTCGACGTTCCACTCGGAGTGCTGGTCGTCGTCACCGGCGTCGCAGGCTCGGGCAAGAGCTCGCTGATTCACGGGTCGCTCTCGGGCACAGACGATGTGGTGTCGGTGGACCAGGGTGCCATCCGTGGTTCACGGCGAAGCAACCCCGCGACGTACACCGGATTGCTCGAACCGATACGGAAGGCTTTCGCCAAGGAGAATGCCGTCAAGCCGGCTCTGTTCAGCTCCAACTCCGAAGGCGCGTGCCCGACGTGCAACGGAGCAGGCGTCATCTACAGCGACCTCGCGATGATGGCCGGGGTGGCCACGACGTGTGAGGTGTGCGAGGGCAAGCGGTTCCAGGCTTCGGTACTCGAGTACCACTTCGGCGGTCGCAACATCGACGAGGTGTTGTCCATGTCGGTCGCAGAGGCCGAGGAGTTCTTCTCCGACGGCGCAGCCAAACTGCTCCCAGCGCACAAGATTCTGCAGCGCTTGAACGACGTCGGGCTCGGCTACCTGAAGATCGGACAGCCACTGACGACGCTGTCGGGTGGCGAACGCCAGCGCCTCAAGCTCGCCACACACATGGCAGGCAAGGGTGGGGTCTACGTGCTGGACGAACCCACCACCGGACTGCATCTCGCCGACGTCGACAAGCTGCTCGGGCTCCTCGACAGACTGGTCGACTCGGGCAAGTCGGTGATCGTGATCGAGCATCACCAGGCGGTGATGGCACACGCCGACTGGATCATCGATCTGGGCCCCGGTGCCGGACACGACGGCGGACTCGTGGTGTTCGAAGGAACGCCGTCCGATCTGGTGGCGGACGGTTCCACACTCACCGGCCGACATCTGGCCGCGTACGTCGGGAGCTGACGTGCAGGCAATCGGACGAGACATCTTTCGGAAGGAATTGTCGTGACCACCCTGCCCGGCCGCCACGCAACCGCACTGCTGATCGTCGACGTACAGAACGACGTGATGGTGGGTGCGCACGAGCGAGAACGCGTGATCGACAACATCGTGTCCCTGGTGACCCGCGCACGGGAGACGGGTACTGCGGTGATCTGGGTACAGCACTCGGCCGAAGAGGAACTGCACTTCGGGACGGACGGGTGGGAGCTTCTCGGGGCGCTACCTGTGGCTTCGAGCGACCCGATCGTGCACAAGAAACACGGAGATGCCTTCGAGGACACGACGTTGGAGGCGGAGCTGACAGAGGCCGAAGCCGGGCATGTCGTGGTCGCAGGCGCACAGACCGATTTCTGCGTCCGATCCACCCTTCACGGCGCTCTGGTGCGCGGATACGACGTGACGCTGGCGAGCGACGCTCACACGACGGAAGACCTGACGAAATGGGGAGCTCCCCTGCCCGAGCAGGTCATCGCACACACCAATCTGTACTGGGACAACCAGACCGCGCCCGGACGTACCGCGGCGGCAGTGGCGACGAAAGATATCGACTTCACCTGACCGATACCCTGAACCTTCCATGGTGACTTTGCTTCTCGCGCTCGTCGGCTTTGCGATACTCGATTCGCTCGATGTCTTGCTGATCGGCGTCACTGCCGCCATTGCGGTGCACTCGAGAACCACTCGGCGGTCGCCGTTCCGAGCCGGGCTGGCCTTCGTCGGCGGAGTGTTCACGGCGACGACGGCCTTCGGCATCGTCACCGTTCTCGGCATCGACTTCGTCACGGATCTATTCGACTTCACCGTCACTCCCACGATCCGATATCGCACGGAGTTCGTGGTCGGGCTTGTCCTGATCAGCCTCGGCGCGCTGCGCACCGCCGAGCGTCGCCCACCGGCATGGGCCGCCCGAGCCGGCTCCAGCATTCCCGTGGTCGCCCTGACAGGGTTGACGATCGGTCTGGTGCAGGGCCCGACGGCAGTGCCGTACCTCGCCGGGCTGACGATGCTCTCGACCTATGTTCCCCGCCCGCAGTGGTGGCCGGCCATAGTCGTCGTCTACTGCCTGATCGCACTGATTCCGCCGATCCTCGTCCTGATTCTGGCGTCGAGGAAGAGTCGACGTTCCAGGCGGGCGTTCGTCACCACCGTGCGTGGCTTGACGCGGTACGGCCCGCCGACGGTGCGCGTCATCTTCGTCGTGCTCGGTGTCGCATTGCTCGCCGACGCTCTGATTCATGCTCGAGACCTCCTGTAGGTCGTCGCCTAAGCTTCTGCGCATGGCACTCGATCACGGCGACCCCGGTGACGCTCCGTCCGTTCCCCCTCCCCTGTCTCCCGTGGTCGCCGACCGTCGTCCCTCGGCGGCCGAGGAGGCGCGCACGATCGCCGCGTCCACCAACATCGCGACCCTTGCGAGCCTGACCGCGGACGGCGATCCCTGGGCATCGTTCGTCACCTACGGATTGCACGGCGGCGCTCCGGTTCTGTGTGTCTCGCGGATGGCCGAGCACGGGCGCAACCTCGCCGGCGATCAGCGCGCGAGCCTGTCGATCGTGGCACCGCAATCGCAGACCGATCCGTTGGCGTCGGGCCGAATCACTCTGGCCGGCGTGGTCGAACGGCCCGAGGGAGACGAGCTGGCGGCTGCCCGCGAGGCGCATCTCGCGGGGGTGCCCGCGGCGAAGTACTACCTCGACTACAGCGACTTCACGCTCTGGGTCATGCGCGTGCATCGGGTCCGCTGGGTCGGTGGATACGGGCGGATGGATTCGGCAACTGCCGAGGACTACGCCGAGGCCGCACCCGATCCGGTATCGCCCACCTCCGCGTACGCGATCGAGCACCTCAACGCCGACCACTCGACGTCTCTGATGGCGATGGCCCGCGAACTGGGTGGCTATCCCGATGCCACGTCCGCCGAATGCACCGCCGCAGACCGCTACGGACTCGACCTGAAGGTGCTCACGCCGCGCGGAGTCGCGTACACCAGGGTTGGCTACGCGGCCCCGATCGACTCGGCTGGGGAACTACGGGCCGCGACCGTGGAACTGGCGAAGCGAGCGGTAGGCGGGCGGTAGTTTCCGCTGCACTCCCCGCTCTGGACCGGTACAGCCACCTTGCCGAGACGCCGAGAACGATGGCGGCTACCGTTGTGCTTACATCTCAACGTCTAGGGAGCAGGTAATGAGCATCCAACCGGTCGAATCGAAGCGTCATCGTGTCGTCGTCATCGGTTCCGGGTTCGGAGGTCTGTTCGGCGTCAAGGCGCTCAAGAAGGCCGACGTCGACATCACCCTCGTCGCCAAGACGACGCACCACCTCTTTCAGCCGCTCCTCTACCAGGTCGCGACGGGCATCCTGTCCGTCGGCGAGATCGCTCCCACCACCCGCGTCATTCTCCGCAAGCAGAAGAACGCCGAGGTGCTGCTGGGCGACGTGTTGAACATCGACCTCGAGGCCAAGACGGTGACGTCGAAGCTGCTCGAGCGCATCACCGTCACTCCCTTCGACAGCCTGATCGTCGCAGCCGGCGCGCAGCAGTCCTACTTCGGCAACGATCACTTCGCCGAGTTCGCGCCCGGCATGAAGACCATCGACGACGCACTCGAACTGCGTGGACGCATTCTCGGCGCGTTCGAGCAGGCGGAACTCTCCGACGATCAGGAGGAGAAGGACCGCCTCATGACCTTCGTCGTCGTCGGGGCAGGCCCCACCGGTGTTGAACTTGCCGGGCAGATCGCCGAGCTCGCCGATCGCACCCTCGACGGAGCTTTCCGCAACATCGATCCTCGCGACGCCCGCGTGATCCTGCTCGACGCAGCGCCCGCCGTACTGCCGCCGATGGGCGAGAAGCTCGGCCGCAAGGCCGCGGAACGACTCGAGAAGCTCGGCGTCGAAATCCAGCTCAACGCGATGGTCACCGACGTCGACAACGACGGCCTGACCGTCAAGGAGAAGGACGGCACGACGCGTCGCATCGAGGCGCAGTGCAAGGTCTGGTCGGCAGGCGTTCAGGGCAGCCCCCTCGGCAAGCAACTCGCGGATCAGTCCGGTTCGGAGACCGACCGCGCCGGACGTGTGCTCGTCGAACCCGATCTGACCGTCAAGGGCCACCCGAACGTGTTCGTGGTCGGCGACCTCATGTCGGTCAAGGATGTACCGGGCATGGCGCAGGGTGCCATTCAGGGAGCGACGTACGCCGCCAAGCGGATCAAGGCATCGGTGAAGGGCGAGGACGACCCCGCTCAGCGTGCGCCGTTCAAGTACTTCGACAAGGGCTCGATGGCAACGGTGTCGCGGTTCAACGCGGTCGCCAAGGTCGGCAAGCTCGAGTTCGGTGGATTCATCGCATGGCTGATGTGGCTTGCGTTGCACCTGTACTACCTCGTGGGCTACCGCAGTCGAATCACGACCGTCATCTCCTGGTTCGTGACCTTCCTCGGTCGCGGTCGCGCCCAGATGGCATCGACCGAGCAGCAGGTGTTCGCGAGGTTGGCCATCGAACAACTGAATTCCCTCGAACGCGCGGGTGCCGTCGAGACGGACACCGCCGAGACGGAACAGGAACGCGCGAAGGCAGCGGGCTGATCCACCGCTGACCCCAGCTTTCCGACATCGCATCGGCCGACGGGACACCGTCGGCCGATGCGATTCGTCGTTCGGCGTACCGCTCTCACGCACTCGAATCACTGGGCGGCAGGCGGCGACCCACCGAGGTAGTCAGTGAGCCGCCTCCTGCCAAAGCAAGCCGAACGCTTCCGCCGCGCAGATCGACCTCGGACGCACGATCATCGGGGTACTGCAACGTACTGGACATCGACAGCGGAGCCGACAACGCGTCGTGTGAGATCGATCCGTTGCCCAGTTCCACCCGGTGGCGCAGCAAAGGACTGTCTCCGACGTCGCATCGCATCGCACTGGTCCACCGACCCGACGCCTCCTCGAAACGCCCGATCTGCGTCCGCTCGCGCAACCACAAGGTTGAATTCTGTTGCAGCGCAATAATATTGACCACCGAATGCGATGCGTCCGACACGACGACCATGGGCTCGGGATCGAAGATCAGAGATGCACCCGCACCCACCTCGACGTGCCACTGCGCCGACGAATGACGCTGCTGCCCACCGGGCATCGCCAGTGACGCCGCGACGCTGCGGACTTCCAGGTGTGCGCCGGCCGCCACAGAGATTCTGACGGTGATGGTGTCACCGCCGAGTGGCGTTGCGGCGGTTCCGATCAGGTGGACCGTATCCGGCCCGGTCTGGCGGCCGGCAAGTCCGCCCACCGAGGTGATGCGTGGGCTGCGATGCAGGCTCGCATCGATGCAGAGCTCGGTGTGCATCGACGCTCAGTGCGTGTGAGCATGCGCGTCGGCGTCGGCAACGACCTCGAGCTGCTCACGAATCCACGCGAGTACCGTGGTCGCGGCCGGGTCGTCGGTGAGTGAGATCAGCGCAGTCGGTCGGCCCTCGCGCACCTGTGCCGCATCGCGTTCCATCACACCCAGATCAGCCCCGACGTATGGGGCCAGATCTGTCTTGTTGACCACCAACAGATCGGAGAATGTGACACCGGGACCACCCTTGCGCGGCACTTTGTCGCCGCCTGCGACATCGACGACGAAGATCTGCACATCGATGAGACCGGACGAGAACGTCGCGGTGAGATTGTCTCCGCCCGACTCGACCAGAATGAGGTCCAGGGGCGGATTGTTCTCGATCAAGTCGTCGATGGCGTCGAGATTGGCGGTGATGTCGTCGCGAATGGCTGTGTGCGGGCAGCCACCTGTCTGTACGGCCGTGATGCGCTCGTCCGGCAGCACCGCATGCCGACGCAGGAAGTCGGCGTCCTCGGTCGTGTAGATGTCGTTGGTCAGAACAGCAAGCGACAGCTCGTCACGAAGCTGGCGGCACAGGGCAGCCACCAAAGCGGTCTTTCCGGAACCGACCGGTCCACCGATTCCCACTCGCAGCGCCTCGCCCGCCTCCCGCGCGCGTTTCGGACGATCCAGTCCGTGGTCGTGGGGCTCACCGTCGATCAGGTGCGGGGGCATGACATCTCCTTCGTCGTTCGAGAACAGTCGGTCGAAACAGTGGATCGGAATCTCAGGATACGAACAACGGACGATCGCGGACGGCGTGGGCTTCGGCGAACATGTCCAGCAACGGATCCGACAACTCCATCAGCTCGGGTAGGCACTCGCACACCGAGGCAGTCACATCGTCACAGAAGTCGCCCAAGCGGATGGTGCATGCGGCAACCTCGGCCGGATCGAGCGCCAGCAGACGCTGCGCCGCGATCGCCGACCCGGTCATGGTGATGTACACCTGCACAGCCGCTGTGTCGGCAACCGACAGCCCGCACGCGAGCCCCACATGCCCTGCAGCCACGGGGAGGTGCGGCTTACGGCCGATCGATGTCCAATCATGATGTGGCCAAGCCGATTTGGCCAATCGAAGCAGACCGCGACCCTGAGCGCGTGACGCGGATCTGGCCGCGGGGGACGGCGTCCGAGCGTCACACTCGGCGTCGGCACCCTCCGTGCCGAGAGAGCCGTGGACGATCGCTGCCGCCACCGACGCCATGGTGGCACCGGAGGTCCTTATTCGACGTCGCAAGAAAGCCTCGAGTGTCGCGATGTCTCGGACGAAACCCGATGCGATCGCCTCCTCCACTCCACCGGAATGCACGTGTCCACCGGTGGGCAGACGTGAATCGGCAAGAGAGAGAAGCGTTGTCACCTGCAGACGAGCAGCCGTCATCAGAAAAGGAAGTATCGCTGCGCCATCGGCAGTTCGGTTGCCGGCTGTTCTTTCCACACGTCGCCGTCGATGCGCACCGTGAACGTGTCCGGATCCACCTCGATGTCGGGCATGGCGTCGTTGAGAGCCATGTCGGACTTCCTGATGCTGCGGACGTTCTTGACCGGAACGAGCCGGCGATCGCAGTTCAGGCGGCCGGCAAGTCCATCTTCGATTGCCTGGGGAGCGACGAAGTGCAGCGATGTCGCGGCAGCTGCTTTGGGCGAGGCCCCGAACATCGGACGCGGAAGCTCGGGTTGTGGGGTCGGGATGGACGCGTTGGCATCGCCCATAGCCGCCCAGGCGATCATTCCGCCCTTGACGACCATGTGCGGGCGGACGCCGAAGAACGCCGGGTCCCACAGCACCAGATCGGCCAATTTTCCCGGCTCGATCGAGCCGATCTCGTCGTCCAGCCCGTGGGCCACGGCCGGGCAAATCGTGTACTTGGCGACGTACCGCATGACGCGGTTGTTGTCGGCCCCGTTGTCTCCGGAGAGGAAGCCCCGACGAGATTTCATCACGTGTGCCGTCTGCCAGGTACGCAGAACGACCTCGCCGATCCGGCCCATTGCCTGCGCATCGCTGCCGATCATCGAGATCGCACCCATGTCGTGCAGCAGATCCTCGGCCGCAATGGTCGACGGCCGGATACGACTTTCGGCGAAGGCCAGATCCTCCGGAATGGACGGACTGAGGTGATGGCACACCATCAGCATGTCGAGATGTTCGTCCAGGGTGTTGACGGTATGGGGACGCGTCGGGTTGGTCGAGCTGGGCAGCACGTGCCCTTGCGCGGCCACGGTGATGATGTCGGGTGCGTGCCCGCCGCCCGCGCCTTCCGTGTGATAGGCGTGAATTCCACGGCCGTCGATCGCAGCGAGAGTGGTCTCGACGAAGCCGGCCTCGTTCAGGGTGTCCGAGTGGAGCGCGGCCTGCACACCGGCGTCCTCACACACTCGCAGGCACGCGTCGATCGCAGCAGGGGTCGAGCCCCAATCCTCGTGCAGCTTGAATCCTGATGCGCCTGCGCGCAATTGCTCCCACATGGAGTCGGGGTTGACAGTGTTGCCCTTGCCGAGGAGCACGATGTTCATCGGCCAGTCGTCGAGAGCTTCGAGCATCCGGGACAGGTGCCATGCACCCGGGGTGACCGTGGTGGCCTTGCTTCCTTCGGCGGGTCCGGTGCCGCCGGCGATCACGGTGGTGATGCCTCCGCCGAGAGCTTCCTCCTTGATCTGCGGGCAGATCAGGTGGACGTGACAGTCGATGCCGCCGGCCGTGACGATCTTTCCATTGCCCGCGATGATCTCGGTCGAGGGCCCGATCACGAGATCGGGATGGACTCCGGTCATGGTGTCGGGGTTGCCTGCCTTGCCCAATGCCACGATGCGCCCGTCGCGAATACCGAGGTCGGCCTTGATGATTCCCCAGTAGTCGACGACAACCACCCCGGTGATCACCGTGTCGGGAGCTCCGTCTGCGCGGGTAGCACGCGATTGACCCATCGATTCGCGGATCACCTTGCCGCCGCCGAAGACCGCTTCCTCCCCTGCGTTGCCCGGTCCGCCGCTGCGGTCTTCGGTGACCTCGATCAGAAGATCCGTGTCTGCCAGGCGAATTCGATCGCCCGTGGTGGGCCCGAACAACTGGGCGTATCGACTACGGCTCAGACGCGCCATCAGCTGTCCAACTTTCCGGGAGGTGTCATGCTCAAACCGTGGACCTCGCGCGTGCCACCGAGAGGCACGAGCCGAACTGTCTGTTCGATGCCGGGCTCGAAACGCACCGCTGTGCCCGCCGGAATATCGAGGCGGTGGCCGTGGGCACGCTCACGATCGAACTGCAGGGCGGCGTTGGACTGTGGGAAGTGCACGTGTGAGCCCACCTGAACCGGCCGATCTCCGCCGTTCACGACGACCATCGTGATCACCTCGGCGCCCTCGTTGATCTCGATGTCCCCTGCGACGGTGATGATCTCGCCGGGAATCAGGTGACCGTCACCTCGCTTGGGTGAGATCGGCTCGTGCACGGTGATCAATTTCGTGCCGTCGGGAAAGGTCGCTTCGACCATCACCTCGGGAAGCAACTCGGGAACCCCACCGAGGACATCGTCGGCAGTGAGGATTTCGCGCCCCGAGGACATCAGGTCTGCAACGGATCGCCCGTCCCGGGCACCCTCGAGAAGGTGATCGGTGATGACCGCGATGGCCTCGGGATGATTGAGCTTCAAGCCTCGAGCCTGACGACGCCGCGCGAGCTCGGCCGCATAGCTGACGAGCAGTCGATCCTGCTCGTGCGGAGACAACCGCATTGGAGTTCTCCGTCCCGATCGGTGATGGTGCTCGGCAATTCTGACACGCTCGAGGCAGCCCGGCAGCGGAGCGCCGGTTCGCGCCTCACCCGAGGGGCACGGTCACCGATCGATCGAGCAGTCCCCGCAGGACGTCTCCGTCGATTCCCGAAGCAATTGCCTGCAGTTCGGCGAGGCCGAACGCACCCGCGTCGAGGCCTCGCACCAGCACGCCGGCCAACGCTTGCGCGGTGGCGGGTTCGTCCATCACCTCACCGCCCTGACGATCGAGGTAGCCCCCGAGTCGAGCAGCCGCGACCGGCATGGCGTGGCGGAAGAAACCGAAGGTGGCCAGCCACCGCGTCACCAGATGCCCGGGATGCATGTCCCAGCCCTGGTAGAAACCGCGTTCGAGGGACCTCGTCACCAGATCGAAGTGCCGCCGCGCCGACGCCGAAACCTGCTCCGGGCTGCCGGTGGGAACAACCTGGGTCGAGCCGTCGCACACCCACACTCCGGTCTGCGCGGCTGCCACCAGCATGACGTTCTTCGCGTGGTCCGCCACCGGATGTGCCAGCGACTGCTGCGCGGAAGTGATCCCACACGCGGCGCTGTAATCGTAGGTTCCGTAGTGCAGTGACGTGCAGCGACCGTCCGCGCGAGTGATCGCCCGCGCGAGAGTCGTCGTGCCGTCGGCCCCGATGACCGCCTGGGGACTCTCGATCTGCAACTCGAATCGAAGGGCACGATCGGGCAGGCCGTGCGCGCGCTCGAGTTCCTCACACAACGCGACCACTGCCGCAACCTGCGAGGTGGCCCGCAGTTTGGGCACGGTGAACACGAAACCGTCGGGCACTCCCCCGGCCCCGTCCAGAACGAGCTCGAGGGTGCGAATCCCGCGCCGACGCTCGTGTGCTGCAAGTCCTTTGGACCGAATACCCAACCAGGTCGGACCATCGGCATCTTTCGCCAAGGCTGCCAACGCTGCACCCGCGGCCGTTGCATGACGGTCTTCGACGACGTCCGACCGCCATCCGTACCCGTCCTCGAAATCGATTCGGAGGTCCTGGATGGGGGCCGTGCTCAATCGCTCACGAACCAGGGGCAGAACTTTCGCCGTGTCGAGTGCGGCGAATGCCTCGGGGTGAGCGTCCAGAATCGCCGAGGATGCTGCGCCCCACTCCGCGGGCACATTCGCCGAGGCGTCCGCCGCCGAGACGTACACGGTGTGGGAAGGCTGCCCGCCGATGCGGTCCCCGGGATAGTGCCGCGCCAGATCCTCGTCGATGGGCCCGAAGAGTGTCTCGAGGCGATCGAGAGCGTCGGGAGTCAGCGCGGTGACCGGTGAATCTGGATGCTGGTTGTGGCCCGTCATGGGCATCACTGTCCCAGATGTGCAGTGTTTTCGATATTTGCCAGTCGGACTCTGCCCTGAGCTACCAAGCGTCCGGTCTCGTCGGAGATGTCCACCTGCCACAGCTGCTGGGTGCGTCCACGATGAATCGGATGTCCGTGTGCGGTCAAGGTTCCCGATCGCGTGGCTCGCAGGAAGTCGGTGTTGTTGTTGGCGCCGACCACGTGTCCACGTGACCCGAACCAGGCCGATCCGCCGATGCTGGCCACCGATTCGACCACCGCGCACAGGACGCCGCCGTGCATGATTCCTGCGGGTTGATGGAGCTGTGGGGTCACTGTCCACTCCGCGCGCACGTCCTCGCCGGACACCGCGAGGTATTTCAGACCGACGACTCCGTCGAATCCACGGTGGCACAGCTCGGTCAACTGTTCCGGCGTCAAGGCGTCGAAAGGCGTCTCTTCCGTGGTGCCGTTCGAGTCCGTCATTGCACTGCCTCCGGTTGCGTCGAAACATGTGAGCCGACTGTGCAGCCGACTTTCCATCAGAATTACACGACGGTCGACCCACGAAAATCGGTGGGCCTCCCGTTCGTGAAGAACGGGAGGCCCACCGTGGCAAGGACCGGGAGTCACTGCAGCCCTCAGGACTCCGGCGCGGTCCGTTGGTACGTGGTCAGCATAGGCAAACCTTAGTAACGGCGCAAGAGCCTCACGACACCCGAAGTCTCGCTCGTCCGGGAACCCCGGCGCGTGACCGGACGGGAGCGCCTGCGTCGACCATGGCGTCGAGCAGCATCTGACCTCGACGAGCTCCGTCGGACGCGCTCGCCCCGGCCAGAATCGGAACGTACGTGGACGCGCCGAGAATCGCATCCCCGACCAGGGCCCAGAAGACTCGAACATCGAGCGGAGCGCGCTCCGATATCGCGCGAAACACCGCACCGAGCGACGTCGTGCAGCGATGCGCGGTCCAGACGAGCAGAGCCTCCTCGCACGGAAGGGTGACGGTGCCAGGCTCACCCGCCGAGGGATCCTCCGGCAGCACCCTCAGGATCGGCGACGCGACACCCGCCCAGTCGATTCCACCGTCACTGTCCATGTGGATCCACATGTTGTCGATGCCCGGATCCCACGCCCGGGCCTCCAGGACCAGCAGCGCAGATACTCGGCCGACCACAGCGTGAATCAAGGCAGTGGCCACCTGAACCGCAGCAGCCTCCGGCACATCCAGATCCTCGAGCGAACGGCTGTACATCCGCTCGACACGTCCGTCCGTGAGCCCGACGGCCAACTGCCACCACCGGCGCTTACCTTCGTTCGCCATGGCAGCCACCGCGTACATCCGCGGGTAATCGGGATTGAGCGCGCGAAGAGTCTCACACGAGTCGGCCAACTGGGCCGTCCCATCGGATCGGTTCGAGAATCGATGAACATCGGCCCAGCTGGAGAATGCCGCCGTTGCAACTGACACCTGATCGCTCCTTGAAGTTCGTGGCGGGTGGATGCGTCGCACCCCGACTCGTTATGTAGGTTAGCCTAACCAGATAACTTTGGGAATCAGGTACCGCTACCCTTACCTCACCTCACATTGAAAGCAAGGGTTCCGTAACCTAAACGAGTCCCTTCGATACAGCGAGGAGTCACGACACTGTGACCACAGCTCCGCTACTCGGCCCGCACGGCGCTCGCCGGTCTCCCGATGAGCAGTACGGGACCGAGAACGTGCCCGACGGCCCGCCGCCGCGGAGCTCCTGCATCGCGGCAGGCGCTGTCGACGCCCTGATCGTGGTGGTCCCGTTGTTCGTCGGATGGTCGATCGTCGACGCGCTGCGTGACGACAACGGAGGCGGACAAGCGGACCGATTCGTATTCGGCACGATTTCGGTGTGTGTCGCTCTGGCTCTGTTCGTCTGGAACCGCGGGTACCGCGACGGCAACGACGGCCAGAGCACCGGCAAGCGATGGCTGGGGCTGACGCTGCGAGACACCGTTACCCACGGTCCGATCGGCGCACGTCGAGCGCTTCGTCGCCAGTTTCGGATCGGCTCCGCGTCGTCGGAGGTGGTGCGCGAAAAGGTCGCTGCAGCAGAAGGATTCGAGCCCATTCCCAAGGACGGTTCGGTCGCTGCCATTCGGCGCCGGAGATTGCTGGGCTTGGCCGTACTCGTCGCCGCTCTCGTGGCCGGAATTCTCGCCAGCATCGCCATCGGCGCTCGACCCCTGACCTTCGCCGAGATCGCCCACGCCCTGCTGAATTCGACGGGCACCGACACCGACATCATCGTGCGCACGCTGCGAGTTCCCCGCACTGTGCTCGCACTGGTCGTGGGTATCGCGCTCGGCATCGCAGGCGCTCTCATCCAAGGGCACACACGCAACCCGTTGGCCGACGCCAGCCTGCTCGGCCTCAACTCGGGCGCGGCGTTCTTCGTCGTGATGGCCATCTACCTGTTCCGGTTCACCTCGCCGAGTCAATACCTGTGGTTCGCGTTCGCCGGTTCGGCGGTGGCGAGCGTCGTCGTGTTCGGACTGTCGTCGATCGGGTCGGGCAGATCGAGTCCGGTCAATCTCGCGTTGGCCGGGGCCGGCGTCGCATTCTTCCTCTCGGCGATGACCAACGCCGTCGTCCTGCTCGATCAGACCAGTCTGGACGGCTACCGCTTCTGGGTGGTCGGATCCGTCGCCGGACGCGGCCTGGACGTGTTGTGGCAGGTATTGCCGTTCCTGGTGATCGGCGTCCTCATCGCAGTCGCGAGCACTCCCGGCCTCAACGTCATGAGCCTCGGTGAGGATGTCGCGCGCTCACTGGGAACCAACATTGCGGTCACCCGTACCGTCGGGATCCTCGCTATCACCCTGCTCACCGGGGCAGCGACCGCAGCATGCGGGCCGATCGCCTTCGTGGGTCTCGTCGTACCGCACATCGCCCGAGCGGTGACCGGACCCGACTACCGCTGGCTAGTCCCCTATGCAGGTCTCATGGGCGGTGTGATGCTCATGATCGCCGACGTCGTCGGACGGGTCGTCGTGCGCCCTGGCGAGCTCCAGGTGGGCATCGTTCTGGCCCTGATCGGCGCGCCGTTCTTCATCGCTCTCGTTCGTCGTCGGAAGTTGGTCGGCCTGTGACAACCGATCTGCAGTCGACACCGCCGTCGTCCGATAAGGGCGTCGTTCGCGCCCGGCCCGCGTTTCGTCTCGGCCCCATTTCTCTGGTCCGGCGACCGCTGATGGTCATCGCCACCGTCCTGCTGGCGGCAGCCCTCGTGCTGGTGATGTGCATCAACATCGGACGTGGTGACTTTCCTCTGTCGATCGCACAGGTTCTCGACGTACTTCTCGGAGGCGGCTCGAGGATCGAGCGCTTCATCGTCATGGATCTGCGGTTGCCTCGATCGCTCACCGGCCTCCTCGTCGGAGCTGCCCTCGGTATCTCCGGAGCCATCACCCAGTCGATTTCCCGCAACGCGCTCGCCAGCCCCGACATTCTCGGTATCACCGCCGGTTCCAGTGCCGCAGCCGTTGCACTGATCGTGCTCGGCGGAGGCGGCAGCTTCAGCGGTCTACTCGCTACTCTGGGCCTGCCGCTTGCGGCACTGATCGGCGGTGTGCTCACCGCAATCGCGATCTACACCCTCGCCTGGCGAAAAGGTGTCGACGGTTTCCGGCTCATCCTGGTGGGAATTGCGGTCAACGCCATGCTCACTGCCGTCATCGGATGGCTACTGATCAGCGCCGACATCAACGACGTCTCGCGCGCTCAGGTCTGGCTCAACGGCTCGCTGAACGGTGCCAACTGGGCGTCGGTCTGGCCGGTCGCGGCCGCTGTCGTACTCGTCGGCGGTGGCACCGTCATCGCGACGTTCACCCTGGGCGCGCTACGCCTGGGTGACGACAACGCCCGATCGCTCGGAGTACGCCTGCAACACAGCCAGGCCATGATGCTCTTGGCCGCCGTCGCTCTCGCCGCCATCGCGACCGCCGCGGCCGGACCCATCGGATTCGTTGCACTGGCAGCGCCGCAGATCGCACTCCGAATCCTGCGCACGCCTGGTCCGCCCATCATTGCGTCGGCGCTGCTCGGTGGATTGCTCGTCGTGGCAAGCGATCTGATCGCTCGAACGATCCTGCCGGTCGAACTTCCGGTCGGCATCGTCACCTCGGCCCTCGGCGGACCGTTCCTTCTGTACCTTCTCGTTCGCAGTAATCGAAAGGCTTCCGTATGACTACCAGCCACCCCTCGCGTCTGATCGCGCAGGATCTCAGCCTCGGTTACGGCGATCGCACCATCGTCGAGCATCTCGACCTCGAAATTCACACAGGAGTCATCACCACGGTCATCGGACCCAACGGCTGCGGGAAGTCGACGCTCCTGCGTTCGCTCGGTCGCCTGCTCAAGCCCAAGGCCGGCAGTGTAATGCTCGACGGCCGAGCGATCTCCTCGATGAAGACCAAAGAGGTTGCCCGGACTCTCGGAATGCTGCCGCAGGCCCCGACCGCCCCCGAAGGTCTGACTGTCGCAGACCTCGTCTCACGTGGTCGTCATCCCCACCAATCGTGGATCAGGCAGTGGAGCTCCGACGACGAGGCCGAGGTGGCGAACGCACTCGAGTTGACCGGAGTCGGCGACCTCGCCGACCGACCCGTCGACGAACTCTCGGGCGGTCAGCGTCAGAGAGCGTGGATCTCCATGGCGCTGGCCCAGGGCACCGACATCCTGTTGCTGGACGAGCCGACGACGTACCTCGACCTCGCACACTCCATCGAGGTCCTCGATCTCGTCGATCGACTGCACGCCGAGCTCGGACGGACGATCGTGATGGTGCTGCACGATCTCAATCTGGCACTTCGCTACAGCGACCGGTTGATCGTCATGAAGCAGGGGCAGATCGTTACTTCCGGCCGACCTCAGGACGTCGTATCGGAGCAGTTGTTACTCGACGTCTTCGGCCTCGAGGCCGCCGTGATCGAAGACCCGATGTCCGATCGACCTCTCATCGTTCCGATCGGGACCCGGCACGTGTACGGGTCGGTCGGAGGGCCTGTCAGGTCCGCGGACGACTCTGCCGCGGGCCCATCCACAGCCGTCTAGCAGCCGTCACCGCTCGATCATGGTGCGCACCAGCTTGAACCCTTGACCGATCGACACGTCGGGCAAGTAGGCCCGACCGATCGCGTTACCGATACTGGGCAGTGCTGCCGGATCTGCGAACGTCATGTGCATCGGTTCGTAGCGAGGCTGGAACTTGGATTTGAATGCCAGGAGAGAACGGAATCCGTAGACGGGTTCGAGTGTGCGTCCGAGCACGTCGAGCAACCGTTCGAGTAGTCCCGACAGCGTCGACTGCTCGGCGCTGGAGACGTGTTCGGGTTGCTTCTCGTCGACCTTTGCCAGCGGTGCGCCGGACAAACTGAGGAATCTGGCACCCTCCTGCTCGAGCAACAGAGCAGCCGACGCAATGAGAAATTCCATCGTCGGCCGGAAGCCCTCCGAACGACGACGCATGAAGTCGAGCGTCCATCCGACGATGACGCCGTTCTCGTACACCGGCATCCACGAGGTCACGCCGTGCACGGTCCGATGCTCGTCGACCGCGATCAGGCAGCGGACGTTCTCGTCGTCGACCTCCTCCAGACCGCCGAGGGTGAACCCCATCTCGGGCATGCCCTTGTCTGCTACCCATTCCTCCGAAATCGCGGTGATCTGATCGGTGATGGCCAGTGGTGCCGACGGGAAACGAATCCATTCGGCTACGACACCCGCCTTCTTCGCCCGATTCAGTGCCGTGCGCACGTCTTGGAAACGCTTGCCGGTGAAGGCAATTCCGTCCAGGTCCAGAACCGTCTCCTCACCCACTTGGATTCCGCCCCAGCCGAGAGAATCGGTGATGCGGCGAACATCGGGGGTGACGGAATAGAAACACGGTATCCAGCCGTTCTTCGACGCGAACTCGGCGAATTCGACGACGTTGTCCCGCAACGACTCTCGCGGACCCACTGGATCGCCGGTGGTCAGAGCTACACCCGAAATGACGCGGTAGGCGACGTAACTGCGGCCGTCGGGACCGAACCAGTACTTGTTTCCGCGCCAAGTCGTCATCCACGACAGCGCCGAACCGCTGCTCGCCATGAGCAGTCCGCGCGCGCGTTCGGTCGCGTCGGTCTCCGTCCCGTACACCGGAGTCAGGAAGGTGCTCGCAGCGAAAACACAGACCACCGACCAGAACACCACGCCGGTCCACTCGAACAGCAAGGTGGTGGGAATGCTCTGCGGCAACAGAGCGGGTTCGAGCCATTGCAGGTAGACAGGCGGAATAAGGCGCTGCGGGAAGTCCAACATCAAACCACCGAACGAGGGCGAATCGGCAAAGCCGCCGCGCGCAAGGTACCCACCGATCGTGTAGACCACGCCGAGTCCCACTCCGACCCCGATCACCGACGCCGCCCACCGCCGGTAGGTGCCCGAGGGCGCCGACACGTCGAAGAACTTGCGCGTGACCAAGAGAACCACCAACACGATCAGTGGTAGCAAGAACGGCACCGCGGTGCGATACGCGGTCGGCGATTCGAGCCCGTAGAACAGCGACTGGTCGTCGCCGGCCTCCAGGAACCGAATTGCGAAGTTGGCCACCGACAGTGCGAGCAGGATCAGCTGGGAGACCATCGCCAGAGCCCACGCGAAACGCCTGCCACGCCGAAGGCCGTCGCTGATCACCAGCAAGAACAGGGAGGGCATGATGCTCAGAATCGTCGGACCGACGCCGCCGAGCCTGAGATCGAGCAGACCGCGACGGCACTCCACCGGATCGGTGGTCGCATCGGCACAAATCTCGCGCACCTCGGCTGCCGTGTAGGGAACTCCGCGAACCACATCTCGAAGGACGGCGAACGGACCGACAGCGTTGGGGCTCAGGGCCGCCAGCACCGGACCCAAGGCACTGGCAGCAACGATGAGCGCAACCAGCACGCGGCCTTCGCGTTGGGTACCCGCCAATCGAGGGCCACGCGCCGATCGACCGACGATCCACGGCCCCGCGACGAGACCGATCACCGCGGCGGCCAGTCGAACCACGTCCTGCAGGTGCCCACCGAACAGGGCCAACGTCACCAGCAGTGCCAGCACGCCGACGCGGATCCGTCTGCGCCACAACGTATCCATCCGCGAGGTCGCAACCAGCACCACGCCGAATATCCAGGTCGTCGGGCCTACCGCGGTTCCGACGTGCAGCCGGAAACCCCAATCGGCATCGAAGGTCTTGGCCAGAGCGGCGAGACCGAGACCGAGTAGCGAACCGGCTACCTGGGTGACGAACGCAGCGATGGCAAAGCGACGGGACCCTGTCCGGCGCTCGATAGGCGCAGCGGCGAGCAGAACCGCAACGGTCGCCACCACACAACCGGCGATATTGGGAGCCGTCAATCCCGAGGTCAGTGGGGTCCACAGGTGCCAGTGCTCGAACGGCATGATGCCCACAGCGAAGTTCTTGTCCAATTCGCCACGATCGTCGAACACGGCCGCAGCGATACCGGTCAACCACACGATCGCAAGCAACGTGAAACTGACCGGGGCCCCCACCGCTCCGAACACGATGAGCGACCACAATCTGCGAATCTGACGCATCGCTGCGGACGATCCCAACTTCAACGCCTTGGTTCGCTTCGATATCCACGAAGGTCCGGCGACGTCGCCTGCGTCGGCCTCTGCCGACGACGAGGTGGCTGTCGCGGGTAGCTCCGGCTCGGTCACGTTCACGAAGTCAGCCCTGTTCTCGTTGCCAGCCATGGGAGTTCACGACGCAGGCCTTCCGACCACACTGCGAAGCTGTGTCCGCCAGGTACTTCCACGTACTGCACATCCATTCCAGCGGCCTTCGCCGCGTTGTACATCTCTTGTTGACCCGGTTTGTAATCCTTGTCGTCCGCGCCCACGACGAAAATACCGGCCGAGTCGGGGTACCGACGCGATTTGAGCAGGTCGAGCGGGTTGATCGCGGTGAATGCCGCAGAATTTCCGCCGAAGGCCTGCTGCACGGTTCGATCCCGATCCCCGAGGGTGGGCTCGCGTTGACCCGACAGGTCGAGGAAGGTGGGATAGACGTCGGGGTGATTGGTCGCCATCTGAATGGAGCACGTGCCACCGTAGGACAATCCACCGATCGCCCAGTGAGCGCGATCGCGGTCCACCTGCAAGGTGGCGTCGATCCAATCGGGAACGTCCCGGGACAGATACGTGTCCACGTTCCCCAGCGGCGAATCGACACAGAGTGGATTGGCGATCGATGACCCGGTGCCGTCCGCGACCACCACAACGGGCGCAAGACCGGCATGGTCACGGGCAAAGTTGTCCATGGTCTGGGCGAGCTTTCCGCCGTTGAGCCAGTCCTCGGGCGCACCCGGCTGACCGGCGAGCAACACCAGGACCGGCAGCAACGGGCGAGGATCGGCAAAGTACGCAGGCGGCAGATAGATCTCGGCGTCCCGGGCAGAGAAGTTGGACGCGGTGGCCGGAATGGGTGCCGAGGTGACTCGTCCTGCGGCCGCCAGATCAGCAGGTGCGGTCCACACAGAATCCAAGGGCGTACCGCTGACGGTCTGCGCCACTGCGGCCGGCACATCCGAGAACTGAATGCGGGCAGCGGACTCGACTCCGAGGGCATTGCCCACGGTGGGGTACGCATCGAACTCCAGGTTGACGTGCAGCGCCGCAGCCGCGACCACGAGGACCGCTGCCACCACCGTCGTCAGTTTGCCCAGCACCCCACGAGCTGCGAGCAACCGGGAAACCACCGCGAACAGTGCGGCGAGACCCACGCCGATCCAGACGTAGATCGAGGTGGCTACCGGATCCGGAAACGGTCGCCATACCTTCTCGACCACCACGTAACCGACAGCCGTGACAACGATCGCGACCGTCGCCGCGATCGGCAGTGCGCGTCTCGAGTATCGCCGGGACGACGAGACGACCAACCACACTCCACCGAGCGCGCCGAGAACGGACACGATCACCGGTACCGGGCCGTCGATCAACGACAGAGAATCGAACCACTCCACTCTTGCGTCTCCGCTCACTTCTCGAAGAGTCGGGCCGCGGGGCGGCACGATCACGTGAGAAGGATATTCGCCCCGAGGCGCTCCCCGTGGAGACCCGTCGATTCGAGACGCCAGGACTATGACCGAACCCACACTGCCGGGACGGTAGGTACTACCACGGGTAGTACGCATCAGCGTCGGAGTAGCCGTAGAGTACGAAGAATGGCTGGTCTTGGTGAACTAGAGCGCGCAGTGATGGACCATCTGTGGGAGTCGACGGATCCCCAGACCGTCCGACAGGTACACGAAGCACTCGCGACGCATCGCGAGCTCGCGTACACGACGGTGATGACGGTGTTGCAGCGGTTGGCGAAAAAGAAGCTGGTCGTTCAGCAGCGCGACGACCGAGCTCACCGGTATGCGCCCCTCCACGGACGAGACGAGCTGGTTGCCAGCCTGATGGTCGACGCGTTGTCGCAGGCACCTGCGTCCGGTGGACGCGCTGCCGCACTCGTCCACTTCGTCGGACAGGTGGGGGCCGACGAAGCCGCCGCACTCCGTGAGGCACTCGCCGCTCTGGAAGTGGCACAATCGACGAGAGAGTCCCCTTCGGCTGGAGAAGGCCGTCCGACGGACTGACGCTCGCCGTAGTAAGTGAGGACATGAACTCGACGACTGCGTTGGTATTCGCGGTACTCGCGCTGATTCTGGCGGGGCCGGTGCCAGCCGTGCTCGCTCGCGCCAGTTGGCCGTATCGGTCCCCGCGTGCGGCGCTGGTTCTGTGGCAGGCAATTGCACTGGCCGCCGTGCTCTCGGCATTCAGCTCAGGTCTCGCCATCGGCGGACTGCTTCTGGTTCCCGGCCCGGACGGTCGTCCCACCACAGCACCCACCGACGAAATCGACGCGCTCGGCCTTCCCCTGTGGATCCTGTACGTGGTCGTACTCGCGATCACCCTCGGCATCGGTGCCAAGCTGATGTTCTCGGTTGTTCAGGTGGCGGTCCGAACCCGTCGTCGCCGCTCTCGACACCGCATGCTCGTCGACCTGCTGGATCGAAACAACCTGAACGAGAATCCCTTTCGCAGTCTGCGCGATGCGGATATCCGCGTACTCGATGCTGCCGAGCCGATCGCGTATTGCCTGCCAGGTCTGCGTCAGAGGGTGGTACTGAGTCGCGGAACGCTCGCCAATCTCTGCGAGGCCGAAATCACCGCCATCCTCAGCCACGAACGGTCGCACCTTCGTGCCCGCCACGACTTGGTCCTCGAAGCATTCACCGCGGTAAACGAGGCATTCCCGAGGATCGTGCGAAGCAAGTCGGCTCTGGGCAGCGTGCAGTTGTTGGTCGAGCTGTTGGCCGACGACTCGGCGGTCAAGGTGACCGGACCCACCCCGCTGGCTCGGGCACTGGTCGCGTGCGCAGGGTCCACCGCACCGCGAGGTGCCATGGCGGCCGGAGGACCACACACCCTCATCCGGGTGCAGCGATTGAGCGGTCCCGGCAGCGATGTCCGCATCGCCGCGGTTGCATACGCGACCGCTGTGGTGATCCTCGTACTTCCGACGATCTACGTGGCGATGCCATGGCTGGAGGAACTGAGCAAGCTGGTCGGGTGAGCTCACGGCCGTTCGGCGTCGCACAGGTCACATCGACTCGGGGTGAACAATTCGCGATCCATCCCGTAGAGTGGACCTCGGTCGCCATCGCGACCTAGCAATCGAAATGGCACAAACAGCCCCACTTTATGCGGTTCTCATCCGCATATCGATGGCCAGGTGACAGTGCCCTGGCTCGTATCAATGTGTTCTGGCTGTTTTTCGTGTTTCCCTTCTCGTTCGGGTGCTCTCAGCTTCGGGCTTATTGGCGTGCCCGTAATCCGGAGAGGCTTTACTGCGTGACCCACGCTGTTTCCAACACACCCGTTTCCACCGCTTCCGACACCACGGCAGTCCCGACGCCCGTAGCGGCACCGGCCTTCACCTTCGCCGAGCTCGGACTGCCCGAGGCTGTCGTCGCCGCACTGGCGCGTAACTCGATCACCGTGCCGTCCCCCATCCAGGAGAAGGCTCTTCCCGACGCCATCGCCGGCAAGAACGTTCTCGGCCGGGCACAGACAGGTTCGGGCAAGACCCTCGCCTTCGGCCTGCCGATCCTTCAGCGCCTGTCGCTGCACACCGATCGACCGGCCGCCAAGCGCCCGCGTTCGCTCGTACTGGTTCCCACTCGGGAGCTTGCGTTCCAGGTCGTGGAGTCCCTCGCTCCCTACGCCAACGCGCAGGGCCTGCGCGTGATGCCTGCCGTCGGCGGCACCCCGTTCAACAAGCAGGTCGAGCAGCTCCGACGCGGAGTGGACGTGCTCGTCGCCACGCCCGGCCGCCTCGCCGATCACCTTCGTCAGGGCACCTGCATCCTCGATTCCATCGAGATCACCGCACTCGACGAAGCCGATCAGATGGCCGACATGGGCTTCCTGCCCGAGGTGCGTGCCGTCCTCGCCGACACTCCGGCAGACGGACAGCGCATGCTGTTCTCTGCAACCCTCGATCGTGAAGTTCAGTCGCTGGTCCGCCAGTTCCTGCCCGACCACGTCGAGCACTCCACCCAGGACGGCAAGGCCAGCGTCCGGACCATGGACCACTACGTCCTCATGGTCGACCGGGGTCAGAAGGATCTGGTTCTCTCCGAGATCGGTGCCCGCGAAGGCGGCCGCACCATCATGTTCGCGCGTACCAAGCTGGGCTGCGACGGAATAACCGATCGCCTTCGTGCGCTCGGTATCGCCGCGGAGTCACTGCACGGTGGCAAGGCACAGAATCAGCGCACCCGCGTTCTCGAGCGCTTCAAGAACGGCCGTACCCCCGTCCTCGTCGCCACCGACGTTGCCGCTCGCGGAATCCATGTCGACGGTATCGACCTGGTCGTTCACGTCGATCCGCCTGCAGACCACAAGGACTACCTGCACCGCGCAGGACGTACGGCACGCGCCGGCGAGAAGGGCACCGTCGTAGCAATCGTGCTCCCCAACCAGCGTCGTCAGGTTCTGCGTCTGACCGGTATGGCCGGCGTCAAGGCCACGGCTGTCAACGTCTCGCCCGGTTCGGCCGAGCTCAACAGCATCACCGGCGCGAAGAAGCCCACCGGTGAGCCGTTGCGCGCCGAGTCCTCGCCCCGCGATCGCAACAGCCGTCCCGGCTACCAGGGCTCGAACCCGCGCTCGAGCGGCGGATACCAGGGCTCCAACCCCCGCAGCGGCGGCGGATACCAGGGCTCCAACCCGCGCTCCAGCGGCGGATACCAGGGCTCCAACCCGCGCAGCGAAGGCGGTTACCAGGGTGACCGCCCCCGCACCGGATACCAGGGCTCGAACCCGCGCTCCAGCGGCGGATACCAGGGCTCCAACCCGCGCAGCGAGGGCGGCTACCAGGGCGACCGCCCACGTCGCACCGACTCGAGCTCGTACCGCGGCTCCGAGAGCCGGGGCTACGAAGGACGCGGCTCCGACAACCGGGGCTCGGACAACCGTCGCCCGGCATCCGCTCCCCGCCAGGACGAGCACCGTTCGGGTGGCTTCCGCAGCCGCACGGAACGTCGCTCGTACGACGGTTTCGACGGTCCGGCTCGTAGCCACTGATCGGTACGTAACCGTGCGGTCGTGAATCGACCGGAGCATATTTCGACGACATAAGGTGTCGCATTCTTCGCGAATGCGGCACCTTTTGTCGTTGTCCACGGCCAGGTTTGAGTTCTGCTGGGGGGTTGGCTCGCGCGACGCCGCTCGGCAGGGAAAGCTGTCTGTATGACCTCAGCAGCAGAACCGACAGAACTGGCTCAGATCGGAGTCACCGGACTCGCCGTCATGGGCTCCAACATCGCACGCAACTTCGCTCATCACGGGCACACCGTCGCGTTGCACAACCGTAGTGTCGCCAAGACCGATGCGTTGATCGCCGAGCACGGCAGCGAGGGAAACTTCATCCGTACCGAAACCATCGAGGAGTTCGTCGCTGCGCTCGCGAAGCCGCGTCGGGTCCTCATCATGGTCAAGGCGGGCGACCCGACGGACGCGGTGATCGAGGAACTCGCGGGCGCGATGGAAGAGGGCGACATCATCATCGATGGTGGCAACGCGCTCTACACCGACACCATCCGTCGTGAGGCTGCCATGAAGGAGCGCGGCCTGCTCTTCGTCGGTGCTGGAATCTCCGGAGGCGAGGAGGGCGCTCTCAACGGCCCGTCGATCATGCCGGGCGGCCCGGCCGAGTCCTACAAGGCACTCGGTCCGCTGCTCGAGTCCATTGCGGCACAGGTGGACGGCACGCCATGCTGCACTCACATCGGACCCGACGGCTCCGGCCACTTCGTGAAGATGGTGCACAACGGAATCGAATACGCCGATATGCAGCTCATCGGCGAGGCGTACAACCTGTTCCGCGACGCCCTCGGTTACACCCCGGCGCAGGTCGCCGACGTGTTCACCGAGTGGAACAACGGTGACTTGGAGAGCTATTTGGTGGAGATCACCGCCGAGGTGCTCCGCCAGGTGGACGCCAAGACAGGTCAGCCGTTGGTGGACGTGATCGTCGACGCCGCCGAGCAGAAGGGCACCGGCCGCTGGACCGTCAAGGCCGCACTCGATCTGGGTGTTCCCGTCACCGGTATCGCCGAAGCAGTCTTCGCCCGGGCGCTGTCGGGGTCGCGGGCGCAGCGCAAGGCGGCCGTCGGGCTGGCCTCGGGTGCCCTTGCGGACAAGCCCACCGACGCGGAGCAGTTCACACACGACATCAGCCGAGCGCTGTACGCGTCGAAAATTGTCGCCTACGCACAGGGCTTCGACCAGATCGCCGCGGGAAGCGCCGAATACGACTGGAATCTGCATCCCGGCGACCTGGCCACGATCTGGCGAGGCGGTTGCATCATTCGCGCTCGGTTCCTCGACCGCATCAAGGACGCGTACGACGACAACGCCGAGCTGCCCAGTTTGATCCTGGCACCGTACTTCCGTGACGCCATCGAGAACGCCATCGACAGCTGGCGTCGCGTCGTCATCACTGCGGCCTCGCTGGGCATTCCGGTCCCCGCGTTCGCGTCGTCTCTCTCGTACTACGACGCGTTGCGGGCAGAGCGTCTGCCTGCGGCATTGACTCAAGGGCAGCGTGACTTCTTCGGTGCCCACACCTACGAGCGAACCGACTCGGAAGGAAAGTTCCACACCCTCTGGAGTGGCGATCGCTCCGAGATCGAGGCCTGACCGACACTCGTCCTCCGGTGGCGCAGCGTCCTTCGCGCGGCGCCACCGGTTCATGGACGACTGCAGTCAGTAGGGCAACGGACCGAGCACCGGTTGGACCACCGTCGAGGGAATGCCCTCCCACGGCAACGAACCGTCGCAGCCCTTCCACACGGCCTGAACGGCGCTGAAGCACCCCTTGCCGTACACGTCCGATGCCGCGTGGAGGATGTCTGCACAATCCGGTACGTCGATGGTGAAGAGCTCGAATCCTGCTGCCCAGCAGCCGATTCCAGATTCGACCTCCAACAGCCCCGATGCTACCGAAGTGCCGAGCGCATTCAGTATTCGTGAAGACTCGTTCGGGTCGCGACCCGTCACGACGATCTCCGGACTGCCGAAACCGGTGAGACCGACGGTGTAGCAGAACGCCGGATGGATACCGTCCCGGTCGACCTCCGATTCGACGTACTGCAAGGCCCATCCGAATCGATCGATGGCGCTCTTCACATCTCCGATGTACTCGTCGACGCCGTAGCCGTCACACATCCTGCACATAGCTCCCCCACTCGGCGAGCGGTCGCCCCCACGGCAACCGCGATGTCGAACGCATTCGAACGTGCGTTCTACGGCAGAGTATTGCGCGCGGCACCGACAAGAAGATTCCATGCGCGCTCGACGCGGCGGTAAGGTCACAGCTATGCCGGGTCAATCACCGAAGGGGCGTTCCGCAGGCTCCACTCCACCCGCTTCATCGTTCGCAGACCTGGGGCTCCCGGTGGTTCTCGTACATTCGCTGAAGAATGCGGGTGTGTCCCACCCTTTTCCGATCCAGGTTGCTGCCGTCCCCGACGCACTTGCCGGCCGGGACGTACTCGGACGCGCCCCGACCGGATCGGGGAAGACGCTTGCGTTCGGACTACCACTGCTCGTACGGCTGGCAGGTCGTCGAAGCGAGCCGGCGGCACCGCGTGGGCTCGTGCTCGCACCGACTCGGGAACTCGCACTTCAGATCCACGAGGTCCTCGACCTGCACGGTGCCACGTTCGGCCTGCGCACCGTCTGTGTCGTGGGCGGTGTCCCCCTCGAACGAAACGTTCGCGAAATTCAACGCGGTGTCGACATCGTGGTCGCCACCCCCGGCCGTCTCAACGACCTGCTCGAGCGACGTTCCATCGCGCTGAATCGCGTCGAGACGACCGTGATCGACGAAGCCGACCGAATGGTGGACATGGGGTTTCTGCCCCAGATCGAATCGCTGCTGGCCGCGACTCCGCCCGACGGCCAGCGGTTGTTGTTCTCGGCAACCCTGGACCAGGACACCGACCGCCTGGTCGAGAGGTTCATGGACGATCCGGCGGAGCACTCCACTGCCGAATCGGTGAGCGTGCCCGACATTGCGCACTACGTGTTCGAGGTCGATGGCGCGCACAAGACCGAAGTAGCTGCCGCACTTGCCAACAGAGACGGTCGAACGCTGCTGTTCGTCCGTACCACCCACGCGGTCGATCGACTCACCGACGAGTGCCGCCGACTGGGCGTACCCGTATCGTCGTTGCACGGCAACAAGACTCAGGCGCACCGCACGCGTTCGCTGGCCGCCTTCGCGGACGGCAGTTCGGCCGCTCTCATCGCAACCGACGTCGCGGCTCGCGGTGTGCACGTCGACGACGTCACGTTGGTGGTGCACGTCGACCCGCCGATGGATTCCAAGGACTACCTGCACCGCGCAGGCCGAACCGCGCGAGCCGGGGCCAGCGGAACCGTCGTGACCTTGGCTACCGACGATCAGTTGGCTCGGGTGCGTGCGATGGCAGACGAAGCGGGAATCTCGGCCACCGTCGTCGATACCGGAGCGGACCCGGTCTCGTGGCGCCGCATGACCGGCGCTCGCACCCCCATCGGCAGACCACTGTCGAATCCGGCCGACACGTCCGGATCCGTTCGCGGTGATCTGCCGGAGCGTGGGGCCCGGCGGGGGGCCGCACCCGCGCGGCACGAACGACGGGGGCGAACCGGAGGCAGTCGGGGCACCGGCCGAGGACGACGCGGGTGACCTCGCCCTGGTTGTCGGTTGTACTCGCTCTGATTTCGGCATTCCTGTTCGCGTGCGCGGCGGTGGCGCAGCAGAGCGCCGCTGCGTCCGTTCCAGAGGGAACGTCGCTGGTGTCTGCCCTCGTTCGTAGTCCCCGATGGTGGATGGGCGTGGTCGGAGACGGGGGTGGCTATGCGGTACAGATCTCGGCGCTCTGGGTCGGTTCGGTCCTCGTCGTGCAGCCGCTGCTGGTCACTGCCCTGTTGTTCGCGCTGCCGATGTCGGCGAAATTCGCGCGCCGCTCCCTGCCTGGGTCGACCTGGGCACTCGCATTTCTCCTCGCCGCCGCTCTCGCGGTCTTCATCGTGGTGGGTGACCCGAGCGAAGGCACAACCGACGCTCCTCTCGCAGCGTGGATCGTGCCTCTGATCGTTGCCGCCGTCGTGATCGGCGGCGCGGCAGTGGGCGGCCTGGTGCTGTCCTCCCCCGCCCTGCGGGCCCTGCTTCTCGGAGCTGCAGGAGGTCTGTTGTTCGGACTTGCTGCAGCTCTCACCAAATTCGCGACCGATCTCGTCGACGCCGATCCACTTGCAGCACTGACGGCATGGCAGACCTACACCCTGATCGGATCCGGTGTTGTCGGTTTCTACTTGCAGCAACGCGCGTTCCAGGTGGGGCCGCTGTCCGCATCGATGCCGGCCGTCACGATCTGCGAACCCCTCGGTGCAGCGTTCATCGGAGTGACGGTCCTGGACGAGAGAATCAGAACCGAAGGCGCAGCCCTGGCGACGATCGTGGTGGCGGTGGCCGTCATGATCGTCACCACCGTCCTCCTGTCGCGAACTCAGGCGGCGAACACTGCCGATTCGACGGCGTCGGACCGGGCGTCGAACACAGGAACTTCACCCGACCGGTAGTCTCGATCAACGTGCAGTTCCTCGATGGTCACCAGCCGCCCTACGATCTCACCTACGACGACGTCTTCCTCGTCCCCAACCGAACCGATGTCACCTCGCGTTTCGACGTCGACCTGAGCACGGTGGACGGCTCGGGAACGACCATTCCGATCGTGGTGTCGAACATGACGGCAGTATCGGGTCGACGAATGGCCGAGACCGTCGCCCGACGCGGTGCCATCGCCGTCATCCCTCAGGACTTGCCGACCGAGGCCGTCGCCGACACCGTCGCATTCGTCAAGAGCCGTGACCTGATCGCGGACACACCAGTGGTGCTCGGGCCGAACGCATCCGTGTCCGACGCCTTGGCGCTGGTACACAAGCGAGCTCACGGATCGGTCGTGATCGTCGAACACGGCAAGCCCATCGGAGTCGTCACCGAGAGCGCCTGCACCGACGTCGACCGATTCGCCCGGCTCAGTTCCGTGGCGTCCGCCGACTTCGTGCGCGTTCCCCGCCACGCGTCGCCCAAGGAAGTGTTCGAGAAGATCGAAGCGGCACATGCACACCTGGCTGTAGTCGTGGAGGACGACGGCTCGCTGGCGGGTGTCGTGACGAGAACCGGCGCGGTTCGGACGGGCATCTACGCCCCTGCCGTGGACGCATCGGGGCGCCTGCGGATCGCCGCGGCCGTCGGCATCAACGGCAACGTGGCGGAGAAGGCGACCGCACTCGTCGAAGCCGGTGCCGATGTTCTGGTGATGGACACAGCCCACGGACATCAGGAGAAGATGCTCGACGCTCTCGCTGCAGTACGCGCTCTCGATCTCGGAGTGCCCCTCGCTGCCGGGAACGTGGTGTCTGCGCAAGGTACGCGCGATCTGGTGCAGGCCGGCGCGGACATCGTCAAGGTCGGTGTCGGTCCCGGCGCGATGTGTACGACGCGGATGATGACCGGCGTCGGGCGCCCTCAGTTCTCGGCAGTGGCCGATTGTTCCGCTGCAGCAGCAGAACTGGGAGCATCCGTGTGGGCCGACGGCGGCGTGCGGCACCCCCGTGACGTTGCGCTCGCCCTGGCCGCAGGAGCCGCGAACGTCATGATCGGCTCGTGGTTCGCCGGAACCTACGAGTCGCCCGGAGACCTCCGAGTGGACGCGTCGGGCAATCGATACAAGGAGAGCTTCGGCATGGCGTCCAAGCGGGCGGTCGCCGCACGTACCGCCACCGACGGTGCGTTCGACCGAGCCCGTAAGGCTTTGTTCGAGGAGGGCATTTCCAGTTCTCGGATGCGCCTGGATCCCGATCGCCCCGGCGTCGAAGATCTGATCGATCACATCTGTGCCGGAGTTCGGAGCACCTGCACCTACGCAGGGGCCCGCAGTCTTCCCGAGTTGGCCGAACGCGCAGTTCTGGGAGTTCAGTCCGCAGCCGGATTCGCCGAGGGGCGCCCCCTGCCGTCCGGGTGGTGACCCCGGTTCACGGTTAGACTCTTCAACAGCAATCACAGTTGTCCGCGCTCGCTGTGCGCCCGAGGCCGATCACGTAAGTGCCTGGGTGCCGTCGAATCGTAGGTCCCGCACGGGTGGGGTCACAGCGCGGACCATACAGAAGGGAATCAGGTGCCCGAGGCACCCACTATTTCGGTTGCCGGTCCGGCAACTGCAGAGCAGCACGACGAGAGTTCCACTTCGGAGGGATCCTCTATCGAGCCGGGAGAGAAACCCGGCGACACCGATTTCAGCAGCCGCGCGCAGTCCGGCGGCGCGATGCTCCTGTCTCAGCTTCGACGGCCCCGGCTCGGACGGAGTTGAGACATGGCGACTCTTCTCACCATCGTCAGCCTTCTCGGCTTCGTAGCACTGACGGCCGGTACCGCATTGTTCGTCGCGGCCGAGTTCTCCCTCACTGCCTTGGAACGCAGTGCGGTCGAGTCTCAAGCCGAGAACGGCGACATGCGTTCGCGCCAGGTTCTGCACGCCCACAAGACTCTGTCGTTCCAACTCTCCGGTGCTCAACTGGGCATCACCATCACAACTCTGATCACCGGCTATCTCGCCGAACCGGTGTTGGCCGGCTTCATCCGGCCGGTGGCCGACGCGCTCGGCGCGTCCGAGACGCTCGCGTCGGGCATCTCACTTGCCGTGGCACTGATCCTGGCCACCTCGTTCTCGATGATCTTCGGTGAGCTGGTCCCGAAGAACATTGCGATCGCGAAACCGATGTCGACGGCCCGCGTCACCGCAGGTGCCATGGCGGGGTTCTCGCTGATCTTCAAGTGGGCGATCAACGGGCTCAACGGCTCTGCCAACTGGCTCGTTCGACGGCTCGGAATCGAGCCGGCCGAGGAACTCAGATCGGCTCGGTCGCCACAGGAGCTGGGTTCGCTCGTGCGCACGTCGGCACGGCAGGGTTCGATCGACGAGAACACGGCTCGACTGGTGGATCGGTCGTTGCAGTTCGGCGATCGCACAGCCGAGGAGCTGATGACACCACGAGTCAAGATCGAGACGCTCGCCACCGACTCGACCGTGGCCGATCTGATAGAAACTGCGGCGCGCACCGGCTTTTCACGCTTCCCGGTGGTCGACGGCGATCTGGACGACACCGTCGGCGTCGTCCACATCAAGCATGCGTTCACCGTCGCCGGAGCGCTCCGTCGTACGACAACGGTCGAGTCCCTGGCACGCGATGTCCCCGTCGTACCGTCGAGCCTCGACGGCGACGCGGTGATGGAACGGGTGCGGGCCGACGGCATGCAGGTGGCGCTCGTCGTCGACGAGTACGGCGGTACCGCAGGCATGGTGACGATGGAAGACCTCATCGAGGAGATCGTCGGTGACGTGCGCGACGAACACGACGAGCCGGAACTCGATGTCTCGCGTTCCGGCGAGGGATGGGACTGCGCCGGCCTACTCCGTATCGACGAAGTGGCGTCGGCCACAGGCTATTCCGCCCCGGAGGGCGAGTACGAAACCATCGGCGGTCTGGTTCTGTCCGAGTTGGCACGTATCCCGAGCGAGGGGGACGCGGTTCTCCTGCCGCCGCCGGCGAGCGAAGATCCGCTCGACGGAGACGGCGGCTGGGTGGCACGGGTGATACGGATGGACGGTCGTCGGATAGATCGGGTGTTGCTGTTGCCCGTCGACGCCGCAACGGTGGCTCGAATGAGATCGGAGGGAGAGATCGATGGGTGACCTGTTCGGAGTCGGTCTCGCCGTTCTCCTGCTGGCCGGAAATGCATTCTTCGTCGGAGCCGAGTTCGCGTTGATCTCCGCTCGGCGCGATCGACTCGAAGCGCTGCTCGCGCAGGGGAAGAAACGCGCACAGAGTGTCATCGAGGCCGGTCAGAATCTGTCGCAGATGCTCGCCGCTGCCCAGCTCGGCATCACGATCTGCTCGATTCTTCTCGGCCGGGTAGCCGAGCCGGCGGTGGCGCACCTGATCGAGGTCCCCCTCGACGCCGTCGGAATCCCCGAGTCGTTCCTGCACCCGATAGCCTTCGCCATCGCGTTGACGCTTGTGGTCGTCCTGCACATCCTGGTCGGCGAGATGGTTCCCAAGAACATCGCGATCGCGGGCCCGGAGAGCACCGCCATGATTCTGGTGCCGATCCACCTCGTGTTCATCAAGGTCGCGCTGCCGCTGATCTCGTTCTACAACCTGTGCGCCAACCTGACACTCCGGATGCTGCGTATCGAACCCAAGGACGAGCTGAGTTCTTCGGTCTCGGCGGTGGAGTTGTCGCAGATGATCGGCGAATCACGGTCCGAGGGACTGATCGACGCCGAGGAGCACCGAAGACTGCGGCAGGCTCTCGAGACGTCCGGTCGGACGGTCGGCGAGGTGTTGATCCCTTCCCACCAGGTTCGCAGCATCGAGTTGTCCGGGCCCGATCACACTCTCGGACCCACATTGGGCTCGGTCGAACGCGCCGTCATCGAGACCGGTTTCTCGCGCTACCCGGTCCGCGACGCAGCCGGCGCGCTGGTCGGCTACCTGCACCTCAAGGACGTTCTCGACGACATGGCCGACGAATCGGCAGGACCCGACACGGTCATCCCACGGAGCGACGTTCGAGCACTGCCCGTCGTCTCCATCGACACGGTGCTCGACGATGCACTGACCAAATTGCGACGCGCCAGCAGCCATCTCGGGGCCGTGCACGACGCGACGGGGGCCACGGTCGGGATCGTCGCACTGGAAGACTTGGTCGAGGAGTTCGTCGGTACCGTTCGAGACGGCACCCACCGGGTGGCCGGTCCTCGGCCGGGTCAATCTGCATCGAGCTCATCGAGCACTCCCCCGCGGAACGCGTAGATGTCCGGCCCGGTGTCGCTGACCGAAGCGGAGTGGACCACCAGACGGGCTGCGCACACGGCGCGGGTCGAGAACCTCGTCGGTGATTATCTGACCGACCGAGGACGTGGCAACACCCATCCGGTGCTGGATTTCCTGTTCACTTATTACAGTCACCGCCCCGGTCAGCTACGGCGGTGGAATCCGGGTCACGGCATCGTCCTGACCGGTGAACGTGCACGCGAATATGCCGAGTTCGCGTCCTACGAACAGGTACAGACCGACCGGGGCGTCGGTTACCGGGTGCGGTCCGATCTCGTCGAGCGCCGTCGCGCGAGTATCGAATTCATCCTGGGACTGCTGACCGCCACCGCCGAGCGAGCACCCCTGCTCGGCTGCTTCGGCCTGCACGAGTGGGCGATGGTCTACCGCGGAGGAATCTCGGCCCAGCGGCACGAGCAGGTTCCACTGCGCCTCGGCCGTGACGGAACCGATGCTGTTGTCGATTCGATGTCGTTGCGGTGCACCCACTACGACGCCTTCCGGTTCTTCACCCCCGACGCCGCACCGCGCAACGCGCTGACGCTCTCACCGGAATCGCGCCTGGGGTCCGAGCAGCCCGGGTGCATTCACGCCTCCATGGATCTGTACAAGTGGTGCTACAAGCTGGGGCCGTTGATCGATTCGGAGTTTCTGACGGACTGTTTCGAGCTGGCGCTGCACGCGCGCACGATCGATATGCGGGCAAGTCCCTACGATCTGAGCGACTACGACCTCGAACCCATTCGGATCGAGACCGCGGCCGGTCGAGCAGAGTACGTGCGCGCGCAGGGGGAACTGTCCACCGAAGCGGCACCTCTACGCTCGGCGTTGATGGCTCGATGCCAGAATTTACTGATCGGCGGCGAGTTCGGCGACGGACTTACTGCCGAGTAACATCGACATCGTTGTCGTGGGGACACCGTCTTCGGTGTCCGAGACCGGAAAGAGTGAGGAATTCATGACCGATCGTGTGCAGGCTGGTGGACTTCAGGTCGCCAAGGTCCTATTCGATTTCGTCGAGAAGGAGGCGCTGCCGGGTACCGATGTAGATTCCGACGCCTTCTGGTCCGGTGCCGCGTCGGTGATCGCCGATCTCGCTCCCAAGAACAAGTCTCTGCTGGCCGTTCGCGACGAGATCCAGGGCAAGGTCGACGCCTGGCACGGCGAGCATGCGGGTCCGAACTACGACCGCGCCGCATACAAGGCCTTTCTGAAAGAGATCGGCTACCTGTTGGACGAGCCGGCGGACTTCCAGATCACCACGGCTGGTGTGGACACCGAGATCACCACCACAGCCGGTCCCCAGCTCGTGGTGCCGGTGCTCAATGCCCGGTTCGCGATCAACGCGTCCAACGCGCGATGGGGATCGCTCTACGACGCCCTCTACGGAACCGATGCCATTCCCGAGGCAGACGGTGCCGAGAAGGGATCGAGCTACAACAAGGTTCGCGGCGACAAGGTCATCGCCTTCGCTCGTGACTTCCTGGACGAGGCGCTGCCGTTGAGCTCCGGCTCGCACGTCGGCACCACCGGCTACGTCGTCGACGCCGCCTCGTTGACGGTGACGCTTGCCGATGGCAGCACAGTGGGTCTGAAGGAGCCGGCACAGCTGCTGGGATACCAGGGCACACCCGACGCGCCGACCGCAATTCTGTTCGTGCACAACGGATTGCATTTCGAGATCCAGATCGACCCCGAGAGCCCGATCGGCAAGACCGACGGAGCGGGCGTCAAGGACGTGCTCCTCGAGTCGGCGGTCACCACGATCATGGACTTCGAGGATTCGGTCGCCGCAGTCGACGCCGACGACAAGGTTCTTGGTTACCGCAACTGGCTCGGACTGATGAAGGGCGATCTCACCGAAGAGGTCTCCAAGGGCGGCAAGACATTCACTCGTGCGCTGAACAAGGACCGCACCTACACCTCGGTCGACGGTTCCGAACTGACGCTGCACGGACGCTCGCTGTTGTTCGTCCGCAACGTCGGTCATCTGATGACCTCCGACGCGATCCTCGACGCCGACGGCAACGAGGTCCCCGAGGGCATTCTCGACGCGCTGTTCACCTCGCTCGCGGGTCTGCATTCGCTGACCGCGGACAACGTCCTGTCCAACTCGCGCACGGGTTCGCTGTACATCGTGAAGCCGAAGATGCACGGACCGGACGAGGTCGCCTTCACCGCGGAGCTGTTCGGCCGTGTGGAGCAGGTTCTGGGACTGCCTGACAACACGCTCAAGGTCGGCATCATGGACGAGGAACGCCGCACGACGGTCAACCTCAAGGCGTGCATCCAGGCCGCCTCCGAGCGGGTCGTGTTCATCAATACCGGCTTCCTCGACCGCACCGGCGACGAGATCCATACCTCGATGGAAGCAGGACCTGTCGTCCGCAAGGGAGCGATGAAGGGCGAGAAGTGGATTGCCGCCTACGAGGACTTCAACGTCGACACCGGCCTGGCTGCCGGCCTCGAAGGCAAGGCCCAGATCGGTAAGGGCATGTGGGCCATGCCCGATCTGATGCACGACATGCTCGAGCAGAAGATCGGCCACCCCAAGGCCGGTGCCAATACGGCGTGGGTTCCCTCCCCCACTGCGGCGACCCTGCACGCTTTGCACTACCACAAGGTCGATGTGTTCGCCCGTCAGCACGAGATCGCACAGGCCAAGCGCGCCACGGTCGACGATATTCTCGAAATTCCTCTCGCACCGTCCACGGACTGGACCGACGAGGAGAAGCAGAACGAACTCGACAACAACTCGCAGTCGATCCTGGGCTACGTCGTGCGTTGGATCGACCACGGCGTCGGCTGCTCCAAGGTTCCCGACATCAACGACATCGCACTCATGGAAGACCGTGCGACGCTGCGCATTTCGAGCCAGTTCATCGCCAACTGGCTGCGCCACGGCATCGTCACCGAAGATCAGGTGCGCGAGTCGCTGAAGCGGATGGCCCCGGTGGTGGACCGTCAGAACGAATCCGATCCGACGTACAAGCCGTTGGCTCCCGACTTCGATTCGAACATCGCATTTCAGGCCGCCAGCGACCTGATCTTCCAGGGCACCAGCCAGCCCAACGGCTACACCGAGCCGATCCTGCACCGCCGCCGACGGGAGTACAAGGCCGTCAACGCCTGACGGACTTGTCGAGCTCGTGGGTGAACATCGGAACACAGGGCGCGGGCGGTCCATAGCCGCGGGACCCGTGATCGTCGTGATCGCGATCGCGTTGATCGTGGCGGCCGTGTTCGGTTGGTTTCAGCTGCGAGATCGGATTTCCGATCAAGGGGTCGAAGCTGCGAGCCAGTGTGTGGAGGGGTCGGCGGTGCTCACTGTGGCCTCCGATCCCGACATATCCGGTCCTGTCGAACAGTTGGCCGAGCGGTTCAACGACACCGCTCCGGTGGTGCGGGATCACTGTGTGACAGTGCAGGTTCGAGCCACGTCCTCGGACGTGGTGCGGTCCGCTCTGAACTCCGGTATCGACTCGTGGGATGCCGGTGCGCTCGGCGACCGACCGGGCCTGTGGATACCTCAGTCCACGGCCGACGTCGAGGCCGTGACCGCGCGCGGATCTATCGACGGCACTCCGCAGTCGCTGGCGTCGAGCCCGGTGGTACTCGCGGCACCGGCCGCCGTCGCCGACGCCGTCACCGCTGCGGGCTCGAGCTGGGCCGACCTGGTCAGGCTGCAACGCGACCCACAGGCTCTCGGATTGGGTGAATGGGGCGGGCTCCGTCTCGCTGTCCCGACGGGTTCCGACACCGGTGCAACAACTCTCGCGGTGGCTGCGATCGCAGCCGGCGTACGGGGCGACGAGACGACGCCGCTGACCGTCGAGCAGGTCTCGTCGAGAGAGCTGATTTCGGCGATGTCGGAGCTGGCCTTCACCGATACGAACACCGCCGCGCTGTCCACGTCGACGACGTACGACGCCCTGGCCGGCCTCGAGAACGCAGCGGGCCCGCAGGCCCCTGTTCATGCAGTTCCGGTGACCGAACAGCAACTGGCGTCGACCGATTCGTCGACATTGACCGCGGTCAGACCGCAGGGTCCGACGCCTGTCGCCGATCATCCAGCCGTCGTCCTCACCGGCGACGAGACGTCCACCCGAGCCGCTGCGACATTCGTCGAGTTCGTCCGTCAGGCAGACGGCGCGCAGACACTCCGAGATGCCGGGTTCGACGTCGACGAAGTCGAGTCCGCCGGGGTCGTCGCCCCACCGTCGGGACCGGTTGCCGACGCACTGCTCGCCGTGCTGCGCAATCCCGTCCTGCCGCGACGCGCCACCGTTCTGCTCGACGTGTCCGAGTCGATGGGTACGGCAGAAGGCGGCGCGACAAGATTGCAGAACACCGTTCGCGCCCTGGGCGAGCAGTTCGAGCGTGTGCCCGACGCCACCGAGCTTGGTCTGTGGAGCTTCAGCGAAAATCTGAACAACGCGCTGCCTTTCCGAGTGGACGTTCCGACCGGGCCGATGACGGTTCCGGTCGGAACCACCCCCAGACGCGCTGCACTCGATTCCACCGCAGCCGCGTTGACGCCGGCAACCGGATCGTTCACGTATGCGTCCGTACTGGTCGCATATCTCGACGCCGTGGCCGGCTACGTTCCCGGCCGCGTCAATTCCGTCGTGCTGATCACCGACGGACCGGACGACTCGTCCTTGTCCACGGAGGAACTGCTCACCGACCTGACCGCCGCGGCCGATCCGGCGCGTCCGGTGGCGGTGAACATCGTGCGTATCGGAGACAACTCCGATGCCTCCTCGTTCGACGACATTGCCGCCCGGACCGGCGGAACTGTGGAAGCAGTGTCGACATCGGATTCACCAGACCTCATCGATCGACTCGGAAAGTTGCTGTACTAGAACATGTCTCGCGTACTTTTTGTCGGCGTCTTCCTGCTACTCGTCACCCTCTTTCTCCATTGGCGGTTCCTGTCCGTCACCGGAGCACCGACTCGGCTGAAGCGGCCGGCGGATGTGGTGTTGCTACTTCTGTGGCTGTGCGCGCTGATCGGGTTCGGCAGCGGTGTCGTGTTCGATCCGTCCTGGGCTCGTGCTCCGGCGTTCGTCGGCCTCACCTGGCTCGCCGTCGTGCTGTACCTGTTCCTCGGAACGGTGCTCGTCGGGCTCGTCTGCACCGTCGTTCGAGTTGTCTTCGCGGTGATGCGCCGCGATTCGGCCGCTGCGCGGTTACGGGTGTCGAGGGTCGGCTCGGCGATCACTGCGCTCGTCAGCATTGCCGCAGTGGGGTACGGACTCGTCGAGGCTGCGACTCCGCGCGTGACGAACACTGCTGTCGAGATGGGCAGGCTACCGGCCGAATTCGACGGAGTACGAGTGGCATTGGTGTCCGACATCCATGCCGGGCCGTCCCGCGGTGCGGACTTCGTGCGTAAGGTCGTCGATTCGGTCAACGCCCAGAATCCCGATGTCGTGCTGCTCGACGGCGATCTCATCGACGGCACGGTTGCTCTGGTGGGAGAAGATCTCGAGCCGCTACGCGACCTCGAAGCGCCGCTGGGAGTGTTCGCCGTCAGCGGCAATCACGAGTTCTACGCGGGCGACGGCGGCGAATGGCTCGACTTCTGGTCCACGCTCGGCATCGACGTACTGCGAAACGAACGCACGACGATCACTCGTGGCGACGCTGCAATCGATATCGCCGGCATCAACGACGCCACCGCACCGGCTCCGTACGAACCCGATCTCGCTGCGGCATTGGACGGGATCGATCCCGATAGATTCGTACTACTGATGGCACATCAGCCGAAGCAGGCGTTGGAGGCATCGGACTTCGGAGTCGACATGCAGGTGTCCGGGCACACGCACGGTGGCCAGATCTGGCCGATCCGCTATCTGGTGCCGCTGCAGCAGCCCAGTGTCGAAGGGCTGGACACGATCGGCAACACCACGCTGTACACCACCCGCGGTGCCGGCGCGTGGGGTCCACCGGTGCGGGTGGCCGCCCCGCCCGAGATCGCGATGCTCGAACTCACGCGGGGCTGAGGCCTCCGACGCGAATACGACAGAGCCCGCCACGTCGATGTGGCGGGCTCTGTACTCGGCTCAGGCGAACGCCTCGATCGGCGGGCACGAGCACACCAAATTGCGGTCGCCGTGTGCGCCGTCGATGCGCCGCACCGCCGGCCACACCTTCGGACGGTCGTAACCGGCAGGGTAGGCCGCCAGTTCCCGTGAATACGGGTGATCCCAGTCCGCTACCAGACACTGGGCAGTGTGGGGCGCTCCCCGAAGCGGGTTGTCGTTCACGGTCCATTCGCCGGATCCAACGCGATCGATCTCGCCTCTGATTGCGATCATCGCATCGCAGAACGCATCGATCTCCTCGAGGTTCTCGCTCTCGGTGGGCTCCACCATCAGGGTTCCGGGAACCGGGAAGCTCATCGTCGGCGCGTGGAATCCGTAGTCCGCCAGTCTCTTCGCCACATCGTCGACGGTGACGCCGGTGTCCTTCGTCAGACCCCGCAGATCGAGAATGCACTCGTGGGCGACCATGCCGTTGTCACCGGTGTAGAGCACCGGGAAGTACTCGTCGAGGCGGCGAGCGATGTAGTTGGCCGACGCGATCGCCGTCAACGTCGCCTGCCGGAGTCCCGTCGCGCCCATCATCGCGATGTACGCCCATGTGATCGTCAGGATCGAAGCGCTGCCGTACGGGGCTCCGGACACCGTCGGTCCCGAACCGAGCTGCGGGGCAAACGGATGGCCCGGCAGGTGGGGCTGCAGGTGCGATCGAACACCGATGGGTCCCACTCCTGGCCCGCCGCCACCGTGTGGGATGCAGAACGTCTTGTGCAGGTTCAGGTGGCTGACGTCGCCACCGAATCGGCCGGGGCGCGCGAGTCCGACAAGGGCGTTGAGGTTGGCACCGTCGACGTACACCTGGCCACCCGCGTCGTGCACCGCCGCGCAGATCTCGGAGATCTCGTGTTCGTAGACGCCATGTGTGGAGGGGTACGTGATCATGATCGCGGCGAGCGTGTCGGCGTGCTCGGCGATCTTGGCGCGCAGGTCGTCGACATCGACGTCGCCGTTCGGGCGGCAGGCAACGACCACAACACGCATGCCCACCATCACGGCCGACGCCGCGTTGGTGCCGTGGGCGCTCGACGGGATCAGACACACGACACGCTCGGCGTCGCCGTTGGCGAGGTGGTATCGACGAATGGCCAGTAGCCCCGCGTACTCGCCCTGACTTCCCGCGTTCGGCTGCAGACTCACTGCGTCGTAGCCCGTGATGTCGACGAGCCACCGTTCGAGGTCGTCGATCACGCGCAGCAGGCCGGGCACGTCCGAAGACGGAGCGAAGGGGTGCTGGCGGGCGAACTGCGGCCAGGTGATCGATTCCATCTCCGCGGTAGCGTTCAACTTCATCGTGCACGAACCCAGCGGGATCATGCTTCGGTCGAGAGCAATGTCCTTGTCGGACAGTGCGCGCAGGTAACGGAGCATCGCCGTCTCGGTGCGGTAGCGAGTGAAAGCCGGATGCGTGAGGTACTCCGACGTGCGAGCCATGTTCGCCGGCACCGCCTCGGCACCGGAGCCGGCGGGCTCGGCACCGAACGCAGCGAGCACGTTCACGATCGTGTCGGACGACGTCGCCTCGTCGCACGCGACTGCGACGTGATCGGCATCGACCAGTCGGACATTGATTCCGCGCTGCTTGGCATCGTCGGTGACGGCCTTCGCCCGACCGGGAACCGCTACGAGGACGGTATCGAAGAAGTCGGTGTGCACCACCTCGACGCCTGCCTCCTGCAGGCCGGCGGCCAGGGATCGAGCGTGCATGTTGACCCGGGTTGCTATGGCGCGCAACCCGTCTGCGCCGTGGTAACTGGCGTACATTGCGGCAACGATGGCCAGCAGGACCTGAGCGGTACAGATGTTCGACGTCGCCTTCTCGCGGCGGATGTGTTGCTCACGGGTCTGCAGCGCCAATCGGTAGGCCCGGTGGCCGTCCGCGTCGAGCGAAACCCCGACGAGTCGTCCGGGGAGCTGACGGGAATGACCGGAACGCACCGCCAGGTACCCGGCGTGCGGCCCGCCGTATCCCATCGGAACCCCGAACCTCTGGGTGGTGCCGAAGCAGACGTCCGCGCCGATCTCACCGGGCGGAGTCACCACGGTGGCCGCCAGCAGGTCCACGCCGACGGCAACCAACGCATCCCGCTGGTGTGCGGCCTCGATGGTGGCCGTGTGGTCGACCAGTCGGCCGGACGCACCGGGTAGCTGGGTCAACACCCCGAAGAACTCTCCGTCCGGCAGGCCGTCGGCCAGATCGGCGTACACCACCTCGATGCCCAGCGGCTCTGCACGAGTGGCGAGAACGGCGGCCGTCTGCGGGAAGATGTCGGAATCGACGAGCAGCCGAGGCGACTTCGACGCTCTGTTCGCGCGTCGCATCAGAGTCATGGATTCGGCTGCGGCAGTGGACTCGTCGAGCATCGACGCATTGGCCACATCCATGCCCGTGAGATCGGAGACCATGGTCTGGAAGTTCAGCAACGCCTCGAGCCGACCCTGGCTGATTTCGGGTTGGTACGGCGTGTACGCGGTGTACCAGGCCGGGTTCTCCAAGATCCCTCGGGTCAGCACCGGTGGAGTGAGTGTGTCGTAGTAACCCAGGCCGATCATGGACGTCGCGACGGTATTCTGCCCGGCGAGGTCGGCCAACGCAGCCAGTACCTCGTGCTCACTCAGAGCCGGCGGGAGCGTCGCCAATCCGTCGGGCACGCCGTCGACAACGGTGTCGAGGATCGAGGACGGCACTGCTTTACGGGCCAGCTCGTCCAGGTTGTCGACGCCGATGGTGTGGAGGATGCGAACCAGTTCGGTCGCGTCGGGCCCGATGTGTCGATCGACGAAAGTGTGTGCGGACGAGGCAGTTCGGTCGGTCACGATGTTCTCCCAGGTGCCGGAAAGACGAGGCGTCGGACGACCGAGGCATACGCGCCGGCCGCTCCTCCCCCTCTGTCGTGTGCCCGCTGACGCGTGCGCCTGAGAGATTCGGTCGGACACGGCGCGTCATGTCGACTGCGCCGGCACCTTTCCCCTTGGGCGGGTGGGTACTCCCACCACTTTCCAGAGTTGTCGAAGCCCACACGGTCCGTGTGCCTGAGAGATTGACGGGGAGGTATTGCTCCTTCGGCGTCCGAGACTGGCTGCCTCGGAACTCTCCCGCACGGGCGCGACGAGGAAAGTCTAGCCGGTCTTGCGGCTCGCGCGATTCTTGCGGCGTGAGGCCAGCTCGTCTTCGGGACTCGGCTGGCTTTCACCGCCATCGGCTCGTTCGGCCGGGAAGTCGGCGATGGTGCCGGTGAGCTCGCGCATCGCGCCGTTCACGGCGATACCGAACACGCCCTGACCGCCCTGCAGTAGGTCGACCACCTCTTCGGCGGACGTGCACTCGTACACGGTCGTGCCGTCCGAGAACAGGGTGATGTTGGCGAGGTCGCCCACCCCGCGCTGGCGTAGGTGATCGACGGCGACGCGGATGTTCTGCAACGAGATACCGGTATCGAGCAGCCGCTTGACGATCTTGAGAACCAGCATGTCCTTGAACGAGTACAGCCGCTGACTGCCTGAGCCTGCTGCGCCGCGAATGGACGGGACGACCAACCCGGTGCGGGCCCAGTAGTCGAGCTGACGGTAGGTGATGCCGGCGATCTGGCAGGCACTGGGCACTCGGTAACCCACCAGCTCGTCCGGCACCGAATCATCGGGGAACAATCCCGGCTGAATGTCCTGAGGTGTGTCGACCCGGCCGTTCGACGCCTGGTCGGGGGTGTCGACCCGAGCATCGGAGACGGACGCGTCCTCGGTCCGGCCTGCGGCTTCGGACTCTCGACTGCCGTGATGCTGCTGCGGCTGATCTCCCACTGACTGCTCCCTCTCGGATGTCTCACTGCGTTCGGATCGAGTCAGTACTGCGATCCGTCCGGGGCACCTGAACGCCTCGGTGTACTCGCGTGAAGTCATACCGTGTACCAGGCCAGAGTACGCCTCGCCAGGTCTGCGAGAGGCGCGAAACTGCACCGAATCCGACCAGCGGCGGCGATGAACTTCACTGGCACGAACGTTATGGGGGCAACCGCGCAGATTCAACGCAACGCGCCGTAAACCTGAACCTAAAGTTGAGGTTGAGACTCTTCTGTTACCCGTCGGTGGCTTTGAAGTCGTCCGGCGACACCGATTCGAGGAACTCCTTGAACTTCTCGACCTCGTCCTCACGCTCGTCGGGCATGATCAGGCCGGCCTCGGCCAACACAGGTTCCTCGGCAAAGATCGGCACCCCGGCTCGCAGTGCAATGGCGACGGAATCCGATGGACGAGCAGAAACTCGGACATCTTTGTCGAACACGAGATCGGCGTAGAAGGTGCCCTCCTGAAGGTCCACGATCCGCACTTCCTTGAGCTCGCGACCCAATGCCGAGATCAGGTTCTTGACGAGATCGTGGGTGAGCGGTCGGGCAGGCTGGACACCTTGTTGCTCCAAAGCTATTGCAGCAGCCTCGGTTTGACCGATCCAGATCGGCAGGTACCGGTCACCATCGGCCTCTCGCAGCAGCAGCACGGGCTGATTCTGCGGCTGTTCGACACGAATACCGACCACACGCATCTCACTCATCGTGTCTGCCTCTCACCTCGAGAAATCCGGGCTGCACTTCGTTCGTTCAGCTCGTCGCAGCCGAGTCTATTGGAAGTCGAACCGACGCGAGCGAGCGTTACCGGTCGAGTGCACCGCGCACCGCCGCTTTGACCAAACAGGTGTGCAACGTCAACGACAACGCCGCGAGCTCTCGAATCATTTCTTCCGCGCGATCACGCGCACCGGCGTCGCGGCCCTTGGCGACCGGTCCGGCAATCTGTGCAACCAGACCGGCCTCGCGGTCCGCCGCGAGTTTGAAGGCACGGAGATGACGCACTTCGAGACCGAACTGCAACATCGCGTGTGCCGTGCGTGCAAGCGTCACGGCTCCGTCGTCGTAGAAACCGGCCTGCCCGGGAGTGATCAACCCGCTCCGCAGCAACTCGGTCAGGAACGCATCGTCGATACCGGCCTGCGCCAGAAGATCTGCTTTGCTGATCCGCACCTCTCGGTCCGGCAAGAACTCCTCGGGCGATACCTCGCCCGCGGCGAGCGTCAGAGACCGCGGCCGTTTGACCGATGCGTCGGCTCGCTCGACAGTCGCAACACCGTGATCGATAGCTTCGAGTTGCTCCTTGATCACCTTGAGCGGCAGGTACTGGTCACGCTGGGCGGTCAGAACGAATCGGAGCCGTTCGCAGTCTGCAATGGAAAACCGTCGGTATCCCGACGGCGTACGTTCCGGAGAGATCAGACCCTCGGCTTCGAGAAATCTGATCTTCGAGATCGTCACATCCGGAAAGTCGGGCCGAAGTCGATCGAGGACGGAGCCAATCGACATCCCCCCGTTGGACTGCTGCCCGACGGCGGTCACTGGCTTCCTGCACCCGCAGACGCGTCGCCGACCTGAGATCCGTTGCCGCCCCGCGGTCCGGTCAGGAACACCAACCGGAACTTACCGATCTGCACCTCGTCGCCGTTGGCCAGAACTGCGGAGTCGACCGGCTCCCGATTGACGTAGGTGCCGTTGAGGCTGCCGACGTCGACGACCTGGAAGTCGTCCTCGTCCTGCCGGAACTCGGCATGCCGACGACTGACGGTGACGTCGTCCAGGAAGATGTCGCTGTCGGGATGCCGTCCGGCGGAGGTGGTCGGCTGGTCGAGCAGAAACCGCGATCCGGCATTGGGGCCGCGCTTGACGACGAGCAGAGCGGCACCGACAGGCAGCCCCTCGACGCCCGAGACCGGAGCTTCGGTGCTCTGGGCGGCCGCGGAGTTGTCCAGCTCCTGGAGGAAATCTGCGCGGAAGACCGAGGTGGTCTCCGCCGGCGACTCCCCGTAGTTGCTGTCGTTGTCGTTCTGGCTCACCGTTACTCCTTCTCAGTCCGTTCACCCGGGCAGTAAACGCCGCGGGTAACGCAGTACATGGTCTTCACATCTGGTATTGCGTTGCGCCTGGTTCTATTTACGCCTGTACAGCTTGCTGGACCTTCGCCCCGACAGGGTATTCGCTCGGTGTCGACCGTACCCTGCGCAGTGTGGACCGTGTGGCCGGTTGGCAGGTGTCGACAGCCGGCCGATCACTCGGCCGTGATGAGAGCATATCCGGCAGCGTCGAGCATCTGCGCCAGTGCCGCGTCCAACTCCTCCGGCGACGAAACCTCCAGATCGATCAGCCAGCCCCCGGTGTACGGTCCCGAATTCACCTTCTCCGGTTCGCCGTCCAAATCCTGGTTCACACCAATCACTTTCGCGGTCAGCGGGCTGAACACGTCGGACACACTCTTGGTCGACTCGACTTCTCCGAGAGACTCACCCGCGGTGACGGTGTCGCCGACAGCCGGAAGCTGAACGAACACCACGTCCCCCAGCTGAGACTGCGCGAAATCGGTGATACCGATTCGCACTGCCGCCGGGCCCGTGCGCTGCACCCACTCGTGCTCGGGCGTGTAGTACAGATCAGCTGGTGTGTCGATGTCGCTCAACGCGGCATTCCCTTCGATCGTGGCCCGGGCGGTCGGGCAGTCAGTTACCCGGCTGAGCGTATTGACGCGGGCGCGGATCCCGCAAGGCGGAGACCGTGACCTGGTCCGACTGCGTGATGTTCGAGGACGCCCCGTTGCGAGTGACGGTGTCCACCACGCCCCCGGGGATGTTCAGCGCCGACGCCAGCGTGGGCGAGTCTCCGATTGCCGTGAACGTGTACGGGGCTCGCAGTTCGCGGCCGTCGACCACCACCCGACCGGCGGGCCCCGCGATCCACGAATCGACGCCGATGCGGACGGCACTACCGCCACCCTCGATCTGGAGTGCCTCGGCACCGGCGGCACGCAACTCCTGCATGGCGTCGAGCAACACCTCGGACCCGACGCCCGAATTCGGGTCGTCGACGACCACGGTCACGCCCGGGCCCTGGGCCGCAACCGTACCGACTTGAATCGACAACGCGGACAATCGTTCCTGCGCCTCTGCCACTGCCGCCTCCGATCCCGAGCCGGACTGGCGCAGAGTCGCCAACGTGGCCTGCAGTGTGCTGATCTCGTCGCGAATCGACGCCTCGCGCCGGGTGAGGGTGTCCAACACGACCAACAGATCCTCCGGCCGGGAATTCTCCAGATTGTCGGAGGTACTCGTCTCTCGCACCTGCGTGGCGATACCGATTCCGAGAACGCACAACAGGGCGAGCGCAAGAATGCCGAACGCCGTTCCGCGCCTGCGTCGATCTGTATCGAGGGCACGGGCGCGCCAGCCGTGCCGCCCGGTTCGTGCCGTCATCTCCTACGCACCGAACAGACGGCGACGCAGAGCCGCCGCATTGCCGAAGATACGAATTCCCAGAACGACGACGATGGCAGTGGACAGCTGGGTTCCCACACCGAGCTGATCACCGAGCCACACGATCAGGGCGGCGACGAGGACGTTGAAGACGAACGAGACGACGAATACCTTGGCGTCGAAGATTCCGTCGAGAAACGCACGCAGACCACCGAATACCGCATCGATCGCAGCGACGACGGCGATCGGCAGATAGGGCGCGACGACTGCAGGCACCTGCGGTCCGGCAACCGTGCCGATGACCACTCCAGCGATCAGGGCAGCGAGAGCGGCCACGGCGTATGCCCCGTGAGTGGTGGTGATCGGGGTGTCCACGGTTGTGTCGGCGCCTGTTGCCTCTCCGTCCTGCTCGACCGGTACGGCCTTCGTCGGGTCGTGCTCCATCATCGTGGGCCTGCCTCCTCTGCCTCGAACGACTCTCTCACAGCGGCTGGACCGAGTTCGAGATCATCGGCAGGGCGCACCGAGAACCCGACGCCGTACAACTGCGCAACAGTGCTCATTCGGAGATACGCGTCGCTGACGACGAATTGGACTTGGATACGTTGCGGGGGTCCGATCGCGTGAATGTCATAGGGCGAGTCGATCGGGCGGTTGTCCAGCAACATGGCCCCTCCGGCCTGCCTGATGGTCACGTTCGGGCCGACTCGAACGCCGTCCACGGACACCGCCTCGGCACCGCTGGCCCACAGCGAGTTGACAATTGCGGCGATATCTCGATCGAGCACCGCAGCGCCCGAACCCGTGCGAGCCGACGAACCGCTCGCACCCGTGGGCTCCGTGACGACCACGGACAGTCCCGGACCCGAGACCGTGTCGATACCCGCCGCAGATTCGACCGCACTCAATCGGTCCAGCAGTGAACTGCCCGCGGCGTCGGACTGCAGGGCTCGATCACGTTCGGTCGACACCTGCTCGGCCAGTTCGTCTCTCGTCGATTCCAGGTCGGCGCTTCGGCCCTGGGCGGCTCGGACGGCTGCCGACGCATCGGCACCTGCGCGATCGACCGCGGCAGCACCGGATGCCAACTGGGAGAGAGCGACACCGAATATCAGACCCACCACGACAGCACCGGTCAGCAACCACAAGGCAGCAGGTACTCGCGGCTTACGTGTGTGCTGCGCTGTGCGTTCGGCTGCCGCGGCTGCGTATCCCGGATCGAGGTGGTCGGTCAGCAACGAGGTCAGCAACGACGGGACAGGATTCCTCCTGACCCGAGCCCCGGGTCGTTCCGCCGGCTCCACTCCTGCCCCCGGTCGTTCCGCAGGCTCCACCGTCAGGTGCCGGCCACGGTCGGATCGACCGCCCTGGCGACCGCGATAGCCTTACCGAGATACAGCAGACCGGTCCAGGTGTACAGCGCGGTGCCCCAGATGAGCAGGGCGTACCCGAGTGGCCCTGCCGCGTCGGCTACCGAACTGGTGCCTGCGGAGACCAGCAGCACCGGTAGCGCGATCATGACGACGAAGGTAGCGGCCTTCCCGAGATAGATGACGTCCGGAGGAGGTAGAGATCGACGTCGGTAGACGAACATCGTCAATCCCAGCACGGCATCTCGCCCGATCAGTATCGCTGCCACCCACCACGGAATGATGCCGCGCAGAACGAAGGCGACGAGGGTACTGACGACGTACAGCCGGTCGACCAACGGATCGAGTACGGCACCCAACTTCGATGCCTGTCCGAGCATGCGAGCGAGTTTGCCGTCCAGCCAATCGGTTCCGCCGCTGACGAGCAGAATGACCAGTGCCCACCCGTCAGCTTCCGGGCCGAGCAGGAGATACAGGAACAGCGGAACTCCGGCGAGCCGGATGGCGCTGAGCAGGTTCGGAACGGTCGCAATACGATCGGATACCTCGAGCTCACGGTTGTCCGTCACCGACGATCACCTCCTGTCGTTTCTGCTCGTCGTGCGTTCGGTCCGAGTCTTCGGCCACGTTAGCGCCACGCGAACACGGGCTGCTCGAAGTCCGCGACTCTGGTGTGTCGACCGTGCATCGCCACCTCGCGAAATTGATGGACGATCGCGCCGGTCGGAGCATGGATGGCTCCGGTTCGGTACGGCCATCGAATCACCGGGCGGGACGATTCGGGAATCGATACGAACTGCGCATCGACGTCGAGTTCGTCGACGGTCACCTCGAACACCTCGGATACCTCGTCCTCGTTGGGACGCAACGTGGACGAGTAGTCACCCACCCACACGACGAACGGGGTGATGACGTAGCCGGATCGGGTGACGTAGTCGTCCAACCTGCCGAGCACGTCGGCCGACCCAGCACTGATCCCCAACTCCTCGTGCAATTCCCGTAAGCACGCCTGCATGGCGGATTCACCTGGATCCACGCCGCCGCCCGGCAGGGCGTATTGGCCCGGGTGCGCGCGCAATCGACTCGGCCGCTTCGTCAGCAGCATGCGCCGGTCCCCCGGCGCTCCGCCGAGAGCGACGGCCACCGCAGCGACGCGCAGGCCGTCGGCTTCGGCGGTGCGGTGGGTGAAACGTGCGAGTTCGCGCGCAACGGAATTCCGATCGAGCAGGTCCTCGGCCGACTCCGCGGAAGTATCGTCACTCACAGCACGAACACTAGAGCCCCGGCGATGTCGGCGGGCGATGTCGGCGGGCGGCGGGCGGAAGCAGGTCGTCGGCGGCAACCGGCCAGCCGAGCGGGTCGTCGGCAAGAATCGTCAATTGTTCCACCTGTGTTCGACACCAGGGTGATACGTCGACGGTTCCGTCGAGCACGCCGGCAGAGAATTCCGACCACGACACCCACCGGGTCTCGTCCACCTCGAGTGGGTCGGGGTCGAGCGTCGCGCTCTCGTCCACCCGCACGCGGTACACGGGACAGATCTCGTTCTCCACGATGCCGTTGTCCATGACGGCCCGGTATCGAAAGTGCGGGAGAACCAGTTCGGCCGAGCTTGCGCGGAGCCCCAACTCTTCGCCGATCCGGCGCAGCACCGCATCGGCGAGGTCTTCTCCGGGGGCAGGGTGACCACAACACGTGTTGGTCAGCACGCCGGGCCAGGTCGTCTTGCTCGACGCTCGCCGCGTGAGCAGTACCGCACCGTCCGATCCGACCACATAGCTGGAGAACGCCAGATGCAGCGGCGTCTGCAGCGTGTGCACGGTCGTCTTGTCCTGTGTGCCGACGGCGCGGCCTTCGTCGTCGAGCAGCACCACGTGCTGCGCCGGTGATCGATCCATCGTTCCATGGTCCCACGGTCGAATTCCCGGTCTACTGTCGAACCATGGGACGCACAGAGAACGCCGGCGACGAGACACCGACCGACAACAAGGAATCGACCACGTCGGATTCGCCGAAGGGTGGGCGACCCGGACCCGTGGACGGCGGGGGCGGCGGCGGGATGGCGACACGTGAGAATGCGCCCGAGATCGCCGAGGACTCCGACTGAAATTTCCACATCACTGCTGTTTGAAAAACTTGGTTCGCGTCAATACCCCCGATGTTCTCGCGCCGCGCGGGCACACGAACCTCCACGACCGGAAGGATCTCGATGAGCATCAACGACGACGACATCACCACCACGGGCGGAGCCGCAGGCGAAGGGCCTGCTGACGGCGGATCCAACCCGGGCGGTCACGACGGTGGAGCAGACGGCCCCGCCGGAGCAGGCGAAGGCCCGGCCGACGGCGGATCGAACCCCGACGGCCATGACGGCGGAGCAGACGGCCCCGCCGGAGCAGGCGAAGGCCCGGCCGACGGCGGATCCAACCCCAACGGGCACGACGGCGGTGCGGACGGCAGCGCTTGAGCACTGCGCTGAGCGGCGAGCGCGGATCGGATCACCGGTCCGCGCTCCGTCGTCTCACCGGTATCGACCTCGGGACGTTCTCGGATCGGTTCTGGGGCGTTGCTCCCAAGCTGACCAGATCCGTTGATCTCTCGGACTCGTTCGACGATCTGATGACGCTCGATGCGGTCGACGAGCTGATCTCCGAACGCGGAGTACGCACTCCGTTCGTGCGAATGGCCAAAGACGGCCGGCTGCTGGACAAGTCGCAGTTCACGTCGTCCGGCGGTTTCGGTGCCGAGGTGACGGACCAGGTCGACTCCGCAGCGGTGCTGGCAGCCTTCGCGGCCGGAAATACGCTGGTACTTCAGGGCCTGCATAGACTGTGGCCCCCACTGATTCATTTCGTCGATGACCTCGTTCGCGAGCTGGGCCATCCAGTCCAGGTGAATTCGTATGTCACACCGGCTGCGTCGCAAGGCTTTTCACCGCACTACGACGTGCACGACGTGTTCGTCGTGCAGATCGCAGGGACCAAGCGGTGGAGCATTCACTCGCCGGTGCACGTGCATCCACTCAACAATCAACCGTGGTCGGACCGACGGTCGGCCGTCGAGGACCACGCATCGAACACTCCGGAACTGGACATCGTCCTCGAGCCCGGCGATGTGCTCTACCTGCCGCGCGGGTGGATCCACTCGGCGCAAGCGCTCGGCGACACCACCGTGCACCTGACCATCGGCGTCGCGTCGTACAACGACTACGACCTCGCCCACCATGTACTGAAGTCGCTCGGCGACGTCGAGAGTCTGCGTGCTCCCCTCCCCGCCGGCCTGGACCACTCCGACCCGGAGTCCCTCGTTCCGCATGTGCACCGAGTTGTGGACGCCATGCGCGCCGCGCTGGACAAGATCGACCGAGACCCCGACGCGGTACGTCGACTAGCCGAACGCGTCGCAGATCGTCACGACGACCTCGTCCGACCGGAACCGGTGCGCCCACTGGCGAGCGTCGCCGCGATGGGCGCGCTGCGGGGCGAGGACTCGATTCGATTGCGGCCCGGCATCTTCGCGCGGATCGCGCACACGAAGGACGGCGTCTCGATGGTGCTTCGGAACAAAACGGTCACGCTGCCGTCTCAGTGCGCCGACGCGATCGAGACCCTGACGAAGGGCGCTTCGTGCCGCCTCGATTCGATGCCGGGCCTCGACCTCGACGATGCGCTGGTGGTTGCGCGCAGACTCATCCGCGAGGGAATTGCAGTGACGGCAGCACCGTAGCCGTCAGGTGATCGTGACTCCACCGTCGACCGCGATGGTCTGACCCGTCACGTATCCCCCGGCGTCGGAGGCGAGCCAGATCGCGGTAGCGGCCAGTTCCTCGGGGTCACCCTTGCGGCCCAGGATCATTCGAGGAGCCATCGAATCGAGGTACCCGGGCTGGTAGGAGTCGGTCATCTCGCTCTGGAAGAAGCCCGGCGCAATCGCGTTGACCCTGATCCCCTTTCGCGCTCCCCACTGCTGCGCGAGGTCGCGGGTGAGCCCGACGATGGCGGCCTTGCTTGCGCTGTACGCAGCCTGCGGTAGGCCCGCAGTGGTCAGCCCGAGCACGCTGGAGATGTTCACGATCGAACTGCCGGGTGCCATTACTCGTCCGCACGCCTGGGCTGCCCAGTAGGACCCGTTCAGGTTGATGTCGATCACCGAGCGAAACTGCTCGGGAGTCTCGCGGGTCGCCGGGAAGGCTGTGCCGACTCCAGCGTTGTTGATCAGCACGTCCACCTTGCCGAACTCTGCCACTGCGGCCTCGACCATCGCGGTGCACTGGTCGGGATCGACCACATCGGTTGCGACGGAGATCGAACGTCCTCCGACACTGTCGATCAGTCGTGCGGTCTGCGCCAACTTGTCCACGCGGCGTGCGGCGAGCACGACGTCCGCCCCGGCCTCGGCAGCTGCTTTCGCGAACGCAACACCCAGACCGGAGGATGCGCCGGTGACGATGACTACTCGACCGTCGAGGCGGAATTTGTCCAAGATCGACATGTACGTGAATCTCCTTGTAGGGCGTGGTCAGAACCAGGCGGGTGAGATATCGAGGGTGGTGCGGTCCAGTCGCGCCAGCAGGTCGAGCTGAGCCTTCACCTTCGGCAACTCGTAGACGTAGAAGTACTGCGCTGCAGAACGCTTCCCGTCGTAGAAGTCTCCGGACTTCGCGCCGACGGCCAGCAGCTGTTCGAGCCACATCCAGGCAATGACGATGTGCCCCATGGCTTCGAGGTAGGCAGTGGAGTTCGCCAAGGCCAGAGCTGCGTCACCGGTCCCCCACACTGCCGCGGTGACCTCGACGATTCTCGCGAATTGGATCTGCAGTTCCGCACCGAAGGTGGCCGCGTGACCGCCGGCAGCGTCTGCCCGCGCGACCGTCTCCGAGATCTGTTCGCCGAGCAGTGCCAACCCCGCGCCGCCCTGCATCACGACCTTGCGCCCCAGCAGGTCCAACCCCTGGATACCGTGCGTGCCTTCGTGAATCGGATTGAGCCGGTTGTCACGGTAGTGCTGTTCGACGTCGTAGTCGCGTGTGTATCCGTAGCCGCCGTGCACCTGGATGGCCAAACTGTTGGCCTCGAGGCACCACTGTGACGGCCAGCTCTTGGCGATGGGAGTCAGGACGTCGAGCAAGAGAGTCGAGCGCGCCGCTTCGGCGTCGTCGGACGCCGAGTCCTGGAGGTCCACCAGACGTGAGCAGTAAAGTCCGAGCGCGAGCGCACCTTCGACATAGGACTTCTGGGCCAACAACATTCGGCGAACATCGGCGTGTTCGATCAGTGCGACGGGAGGAGCTGCTGGATCCTTCGCGCCGAGCGGTCGCCCCTGGGTGCGCGTCTTCGCGTATTCCACCGATTTCAGGTAGCCGACGTACCCGAGCGCGATGGCCAGGAAACCGACACCGATACGGGCCTCGTTCATCATGTGGAACATGTAGGACAGTCCGCGGTTCTCCTCGGCGACCAGAAACCCGACTGCCCCGGGTTTCCCTGCGGGGGAATGGGTTCCGTCGCCGAACGCCAGGAGGGTATTGGTGGTCCCGCGGTTTCCCATCTTGTGGTTGAGGCCGGTCAACACGATGTCGTTTCGCTCGCCGATACCGCCGTCCTCGTTCGGGAGGAACTTGGGCACGATGAACAGCGAGATCCCCTTGACGCCGGGAGGGCCTCCCGGTGTCTTCGCGAGCACCAGGTGGACGATGTTCTCGGTCAGTTCGTGATCGCCGCCGGAGATCCACATCTTGGTACCGGTGATACGAAAGCTGCCGTCGTCCTGCGGTACCGCTTTGGTCGTGATGTCCGCCAGCGATGACCCGGCCTGCGGCTCCGACAGACACATGGTTCCGAACCACCGACCGTCGAGCATGGGCCGCACGTAGTCACGCACCTGATCCGGCGTGCCGTACGCCGCGATCAAATTGGCGTTGGCCATCGTGAGGAACGGGTACGAGGAGGTCCCCGCATTGGCAGCCTGGAAGAACGCCATCGCGGCCCGAGAGACGGTCGCGGGCAGTTGCATCCCGCCGATCGACTCGTCGAACTGCCCGGCGATCAGACCTGCCGAGGCATACACGTCGAGCGCTTCCTTGACCTCGGGGATCAGCTTCACCGAGCCGTCCGGATTCATGGTCGGTTCGTGAGTGTCGGCCTTCTTGTTGTGCGGCGCGAAGTGCTTACGGGCGATATCTGCGCTGAGGTCGAGTACTGCGTCGAAGGTCTCGCGCGAGTGTTCGGCGAAGCGGGGACGAGTGGTCAGGCCGGCCACGTCCAACCACTCGTACAACAGAAAATCCAGGTCGCGGCGCGAAAGGACGTCCGACATTCACTTCTCCGATCGCGAGGGGTGACACGCGCGCACGATGGATGGGCACTGTGACGCACATGACTGTGGACTCACCATACAAGTCGCGTTCTCCGGCGCTCACCGAGTACCCACGCGATCCTTCACCGCCGATCCTCGTTCGCCATCCAGGCTTCAAAAACGCAGCCAGGCAGATATTTACGACTTATCGGACTATGAGGAGCGTCACGATTGGTGCAGACCTCGACGGCATATACTTACCTTTGATAACGATATTAAGCGGACAATCGCGAGGCGCTCCGGACAACCGGCGCGTGTCGTCGGAGGGAGTCGAGCATGACGCACACACTGGCCGTCGACAGCCGACAGGATCGAGAGAGCAGGCAACGCAGTCGGTTCCAGGAGCTGCACGAGTCCGACAAGGAGTTTCGAGCCGCCGAACCGGAGAGCTCGGTGGCGGACGCCGCCCAGGAGTTGTCGCCCAACCTCGCCCGCGTGGTTGCCGAGATCATGACGCGCTACTCGGACCGACCGGCCCTGGGTAGTCGGGCTCGCGAAATCGCCCGAGTCGACGACGCAAACACCCTTCGCCTGCTCCCGCGCTTCGATACCGTCACCTACGGGCAAGCCTGGAAGAACGCCGGTGCACTGGCCTCGGCTCTGACTCACGACTCGTTCGGAATCGCTCCCGGTGACTTCTTCGCAACCCTGGGTTTTGCGAGTGCCGACTATGTCACCGCGGAATTGGCCACGATCCGACTCGGCGCAATCGCCGTTCCGTTGCAGGCCGGTGCCTCCGCGGGCCAGCTCTCGGCCATCGCCGACGAAGTCGAACCCGTCGTCCTCGCAGCCGACGTCGACAATCTGTCCGTCGCGGTCCAGGTTGCCACGCAGTGCCGGTCCATTCGGCGAATCGTCGTCCTCGACTACGACGCTGCCATCGACGTGCACACACGGATCATGACGTCCGCGCACAACGATGCCGAACAGGTCGGGGTCGTCATCCGGCCCCTCACCGAGCTGGTTCGCGACGGCGAGAAACTACCGGAGGTTCCGCTACCCGATGCCGAAGATCCCGACCGACTCGCGACACTGATCTACACCTCCGGCAGCACCGGAACTCCCAAAGGGGCGATGCACACCGAACGAATCGTCTGCGGAGCCTGGACCGGAGCCTGGCACCACACCGGAGCTTCCTCCGAATCCGTTGATCGGCCTGCTTTCCCCGTGATCACACTCGACTATCTTCCGATGAGTCACCTGGCCGGCCGTGGCCTCGTGTTCTCGGCGCTCGCTGCCGGCGGGACGGTGCACTTCGCCGGTTCCAGCGACCTGTCCACACTGTTCGAGGACTTCGCGCTCGCTCGGCCCACGATGGCACTGTTGATCCCCCGAGTGTGCGAGATGATTCGACACAACGTTCTCGCCGAGATCGACCGAGAGGTCGAGCGCTCCACTGGTGTCGACGAAGATCGTGTACGGCGAGAGGTTCTGGAGCGCTACCGGAACGAGCAATTCGGCGGACGCATCCTGGCGGCGATGGTCGGCACTGCACCGATCGCGACGGAGGTCAAAGATTTCGTCACCGAGCTGCTCGATATCCAGGTTCGCGACAACTACGGCTCCACCGAAGCCGGAATGGTGCTGCACGACGGCGTCATCGCGCGCCCCCCGGTGATCGAGTACAAACTCGACGACGTACCCGAGCTCGGCTACTTCTCCACCGACACACCGCATCCGCGCGGCGAACTCCTACTCAAGACGTCGTCCATCATTCCCGGGTACTACAAGCGCCCGGACGTCACCGCGGACGTGTTCGATTCCGAGGGCTTCTATCGCACCGGAGACGTCGTCGCCGAGATCGAGCCGGACCGACTCGCCTATGTCGACCGCCGCAAGAACGTTCTCAAGCTGGCCCAGGGTGAGTTCGTGGCCCTGGCCCGTCTCGAGGCAGTGTTCGGTACCAGCGAACTCGTCGACCAGATATTCCTCTACGGCAACAGCCAACGCGCGTATCTCCTGGCCGTCGTCGTCCCGGCTCAGCCGGATACGACCACCGCCTCGATCATCGAATCGCTGCAAGAAATCGCTCGTACGGAATCGCTGAACTCGTACGAAATTCCGCGTGACGTGACGATCGAGCACCAGCCGTTCACGCAGGAGAACGGGCTGCTCTCGGGTGCAGGGAAACAACTACGGCCGAAACTGGTCGAACGCTACGGCGCCGATCTCGAGCGTCGCTACGCAGAACTCGAGTCGGGTCAGAACGAACGCCTACGCGAGCTTCGACGCAGCGGTGCCGACGCCCCGGTGCTGACCACCGTCGGCGATGCCGCGCAGGCACTGCTGGGATGCGACGGATCCGATGTCCGACCCGACGCCCATTTCAGTGATCTCGGTGGAGACTCGTTGTCGGCGTTGACGTTCTCGACGCTCCTGCGAGACATCTACGGAGTGGACGTGCCGGTGGGAGTGATCACCGGGCCGGCCATGGATCTGTCTGCCTTGGCCGACTACATCACCTCGGCCCGGGACAACGATTCCGACACAGCAACATTCGCCTCGGTACACGGACGCGACGCCACCGTCGCGCACGCCTCCGACCTGCGCCTGTCTGCATTCCTCGACGAGACACTCCTCGATACCGCTCATCACGTTTCGGGCCCTCGCACCCGAACCGAAACAGTGTTGCTTACTGGTGCCAATGGTTACCTCGGCCGCTTCCTCTGCCTGGAATGGCTCGAGCGTATGGCCGAGGTCGGCGGGACGGTGGTGTGCTTGGTTCGCGGACGCTCCGATTCCGACGCGCGTTCCCGACTCGATGCAGCGTTCGACAGCGGGGACGCAGAGCTGTCCGCTCACTACCGAGCTCTGGCAGACTCTACCCTCGAGGTCGTGGCAGGAGATCTCGGCACGCCTCGATTCGGCTTGGACCATGACGAGTTCGCGGCTCTGGCCGAGCGCATCGATCGCATCGTTCACCCCGCTGCGCTGGTCAACCACGCTCTTCCGTACGAGCACCTGTTCGGTCCCAATGTCGTCGGTACGGCCGAGGTGATCCGGCTCGCGCTGACCGACCACGTCAAGCCGGTGACCTACCTGTCGACGGTCGCCGTCGCTGTGGGCGTCGACAATTTCCGGGAGAACGGCGACATCCGCACCGACAGTCCCACGCGGGCTGTCGACGATTCGTACGCCAACGGCTATGGCAACTCCAAATGGGCCGGCGAAGTGTTGTTGCGCAACGCATTCGACGAATTCGGTCTGCCGGTGTCGGTCTTCCGCTCCGATATGATCCTCGCTCACAGCAGGTGGTCGGGCCAGCTCAACGTACCGGATGTGTTCACGCGTCTGATCCTCTCGGTCGTGGCAACCGGCCTGGCTCCTCGGACGTTCTACGCCACAGGAACCGGTGCGCCGACGGACGAAAGTGGGCGTCCCCTAGCCCATTACGACGGGCTTCCCGCCGACTTCAGCGCCGGTGCCATCACGACGATTGCGGGCGCCGACGTCTCGGGCTACCGAACCTTCGACATTCTCAACCCACACGACGACAACATCTCGCTGGACACGTTCGTCGATTGGATCCGTGAGGCGGGTCGCGACATCGAGATCGTCGACGACTACGACGAATGGTTCGAGCGTTTCAGCGCTGCAGTCGAGGCTCTTCCGGAGAAGCAGCGCTCGCACTCGCTGCTTCCCTTGATTCAGTCGTACGCACAACCGCAGCAGCCGTCGTCGGGTGCGATGTTGCCGGCGGACGAGTTCGCTGCGGCCGTCGGCGAGATTCCACACCTCGGGCGTGGACTGATCGAGAAGTATCTGTCCGATCTCGTGGCCCTCGGACTCGTCGGCGAACGCTGAAGCATCTCCCGATGCGGGCCGAGCGGCCCGCATCGGGAGCGCTACTCCCCTGGCTCACCGACTGGTTGCGGCTCGTCCGTCCGCTTCGTATCGGGAATCAGCCGCGAGTACGCCAGACACACCAGCCCGAAGAACAGGTAGCCCAGGGCCACTTGGGGATTGGCGGCCCATCCCACCTCGTGCGAGTGAATCAAGCCGACCCACGACAACGCCGCGGCAACCCCGCCTGCTGCACCAGCGGCAACAAATCGTTTGTCCAGAACGAACGTGACGATGGTGCCCAACATCAGTCCGGCGAGCACGGCGCCCGACCCGAACGTCTTGAGCCCCTCGTACACGACGCCCGCCTGGCCGAGCGCCTCGTCACCGACCTCCGTCGCCGATGTACCGGCAGCACTGAGTGCATTGTCGATCAACCCCACTGCCCATTCGGCCAGGTTCGGTAGTAGCGCGACCACCACCGCGATGGCGTGGAGCTTCGGCACCGATTGGAACGCCTGAGCACCGATGAGCAAGCCGATGTACAGCAGAATCGGGACGATCGCTGGAATCGGCAGCAGCGTTGCCAGTAATCCGAAGAGCCCGAGGAAACACATCAGTCCGATCGCGATGCCCGACGCGAGCGAATACCCGGTTCGGCCGCCCGCGTCTTTCCAGCCCGGGTGGCCGATGTACACCGCAGGAGGGAACGGCGAGCCGAAGGCCGAGCCGACGATCGCACCGAATCCGTCGGCGAGCAGCACACTGCGGAGGTTGTAGTTGTCTCCCGCGGCGGATGCGCTTTCGACGTTGCTCATCGCCTCGGTGAAGTTGTAGACCCCCAACGGAATTGCGGTAGCGAGCAGAGGGGCCAGATTACCGAGACCGTCGAGAAGGAGATCGAGGCGCAGATCGGGTAAGCCGAGTGCGATGTTGCTCGCTGCCTCGGTCACGTCCGGCACCGACATGTATCCGCCGATCCAGCCGATCGCCGTGCCTACCAGAAGCGCTGCGAGACCGACCGGGATGTTGCCGGGCAGCTTCACGTCCGTGAAGAAGCCGATCAGAATGATTGCGAGAACGGGCAAGCCGATCCAGGCTGCCTCCCACATCTGAGCGGCCGGACGCATGGCGATGAACGTGATGGATATGCCTGCAAGGGTGCCCAGCATGGCAGCGCGCGGGGTGATCCTTCGAATGTACGGCCCGACGAATGCGCCGATCATGACGATGATGCCGATCATGAACGCCCAGGCCAACCCCGCTGCCCACGCCTGCAGCGCGTCGCCCGTTGCCAGATAGACCGGCAACATGACCACGAACACCACGATGAACATGTGCGGAACGCTCGGCCCGTAGGGCAGCGCCGTCACGTCGGTTCGGTTCTCGCGCTTGGCCAATCGACGGGCGAGAACCATGTAGTACAGGTTTCCCAGAATCAATGCGATACCGAGGGCGGGGAGCAGGGTCCCGAGGACGTCACTCGACGGAATCCCGACCACGGCGATACTGAGTGTCGTCAGAGTGAGCACATTGACGAGGATGTTGAAACCGAGTCCGAAGAACGCGTTGGTGTCTCCCTTGGTCCACCACGAAAGAGCGAACGGAGACGACGGGTCGGCAGCGGGTGAATCTTTGACGTCCATGGTCATGTCCGAGGTCCTATCGACTCGCCGAGGTGGGGACGAAAGCAGACAACGCAGCCACGACGTCCTCCGACGACGCGGTCCACCCGAAAATTCCACCTTGAGCCGAGATCATCTCGAGGCCCACGCGCTGGAATTCCGGAAAATACGAACCGACGCAGTCCGTCACCACGAGACACTCGTATCCGCGATCGTTGGCTTCACGCACTGTTGTGTGCACGCATACCTCGGTCGTCACGCCCGTGACGAGCAGCGTGGTGATTCCGGCGGCGATCAGAATCTCGGCGAGTTCGGTTGCGTAGAACGCCCCCTTTCCAGGCTTGTCGATGACGGTCTCGCCGTCGATCGGTGCCAGTTCGTCGACGATGTCGTGACCGTACTCTCCGCGAATCAGGATGCGGCCGAACGCTCCTGGGTCGCCGATGCGCTGCGACGGGGTGCCGCGACGCAGCTTTGCCGGTGGACAGTCTGACAGATCCGGTAGATGACCCTCTCTGGTGTGAATCACGGGTATCCCGGATTCCCTGGCTGCCGAGATGAGGCCCGCGAGTGGTTCGATGACGCTTCGCAGTAGGCCGACGTCGTTGCCGAGGCTCTCCCCGAACCCTCCGGGCAGCAGAAAATCCCGCTGCATGTCGATAACGAGTAGTGCCGTCCGTGCGGCATCGATCGTGAACTCCGATGGTGATGCAGTCGCAATCGTCGATTCGGGTCTGTGTGTCGAGGTCATGAGATCTCCTGTGCTGCCGTGGAAGTGTCGTGGGCGGAAGTGATCGCCCGGGAATATGCCCGCCAGCCACCGAACTCGCTGATGTCGTCGACGGTGTGACGCTCCGCGCCGGTCTGGACAGTCGCGTCGCAGACGTAGCCGAGAACGTCGGAACCGTCGGCCAGCAGTACTCGTCCCAGAGCGAGCACCGCCGGCAGTCTGCCCGCGAGTACCGCAAGAGAAGTGGCGGGCAGACGCCACCTCTCCACGTCGATTGCGCTGCCGCCGAATGGAACTCGCAGCAAGCCGGGTGTCGGATCGGCGGTTCCGATCCGAAGCAGTGTGTACGTCGGTGCGGTGGTCGTCGCCTCCACCAGGGTTCCGCCCAGCTCGAGCAGCTGCGGATTGGCCCGCTCCCCTGACAGATGGTGCCCCGCGACGACGATGTCGACAGGCGATTCTTCGGCCGGAGTATGCGCCGATACGATCCGTCGTTCGCCGATGATCCTGGCCGCGACCGCCAGCACCGTGTCGTCGGCAAGCGCGGGCCCGATCACCATGAGACTGGTCGGTCGACCGTCCTCGGTGAGCCCCGCGGGGACCGCCACCGCCGTCAGGTCGAGAAGGTTCCCGAAGTGGGTGTAGTGACCGAGCTTCGTGTTGCACGCGATGGGGTCTGCGAGTACCTCCGGAACGGTGAAGGTGGTGCCGATCGTCGGCACGATCATCACGTCCATCGACGTCCAGAGCTGCGCGACGCGAGCGCGAAGGTCTTGCAGCGTCTGCAGGGCACGGAAGGCATCGACTGCGCTGTACTGGCGCCCGCCCAGGAAGATCTCGCGGACGACGGGGACGATGGAATCTGGATTCTCGGTGAGGAATCCATCGAACTCGACCAGTCGCTCGGCAACCCACGGCCCTTGGTACAGCAACGAGCCGGCATCGAGAAACGGTATGAGATCGACTGTTGCCGTACGCAGTCCGTACGAGGGCAACGATTCCCGCGCAGCCGAATGCGCGTCGGCCATGGCCGCGTCGCCGAAGAAGTCCAGCTGCTGCAGGTCCGGTAGTCCGACGGTGATCTCTCGCCCGTCGTACCTTCCTCCGCGCGGACGTGACCAACCGTCCGCCGGGTCCTCGGCACACATGACGTCGAACACGAGGTCGAGGTCCTCGATCGTGGTAGCCATCAGGGTGATGCAGTCCAGCGACTTGCACGCGGGGACGAGTCCGACGGTACCGATCAGGCCACGTGACGGTTTCCATCCGACGATTCCGTTGAGCGCGGCCGGTACTCGACCGGATCCGGCGGTGTCGGTGGCCACACAGAACGGCACCTGCCCGAGGGCGACGGCCAAGGCCGATCCGGAGCTCGATCCGCCCGAGATCATGTCGTTGCCGTACACACTGCGCGGAACGGTGTGTGGTGTGCGAGTGCCGTTCAGACCTGTCGCGAACTGATCGAGACTGGTCTTGCCGACGAAAATGGCTCCGGCGTCGAGCAGCGCCTGAACTGCGGGTGCCGTCGAATCCGGCGTGTAGGCGTAGTCGGGGCAGGCCAGGGTGGTGGGGTACCCGGCCACGTCGATACTGTCTTTCACCCCGAAGGGAATGCCGAACAGCGGAAGCAAATGCGCGTCGGATCGTGCTTCCAGAGCTGCGGCCGCGGCGGAGAGTTCCGCGAGTCCGACGACTGTGATCCATGTGCCGTCATCGCCGCGCGACGCGACGGCGGCCGACAAGGCTTCGACGACACTCGATGGAGTCTTCGCGCCCGTTCGGTACGCCTCGAGCATCTCTGCAACGGTGGGGCCACACACTGGACCACGGTCTGGATTCATACCGTCGATTGTCGACAGTTTACTGTTTCAGCAGGTTGTCGCCATGTTTCGAGTCTGTTAGGAAATTCTCTCGAGGTGGAGGTACGTGAGTTCGCCGTGCTGCTTCAGCGCAGCGAGCGCCACCGACACGTCGTTGGATTCGATCGCATCGAGCAACCACTCGTGACGCCTGATCCCGTCGACCGGATTCGCAACCCTCGCTTCTTCTCTGAGGTTGCGGGCCATCGGTAGTTGCAACTTCAGCAGGATCGGCGCATACGCGACGTCGAGCTGCCGACTGCCCGCCAACCCGACTATGGCTTCGTGAAAGCGACGATGAGCATCGTCCTTCTCCAATGTGTCTCCGCGGGCATCGGCATCGCGCATCTCGTCGAGGGCCGAACGTACCGGAGCGAAAGAATCGAAGGACGAGGACGCAACCGGGAGCGCACGCCTGACCGCGTGTTGCTCGAGAACCTGACGCAGCTCGAAGAGTTCGAGAATGTCCTCCGCCGACCACACCGTCACCCGAAACCCGCGGCGAGGAAGATGCTCGACGAGGCCCTGCTGAGCCAACAGCCGCAGCGCCTCCCGCACCGGTGCCCGGCTGATTCCGAGGCGCGAGCACAACGTCTCCTCGACCACCCGAGATCCGGGCTCCAGCTCACCACTGAGCACCTCGGATCGCACCTGGCGGGTTGCCATTTCGACAAGGCTCGGCGGCAAGGATCCGTGTCCATCCCGCGCAGCCATGAGGCCAGTGTACGAACACGAGCGTCGAATGGTGTGCATCCACGGCCATCGCGGGTCGAGAGCACTCGGGTGCCGCCGGCACTACACTGGCAGGCCTATGTGGATTGGATGGATAGAATTCGACTTTCTTCTCGGCGATGTGCACTCACTCAAAGAGAAACGCTCCGTTGTTCGGCCGGTGATCTCCGAGATGCACCGCAAATTTGCGGTATCGGTCGCAGAGACCGACCATCGTGAACTTCATCGGCGAGCAGGTATCGGCGCTTCGGTCGTGGCCGGCGACCTCGATCACGTCACCGATGTTCTCGACCGGCTCGAGCGCGTTGCAGCGTCCCGGCCCGAGCTCCAACTCGTATCGGTTCGCCGGCGCACCATCCGAAGCGACGACGTCTGAGCCCTGCCCGACGGACTAACGGCGAACGTCGAAAACTTGCTTCTGGATTCCGTTTCCGTACACCTCGTGTTCTACCAATTCGAGATGCGTGGTGTCCTTGTCCGCCGCACTGAACAGCCGCTTTCCTGCACCGAGCAGCAGCGGGAACACCAGTAGGTGGTACCGATCGACCAGACCGGCATCGGCAAGACTCCGGCCCAGTGTGGCGCTACCGTGCACGGAGATGGGCCCACCGTCGGTGTTCCTGAGCTCCGCGACATCGTCGACACTGCGCAAAATGGTTGCGGGCCAACGTGAATCATCCTGCTCCAGCGTGGTCGACACCACATATCTGGGCATGGCATTGTATTCGGCGAAATCGTCCATCGTCGGCCAGATCGGTGCGAAGGCCTCGTACGAGGTGCGGCCGAGTAGCAGCGCCGACGCTTCGCTCTGCTCACGGCCCTTGATTTCGTAAGCCGCCGGGTCGAACTCGATGTCCTGGAACGTCCACCCGGAGTTGCGGTAGCCCGCTTCGCCACCGGGTCCTTCCATCACGCCGTCGAGCGAAACGAACGCGGTCACGATCAGAGTGCGCATTGGCGGTCCTCACAGTCAAGGGTGTCGGGTGCCGGAATCGTAAACCATGCAGTGCCGGTCGACGGATACCATCGTCGGCATGATCGGCACCGTCCCCATCGACGTGTCCCGTCCGGCGTGGGACGACGATTCCGCGGTGTCCGGTTGGCGGGGCTTGCCCACGTTGGACGGCGACTGCTCTGCTGACGTCTGCGTCGTCGGTCTCGGCGGTTCGGGCCTGGCCGCTGTCGCTGACCTGCTCGGCCGCGGCCTCGACGTCGTCGGGATCGATGCAGGGCGAGTCGCAGCCGGTGCTGCGGGTCGAAACGGCGGCTTTCTGCTGGGCGGCCCCGCAACGTTTCTGCACACCGCACTGTCGATGTGGGGGCCGTGCGCCGTCGATCTCTATCGTGCGACCCTCGCCGAGATCGATTCGTTGGAAGCACTCCTCGGATCGTCCGTTATCCGGCGCACCGGGTCCATCAGGCTTGCGGGCGTCCCGGATGCGCAGGCCGACCCCGCCGATGCGCGGGACTGCGCGGAATTGGTGAAGTGCCTTCGCGAGAACAATATTGGCGTCGAAGAGTATTCGGGCGAGCTGGGAGACGGCGTCTTCCTGCCCGACGATGCGGTGATGAATCCTGCCCGTCGTGCAGTCGGAATGGCGGCGGCCCTGGCCGGTCGCGCCAGGCTCCACGAGTACACACCCGCGGTTGCCATCGAACCCGGAGCGGTGACGACGCCGACCGGGGTGATCCGCTGCGATCTGATACTGGTCGCCGTAGACGGTCGCCTCGAAAGCGTACTCCCCCAGCTCGACGGTCGAGTTCGGACGGCCCGCCTGCAGATGCTCGCCACCACTCCTGTCTCGGCGGGTCGGTTGCCGTGCCCCGTGTACGGACGGTGGGGGTACGACTACGCACAGCAGGACGCGTCGGGACGCCTGTACGTCGGGGGTGGCCGCGACTTGTTCGTCGAGGAAGAGTGGACCTTCTCCAGCGAGCCGACGGCCCGAGTGCAGAACTACCTCGACTCGCTCGCCGAGTTGTTTGCCGGTGAACACGTCTCCGTGAACGCACGGTGGGCAGCGTCGGTGGGGTTCACCGCGGACGGGCGGCCGTTGTGTGGTTACGTCGATGACGGAGTGATCGCGTTCGGTGGCTACAACGGAACCGGCAATCTCGTCGGGCCGGTGGCCGCTCGCGCTGCTGTGGCCCTCGGACTGGACGCGATCGAAGTTCCGAAGTACCTGAGCAGCTGACCCATGGCAGTGTGGACTCATGGCTGACGAACCGGAACACACCGAAGACGGTCACTACATCGTGATCAAGGGCCGACGTTGGCGCGCAACGGATCCTGACATACCCGAGGATCGGAACGCAGAACTGCGGTCGATCCTCATGGCATGGCGCAGGGAGGTCAAACGCACGTCGGGTGCCCCGGAATCTCGCGCGGGTGTGCAGGCAACCAAGGTCGCTCTCGGCGAACGGGGAACACCGTGGTGGGAGCAGTCCGACGACGAACGACGGAGTAGATGGGAGTCCGAAGTACCCACGCCGGGAGAAACCGATACCTCGTCCGGTGACTTTTCGTCGTAGCGCCGGTCTACCGTTTCGACGGATGCCGTCGGTGCACATCAGCGAAAAGGAGCATTTCATGTCCATTCTCAATCCGTATCTTTCGTTTCGAGACAACGCCCGCGAGGCCATGGAGTTCTACCGGTCCGTCTTCGGGGGCGAGCTCACTGTCACCACGCTCGGCGAGGCCCACGCCAGCGAGGATCCCGCCGATGAGAACAAGATCATGCACGGCCAGTTGACCACTCCCAACGGATTCACCCTGATGGGTGCCGACACGCCGTCCTCGATGGAACACACTCCCGGTAGCGCAATGAGCGTCTCGCTCAGCGGCGACGACGAGGACGAATTGACGGGCTACTGGAACAAGCTGGCCGTCGATGCGCAATTCACGATGGGCCTCGACAAGGCTCCGTGGGGCGATACGTTCGGCATGTTGACCGACAAGTTCGGTGTGCAGTGGATGGTGAACATCGCGGGATCTACGCCCGGTAGCTGAGCGCCGACGCAACCGTCCCTAGCCGGCGAAGGTCTTCGGAGGGACAACCTGCCGGAGACCTTCGGGGCCCCAACCCCGGTCGAGCGCGACAAGCAATGCTGCACAGCCGATTCCGGACAACACCAGGGCAGAACCGAACATCGCTGTGTAGCCGAACAGGTCTCCCACCACACCGGCTGCGATTCCTGCCGCTCCTTGCGCGAAGACGACCGCACAGGCCATCAACGTGTAATCGCTTCCTGCGAAACGCTTCTCCGACGCGTCCATCATGAGAGCGAACACCGCGACCGTGGCCGCCCCGCCAAGCACGTGCTCGGTGATGTTCGCCGTGATCAGTAGTGGAAATCCACCGATGCCGAGGGAGGCGATGACGTACAACGCGAGGCTCATGGTCTGGCTCACTCCGCCTATCAGCAGCGCCCGGCGACGTCCGTGCCGGAAGGTCATCCACGCCCCGAGGGCCGCACCCCCGAGCGCGGCCACCGAGGAGAGACCACCCTCGACCAGCGCGATCTGAGGCAGGGACAAGCCACTGTCCGACAGGAACGGGCCCACCAGTGCCGATCCCATCGAGTTTCCGAATTTGAACCCGATGATCAGCAGTATGAACGCCACCATGCCGGGCCTGCGGAGCCTGGACCACCAGGCAACAGCAAGCCGAGCCGGCGATTCCGACTCGGTGTGCCGATCGGAGGCAGCATCCGCCGCGTCGAGTTGCCTGCGCATCCACCACACCGGGACGGTCGTCAATGCGATGAGCAATGCCATCGCGACGAACAGCACCCGCCACCCGGCAAAGGTGAACAGCCACAACAGCAGTCCACCGCCGCACACCATTCCGATTCGGTAGGCACCGACTTGGAGGCCGTTGCCCAGCCCTCGCTGCGCCGCGGTCAGCGTTCTGACCGCGATGCCGTCGGTCGCGATGTCCTGCGTGGCCGAGAGAGCGTTCATGACGAAGATGCCGACGAACAACCAGCGCAACGTAGACGACAGGTCGAGGAACGACAGCGCCAGAGCCACCACCGCAGCCGAACACTGCAGCGACAGCAGCCACCGCCGTCTGGATCCGTAGCGATCGACGTACGGCGCCCAGAGAAATTTCAGCGCCCAGGGCAGAAACAACACACCGGTGGCACTGATCTTCACCAACGAGAATCCCGACTCCCGCAGCACAACCGGGAGTGCCTGGGTGAAGAATCCGAACGGCAGTCCCTGCGCAAAGTAGAGAGCCCCGAGCAAGGTGAGGGTTCCGGCCGTGAACGAAGCCGGACGCACCGCATTGGTCATGTCGGCCATCGTGTCAGAGCGTCGTCGACCCCGCTGAACGCACAACCGGTTGACGGAGAATCGTTCGGAGTTTCGCTGGCTCGACCCGACGCGGATCGCTCAGGTAGATCTCGTGGTGTCGGCCGGTCATCGTCAGTCCGGAACCGGGGATGTACCGATCGTGAAGTTCGGCCAGCACCGGCGTCTCGTCGTCGTATGACCCGATATGCAACGTCTGCACGCAGAGTCCCTCGTTCAGGGTCTCCAACCGAACTCTGGTCGACGCCTCGGACGTGCCTTTGGCGCCGGCCGACGCCACCGCCGCCTCGAACAGCGTTCGATCGATCCAGTCGGGCACCATGATCATGACGGTCCAGTTCCACTCGGCCTTGTTGCGGGCCGTGGTGAACGACAACATGTTCTCGGCCCACCACAGCGCCTCGAGCGGCGGGACGACGTAGTCCCGGTCGAGGTTCTTCTTACTGGCGAACTTCAGCGCATACGCCACGGGGTACAGAGCGGTGAGCGCGTCCGCATACTGGGGCGCGGTATTCGGGTCTCCGTGCCCGTCGATCATCAGATAACTCAGCGGCGGCACAACGAGACTGCGAAAGACGTTGTGCCGCGCGGAGTACGCGTCGAGCGTCTTCTTGAAGTCGATCTTCACTCGTCCCCCTCCGTCAGGGATGAGCCAAGCACATTCTGTGGTTCGACGCCGATCCTTCGTGTCGAAGATCCGCCGTTTCTCAGACCTCGGCGTCGACCTTCTCCTGCTCGCCGCGACGCATCGCCAAGTACTCGGACAGCTCACGCTTGACCACAGGCAACAACAAGTACAGACCGGTGATATTGACCAGTGCCAGCAGGAACAGAGTGGCGTCGGCGAAGTCGAGAACCGAGCCGAGCGAGAGCACCGTTCCGACGACGGTGAACACACAGAACATGATGTTGAAGAAGCTGCGCGAGAGACGGCTACGGCCGAACAGCGAAGTCCAGGCCTGCAGCCCGTAGTACGCCCACGTGATCGCCGTCGACAGCGCGAACAGCGCCACCGCAAGCGTGAGCACGTACGGGAACCACGGCAAAACGGTCTCGAATGCATCCGAAGTCAGCGTCACGCCGCCGGCAGGTAGTTCACCGGTCTCGGCGACGATCGCCCGCTGATCCTGCCAGGACACGGTGTTGGCGATGACGATGGTCAGCGCGGTCGCGGTGCAGATGACGACTGTGTCGATGAAGGGCTCGAGCATTGCCACGAAGCCCTCGGTGACCGGGTGCCTGGTCTTGACGGCCGAGTGTGCGATCGCCGCTGAACCCAGCCCGGCCTCGTTGGAGAATGCGGCCCGCTGGAATCCGATGATCATGACACCCAGTACGCCGCCCGCCACACCCTCGGGCGAGAACGCACCCTCGAAGATTGCGACGAACGCGGTCGGGACGGAACGGAAGTTGACGGCGATGACCACACCACACGCGACGATGTAGATCAGGGCCATGGTCGGTACGAGCTTCGCGGTCACGGCGGAGATCGACTTCATGCCGCCGATGATGACCAGTCCGATGATCAACGCGACGACGACACCGAACACCGCCTTGGCCCCGTCGGAGCCGAGGAACCCGTCCTCACCGCCGGTGACCGAGCGAACCTGAGCGTAGGTCTGATTGGCCTGGAACATGTTGCCGCCGCTGATGGCGAAGAACGTGATGATGATGGCGTAGAAGACGGCCATGACCTTGCCGACCTTGGCAAGTCCCCGCTCCGCCAGGCCCTTGGTGAGGTACTTCATCGGGCCGCCGGAGACGGTCCCGTCCTCGTTGATGTCTCGGTACTTCACACCGAGCGTGCACTCGACGAATTTCGACGCCATGCCGAGCACGCCCGCGAGAATCATCCACAGCGTGGCACCTGGGCCACCGAGCGTCACTGCTACCGCGACACCTGCGATATTGCCGAGTCCGACGGTTCCGGACACTGCGGCCGTCAGGGCCCGGAAGTGGCTCACTTCCCCCGGCGCATCGGCCTCGTCTTCCTTTCCGCTCACCAGGATCAACGATCTCTTGATCCCGCGGAACTGGATGAATTTGAAGGTCACCGTGAAGATGACGGCACCGAGGATCAGCCACAGCACGATCAAGGGAACAGCGGCACCACCGATGTTCACGGTGAAGAACACGAAGTTGGATACCGCAGCGGAGATCGGATCGAACGCGTTGTTGATCGCAGTCTCGATGGAGCTGAGTGTGCCTCCATCCGCGGCCAGAAAGTCGCTGTCGAGGGGGTGAGAGCTCATACATACGAGTGAACAGCACCGGGAGCGCAATCGAAGCCGTTTACCTTTTTTCCAGTGAATGTTTACCTGAACTTGACTGAAGGGATCAGGCAATCATGGCATGAGCCGAGCAGGAATTCGCCTGAGAAGCACTGTGGCCGCGTCGAGTACGACGTCGCGGTCGTAGGTCAAGCGGTAGTCGTAGAGCGTCGCGCCATCGTGCGTGACACCACATTCGACAGCGATCAATGCCGCGCTGGACATCGGTGCCACGATCACTGTCGAGCGCTCCAGCGCCAACGGCTCGTTCTCCCCCACCGGCACCGACCGAAAGTGGTGCTGCATCAGCGCTGGATCGGAGCCGAAAACTGCCACGAGAGCGGTGCGCGCAGCCAGCTCGTCGAGGACGGCGGCACGTACGGGCGTCAGCCGGTTCGACACGTTCACTGTTGTCAACACGACCGTCGACGGTCCGGTGCCGAACGCACTGTTCAGCAGGCTGTTCTCGACAGCCTCGAGAAACGTTGTCTCGGCGTGCCTGCGGGCACCGAGCTGGTGGGTGAGACCGAAGGGTGTCACCGCGACCGGAGCGCGGACGGTGACTGTCGCATCGAGCTCGAGCGATCCAACAGCGTGGGATACGTCGCCGAAGTCCGGCAGTGGCCCCGGAGCGCCGTAGAAAAACCCTTGCCCCAGAACGGCACCCATGTCGCGTGCGCAGCTCTCGTGTGTGTCGGTTTCGATTCCCTCGGCCAACACGAGGGCACCGGTGCGTTCGGCCTCGGCGGCGACGGCAGCGACGATGGCGGCGGTCTGGTCGGTCGAACGCTCTTGCACGAGAGCCATATCGAGCTTGATCACGTCGGGACGCAACAACGGGATCAACGCCAGACTGGACGAGTCTGCACCCACGTCGTCGATTGCGACCCGCCAACCCATGTTGCGGGCGTGCTCGGCCGCCCTCAGCAGACCGGCCGGATCGCCCATCAGGTCTCGTTCGGTGATTTCGACGGTGATCGACAGCCGCGCCGCCTCGGCGATCAGCGGCAGGAGGTCTCCGGGTGGCGGCGTGTCGAGTGCGGTGGGTTCGGCATTGACGAACAGCGCCAGCTCATCGGGATAGCCGGCCTCGACGGCACCGTGCAGGGCGCTCGCTCTGCACCGCCAGTCGAAGTCGGTAGTCACACGCTGCTCTCGTGCAACGCGCAGGAGTTCCGGCGGAGCAATGGACGGACCGTCTCCGCTCGTCCGCACGAGGGCCTCGTACCCCACCACGGCGCGGTCGTCCAGAGAGACTATCGGCTGGTAGGCCGACGTGATGTCGATCGACATCGGCGAGATCTGCGCATTCGTCGATTGGGGACGCATGGGTAGGACCTTCCTCGACGCCTGCTCGGTCTGTCCCCCACCCGGTGAATCATCATGCCCGACGGAACCTCCGTGTCGAGAACGGACTGCACTCCGAACGACGATCGGTTGGCTATAAGGTGCTCGGAGTAGTCGACGAACGGCGGGTGAATCACGATGGAGGAGGATGCCCGTTCTCGCGCTGCTCAGGATCGTCTGTTCGCGGGTCGATATCGACTGGGCTCAGTTCTGGGGCGCGGCGCGATGGCCGACGTGGTGCACGCAGAAGACCAGGTCCTCGGCAGGTCCGTGGCAGTGAAGATATTCCGCCACGGCGAGCCGGTGGACACGGTTCAACGGATCGACGCGGAAATTCGAACCTTGGCGTCGCTGTCGCACCCGGGCCTGGTCACGTTGTACGACGCCGGGACTGCGCCGGACGCCACAGGAATTCCGTCGCCCTATCTGGTGATGGAATTGATCGACGGACCGACACTGAACAGCTTTCGCCGGAAAAGGGCGATGCACGCCGTCCACGTCGCGCGCATCGGAAGCGAGATGGCGGAGGCGCTCGCGTACATCCACGACCGGGGTGTGGTGCACCGAGACATCAAACCAGCCAACATCCTGATCGCGCACGCCCCGGACTCAGGTACGGAGCAGTGCGCCAAACTGGCCGATTTCGGCATCGCCCGCATTGTCGACTCCGATCGACTCACCGAGCACGGCACCACAGTGGGCACCGCGCACTATCTCAGCCCGGAACAGGCGACCGGTACGTCTGCGGGACCGCCGACCGACATCTACACGCTCGGCCTCGTTCTCATCGAGTGCCTCACCGGCACAATGGTATTCGAAGGTAGCGCGGTGGCCGCCGCGGTAGCGCGGCTGCACCGTGATCCCGCCGTTCCCGAGGAGCTCGGGCCGGAGTGGCACTCGCTACTGACGGCCATGACGTCTCGGCAGCCGGAGGACCGCCCGGACGCAGCTGCGGTCGCGCACCGACTGCGCAGGATCGTCCGAAGTGCAACCCCGCTCCCCCCGACTGCCGTGATGCCTGTCGAGCGCACACACGTCGTTGCGGCTGCTGATCCGGTTGGCACCGCACACCATCCTTCGCGCCGACGGTGGATTGTTCCTGGGGCGGCCGCGCTCGTCCTTGCGCTGGGAGCGGGGATCATCTGGATCGGGTCCAGCGCGAGCGACGACCCGGGTCAGGCGCCTGCTTCACCGGCGACGACACCGAACGAGTCGACGATCGCGGTGCCCACGACGCAGGTGCCTGAGCCTTCGGTAGCCACCGCCCCGAACCCGACCGACGCCGAGATGACGCCATCGTCGAATCCGGTGCTGATCCAGCCCGCTGCACCTGCCGCACCACAGCAGAACGAAAGCCCCGGCAACGGCAACGGCAACGGCAATTCGAGCCCCGGCAACGAAGGCCCCGGCAACTCTGGCAACGGCAATTCAGGCCCGGGAAACGGTAATTCGGGCCCGGGGAACCCCGGCAACGGCAATTCAGGCCCGGGAAACCCCGGTCGAGGAAACTGAGCAGGCCCACCACGTGATCGGAGCAGCTATGACCCATTTCGACACGATCGTGGTGGGAGCCGGAATATCCGGTGCTACCGCAGCCAGGATTCTGCATCGTACGGGTCGGCGAGTCGTCGTTCTCGAGGCTCGCGATCGCGTGGGCGGTCGTGTGTGGACGGTGCGCGGCGACGGCGACACCCTCGACGTCGGTGCGTCCTGGATTCACGGGATCGACAACAACCCCGTCGCCGACGCTACGCGCGCTTTCGGTATGAGCACAGCGGAGTTCACCGTGGGCAGCTATCAACCGGATGGTCGACCCATCGCGTACTACTCCCCCACCGGTGCCAGGTTGAGCGAGTCAGCCGCCGCACGGTTCACCGCCGACGTTCACGACTTCGACGAACGGTTTGCCAGGACCGTTGCCGAGTCCCCTCCACGGACGTCGTTCGGTGATGCGGTGGAAGCGACTCTGACTCGACTGAATTGGGACATCGATCGCCTGGACCGAGTGCGCGAATTTCTCGGCCACCGAGCCGAGGAACAGCTGGGGGTAGCCCAGGGGGATCTCGACGCACACGGTTTGGACGACGACGCCATCGACGGCGACGAAGTTGTGTTTCCCGACGGCTACGACGAACTCGCCGTCTGTCTCACCGAGGGATTGGACGTTCGACTCGAACATGAGGTCACGCAGGTCCGCTGGGGCGACGAGGGAGTGGTCGTGACAACCGCAGAAGGCTCCTTCTCGGCTGATCGCGCCGTGGTGACAGTACCGATCGGAGTACTGAAGTCGCCGAAATTCACCGTCGAACCTCCGCTACCGGAACCTGTCTCGGTTGCTCTCCATCGGCTCGAAATGAACGCCTTCGAGAAAGTGTTCCTCCGATTCCCGGTGAAGTTCTGGGACGAGAACGTCTACGCAATACGGCAGCAGGGCGAAGCCGGGCGCTGGTGGCACTCGTGGTACGACGTGACCCAGCCGAATGGCAGGCCCACGCTGTTGACCTTCGCCGCGGGTCCCTGTGCACAGCAGACCCGACATTGGTCGGACGAACGTATCGGGGACTCGATTGTCCACACGTTGCGTGGCATATACGGCGACCGAGTCGTCCCGCCGGACCGTGTGTATGTCACACGGTGGCAGGACGATCCGTTCTCGTATGGTTCCTACTCCTACATGACGGTCGGTTCGCAGACGCGTGACCACGACGATCTCGCCACGCCCATCGGCGGCGTACTGCATCTCGCGGGTGAGGCCACCTGGACCGATGACCCGGCAACGGTCACCGCAGCAATGAAGTCAGGACATCGCGCCGCAGAACGCATTCTGGGCCGCACCGTTCCGTTCAGCCACGTCTGGAGCCGGTCGGACAGGTAAGAAGTCTCGCAAAAATCGGGCGCTATGGGTCGTTCGCGCCGAGTTGTCGGCTGTCGAGAACCGAGTTCGGCCGATTCCACCCCCCGAAACCGTGCACCGGGATTAGCATAGCGATTTCATCCAGGCGGATGACCCGTTCCAAGAGCTCGCCGCCATCCCCTGGTCGGTGCTGATGCGACGTTGTCGTCCGCCTCGGCGGGTACAGGGGTGGGGAATGGTTTCGGACGTCATCGACTGCAAGGTTGTGTTCGCACACGACGTCGAGCAGGTATGCGAGGTCTTGAGCGCGGTCGAGCTGTTCCCACGCTACTTCCCCGGTCTCGAATACTGCACGTTGCGTGACACCGCCACCGGGTATCGATGCGGCGTCGGCGGCGTCGAGCACAACCTCGAGTTCGTCGTGAACCGGCGCAATCAACCGATCATCACCATCGAGCACGTCGAGTCCGGTGGCTTCATCAGATTCACCCTCACCAGACGATCGGCCGGCGAGACGAAGATCGATGTCACCGTATTCAAGGCTGGTCTCGGCGGCGCATATGCACCCCAGCCCGAACACAACCGCGCGGTCGTCGACTGGGTCATGGGAGGCCTTCGCAGACTGGAGAATTCTCTTTCCGGCACCGCTGACTCCATTGTCTCGAACAGCGGCGACTCCCGGTCGCTGCAATTGGCGATCCTGAAGACGATGGTGGGAACGGGCGTCGTCCGTGCCGCACGTCCCGACCGCGCGTACCGGCAGTTGAACTCGCTGGCGAAGTGGGGCTTCACATTGGGAGGCGGATTCGCGGCCGCTACGGCGAAGTCACCGGACGAGATAGCCGTTGTCGACGACCGAGGGACCCGTACGTTCGCGGAGATCCACCACCGGTCACACCGCATCGCAGCAGGTCTCGATGCATCGGGGATTCGTCCCGGGACTACGGTCGGAATTCTGGCCCGTAACCACTCGGCCATGATCGAATGTACTGTCGCGTGCGGCATGCTCGGAGTCGAGGTCGTGCTTCTCAACACCGGCCTCGCGGCGCGTCAGATCGAGACGATTGCCGCCCGCCATGAGCTCCGAATGCTGTTCGTCGACGACGAATTCGACTCGATGGTTCGCTACTTGCCTGACGACGTCACCCGAGTCAGTCTCTCTTCTCATACCGCCGTTCCGCGGCGGCGCACCCTCGAGCATTTCGTCGCACCGCCGTCCGCCACCTTCGCACGGCCGGATCGCCCTGGGTCGGTCGTCGTGTTGACATCAGGGACCAGCGGGTCGCCCAAGGGCGCGCTCCGTCCCACCCCGAGGGGTTTCGGCACCATCGCCGCCATGTTGTCTCGGATGCCTCTCAAGACGAACGAGCGGATGCTCATAGCAGCACCCATGTTTCACAGCTGGGGGCTCGCAGCCTTGCAGATCAGCACTTCGTTGCGAGCCACGGTGGTGCTCCAGGATCGATTCGATGCCGAAGACTGCCTGCGTGCAGTCGAGGAGAATCGATGCACCTCGTTGATAGCCGTACCCATCATGCTGCAACGAATACTCGATCTGCCCGAATCTGTGCGATCCCGTTACGACACCTCCAGCCTGCGCGTCGTCGCCTGCAGCGGTTCGGCGTTGACCGCGTCGACAGTCAGCCGGTTCATGAACGTCTTCGGCGACATTCTCTACAACTTCTACGGGTCCACCGAGGTCTCGTGGGCCACGATCGCCACACCCGATGACCTGCGCGCGTCACCTGGCACCGCCGGACGTCCGCCGCTCGGCACGACCATCGCTGTGCTCGACGCCGAGGGCATCGCCGTGCCGGTGGGAAGCCTCGGCCGCATTTTCGTCGGTAACGACATGCTGTTCGACGGTTACACCAACGCCGAACCTCCGCCCACCGCGTCTGCACGTGGAGCCGCGCTGATGGACACCGGAGATCTCGGGTACATCGACTGCAACGGGCGGTTGTTCGTGTGCGGTAGGGACGACGAGATGATCATCTCAGGTGGCGAGAACGTCTTTCCGGGACCGGTCGAGGATGCGATTGCCAACCTCCCTCAGGTCGGCGAGGTCGCAGTTGTCGGTGTGCCCGACAGCGAGTACGGACAACGTCTTGCAGCCTTCGTCGTCGGCCGCGGTGCGGCAGGCCTCGACGCAGACATGGTGCGTGCCTACATTCGAAACCGGCTGAGCCGGTTCTGCGTTCCTCGAGACATCACGTTCCTCGACGAACTCCCCCGCACTGCGACCGGCAAGGTCATCAAGAGAATGCTGATCGAACCCCCGACCGCCGCCGGAATGTGAACCGGTCCTCGTTTCTCACTCGACAGCCCGAGCTGCGATGTCCCACAGGCGCTCGGCTGCATCGGAATCGAGGGCGTACGAGGCAACGGAATCGACCAGTTCGGCGATATCGGCGGGTCTACGATCGACCGGTCTCGCCTCCTGATTGTCGTTGAAGTATCGGCCTCCGATGCCCGCGAGGTGCGGGTTGGTAGCGAGCAACACCGACGTCGACGCACCTTGCGCTGGAGTCTTCTGCAACTCGACGGGTGTCGCGAGTTTTCCACCGACATGGCGTTGCAGAGACGTCGCGATCGCTCCTGGGTTCAATGTGTTGACGGTGATTCCATCGTTCCCCCACCGTGCCGATGCGGCGACTCCGAACAGAACGACGGCAGTCTTCGATTGACCGTAGGCCTGCACAGGATCATAGGGACGGAAGCGGAAGTTGATGTCGCCGAACACCACTGGCGAGAACAGGTGGCCTGACGACGACACCGACACCACGCGCGCGCCGTCCGCACGCGCCAACGCGTCGTGGAGTCCGGTCGTGAGCGCAAAGTGACCGAGGAAGTTGGTCGCGAACTGCCTCTCCCACCCACTGCCGTCGACGGTCAGTTCCTGGACGGCCATGACACCTGCGTTGTTGACCAGCACGTCGAGAGGCTCGTCCCATTCTTCGACGAACGTTCTCACCGATGCGAAATCGGTCAGTTCGAGCCGACGCACGTCGATCCGCAAATTCCCCGTGTCGGCGGTGATCTCGGCTGCAACCCTGCTTCCGGTCGAGACGTCACGGACTGCGAGGGTGACGGCGGCTCCGCGTCGAGCAAGCGTCCTACTCGTCTCGATCCCGATCCCCGACGCTCCGCCGGTGACGATCACGCGCGCCCCAGTCAGGTCGATGCCTTCGCTGACCTCGTCGGCAGTGGTGTGTGCACCGAACGGTGTGACGATTCTGTTCCCCATGTCGACGCTCCTTGTTCTTCGAGCGCGCGTCGTGCGGCTCCGTTCCAGGGTCGGGCACGTCGACGAGGAATCACGAGCCCTCCTTGTCCTGGGTCTGCGCGGGCTACTCATCGGGTAGCGCGCGGCTCTACGGTGGAGAGATGGACAACCACCAGGCGCTCGGTGAGTACCTTCGGGCGCGTCGCGAGCAACTCGCACCCGAGGACGTCGGCATCGTCGGTGGCGGCAGACGACGTGTTCGTGGACTGCGCCGGGAGGAGGTGGCCCTGCTCGCGGGGATCAGCGCCGACTATTACGTGCGACTCGAGCAGGGACGCAACCAAACCCCGTCGTCTCAGGTGCTCGACGCGCTCGCCGCGGTACTTCGTCTCGACGTCGACAGCACTGCGTATCTTCACACTCTCGCCGGTCCCCCGAGCTCGGCCCGCCGCCCGGCCCGAAGAATCGAGAGAGTACCCGCCAGAACCTTGCAATTCCTCGACGCGTTGCCGATGCCTGCGGTGATTCACGATCGCCGCTTCACAGTACTGGCCGCGAATATGATGGGAAAGACTTTGTCTCCCAACAACTCCCCCGGAACCAACCTGCTCCGCGCGGCATTTCTCGACGCCACCGAGCGTCAATTGCACCGCGATTGGAATCGCGTCACGACCGACGCGGTGGCGGGGATCCGGGCTGCGTCGTCCGCGCAGTTCGACGATGAAGTTCTGGTCGACCTGGTCCGTGAACTGTCCGCCGAGAGTGAGGTCTTCCGCCGGTTGTGGGCGCGCCATGATGTGCACCTGAGAACGGGCGGCACCAGTCTTCTCGACCATCCCGAGGTCGGCCACCTCGACCTCCACCACGAAAAGCTGACCATCGCAGGAACCGACGGACAGACCCTTGTGGTGTACCACGCAGAACCCGGAAGCCCGTCCGCCGAAGCACTGCAGCTTCTCGGCAACCTCGCCGCCGCCGAACAGCGGTAACCGATCGCTTCTCCCCGACGCTTGGGTACTATCTCAGTTGTTTGACTATTCAAAATCTGAGACTGTTTGCCGGAGTCAGCAATGACGCGAGTTCTCCGCACAGCCGATACGGGAGGGACGCGAATCGCCATGCCTCAGCAATCCGAAGAGCCTCACGGAAAGAAATCGACCCAGGAACGCCGCGAGCACTCGTCCTTTCTCCAACTCTTCCTCGAAGCCACACGTGACGACGAACCATCCGGCGACAACGAATCCGTGCAGAGCGACGCATCGACCGGTCGTCGCTGATCGGATCGGCAGTGTTCTCGCCCCCAACAGATCCGCAGACGTTTGACAGCGGCGCGATCATGCCCGACGGTGGGGAGTACGGACGAACAGGGGACACCCATGGACACTGCATTGGCTCTGGTCGGCGTGGTCTCAGTTCTTGTTTTCTTCGTGGTGATCGCGCGCTTCGTTCGCTCCAGGATGCGTACCGGACGCTTTCACGGAATCGAAAGCGCTGTCGGCGGTTCGGCGTTCATGGGAGCGACACGCAAGCCGGGAATTACACCGCCCGATCACGGCAATCCCCGCCCGGGCACAGGTCGACCCGAGGCGGCGCCGGCGCAGGTCAGTCCTATGGAATGACACCGTCGCCAGAGCCGATCCGAGAACAATGGATTCGCAAACTGCAAGTGTGCAAACATGTTTCATGAACTCAGCCTCCACAGCTTCAGCCCGCAGGCGTGTTCGATACTCCACCCCTTCGTCGATAGGACAAGGGTCGCGGCCGAACCGAAACCTCGCCGGTCTGCGCCTGACATGATCTGACGACACCACGGCAGACGAAAGGCAGCAGCATGATCGACGACCAGTTCTCCACTGAGAACAGAGGCCCGCGCTTCCAGGACGGACTCGACATTCGGCAAGACGTGATGGGTGAAGAGTTCGTCGAGCGGGCCTTCGCCGATGCCGAGAACACCGACTCCGCCGCACTTCAGGATTTCGTCACCGACACGGTGTGGGGAGGTGTGTGGACGCGCCCCGGACTCGATCACCGCAGCCGCAGTCTGCTCAATCTCGGAATCCTCATCGCGTTGCGCGCGCACGAGGAACTTGCAGGCCACGTGCGCGGAGCGCTTCGCAACGGCCTCACCAGAACGGAAATCACCGAGACCGTCATTCACACAGCGGGCTACTGCGGAGCACCGGCCGCGCTCGCTGCGATGCGCGTCGTACAGAAAGTGCTCGACGCCGAACTGGGACCACTCGGTCCGGCACGTGGGTCGAACGACCGATGACGGCACATACTTTCGCTTAAGATGTTGCGATTCGACGCGGTCCAGGGAGCATGATGTCCGACATTCGAGTGGTGATCGCAGACGACGACGTACTACTGCGTGAGGGCATGTCCAGCCTGCTCACCGAGGCGGGTCTGAGCGTCGTCGGCCGAGCCGGCGATGCCGAGGAACTGCTGGCGCTGCTCGCTCGAGACCAACCCGACCTGGCGATCATCGACATCAGGATGCCACCGTCGTACACCGCCGAGGGGCTCGACGCGGCATTGCGTATTCGGTCCGAATTCCCGGACGTGGCGCTGTTGCTGCTGTCCGCACACGTCGAGGTCGACCACGCACTCGAGCTTCTCGACAGCGGACACAACGGCGCGAAGGGCATCGGATATCTACTCAAGAGCAGGGTGACCGATGTGGCCGATTTCGTCTCGACGATCGATCGCGTCGCTGCCGGCGCATCGGTGATCGATCCGGCGCTGGTCTACGAGTTGGTGGCGGCAAAGCGTCGCGGAGACCCGTTGGGCGCATTGAGTACTCGCGAACGCGACGTACTGACGTTGATGGCCGAGGGACTGTCGAATTCCGGCATCGGTAAGCGTCTGTGGATCACAGAGGGAACCGTCGAGAAACATGTGCGCAGCATCCTCACCAAACTGGATCTGGCGGAGACTGCCGACGACCATCGTCGGGTACGGGCAGTGATCCTCTACCTCGACACCGTCGGATGACACCCGGTCATGGGCGCAGCATGGTGTCGATGGCGGCGGCCGAGAGTTCGAACTTGGGAAGGAACCCGACAGCCGAGCTCGTTTCCACCAGGTCCACGAAGTCGTCCTCGTCGTGCGTGGAGACCAGAATAATGGCCGGCTTCGGTGTCAGTGGTACCGAATCGAGCGCTTCGACGACGTCGAAGCCGCTGTCGGTGCCGAGATCTATATCGACCAGTACGAGACTGGGGTGTGTCGACTGCGCGGCGCGAACTGCGTCCAGCAATGTCGATGCCGTTCCGACCACGACGATGCCCGCCGATTCGAGCAGCCGACTCGCAGCGACGCAGTACGCGTCGCTGTCGTCGACTATCAAACACCGCAGGCTGGAAGACATCACTCCATCGAGGGTGTCAGAAATCGCGGGGCCCGGCATTCCAGCTAACGGTACTATCGCCCCCCGGATTCGGCGATGACCGCCGACGCCGCACTCCGCGACCGACTCACGACGCTCATTCTGCGACCGAGCTCGCCCCCGGTTGTGTGGGGAGCGGTGCTGGCCGTTGCTTTGATCGGGGCCGAGGTATTCATCGTGCTGCTCCTCAAACGGGTCGCTCCAGAGAACGCCTTCGGAGCCGTCTTTCTGTTCGGCGTTCTGGTGGTGTCGGCGGGTTGGGGCTTCCGATTGTCGATAGCGACGTCAGTGGCAAGCGCTGCCGCTTACGCATACATCCACGTCATCGAGAGCAGTGAAAGCCTCGTCCCCGCGGTCATCGTTTTTCTTGCGTTGGCTCTGCTCACCAATATGCTCGTCGGTCAATCACGTTTGCGTGCAGCCGAATCCGATCAACGACGCTGCGAAGCAGACCTGCTCGCGTTGTTCGCGCGGACGATGTTGCGCTCGGACTACACACCCCAGATGCTCGACGCCGCCAGCAGCCGACTGGCTGCCGTACTCGACCTGCCCTACGCGGCGTTGGGATCCGAAGACGCTCCCGTGTCGTCGGACCAGGAGAAGATCCTGATGCACGACGGGCCGGTCGTGACTGCGTCCCTCGTCGTACCCGCGAATCTGGACCCGACGGCGTCTCGCCGTATCCGTCGGGTCGTGCCATCGATCGAGGCTCTGTTGGCCGCCGCGCGCGAGCGGCAGGACATGCACGGCCGTACCGTTGCGCTTGCACGACAACAAACTTCGCTGCGAAGAGTTGCCACCTTGGTCGCGCTTCGAGCCGAGCCCGACGATGTGTTCGCGGCCGTCGCGCACGAACTGGCCGACGGTCTCGACAACGAACACGTCTGTGTGGTGCGGTACGCACAGGGTTACTACACGATCGTGGCCCACCACGACGATGTCGAACACTCACTGACCGTCGGCGACCAGCTGCCGCTCGGTGGACGCAATGTCGCCACCATCGTTGCGGAGACGGGCCGGCCCGCTGCTATCGACTTCACCACTGCGACAGGAGACATCGCGGTTCGGCTGGAAGGTCGAGGAATTCTGCAGTCCGAGGGCGTACCGATCTCCGTGGACGGGGCCACGTGGGGAGCGATCGTAGTCGGCACCACCACCGTTCGGCACTTCGTGGGCGACGGTGTGCGAGATCGATTGACCGACTTCGCCGATCTCATCGCCACCGCCGTGTACAACCACGACACACGGCTGCAGCTGACCCGGTCCCGATCTCGTGTCGTCGCCGCGGCAGACCAGGCACGACGCGGCATCGAACGTGACCTGCACGACGGCGCACAGCAACGAATAGTCTCGTTGGGAATGGAGCTGCGGGTTGCTCAGGCTGCGGTTCCCGGTCACCTCGGCGAATTGCGAGACAGCTTGGACCGCAGTGTCGAAACTCTGGCTCAGGTGCATACGGACTTGCGAGAGCTCTCGCGCGGCATCCACCCCGCGATACTCTCCCGCGGTGGATTGGCCCCTGCGCTGAAGACCCTGGCGCGGCGCAGCCCTGTGCCGGTTTCCCTCACCACCGACATCCCCTCTCGCCTGCACGAATCCGTGGAGGTAGCGGCGTACTACGTTGTCGCCGAGGCGTTGACGAACACTGCCAAGTACGCCGACGCAACGGATGTAGAGATCACAGCGCGCGTGATCGACGAGAACCTCGAACTCACGGTGGTCGACGACGGTCGGGGTGGTGCGGATCCGAACACAGGGTCCGGTCTGATCGGCCTGCAGGATCGGGTGGCCGCGGTCGGTGGAGCTCTGACCATCACCAGTCCGCCCGGTGTCGGCACCGTGCTCTCGGTGCGGATCGGCCTCACTACCGGGTAGCCGGTAGTGCCGACGCCGGTATCCACTCCCCCGAGTTGGACGCCAGCAGCGACGCTTTCGATGCAGCCTCGGACGAATGTAGTCGGTACCCCGAAGGAACACCGACACGCAGGAGCACACCATGCCGTACATCACCACCACCGACGGAACCCAGATCTACTACACCGAGCAGGGCACCGGAAAGCCCGTGCTGCTCAGTCACGGTTGGCCGTTGTCCTCGGACGCATGGCAGCTCGAACTCAAACTGCTCGCCGACGCCGGCTACCGCGCCATTGCCCATGATCGCCGCGGACACGGGAGGTCGTCCAAGACATCCCTCGGCAACGACATGGACACGTACGCACAGGACCTCGCCGAGCTGGTCGACGCACTCGACTTACAGGAGCTCACCCTCATCGGCCACTCGACCGGTGGCGGCGAGGTGGTGCGCTACGCCGCACAGCACGGTGGCAGTCGCGTTGCTCGCATCATCACCGCAGGCGCAGTTCCTCCCATCATGGTGAAGTCGGAATCGAACCCGGAGGGCACCCCGATCGACGCCCTCGACGATATCCGCAACGGCGTTCTCACCGACCGCTCGCAGTTCTACAGGGATCTGGCCGATCCGTTCTTCGGAGCCAACCGTGAGGGCTCGAACGTCTCGCAGGGAGCCAAGGACGACTTCTGGCGTCAGGGCATGCTGGTGAATCTGTCCGCTGCCTACGACTGTGTGAAGGCCTTCTCGGAGACCGACTTCACCGAGGATCTCAAAGCGCTCACCGTTCCGATGTTCATTGCGCAGGGTGACGACGACCAGATCGTTCCGATCGCCGCGGCAGCACTGAAGACTGTCGAGCTCGTCAAGGACGGCACCCTCAAGGTCTACCCCGGCGCACCGCACGGGATCTACGGCGACTACCAGAAGGCCCTGGACGCAGACATTCTCGAGTTCATCGCGAAGTAGACACAGCCGCCCCAGGTGGCGACCACTGTCGCCACCTGGTTCCAACTCGGAAAGAGAGCGAAGACAGTGAACACGATTGCTGGTACATCGGCATGGGCTCCGCTACGAAACACCATGTACCGCAGCCTGTTCATCGCGCAGTTGGTCTCCAACATCGGTGGGTGGATGCAGACCGTCGGTGCCCAGTGGTTTCTGGTCGAGCGAGAAGCGTCGACCACTGTCATCGCCGCCGTGCAAACGGCCAGTCTGCTCCCCACCCTGCTGTTGGCCCTGTTGGCCGGGGCGTTGGCGGATGCGCTCGATCGCCGGGTCCTCCTGATCGTCGTCGGATTCGCCTCGATGCTCACCGCAGGCATTCTCACCGCACTCGCGTGGACCGACACCTTGTCGCCGTGGGGACTGCTCACGTGCACGTTCGTTCTTGGTTGCTGGTCGTCTCTGTCCGCTCCTGCATGGCAAGCGATCCAGCCGGAATTGGTTCCTCGTGAGCAGATTCCGACGGCGTCCGCGCTGGGCGGCGTCACCGTGAACGGTGCGAGAGCGATCGGGCCGGCACTCGCCGGAGTCCTCGTGGCCGTCGCCGGTCCGACGTTCGTGTTCGCCATCAACGCGGTGTCCTTCCTCGCCACGCTGGGTGTCTTGATCGCGTGGAAGCGCCCCCGCAACGTCGTCGTGGATCGGGAGGGTTTGGCAGAGTCGATCGTCTCCGGGGTGCGCTACATCCGATCCGGTCCGGTGATTCGGCGAATCATCCTGCGCTCGGCTCTGTTCGCATTTCCGGCGTCCGCGCTGTGGGCGCTTCTACCGTCGGCATCGTCGGCGGTCCTCGGGCTCGGGGCCGTCGGGTACGGCGTCCTGTTGGGTGTCCTGGGTGTCGGAGCCATCATGGGCGTCGCGCTGACGCCCATGATGAGAAAGACCTTCGGAGCGAACACACTTCTCATCGGTTCTGCCGTCGGGTACGCCGTCGGGATTGCGGCAGTTGCGTGGCTGCCGTTGTGGTCGGTGGTTCCGGCGCTGCTGCTCTCGGGCATCGCGTGGATCACTACCTTGACCGCACTGAACGCATCGATCCAACTGTCGCTTGCGTCCTGGGTGCGTGCTCGCGGTATGTCGGTGTACCTGCTGGTGTTCATGGGCGCGCAGGCTGTCGGCTCGCTGGCGTGGGGCTGGCTGGCGTCGAGAATCGGCATAGTGGATGCACTGGCGGTGGCGGTCGGTGTACTCGTCGTGGTGGCGGCCAGTGTCGGGGTGCTCCCCTTGCACCCCGAGACGGGGACTCTCGACCGAGCTGTCTCCGTTGCATGGCCCACCCCGACGGTCCTGCTCGAACCCGTGCCCGAGGACGGTCCGGTGCGCGTCACCATCACCTATCGAGTCGCGAAAGACGCTGTCAGCGAGTTCATCTCGTCGATGGCACCGGTGGGCGCTGCACGGAAACGAACGGGCGCGTATTCCTGGAACCTGTACCGCAGCCTGGACGTGGCCGACACGATGGTCGAGCAATTCACCATCCCGTCTTGGAACCAGTATCGGCGTCAACGAGAAGAGCGATGGACCGGATCCGACCACGACGTGATGCAGAACGCGTTGACTCATGTGGTCGGGGGCGACACCCAGAGCGAAACACACGACATCGCGATTCCAGTGCGAACCGGAACTTCGGGGTGGCACCGGCGGTAGCCGATCGCGTGTCGCACCGGTGCGACTGCGATGAATCTCGAATGTCCGGTCCGTGAAATTTCGTAACTCATTAGTAACGCCTGCGCTATTGCTGCAGGTCATAGCGTGACATATGTTCTCCAATGTTAAGTACGGACAGTGTCCGATCTAATTGGGAGCGACATGACAGAAGCAACATCTCACCAATCTCTGAACACCAACTCGATCGGCCTCGTCCAAGGAGTGTTCCAAGCACTCACTCATATGGGACCGGCATCGGGAGTGGCGTCGTCGCTGCTGATTGCAGTGTCGTTCGCCGGACCTGCGACACCTCTGGCTGTTCTACTCGCCCTGGTCGTCGTACTCCTCGTTGGCGTAGCCGTCGGCTCGTTGGCCCGCGTGTTCAGTTCTGCAGGCGGCTTGGCGGATTACGTCGAACAGTGTCTCGGGCGCCGCGCAGGCACCTTCGTCGGGTGGCTCTACGCACCGCTCGAGCTCATGATCTCCCCTATCGTCTTCGTGTTCTTCGGCCAATTCGCGTCGGGAACGATCAATTCGTCGCTGGGTGTGAACATCCCCTGGTGGGCCTTCGTCATCCCTGCCGCACTACTGGTTTGCTTCCTGAACGTGCGCGGGGTCAAACAGTCGACTGCCACCGGTGTCGTGTTCGGAATCGCGGAGATCGGCATCATCGCCGTGCTGGCGGTATGGATGATCGTCGACGGAGGCGACCAGAACACCCTCGCCGTCTTCGATCCGTCCAATGCCCTCGAACCCGGCTGGTCCGGCATCTTCAAGGCCGTGGTGTTCTCGATTCTGGCATTCCAGGGATTCGAGACCGCCGCACCACTCGCCGAGGAAACGAAGGACGCTCGCCGAACCATTCCCCGCACGATCATGTACTCCGCGTTGGCATGCGGTTTGTTCTACTTCCTGTGCTCCTACAGCGCAGTGATCGGTTGGGGTCCGAACAACATGGCCGACTTCGCTTCCGCAGACAGCCCGTGGATCGATCTGGCGCACAAGTTCTGGGGTCCACTCTGGGTGCTCGTACTGTTCGCCCTGGTCAACAGTTTCATCGGAAATGCGAATGCCGGGACCATCGCCGCCTCCCGAATCGTGTTCGCGTTCGGCCGAATGGGTCGACTACCCGCTCGATTCGGTCGAACTCATCCCACCCACGCGACACCGACTTTCGCCATCTACTTCCAAACCGGCCTGACCATCGTCGTTGCGCTGGTGCTCGGACTGGCGCTCGGTCCGGTGGCCGCCTTCAGCGTGCTCGGGGCCATGATCACGGTCTTTGCTATCATCATCTACATCATGACCTGCATTGCATGCATCGCGTACCACACCCGCGATCGTGCATCGCGAGGCACCAATCTCGTTGTCCACGTGGTTCTGCCGTCCCTCGCGGTTCTCATCCTGCTCGCACCGCTCTACTACCAGTTCTTCCCGTGGCCGTCGTATCCGGGCAATCTGGGGAACATCGCGGCCATCTGCGTGGTCACCGCCGCTGCAGTAGCTGCATTCCTCTCCACCGGGCCGACTGCGGTCGAGGGGCCAGTCGTCGAACCTCTCGCGGTCGATTCGAGGGACCGCGGGTGAGCACAGCTCCGTTGTTCGACAGTCCGCAGCGTGCGAGAGTGCGCAACCGACGTTCGATTCTCGATGTGGTGCACAGTAATCGCGGCATCACCAGAACGCAGTTGGGCTCGATCATCAAGCTGTCCAAGACTTCCATCAAGGAGATCTGCGACGACCTGATCGCCGAGGGTCTGCTCGAGGAATTCCAGCCCAAATCCGCGGAGCGTCAACAGGGCCGTCCTGCACTCTCTTTGAGAGTCACCACGCATCACGGAGTGTTACTGGGGATCGATATCGGTGCCGACAAGGTGAGCGCGCGCTCATCCACCTTCGCCGGCGATGTACTCGACTCTTCCGAGGTACGGACTCGCCGCGAAAAGCCCGATAGGGCTTACCTTCTCGGACTGGTCGAGCAGGCCGTGTCGGCAATCCGCCCCACCGGTGGCGGTACTGCCGAACAGTTCCACACTGTCGTCGTCAGCACCCCCGGCGTGGTGGATCCGCAGACGAATGTCGTCAGCCTGGCTCCGCAGATCGCCGGGTGGGACGGACTCGACCTTCGTGCTGCTGTGGCCGAGTGGATCGGATGCGATCCGACAAGGGTGTTCGTCGAACGTCAGACGGACCTGTCGGTACTCGCGGAATCCATTGCGGGAGCCGCGAAAGGGATCGATACCGTCCTGTACGTCCATCTCGGGATCGGCATCGGCGGTGGAATCATCGTGCGAGGCGAGTTGAGTCGAGGTGCGTCCGGCGCAGCAGGCGAGCTCGGCTATCTACCGCTCAGCTTCGGCGACGAACCACCCGCAGGCAGCCGGATAGGTGCCTGGGAATGGGCCGCGGGTGGTCGTGCGTGGGCAAGACACGGCCGTGCCGCAGCAATGGAGCCCGGTGGCGCTCGGTTGCTGGAATTGGCAGACGGTGACGCCGACAGTGTCGACGCCGAACTGATCTTCCGCGGCGTTCGCGAAGGTGATACCGCCTCTGTGGATGTCTTCGACCGAATGGCCTATCGAATAGCGGCCGGTATCGCTGCGGCCGTATGCGTCATCAATCCCGAACGCGTTCTCGTTGCCGGTGGATTGTCCAAAGGCGGAGAGCTGCTGCTTGATTCGCTACGAGACGATCTGAGCGCACTCGTTCCTATCATGCCGGACATCCAGCTGGCGACGTTCGGCGGCGACGGCGGCGTTGTCGGCGCGCTACACAAGGCAACTGCACGCGCGTTCGACGCGCTCAATCCCCTGCCCTGATCCAGGGCTTTCGTTCACAGGGCGGGCACGATGCCTGCCCACATCATTCGTATTCATCGAAGGAGAACTGCTGTGCAAAAAATCTCGAAATCGTCCCTGCTCGAATGGTGCTCTGTACCTGCGTCCGAGTTGGAGAATCACCCCGACCGTCGGGTTCCCTTCCGCATGGTCGAGGACTCGAATGCCATGGGTCGCATCATGGCTCAGGAATTCGTCGATTCCGTCGTGGCCGCACAACAGGGCGGCCGCTCGTATCGAGTGATCCTCCCGTGTGGACCGACCGCGTGGATGGCACCGTTCGCTCAGATGGTCAACAGCGGCAGGGTGAACCTCCACAATCTGGAGGTGTTCCACATGGACGAGTGCCTCGACTGGCAGGGCCAGGAGGTGCCCTCGAATCACCCCTACAACTTCCGAGGCACGATGGAACGCGACTTCTACGGCGCGATCGACAGTGACCTCCGTCCACCGATCGAGCAGCGTCACTGGCTCAACCCGGATACTCTGCTGCGCGTCTCGGCGGCACTCATCGCCGAGCCTGCGGACCTGGCGTACGGCGGATGGGGACAGGACGGCCATGTCGCCTACAACCAAGCTCGACGCAATGCATTCAGCGAAATCAGCGTCGACGACCTGAAGAATTCCGTGGCACGCATTCAGGACAACAACGTGGATACCATCATCGCGCTCTCACAGCGCACGCTCGGTGGCGCGTATCAGTTCGTGCCGCCCATGTCCGTGACACTGGGTATGCGAGAGATACTCGCCGCACGCAAGATTCGACTGTTCAGCGACACAGGTGCGTGGAAGCAGACCGCATTGCGAGTAGCCCTGTTCTCCGATCGGACACCCGAATATCCGGTCACCCTGCTCCAGGACCACCCCGATGCCCTCCTGACTGCCACCGTCGCAACCGCGGAGCACGTCATCTCGTTGAACCCGGCGTGGGACCTTTCCCAGTGACCGGCGAACAGCTACATCCCTACGACATCGTCATCGGCACAGGCGGTTTGGGAACGGGCACGTCGTTGGCGCTCGAGGGCAATCACACCCTCGGGCGCGAGGAGAGCAGAACCGTCCGGATGCTCGATGTGCAGGACCGGTGCAAGCTGCACATCATCACCCATTACATCGCTCGGCTGGCACCCGCGTCTCTTCGCGTCGTGCCGGTCGGGCGGGTCGGCAACGACGCGATGGGCCACTCCGTCGTAGCAGAGCTCTCCGCCGAGGGAATGGACGTCGCTCACGTCGGCGTCGACGACAACCGTCCGACGTTGCATTCCGTCTGCTTCGGCTATCCCGACGGCGACGGTGGAAACCTCACCGTCGGCGACTCGGCCAGCTCCGCCGTCACCTCGGCGGACATAGAGTCCGCAGAAGCGCTCTTCGCAGAGCACGCAGGGCGCGGCATCGCCCTGGCAGCGCCCGAGGTCACCCTCGACGCCCGTATTGCGCTGTTACGCAGCGCCACTCGACATGGATTTCTTCGATTCGCCTCCTTCCTGTCCGGAGAGATCCGGCAGGCGGCAGCCGACGGAGTACTCGATCTCGTCGATGTGCTGGCGATCAACATCGACGAGGCTGCAGCACTGTCCGATCACAGTGCACCGGCCGATCCGCAGCGTGCCGTCGATCGAGCCTGCACCGATCTTCGGCACGCCAATCCGAATCTGAGGTTCTGTATCACCGCAGGCCGGGCCGGTAGCTGGGTGTGGGATGGCGACACCCTTCATCACCAGAAGCCCGTCACCGTAGAAGCATCCAACACCGCTGGTGCGGGAGACGCACACCTCGGTGGACTCATTCTTGGGTCTGCAGCAGGCCTCGATCTCGTCACCGCGAACGAGGTGGCCACGGCGCTGTCTGCACTGAGCGTGACCAGTGCAGACACCATCAATACCCAGATCGACCACGACCTGCTCGCAACGTTCGCGCGGCGTCGAGGACTGTCGGGGACCGACCGCCTGGGCACAGTTTTCGGCGGCGCGGCGGTTGTCCGATGAGCACTGTCGAGCTGCGGCCGTTCGCGCGTACTCGTGACGGACGCACGGTGCAGCGCGCTGTCCTGTGCAACGACCGTGGAATGACGGCGTCGATCCTGTCCTACGGTGGGATTCTGCATACTCTCGAGGTTCCCGACCGGGACGGTGAGACCGCCAATGTCGTCCTCGGTTTCGCGGATCTGGGGAGCTACGAGGCGTCGAATACGTACTTCGGCGCTCTGATCGGGCGCTACGCCAACCGAATTCTCGATGCGAATTTCGCGGTGGGCGATGCGACCTACACACTCGATCGAAACGATGAGTTCGGGACGGTGCACGGCGGCAGCGGCGGTTTCGACCGTCTGGTCTGGGACATGGAGGCAATCGGCAGTTCCGAAGCGGTCGGAGTTCGATTGTCGACCGTCAGCCCGGATGGGGACAACGGTTTTCCCGGAAACCTCACCGTCGAGGTGGCGTACGAACTCATCCGTGAACGCAACTCTCTGCGAGTGACCTACACGGCCACCACCGACGCACCGACGGTGGTCAACATGACCGGTCACAGCTATTTCAACCTTGCCGGCGAAGGCGCGGGAAGTGTGCTGGACCACCTGCTCAAGGTGGAGGCCGACGCGTTCCTCCCGGTGACGTCACAGTTGGTACCGACCGGCGAATTCGCCGCCGTCGAGAACACTCCGTTCGACTTCCGCGAGTCACGGCTCATCGGAGATCGGATCCGGGACAACCACGAGCAGCTGGTTCTCGGTCGAGGGTACGACCACAATTATGTGCTGAGGAAGGAGTACTCCGCCAACGCCTTCGAGTGTGCGGCAGAACTTGTCGAGCCGATTTCGGGTCGAGTTCTGGCGGTGTGGACCACAGAACCGGGACTCGACGTCTACACGGGCAACTTCCTCGATGCATCCCTGGTGGGCACCAGCGGTCGCATCTATCGTCAAGGAGATGCGATTGCGTTGGAGCCTGAGCATTTCACCGACTCGCCCAACCGCCCCGAATTCCCCTCCGTCGAGCTGTATCCCGGTGAGACCTACCGAAGTGCGACCGAGTACCAGTTCGGCATCGTGGAATCGGAGGACGTGGAATCGGAGGACGTGGAAACAGGAGGCGCGGCATGACGATCGACGCGAACATCGCATCCGCGCGGCTGCGTGTGGCGGAGCTGCACGCCGAGCTGGTCCGAAACGAGCTCGTGGTGTGGACCGGCGGCAATGTGTCCGAACGGGTGGTCGGCGGCGACCTGATGGTGATCAAGCCCAGCGGCGTCGCATACGACGACCTGGGCCCCGAGGACATGATTCTGTGCACCCTGGACGGGGAGGTGGTCCCGGATTCGATTGGCTCACACAGGAACCCGTCGAGCGATACCGCGGCGCACGCCTACGTGTATCGGAACATGCCCGATGTCGGCGGGGTGGTGCACACGCACTCCACCTATGCAGTCGCGTGGTCGGCGTTGGGCATTCAAATACCGTGCTGTATCACCGCAATGGCCGACGAATTCGGTGGGCCGATTCCGATCGGTCCGTTCGCCGTCATCGGTGACGATTCGATCGGTCGCGGGATCGTCGACACTCTCCGCGGCCATCGCAGCCGCGCCGTGCTGATGGCCAATCACGGGCCGTTCACGATCGGGACCGATTCGCGTGATGCGGTGAAGGCGGCGGTGATGGTCGAGGATGTCGCCAAGGCGATGTACGTAGCTCGCCAGCTCGGCGATCCCGACCCGATTCCGCAGGAGTCCATCGATCGACTCTTCGCCAGGTACCAGGGTGTGTACGGACAGCCCGATGCGGAAGCGGATCAGGGTGTACAGCCGAGCTAGAACACCGAGATTATTCTACGAAGATCGGGTACACCGGATTCATGCCCGAGCTACCCGAAGTCGAAAACGCCCGACAGGTCGTCGAGAAAGCTCTCGGACGCGTCATCGTCGACATCGATGACACCGACACATTCGAGTGCCGACCACACATGCCGGGTGAGATCGCCCGGGCCCTGACAGGCGGCAAGCTCACCGAGGCCTGCCGACGAGGCAAGGCGATGTGGTGCGAGACGGTCACGGCAGACGGATCGAGCGGGCCGACGCTGGGCATTCATCTCGGCATGGGTGGACGCATCATCGTCACGGCTCCCGACGGCGAGCGGACGTCACAGTACGGAGGTGGCGATCCTCACGTCGGTGAGCGCCCGACCGACAAGCCGGAGTGGACGCGGTTCTCCATGACGTTCGACGACGGCGGCCAGCTTCGGCTCTTCGACAAGCGACGCCTCGGCCGGGTTCGACTCGAGCCGGACATCGAGGCTCTCGGCCCGGATGCCGCGGAGATCACGCGCGACGAGTTTCGGCACCGAATCGGTTCCAGCGGTGCACCTCTCAAGGCACGACTGCTCGACCAAGCGGCGATAGCGGGAGTCGGCAACCTGTTGGCCGACGAGGTGCTGTGGCAGAGCGAGCAATCCCCGTCCAGGCGGGCCAAAACGCTCACGACGGAAGAGCTCGACGAACTTCGGGTCGTTCTGCGTCGCGCGACCAGATCGGCAATCAAGAAGGGTGGCGTGCACACCGGCGAGATCATTCCGTTCCGTAAGGCAGATGCGGCATGTCCTCGGTGTGGTGCGCCCATGACTCGCGGGACGGTCGGCGGACGTACCACCTGGTGGTGCTCACGCGAGCAGGCCTGAGCGGCACATACAGAAGGCCGGCCCCGAGGGGCCGGCCTTCTGGTCGATGGATCTCTGTCTCAGTCGATCAGGACGTCGCTTCCACTGAAAGGCGAGCGAGAGTGTCGTTCAGTTGATCCTCGGTGACGAGCGGAAACTTGATCTGCTCGAGCAACTTCTTGTCCGTGACCTTGGACCAGTCGTAGGTGTGTCGCACCAACGTCTCGTTGGGACCCTGCGACTCCAACTCCCACAACCACTCCCAGCCGGGAGGCTCGTTGCCGGCGGGGGCTGTCTTCCAAGCGAGCAGCTTGTCTTTGATGTAGCCGCTCACCACATTGTCCGTCTGGTACTCGCCGCCCATGTGATCGCCCTGCATGTTCATCGTGAACTTTTCGCCGACCTTCTGGATCCGATCGGCGTGGTCCACGCTGCGTACGAAGCCTGATCCATCGAGCGCCTGATGCCGCTCGGGATTGGACAGGACGTCGAATACTGCGTCGACGGGTGCCTCGATGGTGCGTTCGACTGTGACCTTGGAATTCTCTGTCATGAGGACCGCTTGCCCAAAAACCGTCACCTTCAATCGTCATGCCCTCGGCCATCTCCGCTGTTGGCAGTGCGGTCCCCCTGGCCGAACCTCATTTATGAAACTTTCTGCAACCTATTGCAACATCCTGAACGTCATGTGAAAGTGATTACACACCCACCCAGTCTGAGATGTACGCAACAGGACCGAGAAGAGGAACCGTGGTCGCGAAATTGAAGGACGTCGCTCTCGAGGCCGGCGTCTCCATGGCGACTGCGTCGCGAGCGTTCACTTCGGTCGACCTGCTGGCCCCACACACCCGACAGCGGGTGCTCGAAGCCGCTCGCCGAATCGGCTACGACGCGCCGGCTCCAACACGATCGCGAACCATCCTCGTCTTGGTTCCCGACGTGTCGAACGCGGTGTACGCCAGAATGTTGCGGGCGATCCAAGAAAAGCTGTGGCCGGGCCGCCACCGCATGCTTCTCGCAGACACTGCCGAGGATCCGGCCCGCGAGATCGAGTTGCTCGACACAGTCGGCCGAGAAGCCGACGCTGTGATTCTCTGCTCGCCCCGATCGGACCCTGCAGACGTAGCGCGGGCCATCGGGTCGACCCCTCTCGTCGTAGTCAACGGCGAGTCGAACGGATCGCCGGCCATTCTGATGGATGTCGAGCAAGGTCTGCGTCAAGCGGCCGAGCATCTGCAGTCCCTCGGACATCGGTCGTTCGTCTACGTTCCTGGCCCGGCGGCCTCGTGGGCCAACCGCACACGCGCGCAGATCCTGTCCGACTTGTCGTCCGAGCGCGGGTTCGATCTCGCCGTCGTCGGCAATCAATCAGCGGACGTGCACGGTGGTTTGGCGGCGGCCGCGGCCGTAGTGGCAAGTGGGGCAACGGCAGTGGTCGCGTACAACGACATGGTTGCGATGGGAGTACAAGCCGGGATCCGTTCTCTCGGCTATCGGTGCCCGACCGACATCAGCATCGTCGGTATCGACAACGTCGATATCGCAGCAGCATCCGATCCCGGTCTGACCACGGTGATGGTCGACATCGAAAGCAGTGGGTCCTTGAGCATCGGTCTCATCATGGACCAGCTCGATGGAAAGCCCTGGCGCGAGGACTCGGTTCGATTGCGATCCCAGCTCATCGTCCGCGGGTCGACGGCCCGACCACCGGAATCCGCGGCCGAAACTGGTCGACGCACGCGCGGAACCACGCGCAGCGCATCAACATCTCGTTGAAGAAAGAGAAGAACAGTCATGTTTCATCGATCGAAGTGTGCCGTTTTCACGGCTGCCATGGTCACGATTCTCGGGATGACCGCCTGCGGCACCGCGACCGTGGACCGTCCCAACGACTTTCCCGAAGGCTCCACCATGGCCGAGTTGGCGTCGGCGCCGAAGATCAAGGTGGGCGCGTCGCCGAACCAGCCTGGTCTGGCCGAGCTGAACCTCGAGCACGAGTGGGAAGGATTCAACATCGATCTGGCTGTGTTGCTCGTCGAATCCTTGGGCGTCTCGAAGGATGACATCGAGTGGGTTCACACGACAGCAGCCAACCGAATCCCCTTCCTGAAGCAAGGGAAGGTCGATCTGTTCGCTACAGCCCTCGCCATCACTCCAGCACGCGAAGAGGCTATTTCGATTTCCGGCCCGTATCTCGATACGGCCCCACAGTTGATGGTCAGAAAAGACGACGCCGAACGGATCGATTCACTCGAGGATGTTCCGGCAGGAACCAAAGTGTGTGTCCTGCAGGGCAGTCAGGGACAACCACGCGTGGCCGAGTTCATCCCGCAGGCGGAAATCTCCGAGTTCAACACTCTGACCAACTGCGTCCGTGCACTCGAACAAGGCACCGTAGATGCCATCGACTCGACCGCACCGCTGCTGGCAGGATTTGTGGTCGCCAAACCGGACGAATTCGCTCTCGCGCCGATGACCTACGGCGACGGTGAACGGTGGGGTATCGGTCTGGCCGACGATCGCGGCGACCTGTGTGAGTACTTCAACGAGCAGCTGGTGCAGGCATTCGACGACGGCACCATCGAGGAGCTCTGGGACCGCCACATGGGTGCCTCCGGCCTGAAGGCCCCGGTCGCCCCCGAATCCATGACCAGTTGCTGATGCCCGGACTGTCTCGGGAAAGGACCTACTCGACATGAACGCAATCATCGACAATATCGACGTCTTCTGGGAAGGGTTCGTCAATACCGTTCTACTGGTGCTGATCGCCGGACTGATGTCGCTGGCAGCCGGTCTGGTGCTCGCGTCGTTCGCTATCTCACCCATACCCCTACTACAGAGAATCACCGCCGTTTACGTCGGAATCATGCGAAACATTCCCGCAGCAGCGCATCTGTTCTTCACCATTTTCATACTCCCGCTGCTCGGCGTACGCCTGTCGTTCTTCGCGCTTGCCACGATCGGCATCACGTTGTACTTCTCGGCCTATTACTGCGACGCAGTCCGTTCCGGTATCAATGCCATCGGCCAGGGACAACTCGAAGCATCACGCGCCATCGGGCTTCGGAAAGCGCAGACGCTTCGGCTGATCGTATTGCCTCAAGGGTTGCGGAACTCCGTTCCGCCACTGATCAATACGACGATCGCACTCGTGAAGGTGACTGCGATTGCCGGCGTCTTCGGCGTCACCGAGCTGTTCGGCGCAATGCTGCAACTCATCAATACCAACGATTCGGCAGTGATCGCGCTGATGCTGTTCACCGCACTGCTGTATTCGGCAATAACAGTTCCGGCCGGACTTCTCGCGGCCGCCGTGGAACGAAAGGTTGCGTTCACTTCCTGATGGCTACAACACTTTTCGAGCAACCAGGACCACGGGAAAGACGCCGTATCCGGGCGTGGACCGCCGGCGGGGCCATCCCCATCGTCGCGGTAGTCGCCCTGGCGGCGATAGTCCTGAACAACGCAGACCTGTTCGACCCCGAGATCTGGTCGGTACTCGGTCGCGCCGACCTCGCCGCAGCGCTGCTCCGCGGTGTACTCGCCACCCTGCAGGTCGCCCTGTTCACAGTGGTGCTGTCATTGGTCTTCGGTCTGCTGCTAGCGCTTGCGCAGATGTCGTCGAATCCGATGGTCAATGTCCCTGCACGCATCTGGGTTCAGACATTGCGCGGACTGCCGGAACTGCTTCTGGTCTTCTTCATCTACCTCGGCGTGCCGGCAACCACCGGTTTCAACATCAGCACCTTCTGGGCGTTGGTCATCGGACTCGTGCTCTGGGAGAGCACGTCCATGGCCGAAGTGTTCCGCGGTGGATTCCACGCCCTCCCTCGCGGCCAGAGCGAAGCTGCGATGGCAGTGGGGCTACGCACCGTCAAGACGCTGCGATTCGTCCTCCTCCCCCAGGTCGTGCGTCAGATTCTGCCCAGTCTCGTCAGCGAGATGGTGCGCGTCACCAAAGCGTCGTCGCTCGGTTTCGTGATCGGCTACACCGATCTGCTGCTCACCGGAGAACTCGCGATCGAATATCTCGGCGGAGAGTATGCAGCACCGGTCTTCGCCGCCGTGGCTGCTCTGTACGTGCTGCTGTGCCTGATTCTGGGTCGACTGTCGAACATATTGAGTGAAAGGCTTCACTGACAATGACTTTCGTAGAACACAAGGGTTCCGATCATGAGCAAGGGGCATCCGTGCGCGACGCCAGAACGATGATTTCGGTCAAAGGAGTTCAGAAGTGGTTCGGCGGCCATCAAGCATTGGCCGATATCGATCTCGACGTCGCGGCCGGTGAGGTCGTCGTCATTCTGGGTCCGTCCGGTTCCGGCAAATCGACTCTGTGTCGCACCATGAATCGATTGGAGCCGATCGATGGTGGCGTCATCGAGATCGACGGTGTGCCGCTACCCGAGGAGAGCGCCGAACTCGCCCGGCTGCGCTCGGAAGTCGGGATGGTTTTTCAACAGTTCAACCTGTTCGCACACATGACGGTACTCGAGAACGTCATGCTCGGTCCGGTCCAAGCGCAAGGCGTCGACGCCGGTGAAGCCCGCACGCGCGCAATGGATCTCCTCACCCGTGTCGGGGTCGAATCTCAAGCCGACAAGCGTCCCGCTCAGCTCTCCGGTGGCCAGCAACAGCGCGTCGCCATAGCGCGCGCTCTCGCGATGAACCCGAAGGTGATGTTGTTCGACGAGCCGACGTCCGCTCTCGATCCCGAGATGATCAAAGAAGTCCTCGACGTCATCGTCGAACTGACCAAGGGGGGTATGACGATGGTGGTGGTCACGCACGAGATGAGATTCGCGCAGACCGCTGCCGATCGGATCATCTTCATGGCCGACGGCAGAATCGTCGAGGAGAGCACGCCCGACGTGTTCTTCACGGACTGCAAGACCGATCGAGCACGAGAGTTTCTCAGCAAAGTGCTCTGACATCTCACCCGTCTCACTGAAATGAGCCTATTCACAATATGACTCGAAAAATAGTCGACGCCCGCGTCATCGTCACCAGTCCTGGACGAAACTACGTCACTCTGAAGTTGACCACCGACGACGGTCTGATCGGATGGGGCGATGCCACGGTCAACGGCCGTGAGCTGGCCGTTGCAAGTTACCTCCGCGATCATCTCGCGCCGTTCTTGATCGGTCGCGACGCCGAGCGCATCGAGGACACGTGGCAGTACCTCTACCGCGGTGCCTACTGGCGTCGAGGACCGGTCACGATGGCAGCCATCGGGGCGGTCGATCTGGCGCTGTGGGACATCAAGGGAAAAGCTGCCGACATGCCGGTCTACCAACTCCTCGGCGGTGCTGCGCGCGACCGTATTTTGACCTACACCCATGCCACCGGCTGGGACCTACCCGAGCTTCTCGAATCGGTGAGCAAACGTCGGGACGACGGTTTCCGTGCTGTGCGTGTGCAATTCGGCGTTCCCGGTCTGGACAAGGTATACGGCGTCACCCGCGGAGCGGCGAGCTACGAACCCGCCGGACGCGGTGTCGGCCCGGTGGAAGAAGAATGGGACACAGCTGCGTATCTCCGCCACGCACCGGACATGTTGGCGGCGGTTCGGGACGCGGTAGGACCCGAGTTGCACCTGTTGCACGACGTCCACCATCGGTTGAATCCCACCGAGGCCGCGCGGCTCGGCAAAGCCGTCGAACCAGTGAACCTGTTCTGGCTCGAAGACGTGATGCCCGCCGAGAATCAACAGTTGCTCCGCACGGTTCGGGCGCACACGACGGTTCCTCTGGCGATCGGCGAGGTGTTCAACACCGTGTGGGACTGCCAGCAGTTGATCACCGAGCGGCTCATCGATTACATCAGGACTGCGATCGTGCACGCAGGCGGCATTTCACACGTCCGCAAGATCTTCGCGCTCGCAGAGATCTTCCAGGTCATGGGTGCGCCCCACGGTCCGTCGGACGTGTCTCCTGTCAACTTGTCTGCGTCGTTGCACCTGGGTCTGGCCACCACCAACTTCGCGATTCAGGAATTCATGGGTTACCCCGAGCAGGTGTCCGAGGTGTTTCGCCCGAGCTACACCTACGAGGACGGCTACTTGCATCCAGGCACTGCACCCGGCCTCGGCGTCGAGGTGGACGAAGCTGCCGCCGAACGCTTTCCGTACGAACGCGCATATCTGCCGGTTGCACGTAATCTCGACGGTTCGGTGAAGGACTGGTGACGATCATTCGCACTCCGTTGCCCCGTCTGTCGGCTGCCACGGCACCACCGTCGTCCGGGGGCAGGAACCGGCCACCGGAGCAGGGCATCGTCCACCTCGGTCTCGGTAACTTCCACCGCGCGCATCAGGCTGTGTACACCGAGGCGGCACTCGCTCATCAGGACGGCGAGTGGGGCATCCTGGGCGTCTCGAGTAGATCCGGAACGGTAGCCGATGCCCTGCGTGCGCAGGATCTGAGGTATTCGGTGGCGGAAATCTCGCCCGCAGGCGCGACCTACAGTGTCCCTTCTGTCCACACCGGCGCACTCGTGGCTGCTCGGGAACCGGATGACGTCGTCGCTGCGATCTCGGACCGAACTACGAAGATCGTGTCCTTGACTGTCACCGAGAACGGGTACACGTACAGCCCAGCCACCAAGGGCCTGCAACTCGACCACCCGGATATCTCTCATGACCTTGCCGGCGGCGCACCGAGATCCACCATCGGCCTGATCGTCCGTGGATTGCAGGGTCGCGTCCAGCACAACACGCCTGTGACGGTCCTGAGCTGCGACAACCTGAACGACAACGGTGAGCACACTCGAAGACTGGTGCTGGAGTTCGCAGCACAGATGTCGGGCTCCGAATCAGGTGAACTCACAGGGTGGATCGAGCAGAACGTGGCGTTTCCTTCGACGATGGTCGACCGAATCGTCCCCGCTACCACCGACGCTCATCGGTCGAACCTGTCGCGCGACATGGGTTTCGAGGACTCGATACCCGTGGCCGCCGAACCGTTCAGCATGTGGATTCTGGAGGACAACTTTGCAGCCGGTCGGCCGGCATGGGAAGCCGGCGGTGCAGTGTTCTCGGACCAGGTCGGTCGGTACGAACAGCTGAAAGTACGCCTGTTGAACGGAACTCATTCGCTCATAGCCTATTTGGGTGCGCTGTCGAGCGCGGCGACGATACCTGAGTCGGTTGCACAGAGCTTCGTCGAACGGGCCGCGCGCACAGTACTTCGGGACGAGTATCTACCGAGCGTGAACGTACCCGATGGTATCGATCCTGACCTGTACGAGGAACAACTGTTCGTCAGATGGAGCAACACAGCGTTGGGGCACCGCACACAGCAAGTGGGTTCCGACGGATCGGTCAAACTGCGAGAACGTATTCCGGAACCAGCGATGAAGTTTCGTGAGGCCGGGCGGACTCCCCACTTGATGGCGTTGACCACAGCGGCGTACTTGAGCTGCCTGGCCCCGATCGACGGTTTCGATCCAGGACCTCATGCGGCCGCCATGCAAGATCCGGCCCGAGGATGGCTTTCCCAGCTTGCATCGCGCAGCACATCGGGAGCCCACATGGCGAGGGGCGCGCTCACCGACCGGCGGTTGCTCGGTGACGACATCGCCGACTGGGACCCCTTCGTCGAACGAACCGGCGAGTTGATCGATGTCATCGTCGGACACGGAATCGAAGCAGCGACGTCCGAAGCAGTGAAAGGTGATCGATGAACAGCAGGAGCGAACCGTCGGCACTACTTCGCGAGACTCGCGTCGTGGCTGTCCTACGTGCGAAAACCGCCACCGAATACGCGCCGGTCGTGGAAGCACTGATTGCCGGTGGGGTGGTGAGCATCGAACTCACCCTGAGCACCCACGGCGTCATCGAAGAGTTGCCGAAGCTACTGCAACGATTCGGTGCCGATGCCGAACTCGGCGTGGGCACCGTGACCACAACCGATCAGGCGAGCGAGGCCATCGACGCAGGTGCCGCGTACCTGGTCACACCGATCACCGAGACGTCGATCATCGACATCGCGGTAGATCGCGGCGTGCCGGTGTTTCCAGGCGGGTTGACTCCGACCGAACTACATCGCGGTTGGACGGCAGGTGCCACCGCAGTGAAGGTCTTCCCGGCATCGAAGGTCGGTGCGAGCTATGTCGCCGACCTGCGTGGCCCCTTTCCCGATATCGAAGTCATTCCCTCGGGAGGAGTGGGCATCGCCGAAGCGGCCGCCTGGATTCGAGCAGGCGCGGTGGCGGTCAGCATGGGCGGGCCACTACTGGGCGACGCTTTCTCAGGTGGAAATCTTCATGAATTGACCAGGCGCGCAACGGAAATACGCCGAGTCGTGGATGAGGCGGCGACCCTGTGAGGTCTCGATTGTCCACTCCCTACGTCGTGACGTTCGGCGAAACGATGGCGCTGTTCCGCAGCGAACATCCAGGACCGTTCGCCCATGCCGGAAACGTGGCAGTGGGAATCGGCGGGGCCGAGTCGAACGTCGCGATCGGACTGCAACGGCTGGGTACTTCGGCAGTCTGGTGCAGCAGGCTCGGCTCCGACGCACCGGGTGAGTTGGTGCGCAGAGAGATCAGAGCCGAGGGTGTCTACGTCGTCGCGCCCGATGACTGCGCTGCTCCCACAGGCGTCATGGTGAAAGAACTCAGAACGCCGACCATGCAGCGGGTGACCTACTATCGCGCACACAGCGCTGCCTCACAGATGACCCCCGACGACGTCGACTCCGACATCGTGTCGGGCGCAGCCCTCTTACACGTCACCGGAATAACTCCTGCGCTGTCGGAGCAAGCCGCTGCGACCTGGCGTCAGGTGATCGCTCGGACTCGCGACAGCGGAGTGCGCGTGTCTTTCGATGTCAACTACCGCAGTGCTCTCTGGTCGAGCGACGCTGCTGCACAGGTATATCGAGAAATACTCCCCTTCGTCGACGTCGTGTTCGCAGGCGAGGACGAAGCGGCTCTCGTTCTCGGGCCCGATCACGCCGACGACCCGGAGTCTCTTGCCCGAGGGCTCGCCGAATTCGGCCCCTCTCAGGTGATCATCAAACGCGGTGCCGACGGTGCCTACGCGATCATCGATGACGAGACCTACCGACAGGATGCGATCTCGATCGACCCCGTCGACACAGTAGGAGCAGGCGATGCATTCGTCGCGGGCTACCTCGCCGAGTTGGTCGACGGCCACGATCCCGCACAGCGGCTACACACCGCCGTGCGCACCGGAGCCTTCGCATGCCTGTCCCGTGGGGACTGGGAGGGGCTACCGCGACGTCGTGAGCTCGAGCTGCTCGAAGGGTGCGAGCCTGTCATCCGATGAGTTACGGACAGTTCCAGCCACGGGCCGATTCATCGCCGTCGGGCTGATGGTCGCAGGCATCGCGCTGCTCGGAGTCGTCACGGCAACCTTGGCGTCGTGGCTCGTCCAGAAGGTCGCCGAACAGGACGACGCGAACCAGGCTGCAACTCGGCAGCAGGTGGCCGAACTGACCTTCCACATCGCCTCACTGCGAACCGAACTTGCGTTGCGACCCGACAGGCGATGTTCGGCGGCGTCGTCGGCACCCGAAGGCACAGTGTCGTCACAAACGTCGTCACAAAACCGCTGATCGAAGAACGTCGAGCTGCAGTCGTCGCAAAGCCTCGAAGCCGCTCCGCTGAGCGGAGTTTCGGCGGCTCAAACAGAGACAAAGTGGCCGATGTCGTTCAGTCCATCAACTCTGGGTACTGCGCGACGATTCGGTCGTACATCGGCTGAAACTGGAACCACCCTGCGTACTCGAGACCCACCTGGTTGTACGTCAGCTTCGCCGTCACGTCATCCAACGGTTTCGGTTCACCCGCCGCCATGGCGATGAGTTGCGCCTGACTGGATCGCTCCATTGTGATGAACCACCACGCCGCGGAGTCCACGGTCCGACCAACCGTGAGCAGACCGTGGTTCGACAGCACAATCGCCTTGCGCTGACCGAGTGCTTCACCAATTTTTCTGCCCTCCTCCAACTCGGCAACGACACCCGTGTAATCGTCGAACACGGCGTGGTCGTCGTAAAACGCGCAGGCGTCCTGAGTCAGAGGTGCAAGCCCCATCCGCAGGCTCGACAGCGCTTTGCCGTACAACGAATGTGCGTGTGCGGCAGCAACCACGTCCGGTCTAGCCGCGTGCACCTGGGAGTGGATGACGAAAGCAGCACGGTTCACCGGACGATTACCTTCGACGATCTGACCCTCGTGATCGACCAGGATCAGATCGCTCGACTTGATCATGCTGAAATGCATACCGAAGGGGTTGACCCAGAAGTGGTCGGTCTTCTCTGGGTCACGAGCGGTGATATGCCCCGCCACCCCTTCGTCGAAGCCGCATTGACTGAAGAGCCGGAAAGCGGCCGCAAGTCGTTGCTTTCGGTGCTGCCGTTCGTCGTCGACCGACTCGAAAACCGGCGGAGCGGGTACGTCGATTCCTGGGCGGGTCTGAGCCAGTTCGGACATCGTGTTCCTTCGAGTCGCAAGTGTCGTTTCCGCGCACGACCTCGGGGCATGGTCGACGGGTAGCGGACGGTCCGCATGACGAGCCTCGCAGCGAAACATCACTGTTCGGTCATGGTTCAGTTCTACACCCGCGAGTCGCACCTTGAATCGCGAAAGCCCGTATGCAATGCGATGTGCCTCGTGCTGTCGCCGGAGTGATGGCATTCGCGACGGCTCGTAGCTTTCAGTCGCTGTGTCGCCGGCGACGTCCGGTCAGCGCTTGGCAATCGACCGATGACATCAGCCAGATACCGTCACGAGGTGTTGCCACTGTTCCGCCTGTGCACCAACAGTTTTGCCGGAACCGACCTAGAGTTTTTCACCACCTCCGGGACGGAGTGGAACCACCGGCACCACAATCAGCAGGCCGCAGGGTCAACGGCCGTCCACCACGCGGAGCTGTCCGAACGGTTCGTTGCACCACCTGCAGCTCGCGTTAACGTAGTCGTGGCCGTCTTCACGTTCGCACTCATCCACTGCGCATCCGCTGCCGCATGAGAGCATCTGTCCACATCGGCACCGCTCGCCGTCACACCCCGGGTGGTGAAGCGCTCCCGGCGGGGTGCCACAGTCGTGACACTTTCTCCTTCCGTTCGGTATTCGACTGGGTCGCCAAGTGCAACCCACCGAATCGAGCATTTCCAGATCGCACGCCATGCAGATCGCCATGCCGTGCAGAGTCGCACAGGGCACCGACAGCAAGGGATTCTCGCGCTCGAAATTCTCGACGTCTCGGCATAGCTCACACCCGCCGAGTTGCAGAGGAATCATCCAGACCGAGCGGTGACAGTCGCGCGTTACGCAGACGAAAAAGGCGGCCCCGGATCTCTCCGAAACCGCCTTTGACCTGCAATTATCGGTCGGGCTGACAGGTATTTAACCTGCGACCCCTTGACCCCCAGCTAGATCGACCGACTTTCGATGGTCCCACCGGGACCCACCGCACATCCCCTGAGCAGCGTTTTCCGTACACGCTCGTACATCCAGGTTCACCCTTGGTTGCACCGAGTAGTGACACGCTCGCGGCACTGTCGACTAGCCGAGAACACCGCGGGGAACTACTGGCAACGGTGGAACCGGCACCTCGGGCAATGACGCACGATTCAGTACCCAGAGCAAGTGAGACGAGTTCACTCAGTGGCAGTTGCTCACTGTTCGCGACCACGCTCACCCGTTCCCCGTTCTGACCGACGCCGATCCGCGCGAAACTCGAAGCTCGGGATGATTATCCGCTGGATTGCGTACATGACTTCGAGTTCGGCGACCTGTCCGGACGCGGCCAGGGCCCGCAGAGGACCGGGTCGGCACTCATATCCGGCGACTCCGGCACCTACCGACTGACGTTCTCGAAGACAGCAGCAAGACCCTGTCCGCCACCTATGCACATCGTTTCCAGTCCATACCGGGAACCACGCCGCCGCATTTCGCGAAGGAGGGTCGCGAGAATCCGGCCTCCTGTGGCACCGACCGGGTGGCCGAGTGAAATGCCCGAGCCGTTCGGGTTCAGCCGATGATCGTCCGGCTCGATTCCCCACGTTCGCAGGACTGCCAAAGTTTGTGCGGCAAAGGCTTCGTTCAACTCGATGACATCCATATCGGCCATGGTCAACCCTGCGCGCCCGAGAGCCTTCTCGGACGCCGGGACCGGTCCGATTCCCATCGTCCGTGGCGCTACACCGGCAACGGACCAACTGACCAACCGCGCGATCGGACGTAGCCCGAGCTCGGCTGCGCGCTCCGGAGTCGTCACGATCGCGAGCGCAGCACCGTCGTTTTGACCGCTGGCATTACCTGCTGTGACGGTCGAGGCCGGATCGATCTTCCCGCGGATCGGACGTAGCTTCGCCAGACTCTCGGCAGTGGTGTCGGCACGCGGATGTTCGTCGGTGTCAGCCACAATCGGATCACCGCGGCGCTGCGGAACCGGCACTCCCACAATCTCTTCGGCGAACACTCCGTTCTTCTGCGCGGCAACTGCGCGCTGATGCGACTGGACGGCGAGCTCGTCCTGGTCCTCACGGCTGATCGAAAACTCTGCTCGCAAATTCTCGGCGGTTTCGATCATTCCGCCGGGAACAGGAAAGTTTGTCCCGCCTGCAGTGACACGGGCTCGGGCCAGTCGATCGCTCAGCGCCACCGATTCGGCCTTGATCCCCCATCGCATTCCGGTTGCGTAGAACTCGGCCTGACTCATACTTTCCGCACCACCGGCGAGCACCAGATCGCTACCGCCCGTTTGTACTTGCATGCACGCCTGCAGGACGGCCTGCAGTCCGGATCCGCACCGACGGTCGACCTGTAGACCTGGAACCTCGATACCGAGGCCTGCATCGAGTGCGGCGACCCGTCCGATTGCAGGTGCTTCGCCGTTCGGCGAGGCCTGTCCCAGGATGACGTCGTCTATGGCACCGCCCTCCAGTCCGGTACGCGCGCACAGTTCTTTGATCACCACGGCGGCGAGCTGCTGCGGTGACACATCGCGGAGCACTCCCCCTAATCCACCGACAGGTGTGCGTAGCGGTTCACAAATGACAGCGTCGGGCATGAAGTTCCTTATCAGGGCGGGATGGGATTACGAGGGGACGATCGATCGCTACATGTAGCGCCCGCCGGTAACCTCGGAGACGGTGCCGGTCATGTAGGACGACAGGTCGGACGCGTAGAACAGAGCTACCGATGCCACTTCCCGCGGATCCCCGGCACGCTGCATCGGTATTTCCGCCATCTTCTGGTCCCACGCCTTCTGCGGCATGGCCTCGGTCATCGCCGTCTTGATCAGTCCCGGCTGAATGACATTGACCCGAACACCCAGGTGTGCAACTTCTTTCGCTGCCGCTTTGGAGAGTCCCACAATTCCGGCCTTGGCCGCCGAGTAGTTGCTCTGCCCTACGAAGCCGACCTTGGCCGAGATCGACGACAGGTTGATGATCGATCCACCGCCGTTCTCACGCATGAAGCCTGCTGCGATTCTCGTGCCGTTCCAGCAACCCTTGAGATGCACATCGATCACCTGATCGAACTGCTCCTCTGTCATTTTCCGCATGGTCGCGTCGCGAGTGATTCCCGCGTTGTTGACCATGATGTCGATAGACCCGAACGATGTGACGGCAGTGTCCACCAGGGCCTGTACGTCGGAGGCGGACGTGACATTGCAGCGAACGCCGACTGCAGGGGTGGGTAGAGCGTCTGCGGCTTCCTTGGCCTTGGACTCGTCGAGATCACCGATGACGATGTTCGCGCCGTTCTCGGCGAACATCGTGGCGACGGCCAAACCGATGCCCTGAGCGCCACCGGTGATGACGGCTGTACGACCTGAAATCATGAAATGTCCTGTTCTGTGGTGGTGCCGACGGTCATCGTGCGAAGTCCGCATCGAAGGCTGCGTTCTGCACGGCAATACCCTGGCGCAGAATGCCGTCCGCTTCGTCGGGGCCGCAACCGGATTCGATCAGCAGTGCGCGGGTGTGTTGACCCAGTGCTGGAACATCGCCCATCGGAGCTTCGTGATCGGCGAATGTAGCCGGAGGCAGCAGCGCCTGCGCTGTGGCGTGTTCGGTACCGACCGTGCGCCAACGGTCACGTTCGACGAGTTGAGGATGGGCAATGACCTGATCCATCTGTTTGACCTGGGCCGCAGGAATACCGGCCGACGCCAGTTTCGCGTCCAGCTCGACTGTCGTGAAGAGCGATGTGCGGGCGGCGACGACAGCGTCGCATTCGGTGCGGTTCTGTACGCGCAGCACGTTCGTCGCGAATCGAACATCGTCCACCAACTCGGGGACGCCCAGTACCTCCGAGACGAGCGTGTACCAGCCACGGTCGTTCTGTACACCGATCAAGATTTGACCGTCGCTCGTCGGATAGGCGTCGTACGGCGCGATGGAACTGTGGCTCACACCCATACGCTGCGGTTGCGTGCCGGTGTACATCTGTGTGTACATCGCGTGGCCCATCCACTCCACGGTCGAATCGAGCATGGACACGTCGATGGTCGCGCCTTCGCCGGTTCGTCCGCGCCGCAGCAACGCCGCGAGAACCGATTGTGCGCAATACATTCCGGTGGCGATGTCAGCGGTGGGTATTCCGGTCTTGGCCGGCTCGTCCGGTGTTCCGGTGATGGAGATCAAGCCCGACTCGGCCTGGATCAGCATGTCGTAGGACTTACGATCCTGCATGGGACCACCCCTGCCGAACCCGGACATGTTGACGACGACCAAGTGCGGATTCGCTGTGCGCAACTCGTCGGCACCGAAGCCGAGACGCTCTGCCGCACCAGGAGCAAGGTTCTGCACGAACACGTCGGCTCGGTCGATGAGTTCTCGAACGATGTGGCGTCCCTGCACCGACTTCAGATCGACCGCAAGCGATTCCTTGCCCCGGTTGAGCCACACGAAATGCGCTCCGGTGCCGTGGACGGCGTGGTCGTAACCCCGCGCCAGGTCTCCGCCGTCGGTGCGTTCGATCTTGATGACACGAGCACCCAGATCGGCGAGATTCCTGGTGGCGAGCGGAGCTGCGACGGCCTGCTCTATCGCGACGACTCTGAAGCCTTCGAGTGGTGCGTTCACGAGTTGCGTTTCTGTTCGGCTCTGATCAGGCCGCCGCCGACGATGAGTCGCTGAATTTCGCTGGTGCCCTCGTACAGTCGGAGCAGTCGTACATCACGGTAGATGCGTTCGACCGGAACCTCACGCATGTATCCGGCACCACCGTGAATCTGGACTGCCAGATCGGCGACCGTGCCGACCATCTCGGTGCAGAACAACTTCACTGCGGACGGCGCGATACGGCGATCGGTCTCCTGCACCCAGGCCCGCGCGGCCTCACGCACCATCGCCCGGCCCGCCATGACACCGACCTGCTGATCGGCGATCATCGCCTGCACCAGCTGAAAATTCCCGATCGGCTCACCGCCCTGAGTGGACGCCGCGGCATACGACACCGACTCGTCCAACGCACGCTGCGCCTGCCCGACTGCGAGCGCGGCAATGTGCACCCGCCCCCGCGCCAGCGACGTCATCGCCGCCTTGTACCCGATGTCCCCGTTGCCGCCGACCAACGCGTCGGCCTCGACGCGTACGTCGGTGAAGTTCACATCGGCAGTGCCGGAGCCCTGCTGCCCCATCTTCGCGTCCTTGACGCCCACCTCGATCCCGGCGGTGTCGGCAGGAACCAGGAATACTGCAATACCGTTGCCGCTCTGCGGTTTCGGGTCCAATTTCGCGAAGACGACGAACATGTTCGCGATCGGTGCATTGGTGATGTACCGCTTGCTGCCGTTGATGACCCACCCGGTGCCGTCGACTGTTGCCGTCGTCCTCAGACCCGCTGGATTGGACCCTGCCCCGTCCTCGGTCAGCGCGAAGGACGCCACGATGTCGCCGGATGCCATGCCCGGCAACCACTTCGACTTCTGCTCCTCGGTACCGAAGCCAACGAGCACCTGCCCGGCGATCCCGTTGTTGGTACCGAACATCGAGCGCAGCGACAGCGAGGTGTAGCCGAGCTCCATCGCGAACTCGACGTCCTGAATCAGGTTCAGGCCCAGCCCACCCCACTCCTGCGGAAGCGCGTAGCCGAACAGTCCCATCTCCGCGGACTGCTTGCGCAGATCGTCGGGAATCGAATCGGTGTTCATGATCTCGAGTTCACGCGGCACCACACGTGAGCGCACGAAGTGGGAGATCTGCTTCAACACGTCCGCGAAGACGTCGTCCGGTACATCGGGATTCAGCGTATCCATGGGACAACTATCGGTTACTGCATTACCATCAGTCCAATACTTAATTGGTACTTCTGTTTTGATAATTTCGGCAATAAAGGAGGGTAGGTGGACGTCGAGCAGCTCCGCGCGTTCCTCGCCGTAGCCGAGGAGCTGCACTTCGGCCGTGCCGCCGCGCGCTTGCATGTCGCGCAGCCGCCCTTGAGTCGCACGATCAAGCAACTCGAGAAGCACCTCGGTGCCACCCTGTTCGACCGAAACACCCGCTCGGTGAAATTGACTGCCAGCGGTCAGGCCCTGATAGACCCCGCCCGCGCAGTGCTCGAAGCGATGCGCACCGCCGAGAACGCCGTCCTATCGGCCGACGGCGGCGAGACCGGACTCGTCCGCATCGCGTTCGCGGGTGTGTCGACGCATCGCATGGTCGCGAGACTCGCTCGACTCGTTCGGTCTCAGCACCCGGGTATCGAACTCGAACTTTCCAGCCAGAACTTCGCCCAGCCGGCCATGAAACGGCTTCTGGGTGGAGACACCGACATTGCACTCGGCAGATGGGACGTCATACCGTCCACCGTCGAGTCCCAGGTCGTGATGCCAGATCATCTCGTCGTCGCAATCGCCGACACACATCCGCTGGCCGACGCACGGCACGTCGGAATCGGGCAGCTGGCACAGGAACACTTCGTATCCCTGCCACTGCACGAAGGATCGGTACTCCCCGATCGACTCCGCCGATTGGCGGACGCGCACGGCTTCGTCCCCGACGTCGTTCAGATCGCTCCCGACACTCAGACTGCCCTCGCCCTGGTATCCGCCGAGGTGGGATGCCACCTGACCCTGGCCTCGGTGGCCAGCAACGTCACCGACCCGCACGTCGTGTTCGTCCCCCTGGACGACACCACAGCAGATGTGGACATGAGAGCCGCGTGGCGCCGAGACAACACCAACCCAGCGCTGCGCGTGGTACTCGACAAGGTCGTCGCTCTCGACGAGAGCGGCTCGTGAGCGGCACCTACAGCGACGCCTCACCGTCGTCCAGACCGAGCTGACGTAAACGGCGGTAGAGGGTAGTTCGACCGATCCCGAGGAGCTCTGCTGCCATCGACTTGTTCCCACCAGCGCGGTCCAATGCCTCGACGATGGCATCACGCTCGGCCGATTCCATCATCGTCATCTTCCGACGTGACGGCGCTCGTTGTAGGTGTTCGGGCAGGTGGTGGCGCTCGATCACCGACGCAGTCACACTCGACGCAAGGGTGGTCACGGTCGCCGTCAACTCTGCGATATTGCCGGGCCATTCCCACTGCATCAACGACTGCAGAGCTGTCGGAGACATCGAATGCCGCCGCGTTGTATCCACCTGATCGAGAATGCTACGGACGAGCCCCGGAATGCGATCCGGCGCGGCGGAGAGAGCTTCCGTTCTGGCGTCGATACCCCAATGATCGACCAGTGCAGCGACTTCCGGTGAGGATGCCTCGGCACAGCTGGTGATCAACAGTTGATTCCGCCGACCGGCTGCAACAGCGGCGCGGTGTTCCCGAACCAGGGTCGCGACCACCACCGCTTCGTGGTCATGCACCGACTCCAGTCTTCGTACCAGGACATCTCGGCCGCCCTCGAGCAGGTCTGCCACCGCAGACCAGGGCGTTGCGGTGTCTGTCGACAGAACGACCACCTCGAGTTCTCCGCCTTCTCCTCGACCGGCGCGTGCATCCAACGCCCGCGACGCACGACCGGATCCACGAGGACCGTCGATCACCGTCACCGCCGCCTGTGCCGCCTCTCGCGAAGCACTGTCTCCGTGTGCACTGGGACCGATGGGAGCGGCCGTCGGCACCTCGTCTCGAGGAACGGGAGCGAAGTGCAGCACGTAGTAGTCGCGGGCTCCTTCGACGACTCGCCGAGCTGTCACCGCCACCGCGCCTGACTCGATATCCCAGCGGGCCGTGCTCGCGACCGCCCAGTTGTGTGCGCTGAGGCGATCCCACAGAAGCACGTGCGAGTCGACGCTCACATAGGGCAGTCCGGGTGTATTCGCCAGCAGCGACTCACGATCCATGATGACCGTGGGACGACGAGAGTTGGCGTAACGCATGAACGACATCGCCAACGCGAGGTCCTGCGGTCGTGCTGCCGCCTTCAATCGTTCTTCGATTTGCTGACCGATTTCCTTGGTGAGGGTGACCATCAAAGAATTCGCGATGGCCAACGGTCCCCCGAGCGAGACCGATCCGATCACCAGGCCCGACGGCGTGTAGACCGGAACGGCGGCACACGCCAGCACGGACAGCGACTCGTTGAAGTGCTGGCTGCCTTCGATGTACACCGCTCGGCCTTCGACCATCGACGTACCGAGACCGTTGGTCCCGATCGAGTCTTCCGAATAGTCGAACCCTTCGGCCGCGTTCACTCGGTCCAGTTTTCGCTGCAATCCTCGATCGCTAGCGCGCCTCGCCACGATGCTGCCTGCGCGGTCGCTGAGAAACAATGTCGTGCCGGTGTCCACCAGCTGGTCCTGCCATCGGTCGAGTACCGGATCTGCTGCGCGGCGCAGAATCGAGTCGGTATCGATCTCGTCGAACTTCTGCGATGGCAGCGTGCTGTCCGCGCTGTTGCCTATCGAGCGACGCCAGCTGCGCAAGATCAGGTCCGGAACAACCCCCTCGTCGGGAGCACCGGACAGCAGGCCTGCGCGCATCAGGTGCCGCTTCGCCTCGCGCACCGCATCACTCATAGGTTCTCGCCCTCTAACCAGTTGTTCGTCCGCCACCTGAACACTCACAGGTCGCAACAATCACTACGCCATTACTGCCATACGCGCATAACTGCAGTTCAGCACCGTCATATCCGAGTGTTCCAGATTGGTACACACCAGACACCTGTGCTCCACCTCACCATTGTGTCCAGAGGAAGTGAACTACACCACACAGGTCGCAAGACCGGAGGAGCAATCACATGGCGTCACACGAACCCGATCAGATCCGTGAGATCGACGCGCTTGTCGTCGGATGCGGCTTCGGCGGGATCTACATGCTTTACAAGCTACGGCGTGAACTCGGACTGACCGCCATCGCTATCGACAAGGCCGCCGGTGTCGGCGGTACCTGGTTCTGGAACAAGTACCCGGGGGCCCTGTCGGACTCGGAGAGCTTCGTCTACCAGTACTCGTTCGACCGCGATCTGTACGACCAAACCACCTGGAACACGAAGTTCGTTCGCCAGCCCCAGATCCTGGAGTACCTCAACGGCGTCGTCGACCGCTACTCGCTGCGCGAAGACATCGCGCTCGAGACCACCATGACCGCGGCCCGATTCGACGAGGTTGCCGGAACCTGGACCGTGTCCACCGACCGTGGAATCACCTACAAGGCCAAGTATCTCGTCAACGGCCTCGGCCTCCTGTCGGCGACGAACGTGCCGAATTTCCCGGGCATCGAGAACTTCGCGGGCCGGTTGGTGCACACCGGCGCATGGCCCGAGGATTTGGATCTGACCGGCAAGCGAGTCGGAGTCATCGGCAACGGGTCCACCGGAGGTCAGGTGATCACCGCGGTCGCGCCGATCGCCGGGCATCTCACGTCGTTCCAGCGCACCCCTCAGTACAGCGTTCCTGCGGGCAACCGCGTGTTGTCCAACGAGGAATTGGCACGGCAGAAAGAGAACTTCGAGGCCAACTGGGACCAGGTCCGCAATTCAAGCGTCGCAATGGGATTCGTCGAAAGTGAGATCGAGACGTTCAGCGTCTCTGCCGAGGAACGCCAGCAGATCTTCCAGCGGACGTGGGACGAGGGCGGCGGGTTCCGCTTCATGTTCGAGACGTTCTGCGACATCGCTACCAATCCCGAAGCGAACGAGGAAGCGGCGAAATTCATCCGTTCCAAGATCGCCGAGATCGTCGAGGATCCGGAGACACGACGCAAGTTGACGCCCACCGATCTCTACGCCCGCCGACCACTGTGTGATTCGGGCCTGTACGAAACGTTCAACCGGGACAACGTCTCTCTGGTTCACGTCGGCGAGAACCCCATCCGCGAACTGACAGCCGAAGGCATCGTTACCGAAGATGGGGAACTGCACAAGATCGACGTACTGATTTGCGCCACCGGCTTCGACGCCGTCGACGGCAACTACGTCAAGGTCGACATCCGCGGACGCAACGACGAAAGCCTCAAGGAACACTGGCAGGACGGGCCGACCAGTTACCTCGGAATGGCCACCACCGGGTTCCCGAACATGTTCATGATCCTCGGACCGAACGGACCCTTCACGAACCTGCCGCCGTCGATCGAGACACAGGTCGAGTGGATCTCGGACACCATCGGGGCCATCGAGAACAACTCCATGGGCTGGATCGAGGCCAAGCCGGACATCGAAACAGAATGGACCGATATTTGCGCCGACATCGCCGACCAGACGTTGTTCCCGAAAGCTGCGTCGTGGATCTTCGGTGCCAACATCCCCGGTAAGAAGCGCACGGTCATGTTCTACCTCGGCGGCATCAAGGAGTATCGCTCGGTGCTCGACAACGAGAAGGCATCCGGCTACCCGAGCTTCCTGACGCAATCGGACGCGCTCGAGCCTGCCTGACCCTTCACTCGAGGACACTGCATCGACCACGCCGGCCGGGTGACCCATACCGGTCGCCCGGCCGGCGTCCTGCAACGAAAGACATGCCGATGAGCAAGTACGCAAGCACCGATCCCACTACAGGCACCATCGTGGCGAAGTTCGAGACCGAGTCCGACGAGCAGGTGATGGCATCGCTCTCCGCCGCCGACGCCGCGTACCGAACATGGCGGACCGCCGAAGTGGCCGAACGCGCTTCGGTTCTCCAGCGGGTCGCCGATCTGCATCGCGAACGCGAAACCGAACTCGCCGAGTTGATGACGCTCGAGATGGGCAAACCGATCGCACAGGCCCGAGGCGAAGTAAAACTCTCCGCGTCGATCTTCGAGTACTACGCGACCAAGGGTATGGACCTGCTCGCGGACGAGGAACTCGACATTGCCGGTTCCGGACGAGCATTGGTGCGTACGGCACCCATCGGAGCACTCGTCGGCGTCATGCCGTGGAATTTTCCCTACTACCAGGTTGCCCGATTCGTAGCGCCGAACCTGTTGCTGGGCAACACGATTCTACTCAAGCATGCCAGCAATTGCCCGCAGCAGGCATTGGCCGTCGAGGCGATGTTGCGTGATGCAGGAAGCCCCGAGGGTGTGTACCGGAACATTTTTGCCTCCAGCGACCAGATAGCCGATCTCATCGCGGACCCCCGAATTCAGGGGGTCTCGCTCACCGGATCGGAACGCGCGGGCAGCATCATCGGACAGCTCGCCGGCAAGTACATGAAAAAGGCAGTACTCGAACTCGGCGGCTCGGACCCGTTCCTCGTGCTCGCCGGCGCCGACCTCGATGATGCTGTCGCCGCGGCTGTCCCCGGTCGATTCGGCAACGCAGGCCAAGCATGCACCTCGTCCAAGCGGATGATTGTCGACGCCTCGGTGTGGGACGAGTTCCTCGACGGGTTCGTTTCGGCGGCGCAGTCGTGGTCGATGGGTGACCCGACGGATCCCGCTACGCGCCTGGGTCCGATGTCGTCCATCGGCGGACGCGACGAAATCGCGGAGCAGGTGGCGGACGCTGTTTCGAAGGGTGCCACGGTGCACCTCGGTGGAACCGTCCCCGACGGCGACGGCGCCTACTACCCCGCGACCGTGCTTTCCGGTGTCACCCCAGATATGAGGGCATACCGGGAAGAACTGTTCGGACCGGTTGCGGTGCTGCACAAGGTCGACTCGACCGACGCCGCCATCGATCTCGCCAACGATTCCCCGTTCGGTCTCGGCAGTGCCGTGTTCACCACGGACGACAGCGAAGCTGCGTACGTCGCCGACCGGCTCGACGTCGGCATGGTCGGCATCAACACCACCATCAAGAGCGCGCCCGACATGCCGTTCGGCGGAGTCAAGACTTCCGGCATCGGCCGAGAGCTCGGTCGATTCGGGCTCGACGAATTCGCGAACAAGAAGCTCGTTCGCACCCTCTGACTCGTCAACTGCATCAACTCATCTCAGGAGAAGAACCATGCGCGCAGCTGTGTACTACGGCAATCACAAGGTAGAGATCGAAGACGTGCCCGAGCCCGACGCCGGTCCGGGGCAGGTCAAGATCCGCGTGTCCCGTAACGGTATCTGCGGCACCGATCTTCACGAGTTCTACGACGGTCCTATCTTCATCCCGCCGTCCGACCCGCATCCATTGACTCACAAAGCCATGCCGGTGGTTCTCGGGCACGAGTTCTCGGGCATTGTGACCGCTGTCGGAGCGGGCGTCGACGACGTCGCCGAGGGTGACGCGGTCACTATCGAACCCATCTACCGCTGCGGCGAATGCCGCCCGTGTCGCAACGGCCAGTACAACCTGTGCAAGTCGATCGGCTTCCACGGATTGATGGCCGACGGCGGGATGGCCGAGTACACGGTGGTTCCCCGCAACCAGGTTCACAAGCTTCCGGATTCGATTCCGGTCGAGATGGGCGCGCTGGTCGAACCCATGTCGGTGGCCTATCACGCAGCCGTACTGGGCGAGGTCGGCGACCAGAGCCGCGCACTGGTCTACGGCGCCGGCCCCATCGGCATCGGCATCTGGTTTGCGTTGCGCGGCATGGGATTGACCGAGATCGACGTCGTCGAACCGTCGGAGACTCGACGCAAGTCCATCGAAGCACTCGGGGCTCGCACCCTCGATCCGATGTCGGTCGACGTTCCCGCCCTCATCGCCGATCGCACCGACGGAGACGGCGTCGACGCCGCGTTCGACGCAGCCGGCGTAGCTCCCGCAGTCGAGTCGGCACTGGAGTGCGTCGGCGAGCGACGCCCCCTGATCAGTGTGGCGATCTACGACAAGCCTCTCTCGACACCCCTGATCAACCTCGTTCTACGCGAGCGGCGCATTCAGGGGACCATCTGCTACACCGGTGATGATTACCGCTCGGTGATCGACCTGATGGCCAAGGGCCACTACGACACCACCGGTTGGGTCGACACGATCGCTCTCGGAGACGTCGTCGACGGCGGGTTCGAGGAATTGCGGGCCGGACGCAAGATGAAGCTCCTCGTCGATCCGACAGCCTGACATCCACCACTTCACGGCTCACACAACCCGATTCAGGAGACGACCATGACCGTCGCACACATCACCGGCTCGGCACGCGGAATTGGCAAAGCCATCGCGCTGCGCCTCGCACAGGACGGACACGACATCGCACTGTCCGACCTGCCCTCGATGTCGGAAGAGCTGGAGAAAACTCGGACCGAGGTCGCCGCACACGGAGTGAAGACCGCCGCGTTGACCGGCGACGTCAGCGATCCAGATTCGGTGCGGGCGCTCATGACCGACACCGCCGAACAGCTGGGATCGCTCGACATCCTGGTCGCCAACGCCGGGATCGCCCAGACGAAGGCACTTCTCGACGTGACACCGGAGGAGTACGACCGCCTCCACGCTGTCAACGGCCGCGGAATCTTCCTCTGCTACACCGAAGCAGCGCGTCAGATGATCAAGCAGGGGCATGGCGGAAAGATCATCGGAGCCTCGTCCATCGCGGGCCACAAGGGATTCGCGTTGCTCGGCATCTACAGCTCGACCAAGTTCGGAGTCCGCGCCCTGACCCAGGCAGCTGCGCAGGAGTGGGCAGAACACGGCATCACCGTCAACGCCTACTGCCCCGGCATCGTCGATACCAACATGTGGGTCGAGGTGGACCGCGACCTCGGTGCCATCAACGGTGTCGGAAAGGGCGAGTCGATGAAGGCAATGGCTGCCGGCATCACCCTCGGACGCGTCTCGACCGGCGACGACGTTGCGGCGTACGTCTCGTACTTGGCCGGACCCGACTCGAACTACATGACAGGACAGTCCGCCCTCATCGACGGCGGCATGCTTTTCGTTTGATGTTCGCCTTACTCAACGTGGAGGAATGATGAACTCGCTCAACCCAACTGCTTCGCACTACCAGGTTCCGACCTTCGGTCTGTGGTACGACTTCCGCAATCCGGCTCAATGGCGGAAACCACTGGGTTCTCTCTATCGAGAATCGGTGGACCAGGTCGTCTGGGCCGAATCACTCGGTTTCGGGTCAGCATGGTTGAGCGAGCATCATTTCGCCGAGGACGATTACGCGTCGTCTCCCCTGGTCGTTGCCGCGGCAATCGGTGCTCGCACGAAGACCATGCGCATCGGTACCAACATCATCGTGGCGGGACTACACGAACCGATGCGTCTGGCCGAGGATGCGGCAGCTCTGTCGTTCCTCACCGACAACCGTTTCGAGCTGGGACTCGGCCTCGGCTATCACGAGAAGGAATTCGCCGCGTTCGGGCGAAAGGTCAAGCAGCGCCCCAGTCTTCTCGAGGACGCCATTGCCGTGATTCGGCACGCCTGGGCCGGCACCGGTGAAGCCTACGAAGGCAAGCGGTTCTCGGTACCTGCGTTGCCGGTGACGCCGCTACCCGAGACGCCCCCGAGGATTCTGATCGGAGCACAGTCTCCGGTGGGAATCGATCGCGCCGCTCGACTGGCAGACGGTGTCATCACTCTGCAGAACGCCCACTTCACGGACTACCAGCAGTCGATCGAGCGGCACGGGAAGAACGTGGACGATGCCCGCATCTACGCCAGCCAATGGACGGTGGTGGCCGACGATCCGGAACGCACGTGGGCCGAGGTCGGCGAACACGCGCTCTACCAGATGAACAAGTACATCGAATGGGGCTCATTCGAGGGCCCCGATCAGCCGTCGTCGTTCGACAGCCCTCAGCACCTACTCGATGCCGGTGCCTACAAACTCATGGACGCCTCGATGGCGATCGACGAACTGGTGACCATGGCCACCGAGTTCCCCCAGATCCGCGACTTTCACTACTGGGCTCAACTCCCGGGCGAGTCCGTCGAATCCGGTTCCGCTCGAATCCAATACATTGCCGACAAAGTCATTCCCGAGGTCACCCGCAAGCTCGGTGGTTGATCACTCCGGAATCTGCAGGACGACTCTCGACCGAGTGCCCGCGTCGACTCGGTCGTGAGCGTCGGCGATTCGGTCGAGAGGCAGCGGGTCGTCGACGGAGATGGACAGCGCTCCCACGGAAGCGGCGTCGGTGAGGTCGAGCGCGGCCGTCATCTTCACTTGCTGCGAGAAGTCGTCGCTACCCAGCAGCCGAATGGTGATGTTGTCGAACAACATCGGCCAGAACGGCAGGCTCGGGCGCGCGTCCCGTGTGCCGTACGCGGCAATAACGGTGTCGTTCTTTGCCACTGTCGCATCGAAGTCGATGTTGTCCGAGAACGACACTTCGACGATGCGGTCGACTCCACCTCCGGCGAATTCGCGTACCTGGGTTACTGCGTCGGGATCGTCCAGCGCGACCGCGAATTTCGTTCCTGACGCCCGGGCCTGTTCGAGGTCCGCACCGGTACGCACCGTTCCGATCACGGTCGCGCCTTTCCACCGCGCGAGCTGAGCAGCCAATGAACCGACACCGCCCAGTACTCCGTGGACCAGAACAGTTTTTCCCTCGACACTGCCGTCGCCGAACACGGCGCGGTGAGCGGTGATACCCGGAATCCCCAGGCAAGCGCCCACTTCGGGCGCTACGGAAGCCGGCAGCGCGACCGCCTGCCACTCGGGCACGACGGTGAATTGCGCAGCTGTTCCGAATGCGCGATACGACTGGGCACCGAACACCCAGACGCGCTCCCCCACCCGCGATTGTTCGACACCCGACCCGACAGCGTCGACGAATCCAGCACCGTCGCTGTGTGGCACGACTCGCGGATAGGACATCGATGACCCGAGCCATCCGCGTCGCTTCTTGGTGTCACCGGGATTCACCGAAGTAAGCTGCACCCGTACCCGGACCTCTCCGGGCCCTGGCTCGGGCGTCGGCAGCGTTCCGACCTCGAGAACCTCGTGCGCCGATCCCTGCGAGTCGTACCACGCGGCGATCATGCTGTTGCGGTCTGCGCGATAATCTCTGCGGTGGTCGCGAACTCGGAAATATTGGTCAGTGCGAAGCTTTCGGCGGCATGCTGCCATTCCTGACTGAGGCTCGAGGTCGCATCGGTGACGAGGATCGGACGGTAGCCGTGGTCGGCCGCATCGCGAACGGTGTGCTCGACGGCCATGTTGGTCCAGACGCCCGCGACCAGAACATCCTTGATTCCGAGGTTACGAAGAAGTGTGTCCAGCATGGTGCCGTTGAAGGCGCTCATGCGGTTACGAATCAGGACCGGCTCGTCTTCACGCGCTTCGAGACCGTCGAGTGCTCGGGCTCCCCACGAACCCAATTTGAGCGAGTCCGGTCCGATCAGCTTGAAGATCGGAGCGTTGCTTCCGCCGAACGGTCGGCCGGGTAGAGACACGATGTGATTGTGAATCACCGGGATGGACTTCTCGCGAGCGAAGGCCAGCAGCTCGCGCACGTGCTCTTCGAGGTTCTGGTGTTGGGCGTGGTCGGCCGCCCCGAACGAGGCATACGCGCCGTCCGCGTGGACGTTGTCGTTCTGCAGATCCACAAGAACCAGCGCGGTGCGTTCGAGATCGAAAGTGGTAGTCATCGAAACCCTTACAGAGGAGGAGAGAAAATCCGTCGGTACCCGACCACAGTACCTCGGTTCGATGTACGCATCGAACCGAGGTAGTTCTGACAGAATGGCCACATGTTGGAACTCACCATCCTCGGGTTTCTGTCCGAAGGCTCCCTGCACGGATACGAACTCAAGCGCCGGGTCGCGCAGCTGACGGGATATGCCAGGCCGGTGAGCGACGGCACCCTGTATCCGGCGATCAAACGCCTGCATCGGGATGGATTGCTGGAAAGACGTGCCGAACCCGGCGCGGGCCCGGCACGGTACGTGCTGACCATCACCGACGACGGGCGAGACGCGTTGGTGGCACGGCTGCGAGATCCTCAGGCCAACGAAGTCTCGGATTTCTCGCGGTTCATCGTGGTGTTGACCTTCTTGTCCCTCGTACCGTCGGTCGAGGAACAGCACGCAGTGCTGCGCCGAAGACTGGACTTCCTGGAGCAGCCGGCCAGTTTCTTCTACGACGAGGATCGAACCGTTCGAGCCGAAGAGATTCCGGACGTCTACCGGCGTGGCCTGTTGCTCGTCGCGCGCGAAACGAGCCGCGCAGAACGAGCCTGGCTCACATCGATACTCGAGGGTTCTGCTGCGCGTCGCTGATCCGTTGCCTCACAGCCACCGAGGCGGTTCGTCGATCGCGCCGTCGACCGTCGAACCGATCGATCCACGCCCTGCCGCCCACCTGGTCACTGCCTCGAGTCCACCGCTGACGGTAGTTGTCGTCGCTTCGTCGGTCACTGCGATCGGCTCACGCCCGTCCACTGCCAGGACCAACCCACTTCCCTCACCCTTCTTGCGCCACATCCCGACAATGTCGGTGAGTAAGCCCTCGTTCACCACCTCGGGAAAGTCCGCGAACCGCCCACCGTTGCCGAGATCCACCGCGTGGATCCACACTTCGCGAGTCCGCATCCAGATCGTTTCCGACGCTGGGACCGTGCGGCCCTGAGCCGTCCTGACCTCGGCCGCCCACGCCGACTCGGACGCAGTTCGCCACTTCTCGTCGAGCCGAGCAACCGTGTGATCGAACAGGTTTCGGATAGCTGCGGCCGACAGCGTGGAACCCTCGTCGATCTCACGGCCGCGCTGCTGCGGTGACTCGTACATCGGCGTCTCCTCACCCGACGACGCCCAGTCCATCAATCTGCACAAGGCCGCAGCGTTGTAGCCGACGTGCGCAACCAGGTAACGCCTGGTCCATCCCGCCAGCAGCGTCTCGCCGTCGAGTTCGGCATCGGTGAGCTCGGAGAGCCGCTGCGCGAAATACGAGGTACCGCGCCGGGCGATCAGAAGCCGCTCGACGAGCGACATGTCGTGAAAGGTCACCTCGAACGCGCCTTACTTGACGATGGTCTTGTTGCGGACCGAGCCGAGACCGTCGATGGTCACCTCGACGGTCTGCCCGTCCTGGATGTAGACGCCAGGCTTACGGGCATGTCCGACGCCTCCCGGGGTACCGGTGATCACGACGTCTCCCGGCTGCAAAGTCACGATGTGCGAGATGTACTCGACCAGCTTTACAGGCGTGAACACGAGGTCGTCGGTGGTGGTCGTCTGCATGACTTTCCCCTCCAACGTCGTCTCGAGCGTGCCGCCGAAGGTGTAGGAATCCGTCGTGGTGAGGAAGGGGCCGAAGCCGCTGGTCCTCTCGAACGTCTTGCCCTGGTCCCACTGCAACGTGCGGTACTGGTAGTCGCGCATCGTGTAGTCGTTCATGATCGAGTAGCCGGCAATGTATCTCTCGGCATCGGCCTCGGCCACCTGGTAGGCCTGCTTGCCGACGACGAAGGCCAACTCGCCCTCCCAATCCAGCTGTGCTGCTGCGTAACTCGGGACCACGACGTCGTCGTACGGGCCCGTCAGCGCTTCACGGAACTTGGCGAACAGCGTCGGGTACTCGGGAAGATCACGGCCCATTTCTTTGATGTGGTTCGCGTAATTCAGCCCGACGCAGATGATCTTGCCCGGTCGCGGAACCACGGGAGCGTAATCCGCATCGGCCAATCGGAGCTGTTCTCCGTGCGCGTTCTCGGCCAGTTCACGCCAGTTCCCTTCGTCCAGGAGGGCGGACAAGTCGACGTAGCCGTCGATGACGGTGGCAGAATCGTCACTGTCGACGCGCACTGCGGTAGTGGTGCCGTTTCGGCGCAGAGTAGCGAGTTTCATCGAGGTCAAGCTCCTTCGGAAAATACGGTGCGGGCAAAGTGCAGCTTCTCGACAATCGGTGCATCCGAGAACGCGAAGAGGTCGAACTGTGTGTCGGCTTCGATGGACCATTCCGTCCATGACGGGACGACGACCATGTCGCCCTTCGACACCGAACGCTGTTCGCCGGCGAGAACGAACCGTCCACTCCCCTCGAACACCTGATACACCGTCGAGCCGACATCACGTCGGGGTCGGGTGTGCGCACCCTGACGAAGTCGGTGGAACTCGGCTCGGATCGTCGGCATGACGTCACCGCCATTGGTGGGATTGGTGTAGCGAACCGCGGCATGCCCCGGTTCGGTGGTCGCCGCGAACCCCTCGTCCTCGAGGTCCAACTGTGCCTTCAACGCCGCATCGGTGTGCTCCCACCGATACGCGGCGATCGGCGAACTGGATTTGCTGTCGAGCCCGACGAGCGGGCGCAGGCCCGGATGAGCCCACAGACGCTCGGACCGAGAGATGTCCGGTGTCGAATCGTCGGTGACGTTCTCGGACCCGAACTCGAAGAAGCCGGTGTCGGTGTAATGAACGAACGGAATGTCGAGTCCGTCGATCCAGGCCATGGGCTGATCGGTCTCGTTGTGGTGCCCATGGAAGTTCCAACCCGGAGTGAGCAGGAAGTCGCCGCGCCGCATGGCGACGGGGTCGCCGTTGACCACCGTCCACACCCCTTCACCCTCGACGACGAAGCGGAACGCGTTCTGCGCGTGGCGATGTTCCGGTGCGACCTCTTTGGGGCCGAGATACTGGATCGCTGCCCACAGCGTGGGAGTGATGTACGGGACCCCCGCCAGGCCGGGGTTGGCCAGCGCGATGGCACGGCGCTCGCCACCTCGACCGACGGCAACGAGATCGCCTGCGCGCTGCGCCAGCGGGTACAGCGTCGACCACTTCCACACGAAGGGAACAGCTTTGGATTTAGGTGACATCGGCATCAGGTCGCCGAGCTGGGTCCACAGCGGCATGAGATTCTCGGACTCGAAGTCGCGGTAGAGCTGCTCGAGTGCTGGGTCCTCGGGGTGCACTTCGGTGTCGGTCATCGGTTGCCTTCCTGATCTGCGTCGAGTCGTGTGCGGATGTCCTCACGCATGGCCTTCTTGTCCAACTTGCCCACTTTCGTGGTGGGTATCGCATCCACGACCACCAACCGCTCGGGGAGTTTGAACCGAGCGACACCCGCGGAATTCATCACCGCGAGAACGTCGTCCAGAGTCACGTGGGCACCCGCGGCAACGGAGACGTACAGGCACAGGCGCTCGCCCAGGACTGGATCCGGCATTGCCACGGCCGCAGCCATCTCGATGCCGTCGACCTGGTAGGCGAAGTTCTCCACTTCCTCGGCCGAGATCTTTTCGCCACCCCGATTGATCATGTCCTTGTCGCGACCTGCCACGACGAGGTTCCCGTCGGGTCGGCGGATCACGATGTCGCCACTGGCGTACCACCCGTCCGCAGTGAAAGCGCGAGAGTTGTGTTCGGGCGCCCGGAAATAGCCGCGTGGGGTGTACGGACCGCGGGTCAGTAGCGCTCCGGGAGTTCCGTCGTCGACCGGCTCCCCGAGCTCGTCGACAACGGCGATCTCGTCGGCCTCGCTGACCGGCCGCCCCTGGGTATTGGTGATGACCTCGAGGTCGTCGTTCAATCGGGTCATGTTGATCAGGCCCTCGGCCATCCCGAAGACCTGCTGAAGACGTGCGCCCAGGACCGGTTCCACTCGCGCCGCCAATTCGTCGGGCATCCGGGAACCACCGACCTGGAGAACCCTCAGGCTGGATCCGGTCAACGTGCCATGCTCACGCTGGTACTCGATCCAGGACTGAGCCACCGCGGGTACCACCGTTGCCACGGTCACCGACTCGCTGTCGATCGCGAGCAATGCCCTGTCCGGTCTCGCCGACGGAAGCATCACCGTGCGTCCACCCGCGAACAAGGTGCCCAGAATTCCTGGACAGGCCAACGGGAAATTGTGACTGCTCGGCAGCGCACCGAGGTACACGGTGTCCGAGGTGATTTCGGAGATCGCGTTACAGCGAATGATGTTGTAGGCGTAGTCGTCGTGCGTACGAACGATCAGCTTGGGAAGCCCGGTCGTCCCACCGGACAGCAGGAAGCACGCAACATCCTCGCCCGCGGGGTCGTAGTCGGCATCGGAAAACGAGGGAATCGTCGTCGAGGCATCCGCCAGGCTGAACTCGGGAGTCGACGTATTTTCCCCGGAACTCAGGTCACCGTGGACCAACACCGCCCGCACGGACGCAACCTCGGCCGCAACCTCTTGCGCGGTGGACCTCAGGTCGGTGTCCTTGTCGGTGTCTGCGACCACGATGGCCACGGCGTCCGACAAAGCCGCCAGGTGCGTCAGCTCGTGTCGTCGGTGAGCAGGCAGCGCCATCACCGGTACGGCACCGATGCGGAAGCACCCCAGGGTGAGAGCAACAAATTCCCACGAATTGGGAAGCTGCAGAACAATTCTGTCGCCAGGTTCGACATCGAGATTCAGAAGCGCTTGCCCCATCGACGCCGACCGGTCCCACAGTTGGCGGTACGTCAACCTGATCGAGCCGTCGACCAGCGCCTCGGCGTCTGGATGCAGTTCGACCTGCTCCACGATGTGCGAGCCCAACGATCGACCGCTCCAATACCCGGCGTCGCGATAACGGCGAGCATCGTCGGCAGGCCACGGCACGACACCGTCGATCGAGACGGGGGTCCGAGTACTCATCACCGATCTCCTTCTGTAGCAGTGTGTTCGGCCCCGACGACGACGGCGGCGAGCGCGATCAGACCGTCCGAGGTCAGTCGCAACGGATTGATTTCGAGATCGCCGATCTCGTCGTGATTCGAGACGTAGGCCGCCAACGCGACAGCTGCGCGGCCGAACTCGTTTCGGTCCAGCCTCGGTCCGCCGCGCCATCCATGCAGGACAGCGGCCGTGTGGAGATCGTCGAGCATCGTCGTCGCAGCGGACAGCGTGAGCTCACCACTGCGGATGGCCACGTCGCCGATCGCCTCAGCTGCGGTTCCACCCAAACCTGCCACGACGATCGGTCCGAACACTGAGTCTCTCCGCACACCGAGGAAGAGATCGACGCCGGAACCGGCCATGGTCTCGAGCAGGTACGCCGGTGCCCCGATCGAATCGAGGGCGTCCAACGCGGTGTCCAGTTCCTCTGTCGTGCGAACGAACAGGTGGACTCCGCCGATTTCGGTCTTGTGCAGAACCGACGCGTCGAGAATCTTGACTGCGACGGGATGCTCGAGTTCCGCGAGCGCTCCGTGCGCATCCTCTCGGGTGTGGGCCACACGCCGATCGGGCGTACGAATACCCAACGCGTCGAGCAAGTCCTTGCCTCTTGCCTCGTCGACAGGAAGCGTGATGGAAGGTCCGGCGGGAGGAACGAACGCCTCGGTATGCACCCGACCGTAACGGAGCTGCGCATCTTCGACGAGGGCGCGCACGCCGTTGGCCAACGACGTAGGGCTCGAGAGGACCGGCAGATCGAGGAGCGCGGCAGAGACGGTTGCTGCGGACACCGCCTCTCGTGGTCCACCGATACCGAGCACGACGGGCAGCCGCTCGTGCACCGAGGACGTCCCGACGGCGTCGGCGAGGTCGATCGCGTCGGGTTCGGCAAGGGCGTACACGGCAAGCGCGTCGACTTCCGGGTCGTCCGCCGTCGCCCGGAGGACGTCCGCGAAGGTGGCCGCGGGCCTGCCGGTGTCGACGGGATTTGCCTGATAGGTCAACGGTGGCAACAGATCGGACAATCGACTCAGTGTGGCGTCGGACAGCGTCGGAACACGTACCCCGCCGGCCAGCAGTGCATCGAGAACCATCAATCCGGGACCGGCCTGTGCGGTGACTAGGCCTATTCCCGGAGATGCGGACGCGGGTAGTCGCGTACGGCCGAGTACGGCGAGCGCATCCACCAGGTGGTGTTCGTCGTCGACGACCACGGCACCCGCTTCGGTGAGCAGTGCGCGCGTAGTCCGCCACGACGTGGCGAGCGCACCTGTGTGGGACTCCGAGAACGCGGAGACATCACTTCGACCCACCACGATGGCCACCACTGGCTTCACTGCAGTCACGTCTGCGACCGCCGACAACAGCGCGCGGCCGTCTTCGACGGACTCGACGTGCAATGCGACTGCTGTGATCGCATCGTCATGCTGGAGGTAGCGCAGCACGTCGACATTCGTGACGTCCACGCTGTTACCGAGACCGACACCGAGGCCCACACCGACGCCGTTCTCGGACAACAGGAACGACAGCGCATGGTTCATGCCCCCGCTCGCTGCGACGACGGCGACCGTACCCGCGGCGATGTGCTCGACAGTCGGGACGAAGCTGACCGTGGAGTGACCGGGACGGAAGAACCCGGATGTATTGGGACCGAGCAATCGGATGCCGGTTTCGGACGTGATGTCCCTCAGCCGGCGTTGCAGCTCGATGCCGTCGTCGCCGGCCTCGGCAAAGCCACCGGAACAGATCAACGCTGCCCGCACCCCGGCGTCGGCCGCTTCCTGCAGCGCTGCGGGGGTCGCGGCGGCTGGAATGCACAGAACCGCCAGATCTATTGCTGTGCCGTGGGATCGAACTGCGCCCGCGATCGACGTGCTGAATCCCTCGGCGGTACCGCGTGGATTGATTCCGTACGTAGCGACAGCGCCGCGGCTTCCTCTGTCGATGGCGGCGAGCATCACCGAGCCGAGCTTTTCAGGTGCACTCGAGGCACCGAACACAGCAATGGACGTCGGACTGAACAGCGCGGAGAGGGAATCTGCAGCATCTTCCGCGCCCGGGACAGCCAGCGGAACGTGAGTCGTTGTCATAGTTCCGACCTCGACGGTGCCGCGGCGCTCTCGGATTCGTCCAGCTTGTCGAAAGCGACCGCATCAGCGCGGCCGGACAGGACCAGTGTTGCTGCACAATCTCTTCGGTCGACAGCGCGGCGGGAGCGAACAGACGATTCCTGCTCGATCACAATCGCTGCGACGTGGTGTCGCAGGCGTACGTACTCCGAGGCCAGTACCCGCGACAGCTCGGTCCCCCCTTTGATGATCACGGCCCCCGGTCCGCCAGCACACAGCTCGTCGAGGCGTGAGAGAGAGTCTTCGTCCAGAGCGGTGCGGTCGGAGTCGGGTGCCGAGAACAGTGGCTCGGCTTCGTGCGCAGCCTGGTTCGCAACGAGAATCGACGTGCCGTCGGTGAGTGTCACGGAGTTTGCCGTGCCAGCGGTGACAGAGAGAAGCCGCGAGTCGAGCGCGACCGCCCCTGCTTTCAGAGGAGTCTCGAGCGGTGCGGCACCATGCTGTTCGTGCCAGGCGAGTTCGGCAACCTCGACGAACTGCGGGTCTCGAACTCGTATCTTCTCGGCGGAGATGGACCGCGTGAAGAAATGGAACCCGAACTGCCACGGTTCCAGTTCGCGGTAGTACTCCCCGAAGTGGTCCCACCACGCAAGGCTGGGAACCGACGAATTCTGGACCTTGGCCACCTGGGGACGCCGGATCTGCTCGAACTCCGACAGAGCCGCATCGAGATCGGGCGCGTGTTCGGCGACGGTCTGCGCGAGAACGGCTGCATCCTCCATGGCCATCTTCGTTCCCGATCCGACCGAGAAGTGGGCCGTGTGCATGGCGTCGCCGAGGAACACCACAGGTGTGCCGCGGTCGGTCCGGCTGTGCCAACGCGCGGTGCGGCGAGTTTTGAAATTGGCCCAACGCGAATTGTTCGCTACCAGCCTCGCACCGTCGATAAGGTCGGCGAACAATTCTTCGAGGTAGCGCTGCGAGACGGTATCCGACTCGCCGGGAGGGGACGACATGTCGAACCCGTCCAGACCGGCTTTGCGCCAGGTGTCTTCGTCCGTCTCGACGATGAAGGTACTCAGATCGGATCCGATCGGGTAAGCGTGTACGGCGAAATTTCCGTGCTCGGACTGCTTGTGCAAGAAGGTGAGTCCGTCGAATTGGAATTTCGTGCCGAACCAGATGAACTTCACCGTTGCTTCTTCGACCGAATGGTCGAGGTCCGAAGCGAACACCTCGCGGGATGCAGAGTTGGTGCCGTCGGCTGCGACGATCAGGTCGTACCCGCCGTCCTCGTCGAGCGATTGCACAGATGCGGTGGTCGAGTAGTGCAGTTTCGCGCCCAATTCGAGAGCACGGTGCCGAAGTGCCCCGAGCAACACCCGACGATGCACGGCGGACATGCCGTTGCCACCGGCCGCAGTGACCTCGCCTTTGGCGTGGACTTCGATGCTGTCCCAATGGCGGCCGTGATCGGCAAGAGTGTCACGCAGAACGGGGTCGACTCGGTCGATGTTGTCGAGCGTGGCATCGGAGAACACGACACCGAAGCCGAATACGTCGCTCTCGTGGTTTCGCTCGAAAACCTCGACCGTTGCGTCGGGTGCACAGTGCGCCAACGCGATTGCGGTGAAGAGACCGCCTGGGCCGCCTCCGATGCACGCAATTCGTAGCGGCGTCGAAGTGGCTGTTCGGTTCTGTTCTGGGATGGACATCGATGTCGGCCCCTAGCGTGGAATGAGGGCCCGGATCTCGGGCGACCAATTTATTGTGTGTCATAAATCTATTCAAAGTCAATCTTTTTGTTACATATAAGCCGTCTAGGGCTTCGCCGTCGGCGCATCTCCCGAGGCCTCGAGCACGAACGCCTCGGCACTCGTACGCAGTTCGTCGTGACACTCGGTGAACACCTCGTGCGCAGCACGGCCACGCCAACCCGGAGGCAACAGAGTGTCCGGCAGGTCGGGATCGCGGAACGGGTAACGACGGTAGTTCTGAATCAGTTTCATTCGTTCGACCAGCGCCTGCCGGCCGCCGAGCCCACGACGGAAGCCCGCCAATCGCGGCTGGAACTCCTCGATGAAGGCCTGGTACTCGCCCCCCAGTTCGGCGAGGTCCCAGCAACGATCGGCTATGGAGCGATCGTTCGTCAGCCCGGATGTCTGACTCCGCAGGAATTGGATCCGTAGCTCGTCTTCCCCGCTGAGCATTTCGCGTAGCTGCTTCTCCCTGTCATGCGGCGAGAACCATGTCGCAGAACCGTATTCGCCGAACCCGTACCAGTTCAGGGCCGTCTCGATGCGCTTGCGCTGCTCTCGCCCCAGCCCTTCCTCATCGACCAAGGCCTGCGTCCACGTGCGGTCCCAGTCGTCGAAGTGCCGCTCGAAGATGCGAGCCCGACCGTCGTCGAGCAGCCGCCAACTCTTTTCGTTGAGCAGGTAGGACACCTCTCGACCACTCTTGGTCGAGTCGAACCACCCCTCTTTGCGCAGCCGCGCCATCACGACGCGCACCGTCGCCGATTCGATACCGAAGACCTCCATCAACTCCGTCAGAGTGCCCAACTTGGCCGCTCCGCCGGTGTAACGGAAGTACTCCCCGTACAGGTCGAACACCAGAGCACGTGGTCGCATCGACCCCTCCTCTCACCTGTGTCGATCACCGATCGACTTACATGTGTCATTCCTCTTGACTTTCACGACCATTCTGTCACATAGTGACTGTACTCACATAGCCGACTCGCACATTTGGGGTCATCCGAATCTGCGCGAGATCGCATCGGCCGGTGTTCGAACACCTATCATCGGAGGAATCAGGTGAATCCCCTGGCCACGAATAGGCCAAGCCCGTCGGGCGCCCGCCGTTCCAGCTCGACCGTCGTAGCTCTCTGCTTCGTGATCATCGTCTTCGACGGCTACGACCTGGTCGTCTACGGAACCACTGTCCCGTCTCTTCTCGCGTATCAGCAATGGGAACTGACACCGGGCCAGGTCGGCACCATCGGTAGCTATGCGCTGATGGGAATGCTCGTCGGCGCCCTGCTGTCCGGCTGGCTGGCACCCCGAGTCGGAGCCCGCGCGATCATTCTGACCTCGTTGATCTCGTTCTCCGTTCTCATGGGTCTGACCGCGCTGGCCCCCAACCCGGAGATCTTCGGTCTTCTCCGCTTCCTCGGCGGGCTGGGACTAGGCGGTGTCGTTCCGACCGTCATCGCGCTGACAATCGAGTACTCGCCCCCTGCTCGTCGCCAGTTCAACAACGCTCTGATGTACAGCGGTTACTCGGTGGGCGGCGTGCTCGCCGCGCTGTCGGCCCTGGCATTGCTTCCCGAAAACAGTTTCCGCGTCATGTACGCGCTCGGTTTGCTTCCGCTCGTCACGATCGTTCCGCTGACGTGGCGCTACCTTCCCGAATCGGCCGCATTCCTTGTAGGCAAGGGCAGGATCGACGAAGCCCATGCTCTCGCCGAGAAATTCGGCATCACTGCCGCCCCGGCCACTACATCCGAGAGCCGCGGCACCATGGCATCGTTGTTCACCGGGGCACGCAGAGTTCCGCTGGCGTTGCTCGTCGTGGCATCTTTCTGCGGTTTATTGCTCGTCTACGGCGTCAATACCTGGCTACCGAATATCATGCGCCAAGCCGGTTACTCGCTCGGCAGTTCACTGACATTTCTTCTCGTACTCAATCTCGGTGCGATAGCCGGCGCTCTGATCGCCTCCCGAATCGCAGACCGATTCGGAAGCAAGCCGGTGACCGTGACCTCCTTCCTGCTCGCCGTCCTCGCCATACTCTCCCTGAGCCTCGGATTGCCGCTCTACGCCGCCATGATCGTGGTCGCCATCGCAGGACTCGGCACTGTAGGGACACAGATACTCGTCAACGGTTACGTTGCAACGTATTTCGGTGACAGAGATCGAACGTCGGCTCTCGGATTGTCCCTGGGCCTCGGACGCGTGGGCGCGATATTCGGGCCGATTCTCGGAGGATGGATCGCATCCTCGGCATTGGGCGTCGACTGGAACTTCTACTCGTTCGCAGCATTCGCCGGAATCGGTTGCCTCGCTGTCCTACTCGTCAGTAATCGTCACTCCGCTACCCGGCAGCCCGCCGACCATTCCACCGCAACCACTGTGTCGCCCGCTGTGCGGGTGGACACCGAATCGAAAGAAGCACACTCGTGAGCACCACCGTTACTGCCGCTGTAGCACGCGCCACCGGCGATCCTCTCACCATCGAGAAGCTCGAGCTCGACGACCTCCGAGCCAACGAGGTACGGGTCCGCATCGTCGCGTCCGGCGTGTGCCACACGGACGCCATCGTCAGGGACGGCATCTACCCGACGCCCCTGCCCGCCGTCCTCGGGCACGAGGGTGCGGGCGTCGTCGAAGCCATCGGCTCCGATATCACCACCGTCGAGATCGGCGATCACGTCGTCCTCTCCGCCGCCTACTGCGGCAAGTGTGTGCAGTGCCGATCGGGACGAGTTGCCTACTGCGAGAATTTGTTCGCCGAAGATTTCGGAGGTGCGCGCCGCGACGGCTCGACCTCACTGTCCGCTGGAGAGGAGGCCATTTCCTCGCACTTCTTCGGGCAGTCCGCATTTTCCACCTACGCCAACGTGGTGGAGACCAGCGTGATCAAGGTGGACAAGAAGGCCCCGCTCGAGATCATCGCGCCGCTCGGCTGCGGCTTGCAGACCGGCGCAGGCGCGATACTCAACGACTTGCGGCCGGCACCCGGCACTTCGATCGCAGTATTCGGCACCGGTGCCGTCGGATCTGCCGCCATCATGGCCGCCCAGATCGCAGGATGCACCACGGTGGTGGCGATCGATCTGCACGACTCGCGACTCGAACTGGCCAAGACCATCGGAGCCACTCACACCATCAACGGCAAGAGCGAGGATGTGCTCGCCGAACTGGACAAGATCACCGGAGGCAAGGGGCTCGACTACGCGTTGGACACCACAGCGGTTCCCTCGGTGCTGCAGCAGGCGGCGGCGTCCCTGGGGATCGGAGGAACTGTGGCGCTGGTCGGCGCTGCAGCACCGGGTACGGACGTCACTTTCGAGATCGGCGCGTCACTGGTCAAGGGATGGACGTTCAAGACCATCATCCAGGGGAGTTCGGTTCCCCAGCAGTTCATTCCGCGGCTGGTTCTTCTCTGGGAGCAGGGACGTTTCCCCTTCGACAAGCTCATCAAGAACTACACGCTCGACGACATCAACACCGCGTTCGCAGATTCCGAGAACGGATCGACCGTCAAACCCGTTGTCGTTTTCTGATTTTCGTCACCCTCACGTCGCACAACAACCAGGAGAAACGCACATGACCACCATGAACGACCTGCTCACTGTCGGCCATCTCATCGACAACGAGTTGACCGACTCCGATCGGTACGACGACGTCGTGGATCCCGGCAGGCTGAGTGACGTAGCCGCCCGTGTCGCCGTCGGCACACCCGACGATGTGGATCGCGCAGTGAAGGCAGCGCACCGCGCGTATCTGTCCTGGCGCAACGTCGACCCGGCGGAACGCGCACGCCTGATGCTCGCTGCTGCAGATGCGTTGGCGGGCAGCGGTTCCGATCTCGCAGCGCAGCTCGTGCGTGAGCACGGAGGAATGCTGTGGGAAGCGCAGACCGACTTCGGCCTCGGCACCGGCGTTATGCAACATACTGCCAGCCTCGTCGACGGATTCTTCGATCCCGTCCAGTTCGACGACGACGAAAGCTTCATCAGTGTCGAGCGGGTGCCCCGCGGCGTCGTCGGTGCCGTCGTTCCGTGGAACATGCCCGTGGTGCTGACCATGATGAAGCTGGCTCCCGCGCTGGCCACAGGGAACACGATCGTCATCAAGCCGTCGCCTTTCGCGCCGGCCGCACTGACCGTGGCATTGCATCGCATGGCCCAAACCCTCCCTGCCGGCGTCATCAACGTCGTTCACGGCAATGCCGATGTGGGACAGGCCCTCACCTCGCATCCGCTCGTTCGCAAGATCGGCTTCACCGGGGGTACGGCTACTGCAGGCCGGGTGATGGCGGCAGCTGCGGGGACCATCAAGAACCTGACCCTCGAACTCGGCGGCAACGACCCGGCCATCGTGCTCGACGATGTCGACATCGACGCCGCCCTGGACCGGATGCTCAAGGGTGTGTTCACTCGATCAGGCCAGATCTGCTTCGCCGTCAAGCGAATCTACATTCCACGCGCCTTGTACGGCACATTTGCCGACGCCTTCTGCGAGCGTGTGGACCAGTACTCCGTCGGCCACGGCCTCGACGAAGGTGCCAGCTTCGGGCCGATGAACAACAAGACTCAGTACGACTCGGTGAACGCACTCATCGAAGAGACGAAGAATTCGTCCGCGAAGATCGTGCAGCTCGGACGTAAGCTCGATTCTGCATCCGACGGTTACTACATTCTTCCTCACGTGGTCCGCGACGTGGAACACTCCGCTCCGATCAGCAGCTGCGAGCAGTTCGGACCGGTCATTCCGTTGATCGCGTACGACGACGAGAACCAGGTCGTCGAGTGGGCAAACGATTCCGAGTACGGGCTCGGCTCCTCGGTATGGACCACCGATCCCGATCGTGGTCTGGCCATTGCGCGTCGAATCGAAGCGGGCAGCACGTTCATCAATACTCACGCCTTCGAGTCACTCGATCTGCGGATGCCGTTCGGCGGAGTGAAGCAGAGCGGCATCGGTCGTGAGTTCGGTGAAGCGGGAATGCGCGAGTACGTCGACGAGCACTCGATTCGCCTGCTCAAGTGACGGGCGCTATGCATCATTTTCCAGCCTCGATGAGAGGAGTGTTTCTATGACACAGCCTGATTCGCCACTAGAGGAAATCACCACCGAGATGGTCACGTCGGCCGACGGAACATCGCTCGGGGTGCGTTGCCTCGGTTCCGGCTCGCCTGTCGTGATTGTGCACGGCAGCATCTCCACGGCGGAGTCGTGGTTGCAGGTAGCGTCACAACTCGCCGTCAACCACCGGGTCTTCGTTCTCGATCGCCGGGGTCGAGGCCTGAGCGGCGATGCACCGGAGTACACACTCGGGACCGAGGCCGCCGACATCGCGGCAGTCCTCGCCCTGGCAGTCGAGTCGACCGGGGGCATACCGACCCTGGTCGGTCACTCCTATGGCGCGATATGCACCCTCGAAGCCGTTCGACAAGGTTCGCAGGTGGCGTCCCTGGTGTTGTACGAGCCGCCACTACCGGTGGACGGGCCGGTCGCGGGGCAGTATCTCGCCCCGTATGCGGCAGCGATCGCAGCGTCCGACAACGACGCGGCGATGCGAATCGCCATGGAGCATTTCATTCGAGCTCCTGCAGCCGAGACGGAAGCCATTGCGGCGACACCGTTGTGGGGATCGTTTCTCTCGCTCGCACCCACCTGGACTCGAGAGTTGGAACAGATCGACGCATGCGTGTCGGTGATGTCGGAATACGGCGAATCGACAACCAGGACTTTGCTTCTCGTGGGCGAACACAGTCCGAAGCATCTCGTCGGTGCCTCTGCCTACTTGGCCTCCAAGCTCCCGGACGTCACGAAACAGGTACTGGCGAGTCAGAGCCACTTCGCCAACCTGGTGGACCCTGGTTCGGTGGCGGCGGCGATCGACGCCTTCTCGGATCGCTAGCAACACGCAAGTCCGTCACATCGTAATTCCCCAGGACTCGGCGAAATCCGGTGCTGGGGAATTCATGTGTGACTGTCGACTCGGGGGTATCCGGAGAGCCACTGTTCGGCGTCCCGGAATCATGCATGCTCGTCGAAGACTGTCCGGGAAAAGCGCCCTGGACGCGGGCCTGCGAGGCGAACGCCCATGGACGTCGAAAAATCTCCGAGGAAGTAGCAGTGGCGAGGCACCATGTTTTCGGCAAAAAAAGGCGGTTCCAGATTTCTCCGGAACCGCCTCTGAACTGCAATCTGTCGGGCTGACAGGAATTGAACCTGCGACCCCTTGACCCCCAGTCAAGTGCGCTACCAAACTGCGCCACAGCCCGCCGCGCCTCGAAAGGCGCTTGCTGAGATTACCCCAGCCCTACCCCTGAGAGGAAATCGCCTGCTCAGGGGCAAGACCGGGAAACGTCAGCGGTTGTTGCCCTTGCCCGGCCGTTCCCGCTTCTCGCGGATACGCACCGAGACGCGCACGGGGCTGCCGTCGAAGTTGAACTCTTCACGCAAGCGCCGCTCGATGAAGCGCCGGTAACCAGCCTCCAGGAACCCCGTGGTGAACAGCACGAACGTCGGCGGCCTCGTGCTGGCCTGCGTCGCGAACATGATGCGCGGCAGACGTCCGCCACGCATCGGCGGCGGAGTGGCCGCCACGACCTCCTTGAGCCACGTGTTGAGGCGTCCGGTGGGCACCCGCTTGTCCCACGACTCCAGAGCCGTCTCCAGAGCGGGAACCAGCTTCTGGACGGCGCGGCCCGTCTGCGCCGAGATGTTCACTCGCTGCGCCCACGGCACCCGAGCGAGATCGCGATCGATCTCCTTCTCGAGCTGTTGACGACGATCGTCGTCCACCAGATCCCACTTGTTGAACGCCAAGACCAGTGCGCGGCCGGCGTCGGAGACCATGCTGAGCACCCGCAGATCCTGCTCCGAGATCACCTGTGAGGCATCGAGAAGCAGAATCGCGACCTCGGCGGCCTCGATAGCGGACTTGGTGCGCAGCGACGCATAGAACTCGGCACCACTGGCATGGCTGACACGCTTGCGCAAACCTGCGGTATCGACGAATCGCCATGTCTTACCGCCCAATTCGACCAACGAGTCGACCGGGTCGACGGTGGTGCCGGCAACATCGTGCACCACCGAGCGCTCGTCACCCGACAGCTTGTTGATCAGCGAGGACTTGCCGACGTTCGGCTTGCCGACCAAAGCCACACGCCTGGGTCCCCCACCGGGGATACCTTCACGCGGCGTCTCGGGCAGTGCCTCGAGCACACGGTCGAGCAAATCGCCGGTGCCGCGGCCGTGGGTGGCAGAAACCGACAGCGGCTCCCCCAGACCGAGCGACCACAGTGCGGCAACTTCTGATTCGGTGCGACCATCGTCGACCTTGTTGGCCACCAACAGAACCGGAGTCTTCGACCGGCGCAGTACTCGTGCCACTGCCTCGTCCGTCGTCGTCGAACCGACACGAGCGTCGACGACCAACAGGATCGCGTCGGCGGTGTTCATCGCCAATTCGGCCTGGCGCGCAACAGATTGCTGCAGACCCTTGGCGTCGGGCTCCCAACCGCCGGTGTCCTGCACCAGGAAGCGTCGACCACTCCAGTTCGCCTCGTACGACACGCGGTCGCGGGTGACGCCGGGGACGTCCTCGACCACGGCCTCACGTCGTCCGATGATGCGGTTGACGAGCGTCGACTTGCCGACGTTCGGACGCCCCACCACGGCGAGAGTCGGTACGGCCACGGCATCTTCGCCGTCTTCGCCTTCGTTGAGGTCGACGTACTCCCACTCGCCCTCGTCGCTCCATGTTCCGTCGCCCGCGGTTTCCGCTGCGCCGGAGAAGAATTCTTCGCTCACTGCACTGCTCCAGTTCTGTCGTTGACCACGAGCAGCAAGTGCTCCATCACACCGTCGAGATCCAGCTCGCTGGTATCGACGATCACCGAATCCTCGGCGGGACGAAGCGGTGACACTGCTCTTGTCGAATCTGCATGGTCACGGCGTTGCACGTCCGCGAGCACGGATTCGTAGTCGTCTGCACGACCCTGTTCTATGTTCTGTTTGTTGCGACGCTCCGCCCGCGCTTCCGGGGACGCCGTGAGGAACACCTTCACGTCGGCGTCGGGAAGTACGACGGTGCCGATGTCCCGGCCCTCCACCACGATTCGCGTCGACGAGCTCGCGAGGTCGCGCTGCAGCTGCACCAACAGCTCTCGCACCGCAGGCACAGCAGAGACCGCCGAGACGGCCTTGGTGACGGCATCGCCACGAATTTCGCCGCTGACGTCCTCACCGTCGAGCAACACGGTCTCGGACAGCGGGTCCTTCCCGATCTCGAGGGGCAGTGCTGCAACAGCTTTCGCAACCGCATCCGAATCGGTGGGTTCGACACCCGACCGCAGCACCCACACCGTTGCGACGCGGTACATCGCACCGGTGTCGAGGTAGCTTGCTTCGAGAGCCGACGCGAGCCGGCGCGATACCGACGACTTACCGGTGCCCGAGGGCCCGTCCATCGCCACGACGAGCGCACTCATCACAGGCCTACGGATTCGTAGAGCTTGCCGATCTCGCCGCGGCCGAGAACACGTAGTGTTCCTGGACGCTGATCGCCGAGCACGATGTTGCCGACATCGGTTCGCACGAGGCGTCCGACCGGGAAGCCGACCTTGTCGAACAACCGACGCACGATGTGCTTGCGGCCCTCGTGCAGGGTCACCTTGACGAGTGATTTGCCGTCCGAGATGTCGAGCAGCTGGAAGCCGTCGACCTTGACAGGGCCGTCGTCGAGAGTGACGCCCTCACGCAGCTGCTTGCCGAGTGTGCGGGGGATGGTGCCGAACAGCGTCGCCAAATAGGTCTTGGAGACCTCGAACGACGGGTGCATCAGGCGGTGAGCAAGGTCACCGTCGTTGGTGAAGAGCAACAGCCCTTCGGTGTCGGCATCGAGGCGGCCGACGTGGAACAGTCGCTGCCCCGCCTGGACGCGCTCGGAGACGATGTCGCCGACGCACGGGCGCCCGAGGTCGTCGGACATGGTGCACTGCCATCCACGCGGCTTGTTCATCGCGAGATGAACAAGCTCTTCCTTCACGACGACGCGGGTGCCGTCGACGCGGACCACGGCGATGTTCGGGTCGATACGGATGCCCTGTTCGGTGACGATGCGTCCGTCGACCTCGACGCGGCCGTCGGCGATCAGTTCCTCGGCAGCGCGACGCGATGCGACACCGGCCTGCGCGAGCACCTTCTGCAGACGAACACCTTCACCGGCAGGCACGTGCTTGCGGGGCGAGGAATCTGTGTGCTGGTGCTTTGCCGGCTTGGCGTTGCTGATCGTGGTCGTCGGAACCTGCTTCTTCTGCGGCTTCGGCGGCTTGGGACGCGACGGCTTCTTGCGGGGCACCGCGTCGTTGCTGCGGTCGTTGATGCCCGTGTCGGCAGGCTTGTAATCGAATTCGTCCTGCTCGACGCCTCTGCGGGGATCCGGTCGGCCTCCGGTTCGGGGTGCTCCGGTTCGGGGAGCGCCTGCGCGGGGTCCTCCGGTTCGAGGTGCACCGGCGCGAGGGGCGCCGTCACGGGGCGCAGCGTCGCGGGTGCGATCTCCGCGGCGTGCGTCACGCGGAGTGTCCGACCTACCTTCGGTCGGCTTCCTGCGTGGGTCTTGTCTCTTGTTACGGTCCGGTGTGCCATCACGGCGAGCGGGCTTGTTCACTTGTCTTACCTATCAGTCGTCCGAGTCGATCTCGGCTGCCGGATCGGGTTTCGATCCGCGGTTCTTGGTGGAGCGGGTCATTCTCGGGTCGGTGTCCATGCTGTCACTGATCTCGTCGATCAGGTCCACACTCGGCAACAGCGGTGCCAGTTCGGGTAGATCACCGAGCGACGCGAGCCCGAGCCGTTCGAGGAACAGCTCGGTGGTGCAGTACATCGTTCCGTTCGTCTCCGGGTCCGTTCCTGCTTCGGAGATCAGTCCACGGGCGAGCAACGTACGCATCACTCCATCGACATTGACTCCACGTACGGCGCTGACTCGTGCGCGGGTCAACGGTTGACGATAGGCGATCACGGCCAGGGTTTCCAATGCTGCGCGTGTGAGCTTGGACCGAGCGCCATCCAGAAGTAGCCGTTCGACATAGGGCGCGTACGCGGTTCGGGTGTAGAAACGCCACCCGTCACCGGCGTAGCGAAGATCGATTCCGCTGCTTCGCTCGGTCAGTGCTGCGGCCATCTCGTTCAACGAGGCGCGCACCCGAGCGACCGATGCACCCACGGCGGAGGCGAGCTGCTCGTCCGACGCGGGGGTGTCCACGATCAGCAACACAGCTTCGAGCGCCGACGCGAGGGTGGCGTCGTCCAACTCCTCGGAATCGTCGACGTCCTCGAGCTCGAGTTCGGGGTCGGCACTCATGCGTAGTCCTCTTCCGTGACCACGATGGGTCCTTCGTCCTTGCCGGTCCAGCTCACTCGGAGATCGCCCAGCGGCTCCGGTTGTTCGAACGCGATCACCTGTTGGCGGAACAGCTCCAGCAACGCCAGGAATCGCGCAATTATTTCGACCTGCACCTCGCAGTCCTGCACCAGCTCCGAGAACGACGCCCATTCGTTCAGGCCGCGGCCCTGTAAATTCTCCAACAGCCACTCGGCCTGCTCGGGAATCGAGACGGCGTGCTGATGGATGTGATCGAGCCCAACCTGCGGAATCGGCTTGGGCCGAAAGGCGGCAGCGGCGATGTCTGCGAACCTGGCAGGGTCGACGCCGAGCAATACCTCCGGGATCAGATCGGCGTACCTGTCCTCCACCGACACCGATCGCGGATACCGCCGCAGCGCAGCAGCTTCCAGCTCACCGAACAGCAGGGCCACCTGCTTGTAGGCGCGGTACTGCAGCAATCGCGCGAACAGGAGATCTCGCACTTCGAGCAGCGCCAGATCCTCGGCATCCTCGACGTCACCCGAGGGCAGCAGACGAGCTGCCTTGAGATCGAGCAGCGTGGCAGCGACGACCAAGAACTCCGTCGTCTGATCCAGTCCCACATCGGCACCGAGAGACTTGGTGAACGAGATGAAATCGTCGGTGACGGTGTGCAGCGCCACTTCGGTGACATCCATGCGGTGCTGACTGATCAAGGACAGCAGCAGGTCGAACGGACCCTCGAAGTTGAGCAACCGAACCCGAAATTTCGACGGATCCGCGTCGGCGGGAACCTCGATCGGGGCCTCGTCGGCAGCGTCGACGGTCACGGACCCGACCGGTAGATCACCTCGCGCGCCAGAGCGCGGTACGCCTGCGCGCCGCCGGATTTCGGAGCCCATGTGGTGATGGGTTCACCGGCCACACTGGTTTCCGGGAACCGGACCGTACGAGTGATCACCGTGTCGTAGACGACGTCCCCGAACACCTCGACCACCCGTGTCATCACCTCGCGAGAGTGCAGCGTTCGGGCGTCGAACATCGTCACCACGATGCCGGCCAACTTCAGCCGAGGGTTCAGCCGATCGCGCACCTTCTCGACGGTGTCGTTGAGCAGTGCCAGGCCGCGGAGGCTGAAGTACTCGCACTCCATCGGAATCAGTACTTCGTCGGCGCATGTGAGCGCATTGACAGTCAGCAGACCGAGCGACGGCTGGCAGTCGATGAGCACGTAGTCGTAGCGATCCAGAATCGGATGCAGCACCCGCCCGAGCGTCTGCTCGCGGCCCACCTCGGTCACCAGCTGAATTTCGGCGGCCGAGAGGTCGATGTTGCTGGGCATCAGATCGAGGTTCTCGACGCGAGTCCGCATGATGATGTCGTCGGCAGAGACCTTCGCCTCGACGAGAAGGTTGTAGACAGTGAGATCGAGTTCGTGATGCGCGACGCCCAAGCCCGCGGACAGTGCGCCCTGCGGGTCGAGGTCCACCAGCAGCACGCGACGACCGTAGCCGGCCAGCGAGGCACCGAGATTGATGGTCGACGTCGTCTTGCCGACGCCACCCTTCTGATTGCACATCGCGATGATCTTGGCCGGGCCATGACTGGCCAGCGGTTGGGGATCCGGAACCGACCGCGTCTTTCGACCGGTGGGCCCGAGTTCGTTGGGAGCGGGAATGATGTCGCGCGACTCGCGACTGGACTCCGGTTGACGCGTATGGAACAGCGCGCCTTCGAGATGCGCACGATCCGAGGCTGACTCCGCCGCTGGCGGCTGCGGTGTCGACACGTTCCAGCGCTCCCCTGTCCCGTTCGTCTTCGAGTAGTTCACGCAAACGCTACCGCTTGAGGCACCGACGCTGTCACCGGACACGCTGACAGGCGGAGGCCGACCTCGTGCTACCGGGCCCGCGGATGCGCTCCCGCCCACACTTCGCGCAGTGTGGTGACGGTGACGAGAGTGTAGATCTGCGTCGTCGTCACCGACGCATGCCCCAGCAGTTCCTGCACCACGCGTACATCGGCACCGCCGTCGAGCAGATGCGTGGCGAAGGAGTGCCGAAGAACGTGTGGTGAGACGCCGGAGGTGATCCCGGCCCGCTCGGCCGAGTCCTGCAGTACCTGCCACGCGCTCTGCCGAGACAACCTGCCGCCGCGCACGTTGAGAAACAGGGCCGGGTTGGACCGAGCAACCAGGCCGGGTCGCCCACGCACCAGGTACGCGTCGATCGCCTCGATCGCCGGCCTGCCGACCGGGACGATGCGGTGCTTGCCGCCTTTGCCGCGCAGCATTACCGACCGCGACTCGGTGTCGATATCGTCCACATCCAGCCCCACGGCCTCGGAGATTCGGGCCCCGGTGGAATAAAGCAACTCCAACAGTGCACGATCACGCAGTCCGCGCGGTGCATCAGGCCCTGCGATCGACGCCGATTCGAGTAGTGCCACCACTTGGTCGATGGGTAGCGACTTGGGCAATCGTTTGGCAGGCTGCGGCGGCTTGACCTCGCTCGCGACGTTGCGCTCGACCATCCCCTCGGCCAGAGCGAACCGGTGCAATCCGCGCACGGCAATCAGTGTGCGTGCAGCCGAACTCGCTGCGAGAGCGGTGAACTCATCGTCGCCGCGCCGGAGGTACAGCACGAACTCGGTGATGTCGTTCTCGGTGACCTTGGCCAGATCGGCGATTCCGTAGCCGCTGAGAAACCGCTCGTACCGCAGCAGATCCCGACGGTAGGACGACACCGTGTTCTGTGCCGAACCGCGCTCGACCACCAAATGGTCGAGGTACGTCTGAATCTGCTGGCCGATCACGGTGGCTACTTTCGTGAACTCTTCCGCTTCTCGAAGGCCGTGGGCAGATCGGGCCACGGGGCGTCGGCCGGGCGCAGTTCGGTGCCTGCGGCGCGGGCGGCAGCGAATGCAAGCACGCCCGCGACGGCGGACGCATTCACGATCTCTCCTGCCAGTGCGCGACGGACGGCCTCGTCCATCGGCACGAAGGAGAGTTCGATGTCTGCTTCCTCGTCGTGCGCTTCGGGCCGATCCACCTCTGTCAGGTCCTGTGCGAGAAAGATCCGCACGGCCTCGTCGGTGAACCCGGGCGAGGCCAGCACGTCGACCAACACCGACCAGGAACCGGCAGCAAGGCCGGTCTCCTCGGCGAGCTCACGCTGAGCCGCCAGTACCGGCTGCTCCCCCGGCGCGTCGAGCAGGCCGGCCGGCAATTCCCACAGCCGTCGCCCGATGGGATGCCGGTACTGCTCGATCATCGCCACCCGATCCTGATCGTCGACGGCCAGAATCCCCACCGCGCCGTGATGCTCGACCACCTCACGCTCGGCCTTGCGCCCGTTGGGCATCGCGACCTGATCGAGCCGAAGCGCCAGAATGGCACCGGAGTACGCCGCCGTCGAGTCGAGGGTGGTGAACTCGTGTCGGGGCTCGCTCATCCGACGGTCTCGGCGGCGGCGTCCGACTCCTCCGCCGCCACGGTGTCACCGTGAACGTCGACCGGCAGGCGCTCCGCAGCCTTGTACTTCAGAGCCGCATTGATCAACGATGCGAACAACGGGTGCGGACGTGTCGGCCGGCTCTTGAGCTCCGGATGCGCCTGGGTGGCGACGAAGAACGGGTGCACCGAGGCAGGCAGCTCGACGAACTCGACCAGATGGCCATCCGGAGAAGTACCGCTGAACACCAAGCCGCTCTTGGCAATTCGATCTCGGTAGTCGTTGTTGACCTCGTAGCGGTGACGGTGGCGTTCCGAGACGTTCTCGGTACCGTACGACGCCGCGACGACCGAACCCTTCTGCAGTGTCGCCGGGTAGGCACCCAGGCGCATCGTGCCGCCGAGATCGGCGTCACCGGCGACTGCGTCCTCCTGATCGGCCATCGTGGAGATCACCGGATCCTTGGTGTCCGGGTCGAACTCGGCGGAATTGGCGTCGGTCAGACCGACCGAACGAGCCGCCTCGATGACCACACACTGCAATCCGAGGCACAGCCCCAGCAGCGGAATCTTGCGCGTGCGGGCGAACTCGATCGCCCCGAGCTTGCCCTCGATACCGCGGATACCGAAACCGCCGGGAATGAGCACGGCATCGACGTCGCCCAACGCGGCCTGCGCCCCCGCGGGCGTCGAGCACTCGTCGGACGGAACCCACTTGATCTCGACCTTGGCGCGATGTGCGAATCCGCCGGCACGCAGCGCCTCGGTGACCGAGAGGTAGGCGTCGGGCAGGTCCACGTACTTGCCGACGAGACCGACGCGGACGGTTTCGCGTGGCTGGTGGACGCGCTCGAGCAATCCGCCCCAGATGGTCCAGTCGACATCGCGGAACGGCAGACCGAGCTGACGGACGACGTAGGCGTCGAGGCCTTCCTTGTGCAACACCTTCGGAATGTCGTAGATCGACGGCGCGTCGGGCGTGGAGATGCAGCCGTCGACATCCACGTCGCACATGAGCGCGATCTTGTTCTTCAGTCCCGGCGGCACGTCACGATCGCACCGCAGGATCAATGCGTCGGGCTGGATGCCGATGCTGCGCAGGGCAGCCACGGAGTGCTGGGTGGGCTTGGTCTTGAGTTCACCGGACGGCGCCAGGAACGGAACCAGCGACACGTGCAGGAAGAAGACGTTGTTGCGGCCGACGTCGTGGCGAACCTGGCGCGCTGCTTCGAGAAACGGCTGCGACTCGATATCGCCGACGGTGCCACCGATTTCGGTGATCACGACGTCAGGCTGATGGCCCTGCAGATCCGGCCCGTTCATGGCCAGAATTCGACGCTTGATCTCGTCGGTGATGTGCGGGATGACCTGAACGGTGTCGCCCAGGTACTCGCCGCGACGCTCCTTGGCGATGACCGTCGAATAGACCTGGCCGGTGGTGACATTGGCGAATCCCGACAGATCCCGGTCGAGGAAGCGCTCGTAGTGTCCGACGTCGAGGTCGGTCTCGGAGCCGTCCTCGGTGACGAAGACCTCACCGTGCTGGAACGGGTTCATCGTGCCGGGATCGACGTTGAGGTAGGGGTCGAGCTTCTGCATGGTCACGCGGAGTCCGCGTGCGGTCAGTAGCTGGCCGAGGCTCGACGCCGTCAGACCTTTTCCGAGCGAAGACGCGACGCCCCCGCTGACGAAGATGTGCTTGGTGTCGGAACGCGACTGAAGGCGTGACAATGAGGCTCCCGTGACGAATCTGCAGGGCTTGCTCCTACCAGGGGGCTGATAAGAGAGGTACAGCATGAAAATTGGGCCTGCTACCCACGGGACTTCACGGTAACACCAGTACGTACCTCACCGCCAACGACACGCTCGTTCCGGGCACCGATCAGCTCGCGGGCGCTCCGACGGTGACGGCATTCGCGTTCGCTCCGGTGCCGTACCGACCCGACGCACCGTCCAGCTGCTCCGCCAAGGCGAGAACGGTCGTGATCCGTCCAGCTTCACGGTCGACGTTGTCCACCGTGCTCAGTGAGGACGACAGAGCCGAATCGGCGCGTACGACGGCAATGGATTCGTTGCCCTCGGCGGCGGCGGACCGGCCGGCCAGCACAGCACCTGCACCGCGCGAATCGAGAGCACCTGCAAAGCGAGCGACGATGGCCCCTCGATTGCCGTCCTCGACGTTCGAGGAACCGGAACCGGTGACCACGACCGCCAGCTGGGCGGGTGCGACGGCACCGTTGTCGTAGGCGATGAACCCGCCGCTGCGCAGCGTTTCCAGAGCGAGCGAAAGCTCCTCCGGGGTGGACTGGGGTTGCGCCGTCTGCGCGTTGAGCAGCAGCACCGAACCCAGCAGATCACCGGCCAGGCTTCCCTGATCCACCGCGCCGGTGCGCAGCTGCACGCCGGCGGGAATGACGTTGGTCAATCGGGTGCGCAGGTCGTCGCCGTTCGCCGCGGAGACGAACGCGTCGGTCAGCGACACTCGGCCGGTGACGGTCGCACCCGACGCTCCGATCGAGCGGGTGACTCCGTCGACGTCACCGGGATCTGCGTCAGGGGTGGTGATGACCACCACGGAACGATCCACCAAGGTGTCTCGCAGAACCCTGCCCGATACTGCGGCGTCGAACCCGTCGGCAGAGTTCAGCTGCTCACCGAGCTGGTTGTTGGTCGATTGCAGATCGTCCACCTGGTTTTCGAGACCGGTCTTGTCGTCTCGAAGGCCCGAGACCAGTCCACTCGACAGCAGACCCGAACCGAGGACGATGCCGATGGCCAACGCGACGAACACTGCCGCCAGTGAAATGGCATGTTGGCGAAGCGAAATCACGGAAGCAACCCCTGGAACCACAGAGCGAACCGGTTCCACAGGTCGATCGCCCAGTCCAACGATTCACCACCGATGTTGGACACTGCCAACGCCACGATGACGGCAACGAGGGCCGCGAGAATCAGCAGGGCAATCGCGCCACCGGAAACCCGGCTTCGGTACAGAGTGGCCACAGCTTTGGCGTCGACCAGCTTGGCCCCGACCTTCAGACGCGTCATGAACGCGGCCGGGTTCGTGTTTCGACGACCACGATCGAAGAACTCGTCGAGGCTGGCCGGGCTACCGACCGACACGATCAGCGAGGCCCCGTGATGATCGGCCAGCAGCAGAGCGAGATCGGCAGCGGCACCGCTCGCCGGGAACGTCATGGCACCGATTCCGAGGTCCTGAATGCGTTCCAGTCCTTGCGCGTGACCGTCCGAATCGGCTGGAAGCACCACCTCTGCACCACATTTGAGCGTCTGAGCGGTGACGTCCTCGGGGTCGCCGACGATGAGATCGGGCCGGTGACCCGCCTTCATCGCGGTGTCGGCACCCGCACCGACGCCGATGATGACGGGCGAGTACTCCTTGATGAACGGCTTGAGGTTCTTCAGGTCCTCGGCATGGCCGGGTCCGTCGGCGACGATCACGACGTGACGGCCCTTGAGATCGATGTCGATATCCGGCACGCCGACACCGTCGATCAACAGCGGGCTTTCGGTGCGGATGAACTCGATCGTGTTGCCCGAGAACGCTTCCAGGTGATCGACCAGTCCGGTCTTGGCCTCGATCATCTTGTCGGAGATCTCGGCTTCGCTCTGCTCGTCACCCTTGGCGAGACGCCGATCGCCGGTGTAGACACCGCCGTCGTTGAGGCGGATCTTGGTGCCGTCCTTGATCTTCTTGAAGACCTCGGTGCCGGCCGAGTCGATCAAGGTGATGCCGTTGGCCACGATGACCTCGGGACCGAGGTTGGGGTAACGCCCGGAGATCGATGGCGACGCGTTGACGACCGCGAGCACCCCCGCCTCGACCAGCGCATCTGCGGTCAGACGATCCAGGTCCAGCTCGTCCAGGACGACGATGTCGCCGGGCCCGACCCGTTTGAGCAGCTTGGCCGTGTTGCGATCGACTCGCGCGATCCCGGTGATTCCAGGCAGCGAATCCTGACTACGTGACAGCAGAGCCGGCATCTTCATGAGGACCATGATGACCCGATCGACACGCCCGGCGATGGAGGCGCGCCGAAACAACTACCACACTGATCACATCAGCACCAAAGGTTACAGGGCGGCTCTATCGGCGTTTGCAGTGGCCAGCAGCTCCTCGGCGTGCGCGCGACCGGTCTCCGTATCGTCCAGACCCGCGAGCATCCTGGCGAGCTCTACGACCCGCTCCGACGACGACAGCGTCCGAACGCCGCTGTTCGCCGCACCCTTCTTCGCATCGGTCTTGTCGACCACCAGATGTGTATCGGCGAACGCTGCGACCTGAGGCAAGTGAGTGACCACGATGACCTGATGGGTGCGAGCCAACCGGCCGAGCCGACGCCCTACCTCGACGGCAGCGCGACCACCCACTCCGGCGTCGACCTCGTCGAACACCATCGTCGCGCCCTTGTCCGAGCCCGCCAGCACCACCTCGAGCGCCAGCATCACCCGTGAGAGCTCACCGCCCGACGCACTCTTGCTGATCGGCAGAGCCTGGGCACCGTCGTGTGCGGACAGGCGAAACTCGACCTCGTCGACGCCGTTGCTGCCGGCATGCAGTTCGGCACCGTCGACGACGATCGGGGCGGTGTCCGACGGTCCGGCAGGCAAAGCTCGAACATCGATCTGCAGCTTGGCTTTTCCCATCGCCAACCCGGCCAGCTCGACGCTCACCGCCTTCGAGAGTTTGACCGAAGCCTTCGCGCGGGCCGCACTGAGCTTCTGAGCCGCCGCAGCGACGTCGACCGCAGCCGCGTCGACCGTGGCACTCAATTCGGCCAAGGCGTCGGCCGAGGTGTCGATGCGCGAGAGGCGCTCGCGGGCATCCTCCGCCCAGGCGATGACCCCGTCGACGTCGGCGGCGTACTTCCGCGTCAACGACTTCAGCTCGGCCTGGCGGTTCAGGATCGCGTCGAGCGCACCCGGATCGGACGGCAGATCCGTCAGGTACGAGGTGAGATCGGCACCGATGTCGCCCACGATGGCCATCGCGTCGTTCAGTCGCGGCAGCAGCTCCGTCAGAGCAGCGTCGTCGGCATGCTCCAAGCGAGAACGAGCCTCGCCCAACAGATACAGCGCGGATGTCGTGTCCGACGCCTCCTCGGTGCTCCCGACGAGTGCCGCCGAGGCACCCTCTGCGGTCTCACGCAACGAATCCAGATCACCCAGCCGACGCACGTCCTCGGCCACGGAACGATCCTCCCCCGGCTCCGGTGCGAGAGAGTCGATCTCCTGCAGGCCGAACTGCAGACGATCTGCCTCTTGCGCCAGCTCGCGACTGCGTTCGGTGCGGTCGATCAACTCGTTGCGAGCGTCGAGCCACGTCTTGCGAGCAGTGCGGTACTTCGAGACCAGGGACGCCACCGCGTCGCCGGCAAATCTGTCCAGGGCAGCGAGTTGCTGATCGGGCCGCAGCAGACGCAGCTGGTCGTTCTGACCGTGCACCGTCAGCAACGAGTCGGTGAAGTTCGACAGAACCGATGCGGGCACACTGCGCCCACCGAGGTGCGCACGAGAGCGGCCGTCGGAGTTGACGGTCCGCACAGCGATGATCGAATTGTCTTCGTCGCGTTGACCTCCCGACGACTCGAGTACCTTGTCGACGTCGTCGATCACCTGTTCCGACGCGGTATCGGTACTGAATCGCCCCTCGACCACAGCGCGCTGTGCGCCCAGCCGAACCCGACCTGCATCGGCGCGGGCGCCCGACAACAGGTGCAGGCTCGTGACCACCATGGTCTTGCCGGCACCGGTTTCGCCGGTGAGGACGGTCAGCCCCTCGTGAAACTGTGCGCTGGCACCGGAAATGACTCCGAGGCTGTCGATCCGAATCTCTTCGAGCATCCCTACCTCGCTCTCCCCCGCCACCCGGTGACGGGCAGTTCGAATTTCTTGACCATGCGGTCGGCGAACGGTGCCGAATCGAGTCGGACCCATTTGATCGGTGACGCGCCCCGCACCACCTCGACGCGAGCACCGGCCGGAAGGCTCAGCGTGCGCCTGCCGTCGCAGAATACGAATCCCGCGTGCCCGCCCGCATCGATCTCGACCGCGACGATCGACTCGGGACTGGTGACCAGCGGTCGCGCGAACAACGCATGTGCATTGCTCGGAATGACCAGTATCGCTTCGAGTTCCGGCCAGACCACAGGTCCACCGGCCGAGAAGGCGTATGCCGTCGAGCCCGTCGGTGTGGAGACCAGGACTCCGTCGCAGCCGAACGCGGAAACCGGTCGACCGTCGACTTCGAGCACCACCTCGAGCACTCCGAGCCTCGACCCGTTCTCGATGCTCGCTTCGTTCAGTGCCCATCCGCGGTCGACCACCTGATCTCCGACGCGAATTGCGATGTCCAAGGTCATGCGTTGCTCGATGCGGTAATTGCCGGCGATGACGCGGGCCAGGGCATCTTCGAGATGGTCGGCCTCTGCTTCGGCGAGAAAGCCGACGTGGCCGAGGTTGATTCCGAGAACTGGAATGGAGGCTGCTTGCGCGAGTTCGGCTGCGCGGAGAAAGGTTCCGTCGCCGCCCAGAACCAGGACCATCTCGCAGCCGACCGCCGCGTCGGGGCCGAATTCCACGACGTTGAGCCGCATGTCCGCGACGAACACGTGGTCGTGCTCCTGCTTGTCGGACGCCTCGATCTTCGAGGGCTCCACTTCGTCGACCAGTACGCGTAGGCAGATGCCCGCCTCGTCGAACACTTTGCCCACTCGACGTGCGGTCTCGGCGATGTCCGGTCGGCCCGGATGGGCGACGAGAAGAATCTCTCGAGACGACTCCAGTTCCGGTGCTGCCTGGGACGGAGTCACTGTGGTCCTTCCTCGATCGCGAGCCGGACGAGTTCCGGGATGTCGGTACGCGGCAGATCCTCGCCTGCACCTGCCCTCAGCCACAAAAAGTACTCGACGTTGCCCGACGGGCCCGGCAGTGGGCTTGCCGCCACCGCGCGAACAGTCAGACCCAGGCCGACCGCAGCGTTCGCCACGTCCTCTACGGCCTCGGCTCGCAGCGCCGGATCTCGCACGACGCCACCGGCACCCACGCGATCCTTGCCGACCTCGAATTGCGGTTTGACCATCAGCACCATGTCGGTGCCCGGCTTCGAACACTCGACGAATGCCGGAAGGACGAGCTTCAACGAGATGAACGACAGGTCGGCGACGATCACGTCGACGGGTCCACCGATCGTCTCGGCATCGATCGACCGGACATTGGTGCGGTCGATGACGTGGACACGATCATCGGACTGCAGTCGCCACACCAGCTGGCCGTATCCGACGTCCACAGCGACCACCTCACGTACTCCTCGACTGAGAAGGACGTCGGTGAATCCACCGGTGGACGCACCGGCATCGAGGCATCGAGCATGCTCGACGGTCAAGCCCAGCGGCTCGAATGCGTCGAGCGCCCCGAGCAGTTTGTGGGCACCTCGCGAGGCCCAACTGACCTCGTTGTCCTCTTCGGCAACCAACAATGGCGTGCCCGGCTCCACCGCGGTGGCCGGCTTGGAGGCCACAGTCCCGGCGATCTTCACCCGACCGGACTCGATCAGCTCCGAAGCATGTTCGCGAGATCTTGCCAATCCACGGCGAACCAGTTCCGTATCGACCCGTGCGCGACGAGCCACGTCAGGTCTTGTCGACGGTAGTCAGGGCGCGCACGAGCACCTCGTGAGCGCGGTCCAGCAGACTCGCATCGCGCGAGAGGGCGTCCGAATCCACGGTCTCGGGTTCTTCGCGGTCCGACGACACAATGGTGAGCTGGCTCAGGAGCGAGGCGACCTCGGCTCGAACGGTGTCGGGATCGGCCGACGACCCATCGCCGGCGTTGCTCGGCCGGTGCTGTCCTGGTAACGGAATCGACGTGCTCATCGCCCTTCACGCTATCGGATAGGTACGACGAACGCCTGATCGCCGCCGCTATCCGGACGCTGTCAACACCCGAGCAGCGAACGCAGATCGCCGAGACCAGTGCCCTCGAAGCGCACCTCAGTGAACTCGGAGTCCGACCACGCAACGTGCAGCACGGCCAGAGCACCCTCGAACACATCCGGTGCCGTGTCCCGGTCGAATCGCACCGACAGCACTCCGCCGTCGATGCCGACCGCCCAACCGTCCTTGCTGCCGACGCGAGACGCGGACTCGTCCTGGTTGAGCACCCCGAGGTCGGGGCCGATGTGGGTGGGTCGCAGATGTTGGGGAGCACGAAGCAGCTCAGCGGCGGTACTCACACCGGTCAACACCAGTAGCGACGGCAGCTCGATTTCATTGGCTCCCGCGATGTCCGTGTCCAGCCGGTCTCCGACGACCAACGCCGAATGCGCTCCGCTGCGCTCGATGGCGTCGTGCATGATCGGCGCGGCCGGCTTGCCCGCCACGATCGGCTCGACGTCGGTGGCGTTGCGAACCGCTGCGACCATCGAGCCGTTTCCCAGAACGAGTCCTCGTTCGGCCGGCAAGGTGGCATCGATGTTCGTTGCTACCCAGAGAGCACCCGCACGAACAGCGAGGACCGCCTCGGCGAGCATCTTCCAGCCTGTATCGACCGAGTGACCCTGCACGACTGCGACCGGGTCGTCGTCGGCAGATCTGACCGGCTCCAGGCCGACCTTGGATATTTCGTTCGCCAACGCGTCGGTACCGACTACGAGGACACGCGCACCGGCGTTCAGTTTGCCCGCGAGAACACGCGCAGCTGCCTCGGAACTGGTGACAACGAACTCCGCAGAAGTGTCGAACCCGAGACCACGAAGATGCTCGGCAACGTCCTGCGGCGCACGACTGGCATTGTTGGTCACGAAGTACTGCTTCTCGGAACCACCCGAAAGCGCCTCTACTGCACCGGAAATGGGGTCCTTACCGGCGTAGACGGTGCCGTCCAGATCGAGCAGCAGGACATCGTGGGCGTCGCGCAGCAACGTCACCGACTGCCTCCGGACAGCTCCTCGACTCGCTCCTCCGCGTCTGTCTCACCATCGACATCGGCCGCAGCAGCGTTGAGGAACCACTTCACACCCTCGTCGACGCGACCTGCCGCCACCAGTGCGTCGGCGTAGACGTAGAACAGGCGAGCTGCAGCGGTTCCCGAGCGCGAGGCGTCGAGATCCGGGGTCTGCAGGGTCACGACGGCCTGGTCGAACTGGTTGAGGTCCATACGAGCACCGGCCACGACAATTCGGAGTTCCGACGCTTCCTCGCCGGTCAACTCGCGAGCCTCGTCGCTACGGCCGAGTTCGATGGCGCGCTCGGGACGTCCGAGTCCGCGTTCGCAGTCGGCCATCACGGCAATGAGACCTGGCCCGCCGGCCATGCGCCGGGCGGCGCGAAGCTCGGACAGGGCTTCGGCCCATTCACCGGCGTGGTAGGCCGCGATACCCGCGGTTTCACGCACAACGGCGATACGACCTGCTCGCTGACGAGCAGCGCGCGCGTGCAGCAGCGCCAACTGCGGGTCGTCGTCGAGCAGCCTGCTGGTCATCACGAGGTGACGGGCCACAGCAGTGGCATTGTTCTTGTCCAAGCTCAGCAGATCTCGGCGCACTGCCGGCTCGAGCTGGCCGGCTTCGACCTCGTCGGGCAGATCCGGTTCGTCGGGACGCGGGGGTCGACGGTCGGATGATGCGCTGTTACCGCGGCGATCGCCGGAGAACCCACCCTCACCACCACGTCTGCGAGGAGGACCGTCCGAACGACGCGGGTCGGCGCGACGGTCCTGAGCGCGAGGGTTGCGATCTCGGGACTCGCTCGGGCGGTTGCCGCCGTCCCCTCTAGAGGGGCGACGATCGTTGTTGTCTTCCGACACGGGCGTCCTTTCGGATTTTGGATACAAAACGCAAAAAGGGGACCCACCAAGTGGGTCCCCTTCTTACAACGGGTGTTCGGCGGTGTCCTACTCTCCCACACCCTGTCGAGTGCAGTACCATCGGCGCTGGAGGGCTTAGCTTCCGGGTTCGGAATGGGACCGGGCGTTTCC